>NZ_JBITGI010000001.1:229317-658942 GCF_044456945.1 Streptomyces sp. NPDC050759 | reverse complement strand
GTGGTGCGGGCGAACCTCCTGCCCGCCTTGGCGCATCGGGCACCCGGAGGTCATGACGGTGAGCGGACCGGCGAGAGCGAGGACCACCACCGGGATGACCGGCATGAGGGGGAGTGCGGGCGAACCTCCTGCCCGCCTTGGCGCATCGGGCACCCGGAGGTCATGACGGTGAGCGGACCGGCGAGAGCGAGGACCACCACCGGGATGACCGGCATGAGGGGGAGTGCGGGCGAACCTCCCGCCCGTCTTGGTGCATCGGGCCACCCCGGAGGCCATGACCGCGAGCGGACCGGGGAGAGCGAGGACCACGACCGGGAAGTCCGGCGTGAGGGGGGACCAGAACTGCGGCGCCACAGTCTCGCCGGAGGCTCCTGACGCCGAACCGGACCCCGGCAACGCACCGACGGGCGGGCGGGGCGATCTGTTCGTGATGAGCGCGAGGTGTTGCTACGGGCGCCGGTCACCGACGGCGGGATCGCCCAGCAGATCCTCCAGGCCGGCCGACATCCCGGCCAGGAGATCACGCCGCGGGTCGATGAGCCACTGGAGCTGGAGGCCGTCCCACATCGCGACAAGGGCTGCCGCGATCAGCTCGGGATGCCTCCGGTTCGCGATACGGCCGAGGTCCTGGTCCCTTCGTACCGCGGTCGCGAAAGCGGTCACGACCCGCTCGTACCGGTCGCGGAACCACTCGTGCGCCGGATGGTCGGGAGCCGAGGCCTCCGCGGCCATCAAGGCGAGGAGCCGTAGCATCTCCTGCCTTTCCAGGTTGCGGCGGACGTACCGCAGGACCGCGTAGGCCACACCCTTTCCCCGGCTGTCCGCCTCGAAGGAGTCGATGCTCGCGGAGTCCGCGTTCTCGAGGACGGCCACGAGGAGCGCGCTCTTGCTAGGGAAGTGGTGCACGACGCTGGTCAGGCTGAGGTCGAGTTGCTTGGCGATCTCCCTCAGGGACCCTCCACGGTAACCGCGAGCCGCGAACACGGCGGTCGCCGAGGCGACGATCTCGGCCCTGCGCTGTGCGCTTTTGGCATACGGGCCTCGGCGAGTGGCCGGACGGGCCGCCGTCTTCTCGGTCATACCCCCAACCCTAAGCGGGCGGTGCGGGGGACTGTCCGGCCGATAATCCGCCAACATCACCCTCGCCGAAAGTGTGGCACCTGTTCGGTTTTCGCTGTACGGTCTCGCTGACCCACACCACGACGTGCGGTAGAGCCGCTCACGCATCCACCGGGTGGAGAGGAGACGGACAAGGATGTCCACCTCGCATTTGTCGAAAGCGCTCATCGGCGGTCTGGCCGCCACACTGGTTCTGGCCGGTTGCGGCCGGTCCGACACACAAGGCGGTGGGGGCGCGATGGGCGCTCCCATCAGCGACTCGCCTGCCAAGGGCGAGATCAACGTCTGGGCCATGGGCACCGAGGGCGAGCGCCTGCCCCAGCTGGCAGCGCGCTTCCGGAAGGCCAACCCGGACGCGAAGGTGAAGGTCACGGCCATCCCGTGGCAGGACTACGCCAAGAAGGTCGAAACGGCGATCGCCTCCCAGGACACGCCGGACGCCACGCTCGTCGGATCCGCCGACCTGACGAACTTCGCCTCGACCGGCGGACTCGAGCAGGTGCCGGCCGGTCTCGTCGACACCTCGTCCTTCTACCGAGGCGCCGCTCAGAGCACCACCTACGACGGGGGCCCGTACGGCGTCCCCTGGTATGTGGACACCCGCGTCCTCTTCTACCGCAAGGACCTGGCACAGGCCGCCGGAGTCTCCGCGCCGAGGACCTGGAAGGAGTACGGCCCGTTCCTCAAGGCCCTCCAGAAGCAGGGAGCGAAGTGGGGCCTGGCGCTGCCCACCGGCGTGGCGGCGAGCTGGCAGGGCGTCCTGCCCTTCATGTGGCAGGCCGGCGCGCGTCTCATGAACGAGAACAGCACCGAGTTCACCTTCGACACACCTGAGGCGCTCAAGGGGCTGGAGTACTACCAGTCGTTCTTCACGTCGAAGACCTCGACCCGCAACGGGGCGGTGAGTCTCGGAGAGATCGAGCCGCAATTCGTCGCCGGTTCCACCGCCGCACTCGTCTCGGGCCCCTGGGAAACGGCACTGCTGACGGGGGCGGGCGGAGCGGACTTCGTCAAGGACAAGGTGGGGGCCGCCACGCTCCCGAAGGGGTCCGCGTCCAACGCCAGCTTCATCGGCGGAGGGCACTGGGCGGTGTTCAAGAACGCGAAGAACCGCGACGGTGCCTGGAAGTTCATCCGCTGGCTCTCCCGGCCGGACATCCAGCAGGACTGGTACGAGCAGTCCGGAGACCTCCCCGCCGTGCAGGCGGCCTGGGATGAGGGGAAGCTCAAGTCGGACCCGACGCTGGCCGTCTTCCGGTCCCAGCTCCGGACCGCGCTGCCCGGCCCGACCGTCACCACCTGGAAGCAGATCGCAGCGGTCATCGATGCCGAGATCGAGAAGGTGGCCAAGGGGGTCTCGTCACCGAAGGCGGCCCTGGAACGGATCCAGGCGAAAGCGTCCGCGATCGGAACGGGGCAGCCCCGATGACCACGGCCACCTCCCTGAAACCCGCACGCGAGGTGTCTTCCACCAGGCAGCCGACTCAGCGGTCGAGGCGCGGTTCCGGACACCTGCGGCGCACAGTGGTCGCGTGGGCCTTCTGCTCGCCCTTCGTCCTGCTGTTCGGCACGTTCGGCATCTGGCCGGTCTTCTCGTCCCTGTCGATGAGCGTCACCGACATCACCAGCAGGGACGTGCGGACACCCTTCAGCGTCAACTTCGTCGGTCTGGAGAACTACACCGCGCTCTTCGACGATCCCACCTTCGTCCGCGCCGCTTTGAACACGCTCTACTTCGTCGCGGTGGGCATACCACTGACGATGGTGCTCTCCCTCGCCGTCGCCGTCGCCCTCAACTCCGGGATCCAGCGTGCGAAGGGCTTCTTCCGGGTCGCCTACTTCGCCCCGGTCGTGACGAGCATCGTGGCGGTGGCGGTCGTGTGGAGGTACCTCTACAAGCCGGACGGAATGATCAACTCGCTCCTGTCCGTGGTGGGAATCTCCGGGCCGGACTGGCTGAACGATCCCCACTGGTCCATGCCCGCCCTGATACTGATGGCCGTCTGGCGGCACTTCGGCATCCCCATGGTGATCTTCCTGGCGGGACTGCAGTCGATACCGCCCGAACTGCACGAGGCGGCCGTCGTGGACGGCGCGTCCCGCTGGCGGGCCTTCCGCAGCGTGACCCTGCCGCTGCTGCGGCCGACCACGCTGGTGGTCGCCGTCCTGCTCAGCATCAGCTACCTCCAGTTCTTCGAGGAGCCGTTCGTGATGACGAGCGGCGGCCCCTTGGACAGCACGACGTCGATCAGCTACTACGCCTACCAGCAATTCGGCTTCGGCAACTACGGAGTGGCATCGGCCGCGTCCTATGTGCTGGTCACCGCGATCGCCCTGCTGAGCCTTCTTCAGTTCCGCATCTTCCGAGCGAGGGCCTGACATGACCGCCACCACGACAACGACGGGGCCGGCCTTCCGGGACCGGCACCCGTCCCGGCGAGTCCCCACCGCTCGTCTCGTCCTCTACGGCGCCCTCGTGCTCGGACTGCTCGCGACGCTGGCGCCGTTCGCCTGGATGTTCCTCGGCTCGGTGAAACCGACGGGCGAGATCGTCGCCCATCCGAGTTCCTGGCTTCCCCGGTCCCCGACCCTCGCCAACTTCGAACAACTGCTGTCCAAGCAGAACTTCGGACTGTACTTCCTGAACAGCACACTCGTGGCGGTGGCTTGTGTGCTGGGAAACCTGCTGTTCTGCTCGATGGCCGGATACGCCTTCGCGAAGATCGAGTTCGCGGGGAAGCGTCTGCTGTTCGGCCTCGTCCTCACCATGCTGATCATTCCCGGCGTCACCACCTTCGTCCCGCTGTTCGTGCTCGTCAGCAACATGGGACTGGGCAACTCCTACCTCGGGCTCATCCTGCCCTTCCTGGTGACACCGTTCGGCGTGTTCATCATGCGGCAGTTCATCCGGGACATCCCGGACGCCCTCGTCGAGGCGGCGCGTCTCGACGGTGCGGGCGAAGCCCGGATCTTCCTCAGGGTGATCCTTCCGCTGACGCGGCCGGCGCTGGCGACCCTGGCGATCCTCACCTTCCTCGCGCAGTGGAACAACTTCCTGTGGCCGCTCGTCATCGCACAGACCGAGGACCACTACACGCTGCCCGTCGCCCTCGCCCTCTTCTCCACTGGAGCCAACGGCACCAATTACGGCCTGCTGCTGGCCGGGGCGGTCACGGTCGTCACACCGATCATCCTGCTCTTCCTCGCCCTGCAACGGCACTTCATCCAGGGCATCGCCAACACCGGCATCAAATAGCCCTCTTCCGACCGCCGCGGACCTGCCTTCCCGACCACCGAGTCGACACGCGCACAACGAACAGGAGAACCAACCATGCTTCGTCCCCAGGACGGCCCCACTCGCGAACGCCGCTCTCTCGGCGGCCTGTGGAGCTTCCGCCTGGACGCGGAGGGGGCCGGCCGTGCCGAGGGATGGTGGCGCTCGCAGCTCGCGGGCGCCGTGGACATGCCTGTGCCGGCCAGCTACAACGACATCTTCCCGGACACGACCGTCCGTGACCATGTCGGCGACGTCTGGTACCAGACGCAGGTATGGGTTCCCGCCGGGTGGGCGGGGCAACGGACGGTACTCCGCTTCGACTCCGCGACGCATCGCGCCACGGCCTGGGTCAACGATGTCGAGGTCGTCCGGCACGAAGGCGGCTACACCCCCTTCGAGGCCGACGTCACGGCGCACCTGCGGCCGGGTGCCGAGAACCGTGTCACCGTCGTCGTCAACAACGAGCTGACCTGGGAGTCGATACCCCCCGGCCGAGTGGAGGAACGCGAGGACGGCCGCCGGGTGCAGCGCTACTTCCACGACTTCTTCAACTACGCGGGACTGCACCGGCCCGTGTGGCTGTACACCACGCCCCCCGTCCACATCACCGACATCACCGTGACCACCGACCTGGAGGACACGACCGGCCTCGTCGCCTACCGCGTGGACAGCACCGCACAAGCCGAAGAGCACGTGGTGCGTGTGTCGCTGCGCGATGCCTCCGGGGCCGAGGTCCAGGCCGCCACCGGAGCGGTGGGGACCCTCAGGATCGAGGGCGTGCATCCCTGGGCGCCCGGAGACGGCTACCTGTACGAACTCGAGGCCACGGTGTGGAGGACCTCCGGCGACCTCGTCGACAGTTACCGGCAGTCCGTGGGCGTGCGCACGGTGGAGGTACGGGGCAAGGAATTCCTGATCAACGGAAGCCCCTTCTACTTCAAGGGCTTCGGCAAACACGAGGACGCCGCCGTGCGCGGCAGGGCTCACGACGACACCCTGATGGTGCATGACTTCGCCCTGCTGGACTGGACCGGCGCGAACTCGTTCCGCACCTCGCACTACCCCTACGCCGAGGAGGTGCTGGACTACGCGGACCGACAGGGTGTCGTGGTCATCGACGAGACGGCGGCCGTCGGACTGAACCTGAACATCGCGGGAGGCGTCTTCGGCGCCGGCCGGAAGGTGTCCACGTTCTCGCCCGACACCGTGGGCGAGAGCACGCTGCGCACACACCTGCAGGCGGTGCGGGAGCTCGTGGAGCGCGACAAGAACCATCCGAGTGTCGTCCTGTGGTCCATCGCCAACGAGCCGGACAACGTCCAACCGGAGGCGCGCGACTACTTCGCGCCGCTGGCGGCCGAGGCACGCCGGCTGGATCCCTCACGGCCCGTCGCCTACGTCAACGCGCTCATGGGGAAACCGGACGAGTGCGTGGTCACCGACCTGTTCGACGTCGTGCTCCTCAACCGTTACTACGGCTGGTACTTCGGCCCCGACGACCTGGCTGCGGCCGAGACGGAGCTGGAGGCGGAACTGCGGCAGTGGGCCGCGAACGACAAGCCCATCGTCATCACCGAGTACGGATCGGACGCCTACCCCGGACTGCGCGGCGTCGTACCCAGCCCGTGGACCGAGGAGTACCAGACCGAACTGCTCGACGTGTACCACCGGGTGTTCGACCGTGTCGACGCGGTCGTCGGCGAGCAGGTCTGGAACTTCGCCGACTTCGCCACCGCGCCCGGCGTCTTCCGTGTCGACGGCAACAAGAAGGGCGTGTTCACCCGCGAACGCCGTCCGAAGAGCGCGGCGTTCAGTCTGCGCGCCCGCTGGCGGAAGGCCGACTTCGACTCGACGGACTGACGACCCGGCGCACGTCGGAAACTCGGTGGGCGGTCCATCCGGTGTGCAACCGGATGGACCGCGCTTGGCTCATTGAATTCAGAGCGTGATCAGCAGACGCGTCTTCGGCTTGAGTTTCCTGTTCACCGAACGACTCTGTACGTAGACCTCCAACTTGGGATTGTTCCCTGCTTTCACGGAGACGGTTCCCTGGACATCCGTACCGAACAAAAGGCTGCGTGCCGCGTCGCCGGTATAGGCACGGTCGGTGTCCTTCTCGACCACGATGACTTCCTTGTTCTGCTGAACCTGAGCCCGGGCGCCCAGCTGGTAGTAACAGGAGCCACGTTCGTACGTCACGCCCGGATGCGAGTTGACGAAGGAGCGAATCTCGACCTCCTTGTCGACTTTCAGGAGCCGGTATTTGTCGGCCGGAATCGGTTCGAGGTTCGCCCGCACGTCGTCGACCGATATGTCCTGGCCGACAGCGAACAGGTTCTTCGTGCCGCGCACCCCCTGCTCCCGCCCGCGGAGGAAGCTGGTCGCGGCAGCGCGCACGGTGCCGATCGCCTCTTCGACGCCCTTCTGGGAGTCCGCGTCCCAGATGGCGATGTTGCCGGCCGGGAAGCCGTAGTTCTGGGCGGTGCGCTTGGCCAGGGAGTTCGGGACGAGGATCGCGGAGGTCCAGTGGCCCGGAAGCCCGCGCATCTTCGCCGTGATCCTGTCGAGCCAGGGGCCGAGGATGGTCATGTCCCCGTCGTGCCGCCGGTCGCCGCCGGAGGCGTTCTCCTCACCGTCCGTGACGACGATCTGGAGGAAGCTGTGCTCGCCGTATTCCTCCCAGATATGGCCCAGATCGTCCAGGGACTTCAGGGAAGCCTCGATGAGGGCCGTAGCGCCATTGTTGACCTGATACAGCCCACGCATGGACGGCAGATGCTTCACGTCCATGTCCCAGACCAGGTTCTCCACCCTGTGATCGAAGGAATAGAGGCTGATCCGTGTCTCGTGGCCGAGGCTGTCCGACTCCGCCTTCAGCCCCGCCACGAACTCGTCCACCACCTGAATGAGCTGACTCTGGTGCGGACGCATCGAACCCGAACAGTCCACTACCAGCGCGACGTGATTCACCTTGTGCTGGATCCTGTGTGCGGACACGTTTGTGTTCCCCCTCCGAGGCTCCCCGAATGATGTCTTCATTTTATGAGGGGGCACTGACAACGGCCCTTGCAGCTCCAGCGGTTACGGGCCATCACGGGCCGGACGGCGGCAGTTCCTCAGCCGCGCGAACCAGCGCTTCGGTGTCGTTCGAGGACAAGGCGTGCCGTGGCGGCCATGGCCTCGTCGACCATCTCGCCCCGGAACGCCACCGCGCCCGCCCCCTTCCGCTGTGCCGCCTCGACCGCCGCGATCAGCTCTGCGCAGCGGGCGAGTTCGTCGGGGCCGGGGGAGAACACCTCGTTGATCACGGGGACATGGGAAGGATGGATCGCCATTATCCCTTCGTAGCCGAGGGAGCGGTTCTGTTCGGCGAACGAGCGCAGCCCCGGCAGGTCGGTGATGCGCGTCCACAGTCCGCTGACCGGGTGCGGCACTCCGGCCGCCCTGGCGTCCAGCAGGACACGGGAGCGCAGAGCCACCGTTTCGGTTCCCTCTGGGCTCCAGCGGTAGCCGACGGCGCGTTCCACGTCGCCGCCGGGGGCGGTGAGTGCGCCCAAGTAGGCGACGCGCGGGGCGGCTTGGGCGATGTCGTAGGCCTCGCGCAGGCCACGGGCCGTCTCCAGCAGGGGCACCAGGGCGACCTGGCCCGGCGGCAGACCCTGTTCCTGTTCGCACCAGCCCAGCAGCCGGTCGGCGAGCCTCACGTCCTGGACTGAGCCGACCTTGGGGAGCACGACGCCGGCGAGCCCGGGCCGTACGACCGCCCGCAGTTCCTCGGCTCCCGCCCAGCCGTCCAGCGGGTTGACCCGGACGAACAGCGCCATCCGTCCCGCATGACCGGCCGGCTCGGTGGCGGCCTGGGCGAGGGCGTCGGCCACCTGTGCGCGGGCGGCGAGCTTGCCGGCGGCGGGCACCGCGTCCTCCAGGTCGAGGATCGCCGCGTCGGCGCCCGCCGCCCGGGCCTTGGACAGCCAGTCGGTTCTGTTGCCGGGGACGAAGAGCAGGGAGCGCAGCGGGGGCCGGTCGACCGCTGCCGCGTCCACCTCGGCGAGCCTCTCCGACGGCCCCTCAGATGACATCGCTCTTCTCCAGGTGAGCCAGTTCGTCCGCACTGAGTCCGAGCCACTGCCCGTAGACGAGGTGGTTGTCCTGCCCGAGGGCGGGCCCGGTCCGCCAGACCCGGCCGGGCCGCTGCCGGAAGTGCGGGATCACCGCCTGCATCCGCACCGGACCGAGATCGGGGTCGTCGACGGTGACGATGTCCTCGCGTTCGGCGTACACGGGGTCGGTGGCGATGTCCGCGGCGTCGAACACCCGGGAGGCCACGACTTCGGCACGGGCGAACTCCTCCAGGCACTGGCCGGTGCCGCGCTCCGCCACCCAGTTCCGCAGGCCCTCGTCCAACTCCTCGCGCCGGGCGTGCTGTTGCCGGGCCGTGGCGAACTCCTCCTCGGGGAGTCCCAGCAGGCGGGCGATGTTGCGGACCGAGCGCAACGTCGCGGAGGTCACCGTGATCCACTCGCCGTCGCGGGAGCGGTAGGTGTTGATCACAGCCGCGGGGGCGACCGCCAGCTGGTTGCCGGAGCGTTCGGGAACGTGACCCAACTGGTCGTGCACGATGACCTGCCACTCGACGAGACGGAACAGGGACTCGAAGAGAGCGAGGTCGATCCACTCGCCGTCGAAATCGGGGTCGTGGTCACGTCGGTGCAGGGCGGCGAGGACGGCGTAGGCGCCCATCAGGCCGGTCACGGCGTCGCCGTGGGAGAAGCCGGTGTGGACGGGCGGGCCGTCGGGAAAGCCGGTCAGGTGGACGACTCCGCTGCGGGCCTCACCCATCTTGCCGAAGCCGGGGGCGTCCGCCTGCGACGAGGTGGCGCCGAATCCGGAGATCTGCAGCAGTACGGCCCGGGGGTTGATCCGGTGCACGGAGTCCCAGTCGAGTCCCCAGCTGCGCAGGCGTCCGGCGCGCAGGGTGACGATGACGACGTCCGCCCAGGCGACGAGCCGGTGGGCGACGGCCCGGCCGGCCTCGTGGTGCAGATCGAGGGTGACCGAGCGTTTGTTGCGGCCGGCGACCTTGAACCACAAGGGGACACCGTCTCGTTGGGGCCCCATGGCACGGGCCGCGTCACCGGCGCCGGGCGGTTCCACGTGGACGACGTCGGCTCCTTGGTCGGCGAGCATCGAGCCCGCCAGTGGCCCGGCCACCACATGGGCGAACTCGACCACTTTCAGCCCGCGCAACTGCCCAAGTCCGCTGGTGTTCCGCTCGTCGTCCGACACCGATGTGCTCCCTCGCCCTGCTGTTCGGGTCTTCAGACTGCAGGAGCGGAGAAATGCTTGTCGAGCAACAGAAGGCCATCAATCAATGCGAAGAACGCATGAATCGCCGAACGATCGGGCCTTCACGCCCACGAAACCCCGGGCGGGAGAGGGCGGCGCTGGAGGCGGAACTCTTCGAGCGTCTCCAGGAACCGCTGCGTCACGACCGGGAGCGTTCGACGGGCACGCAGTGCGATGTCCAGGCGCCGGTCCACGACGGGGTCCACCAGAGGGCGGCAGACGATGTGTCCGGAGCCCATGAGCGGCAGTACGAGGGCGGGCATCGCCGACACCCCGAGGCCGGCGGTCACCAGTCCGCCCACGGTCGCGACACTGCCCGCCTCGGCCGCCGGTGCCGCGTGCGCGTCGATCTGGGCGAACGCCGCGTCGGTGAGCCGGCGCACGCTCGAGTCGCGCCCGACGGCCAGGAACGGTTCACGAGCCAGGTCGTCCCAGGCGACTTCCTGGCGGTCGGCGAGCGGGTGGCCTTCCGGCAGCACCGCGACGAAGCGGTCCCTGACCAGGGGGCGGTGCTCCAACTGCTCGGGCGGGTCCCCGACGGTCGTGATCGCGAAATCGGCGTCACCGGACAGGACCCGGTCCAGTACCAGCCGCTCCAGCCCGTCGAGGAGGCGTACCGCGACCTGCGGCCGCCGCTCACGGAAGTCGGAGATCACCTGCGGCAGGAGCACCGCGGCAACGGAGGGCAGGGTGGCCACGGCGACCGTTCCCGACTCGCCGAGCAGGAAGCGCCTGAGCTCCTTCATGCCCGCACGGTGAGCGGTGACGATCTGCTCGGCGATCCGCAGGGCCTCCACGCCCGCCGCGGTCAACTGCACATTACGGGTGTCCCGTTCGAGGAGTTGGACGCCGAGTTGCCGTTCCAGGTCCGCGACGGCGCGGCTGAGCGAGGACTGGGACACGTGCATCTCCGCGGCGGCCGCGGTGAAGCTCGCGGCCCGGGCGACGGCCGTGTACGCCGTCAGTTGTCGCAAGGTGGTGGCCTCCATGGCCGACGAGCATAGGGCGCCACCGCGTGGATTGATGCGCTTATCGCATGGACAGATCTCCGTTTGATGCTGGACACCGATCCGGTGGTGCTCCGAAACTCTCGCGTAACACCTCGGCTTGGCCTCGCCCGACTCCGCCCACCGCCGCCGAGGGCCGTCCCCGAGAAAGCGAGCGCCGCCATGCTGGCAGCCCTGGGCTTCGCCACGATCGCCGTCCTCCTGCTGGTCACCATGAGCAAACGCGCCTCGGTACTGGTCGCTCTGATCCTGCTTCCGGTGCTGGCGGCGCTCATCGGCGGTTTCGCGAGCGATCTGGGCGAGTTGACTCTCGGTGGGCTGTCCAAGGTGGCCCCCACCGGCATCATGATCGCCTTCGCGGTCCTGTACTTCAGCCTGATGGTGGACGCCGGGCTCTTCGACCCCCTGATCCGCGCTCTGTTGCGCGCGGCGCAGGGCGACCCGTTGCGGATCACCGTCGCCACGGCGGTCCTCACGCTGTGCGTGGCCCTCGACGGAGACGGCGCCTCCACCTTCCTCATCACCGTCTCCGCGCTGCTGCCGGTCTACAAGAGGCTCGGTATGAACCCCCTGGTGCTGTCCGGAGTGGTCTGCCTGGGCGCGGGCGTGATGAACATGGTCCCGTGGGGCGGTCCGACCGTACGCGCCATGGCGGCGCTGAAGCTGGACAGTTCCGAGGTCTTCAACCCCGTGCTGCCCGCGATGGGCTTCGGCGTCGCCTGGGTGCTGGTGGCCTCGTACCTGCTCGGCCGCCGGGAGCGCAACCGTCTCGGCGCGCTGTCACCGCCGGGTCCGGCCACGGACGTGCGCATGGGCGAGGACAAGGGGGACGGCCGTGAACCCCTCGCTTCTACGGCTGCCGCGCCCCCCGCGACTGCCGAGCCGAGCCTGCGGGCCACGACGGTCGACGGGCGGGAGCCGCAGGCCACCCGATCCCCCGGGGACGGGCCGGGCGCCGTCCGGGTCCCGCCGCTGCCACGGACCTGGCTGAACATCTTCAATCTCCTGCTCACCGTCACCCTCGTGGTCTGCCTGATCCAGGAAGTGCTGCCGCTGCCGGTGCTGTTCGTCCTCGGGTTCGCGATCGCGGTACTGGTCAACCACCCCACCTGGGAGCAGCAGCAGGCGCTGCTCGACAAGCACGCCAAGAGCGTGGTCCTGGTCACCACGATGATCTTCGCGGCCGGCGTCCTCACCGGGATCCTCAGCGGCACCAAGATGATCGACGAGATGGCCGAGGCGTTCGTCTCCGTCGTCCCCGACTCGCTCGGGTCGCACCTGCCCGTCGCGGTGGCCGTCACCGGCATGCCGCTGAGCCTCGTCTTCACGCCGGACGCCTACTACTTCGGGGTGCTGCCCGTGCTCGCCGAGACCGCGAACGGGTTCGGCACGGACCCGGCCGAGGTCGCGCGGGCCGCCATTCTCGGCCAGATGACCACGGGATTCCCGCTCAGTCCCCTTACCGCGTCCACGTTCATCCTGGTCGGCATGAGCGGTGTGCCGCTCGGCGAACACCAGCGCTTCATCTTCCGCTGGGCCTTCGCCACCACCCTCGTCATGACCGCGGGCGCCCTGGCGACCGGCGCATTCCCGCTGTGAGCGCGGTCTGCGCCGACTGCCTGCTCCCGTGACCGGTGTCCCGCCGACCGCCCGTTCCCGGCAGCCGCCGCGCATGCCACTCAGCTCTGCGACCTGCCGCCCGCTTCCCGAGCCCGGGGCCGGGTGACCGGAGTAACGCACAGAGGCACCCGGCCCCGGGTGCTCCCACCGACTGAGACGAGGACCCATGAGACGGATCACCAGACGCACGGTGCTCGCCGCCACCGCGGGTGCGGTCACAACGCCGGCCGTGAGCACGGCGGCCGCCGCGGCCGCCGACCGCTCGACAGCCCCGGCCGGGGGACGGCAAGCGGGCTCCGGACTCGATCCGGTCCTGCGGACGGACCTCCTCACGCAGGTGACGCCGAGGAACGGTTGGCTGGTGACAGCGGTCGCCATCCAGTACGCGCAGCGCGTCGATCTACGCGACGGGACGGTCCCGCCCGCCGCCTTCCAGGTGCGGGCCACCGTCGGCGGGCAGACAGCGGCTCGCACGGTGACCCGGGTCTACTCCAACACCGCCGCCGAAGTGGACGACCGCCCGCACCCCGGACGGCCGGGGAAGCACCTGATCGTCGAGCTCGACCCGAACGACTCCAACGCGCGGGCCGCCGGCACCGATCCCCTGCCGCTCGACCGCGCGTATTCGGTCAGACAGGTGGCGGACGTACGTACCCCGGGAGGCGAAACGGTGCTCAGGGCCGGTCCGTTCGCGAACCGGAACGACGACGTCATCACTCCCGTGGTCGACGACTTCACCGCCGGTTCGTTCACCGACTCCGCGGGTTTCGAACTGGACTTCCGGCTGTACCGGCCCGCGGACTTCGTAAGGAACCCTCGGACGCGCACGCGGTACCCGCTCGTCATCACCCTGCACGGCGGTGGCGAGGTCGCGGACAACAACATGACCCAGCTGACGTCCAACCGGATCGCGGTCACGTTCGCCAAACCCGAACGACAGCGCCGCGACCCCGCGTTCGTCCTCTCTCCCCAGATCCCCCTGCCGCGTCCCATGGACGGACCCGACGGCACGGACTGGACCGATGCCAAGGTCCAGGCATCGCTGATCGAACTCATCGACACCTTCGTGAGCGAGAACTCCGGAGCCGTGGACACGGACCGGCTCTACGTGGTCGGCCTGTCCTCAGGCGGTCGCGGTATCTACAGCCTGCTGGCGAAGCGCCCCGACGTGTTCGCGGCCGCCCTGCCCACGGCCGGCTGGGGCGACCCGGCCGTCATGGAGAAGATCACGCACATCCCGATGTGGGCCGACCATTCCATCGACGACCCGGTCGTCCCCTACCGGGAGGGCCGGTTCGGCAAGCCCGGCACCTGGACCCTGATGAACGCCCTGGAGACCGCCGGCGCACGGGTCAGCCGGGGGGAGTGGGCCAACGACCTGCCGAAGGCCCAGTTCGAGGCCCGGTCCCGGGCGCTACTGAGGCAGGCCCGGGCCACCCGCAGCCACGTGCTGTTCACGAGCTACACGGCCGGAACGACACCGCCGAACCCACATTTCGCATGGGCCCAGACCTACGAGAACGACGTGGTCATCGACTGGCTCTTCGAACAGTCCCGATAGCCGGCCCTCGCTGACCGGCCACCGCACTCTCCCCGCATTCCGGAGGTAGATCATGCGTTCATCCCGTCGCTCGACCGACATGACCGTGCCATTACGGACCCGACCGCGTGCCATGACGGCACTGATCGCGCTGGCCACCGCCCTCGGCCTGGCGCTGACTCTGCTGACCGCCGCCGCCCCGCCGGCGGCCGCCGCCGACCTGCTGTCCCAGGGCAGGCCCGCCACCTCCTCGTCCACAGAGAACGCGGCCACTCCCGCGTCGGCGGCGGTGGACGGCAACACCGGCACACGCTGGTCGAGCACCTTCAGCGATCCGCAGTGGCTCCAAGTCGATCTGGGCTCCACCGTCACCCTCAGCCGAGTGGTGCTGCGCTGGGAGGCCGCGTACGCGCGCGCGTTCCAGGTCCAGACCTCCGACGACGGCACCGCCTGGACCACCGTCTACTCGACCACGACAAGCACCGGCGGCCTTCAGACTCTCGACGTGAACGGCGACGGCCGGTACGTCCGCGTTTACGGCACCCAGCGGGGCACCGCCTATGGCTACTCGCTGTGGGAGTTCCAGGTGTACGGCTCCGGCGGCGGAACCCCTCCGGGCAACGGGATCCCGGACCCGACGACCGCTTCCCTGGAGGCCATGGACGGGCCGCTGCCCACGGCGACCTACACCGTTTCCGGCCCGAGCGGGTACGGCTCCGGCACGGTCACGTACCCGACGACCGGTGGTTCGTACCCGGGCGTCGTCCTGATGCCGGGCTATCAGGGCACGCAGGAGAACCTGCGGTGGCTCGCGCCGCGCCTCGCTTCCTGGGGCTTCGTCGTCATCAACGTCGGAACCAACACGCTCACCGACGATCCCGCCTCGCGGGGCCGTCAGATCACCGCCGCCGGCACCCAGTTGCTCGCGCTCGGCAATGCTCCCGGCACCCCGCTGTCGGGGAAGCTCAACGGCACACTCGGCGCGGTCGGTCACTCGATGGGCGGTGGCGGCGTCATGGCGGCCCTCCGGGACGACCCGCGCTTCCGGGCGGGCGTGCCCACGGCCCCGTACTACCCGAACATGAACTTCTCCTCAGTCACCGACCCCACGTTCTTCCTGACCTGTCAAAGCGATCCCGTCGCCCACGGCAACACTTACGCGGTGCCCTGGTACAACTCCATGTCGCAGGCCGAGAAGCTCTACATCGAGGTTCCGGGCGACCACCTGTGCCCGATGACGGGCTACGGCGACAAGGCCAAGCAGGGTAAGTGGATCGTGTCGTTCCTCAGCCTCTGGCTGCGTGCCGACGTCCGCTTCGGCCCGTTCCTGTGCGGTCCGGTCCGTGACGCCGACAAGAACAACACCTCCCTGGTCACCCGCTGGATGGACACCTGCCCCTTCTGACCGGCTCACTCGGGGTGGATGGCGAAGGCGATGAACTGGGTCACCTGGCGTGCGGCGAAGTTGTCGTCGGAGACCAGGACGACGGTGCGGCGGCCGTCGGGGAGGCGGGGGCCGAGGGTGATGCCCTCGACGTTGTCGACCCGGGGCAGCCCGGGGACGTCGGACAGGTCGGTCACGAGCGTCTTGCGGACCGGCTGGACGGGCCGTGCGGACGGGTCGGTGACGGAGTCGCGGCCGAGGACGTCGGTGGCGCCGTGGAGGTCGACCAGGTAGATACGGGCCTTCCAGTTGTTGTCGCTGTAGATCGAGGCGCGCTCCAGGACCAGGAAGCGGTCGCGGTCGAGGGCCACGATGTCGCTGACGCCGTTCGTGTCGGTGCTGCCTGCGGGCGGCGTGGCGAACAGCGGTTCCAGGGGGTAGGCGTACTGGGCCAGCGGCTGTCCGGTGCGTGCGTCGTGGACCGTGATGCGGGTGAGCGCACCGTGCTCGGGCGTGGGGTCGTCGCCGTCCTGGTAGAGGGGATCCTCCATGGCGGTGACGATCCGCCGCCCGTCCGGGGTGAAGGTGACTCCTTCGAGGGTCTGGTTCTTGCGGGGGCCGAACTCCTGTGCGCTCATGTGTAGTTGCGGGGGCAGCGGGAGCTGTCCGAGGTAGTCGCCGGTCGTGGTGGCGCGGCGGATCCAGGGGTCGCCGAGGAGGGCGGGTCCGTCGGACGGGACGATGCGTTCGCCCTCGCTCGTCCAGGCCAGGGTGCCGTCGCGCGGGTCGACGGCGATGCCCTCCGGGTCGGGCGCCACGGTGGCGGTGGCGGTCGATGTGGGCGGGAAGGTGGTGCCGTCCGGGCGCAGCCACGGGTGGGTGCCGGTGAGTTCCACGCCCTTGAGGGTGCCGTCGGCGAAGTCGACGTGAGCGGTGTAGAAGCGGGCGGGGCCGGTCTGCGAGCGGTCGTCGCTGATCACGTAGTACGTGCTGGTCCCGGCCTCGTAGCTGATCGCGGAGAGACCGCCGACCGTCGTGCCCTCGTAGGCCAGGGCGTTGGGCAGTTCACGCTCGCCGAGGAAGTCCAGGCGTACGGCGCTGTCGTGAGCGGCGGCCGGGGTGCCGACGAGGGCGGGGAGGGAGGCGAGGACGCATGCGGAGGCGATGATCCGGGCGCGGGCGGCGCGGATACTCATGGGGTCTCCAGGGTGGGCAGGCCGGGCGGTGCCGTGGGGACGGCGGCCGTGCGGGCGGTGACGGAGATGGCGAGGTTGCCGGGCTGGTCGGCGAGGGTCTGGGCGGTGGCGAAGGCGTGCGCGGAGTGGATGCTTACGTGATTTCCAAGGCGTGCGGTGAGACTGGGGCGGTCGCGGTGCGGGAGGCACGTCGGCGGCGCCAGGCGAAGTACGCGAGGGCCAGCAGGGTGAAGACGTACGGGATCGCGGAGACCAGCTGGGACGGGATGTCGAGGTTGCCGAGCTGGACGGCGAGAGCCTCGGCGGCGCCGAAGCCGAGGGCGGCGAGGAACACGCCCCAGGGGCGCAGGGCGCCGAGGAAGACGGCGGCCAGGGCGATGTAGCCGCGGCCGGCGGTCATGCCGGTGACGAAGAAGGACACGGCGCCCATGCTCAGGAACACTCCGGCCGCACCGGCCAGGGCGCCGCTGAGCGCGAGGGCGCGGAACTGGACCCGGTGGACGTGGATGCCGACGGAGCGTGCCGCCTCGGGGTGCTCGCCGACCGCGCGCAGGTGGAAGCCGAACCGGGCCCGGTACAGCAGCCAGGCGACCGCCGGGGTGGCGGCGAGGGCGGCCCAGGTCAGCACGTTCTGCCCGCTCAATACCGCGCCGACGCCGGGGACGTCTTCGACCAGCGGCAGCCGGACCGAGGGCAGCGCGCCGCTGTGGAGGCGGCTGGTCCCGCCCTTGTCGCCGAGGAGCGCGTACACGGTGTACGCGGTCGCGCCCGCCGCCAGGAGGTTGAGGCCGATGCCCGCGATGATGGCGTCCGCGCCGAGGTAGAGGTGCAGTACGCCGAGCAGCAGCGCGAGCAGCGCGCCGGCGGCGATTCCGCAGACGGCTCCGGCCCACACCGAGCCGCTGTATCCGGCAACCAGCGCGCCCGTGCAGGCGGCGCTCAGCATCGAGCCCTCCAGGGCGATGTTGGGCACTCCGGCCCGCTCGGCCAGCAGCCCGCCGAGGGCGGCGAGGACGTACGGCGTCGACACCCCGAGGATCGCCGCGAGGAATGCGGTGCTGAGCACCACGTCGAGGACAGGGCCCATCAGCGGGCCTCCCTTCGGGCGAGGTACCGCGTCGACACCCCGAGGAAGCCGGTGCTGAGCACTACGTCGAGGACCGGACCCATCAGCGGGCCTCCCTTCGGGCGAGGTACCGCTTGACGAGTTCGGGCAGCGCCCGGGCGGTCACGAGCAGCACGATCACCGCCTGGATGATGGTCACGGCCTCGGAGCCGACGTCGGTCTGCTGCTCCATCACGTCGCCGCCGACCCGCAGATACGAGTAGAGGAGCGCGGCGGCGACCACCCCGACCGGGTTGTTGCGGCCCAGCAGGGCGACGACGATGCCCTCGAAGGCCAGGCCGCCGGCCATGTCGGGCTGGAGCCCGCCGTAGATCCCGAGCGCGAGGTGCGCTCCGGCCAGTCCGGCCAGCGCGCCGCCGATGACGAAGCTCCACTCGATGGTGCGCGGGACGTCGAGGCCGCCGTACCGGGCGAAGTCCGGGTTGGAACCGGTGATCCGGATGCGGTAGCCGAGCGGTGTCCTGGCGAGCAGGAACCACACGGCCGCGGCCACCGCGAGCATGCCGAAGAGGCCGATGTTCGCCTGGTCGAGGGGGACGCCGAAGAAGTCGGAGAGGAGCGGCAGCGCCGAGTCGGGGCGTACCGGGGCGGACTGCACGGCGCTGCTGCCGGGTGCCTTGAGATGGTCGGTGAGGAGATAGTCGAAGACGCGTACGACGACGGCGTTCAGCATCAGCGTGGCCACGATCTCGTTGGCGCCGAGGCGGGCCTTCATCACCCCCGGTACCGCGCCGAGCGTGGCCCCGGCGAGGGCGGCGGCGCCCAACGGCACCAGTACGGCGGCGACCGGCGGCAGATGGAGGTTGATCGCCACCAGCGCGCTCGCCAGGGCACCGGCGTACACCTGGCCCTCCGCGCCGAGGCTGATCTGCCGGGCCCGGAAGGGAATCGCGACGGACAGGCCGAGCAGCGCCAGGGTGGTCGCGTCGGCGAGCCAGCGGCCGATCCGGGGGGTGCGCTCCAGCGGGCCGGTGAGCAGGGCGTTCAGCGCGCCGGTGGCGTCCTTGCCGGTGGCCAGGACGACCAGGAAGGCGATGAGGACGGCCACGGCGACGGTCAGCACCGTCATCGTCAGCTCGACGACCACCGTACGGCGCCGGGTGGCCAGGAACTCCCGGCGGCCCTGTGTCTCGGGCCGCCGCTGTTCCTCCGCCGCCGGTTCCAGGGTCGAGGTCATCGGACACCCGCCGTGATCCGCTCGTCCGGATGCCGCTCCACACCGAGCATGTACAGGCCGGTGGCCTCCTCGGTCAGTCCGGCCGGGTCGTCGAAACGGGCGACGAGACGGCCGTCCTTGATGACCAGCAACCGGTCGGAGAGCGCGAGGAGTTCACCGAGGTCGGCGGAGACCAGCAGCACCGCCGCACCCGCGTCACGGGCTTCGAGGAGCCGCTCGTACATGAAGTGCATGGCGCCGATGTCGACGCCCCTGGTGAGCTGCGCGGCCAGCAACAGGCGTGGCCGGGCGGACAGTTCGCGGGCGACGACGACCTTCTGGAGGTTGCCGCCGGACAGCGCTCCGGCCGCCGCGTCGGGGTGCGGGGCGCGGATCTCGTAACGGCCGATCAGGTCCTCGGCGAGCTCGCGGATGCGGCGGGTGCGCAGGATGCCGCGGCGGGCTACGGGAGGTCGGTCGTGACGGTCGACGATCAGGTTGTCGGCGAGGGAGCGGTCCAGGGCCGCCCCGTTGGTCAGCCGGTCCTCGGGTACGTGGGCGATGCCGGCCCGGCGATGGCCCGCCGCGTCGAGGTGGGTGACGTCGGTGCCGTCCACGGTGACCGAGCCCGCGGTGGGGCGGCGCAGTCCGGCGAGGAGTTCGACGAGTTCGGTCTGGCCGTTGCCCTCGACGCCCGCGAGGCCGACGATCTCACCGGCCGCGATGTCGAGGGACACGCCGTGCACCGCGGGGCCCGCGAGTCCGCGCACCCGCAGCACGCGCTGCCCGGGCCGCGCCGGCGGCTTCGGCACGTCGAGGGACATCTCGCGGCCGACCATCATGGTCGCCAGCTGCGCGGGCGTCGCGTCGTCGGTGCGTACGGTGCCGATCACCGACCCGGCGCGCATGACGGTGACCCGGTCGCTGATCTCGCGCACCTCCTTGAGCTTGTGCGAGATGAACAACACGGTCATGCCCGAGTCACGCAGCCGGCGGACCGCCGTGAAGAGGTCGGTGGTCTCCTGGGGGGTGAGCACGGCGGTGGGCTCGTCGAGGATCAGGATGCGGGCGCCGCGGTGGAGGGCCTTGAGGATCTCGGCGCGCTGGCGCATCCCCACGGACACCGTGTCGACCCTGGCCTCCGGGTCGACGGCGAGCCCCGCCTCCTCGGCCAGCGCGGCCGTACGTTCTGCTGCGGCGGCGCGGTCGACGCGGCCGGCCCGGCCCGGCTCGACGCCGAGGACGACGTTCTCGGCGATGGTGAACGACGGGACCAGCATGAGGTTCTGGTGGACCATGCCCACGCCCAGCGCGATGGCGTCCTGCGGCCCGGCGAACCTGACCCGCCGCCCGTGCACGCCGATGTGCCCGGCCGACGGCTGCTCGAGTCCGTAGAGCAGCTTCATCAGGGTGGACTTGCCGGCGCCGTTCTGGCCGACGATCGCCCTGATCTCGCCGCCGGGTACCACCAGGTCGACATCGCGGACGGCGCGGGTGCCGTTGGGGTAGGTCTTGCCGAGGCCTGTGGCCTCCAGGGCGGGAGGGGCTCCAGCGAGGGTTTCGTCGGTTTTCTCCATGGGTTCCACCAGTGTTCCTCGGAGGTCAGAAGGCCGAAGGGACCGTGACGGCACCGGACTTGACCTTCGCGGCCTGCGCCTGGAGTTCGGCGCGCAGGTCGGCCGGGACGAGCTTGTCGAAGTTGGCGTTGTCCACGTAGCCCACCCCGTCCTCGGCCAGGCCCACGGCGGCGGGCTTCCCGTAGGCCAGCGTGCCGGCCTTGTTCTCCTTGGCCGCCAGGTAGAGGGCGTTACCGGCGTTCTTGAGGATGGAGGTGACGACGGTCTGCCGCTGGGCCGCGTCGGTCAGCGTCTTGTACTGGTCGGAGTCGACCCCGAAGGCGTACCGCTTGGCGGCGACGGCCGACTCGAACACGCCGAGGCCCGAGGACCCGGCGACGGGCCACACCAGTTCGGCCCCCTGCCCGTACATCGCCGAGGCGATCTGCTTGCCCTTCGCCGGGTCGCCGAACGGATTGTCGCCGCCGACGTACTGCACGAGGACACCGGAGGACGGATTTCCGCCCGCCGCCTTGAAGCCTGCCTTGAAGCCGACGACGAAGTCCTCGATGACCGGGATCTTCACTCCGCCGATCACGCCCACCTTGCCGTTTCCGCCACTGCCGGGCAGGGCCTTGGCGGCGACGAGTTTGTCGGCGAGGAATCCCGCCAGATAAGCGGCCTCGTTCTGCTTGAAGGTGACGGAGTAGACGTTCGCGCACTTGTTGGAACAGCCGCTCTTGCCCGTGTAGTCGACGGATCCGTCGAATAGCCAGAACTTCTTGTCGGGGTACTCCGGAGCCAGTTTGGAGACGAAGTCGACGGTGTCGACGGTGCCCGCGGCGAGCACGTCGTAGTCGTCGCCGGCGGCGGCGTCCTCGAAGCCGGAGGACCACTTGGTGCGGTCGCTGCCCAACTCGACGACCTTCAGGCTGTAGCCGAGGTCCTTCTCGGTCTTCTGCAGGCCTGCGTACGCCGAGTCGAAGAAGGAACGGTCGCCGAGGTTTCCGTTGATGACGAACTTGATTCTCAGCTTTCCGGACTTCCCGGAGGAAGCGGAGTCCGTGGCGGTCGAGGCACCGCATCCCGCGAGGGTGAGGGAGAGCGCCGCGACGGCCCCCAGAATTCTGATCTTGTTCATCGTTTTGATCTCTTTCTCGAGCGGGGGCCGTTCTTTTCCATTGGCCGAAAGCTATGCAATGCAAAACGTTTTGGCTATGGCCGTCGTGTTAGGAAATTGTTTCCGTGAGGAGTGCGGTGGCCGCGATGGTGACGGCGCGGTCGAAGTCCGTCTCGCGCTCGGCGGGGGTGAGCGCCTCCGGGTGGCGCACATGGTCGCTGACCGTCAGCACGGCGAGCGCGTGGCCGCCCTCGGCGGCGGCGGTCGCGTAGAGGCCCGCGGCCTCCATCTCCACGGCCAGCGTGCCGTGGGCCTCCAGCCGCTCGAACAGCGCCGGGCGTTCCAGGTAGAAGTGGTCGGTGGTGAACACGGGCCCGACATGGATGTGCTGTCCGGTCCCGGCGGCCCGTGCGGCGGCCGCGGCCAGCCGGAAGGAGGCGGCGTGGCTCAGGTGCACGCCGTCGATACGGCGGCTGCCCATCGCGGAGTCGGTATGAGCGGCGGTGGCCACGACGACGTCCCGCAGCCCGACCGAGGCGGGTATGCCGCCCGCGGTGCCCACCCGCGCGATGCTGCGCACGCCGTAGAAACGGAACAGCTCGGTGGCGTAGATCGTGACCGATGGCATCCCCATGCCGGAGGCCAGCACGGACAGGGGCACGCCTCGGTAGGTTCCGGTATATCCCTCGATACCGCGCACGTCGGTGACCAGCCGGGCGTCCTGGAGGACCGTCTCGGCGATACGGCGTGCCCGGCGCGGGTCGCCGGGCATCAGGACATCCGGCGCGAAGTCGCCGGGGGCGGCCGATATGTGGGGGGTGACCATCAGCCGACCTCCCTCACCGGGGCCTGCGCCAGCCAGCGGACCAGCCGGTCCCACAGCTCGGGGTAGCCCTTCCAGCCCAGGAACGCGGGCGGGGCCCAGTGCGGCGCCAGGTCGGACGTGAAGGCCGCCGACCTTCCCTCCCCGTAGCCGCCCACGGCCAGCAACGGATGGCCCGCGCACTCGACGAGGAGCTCCGCCCCGTCCCGTACCGTCACCTCGTTGAGCCCGAGCAGATCCGGCCAGGTCGCGTCCAGCCCGTCGACCACCTGGTGCCGGGCGACGACCCGCGGTGGGGCGCCGGCGGGGAGCTCCACCCGGTCGTCCCGGTCGAGCAGACGGACCGGCAGCGCGGCCGCCAGCGGCGTGCGCCCCCAACGGGCCTTGGCGTCGATGCCGGTGAAGGTGAGATAGCCGCCCACCATCAGCAGGCCGCCGCCGCGCTCGACGTAGGCCCGCAACAGTTCCGTCCGGTCCGGCGTGGGCACCGAGCGGGCGAAGGTCTCCGGCGTGAGCTGAAAACTGTTGGCCCCGACATCGCTGATCACCACGACGTCGTACGGCTCCAGACCCTCGGCCGTGACGGGCAGCCTGCTCGGTATCTCGTGCGCCGGCACGTACGTCACCGTGTGGCCGCGGTCGCGCAGCGCGTCGAGGAAGACCTGGGCGCCCTCGACGTACTCGGAGGTGAAGAAGGAGTCGAACCCCTTCTGGTGGACGGAGTGGATGAACCAGGACTCACCCACGACGAGGACATGGGGCATCGCGGAACGACCTTTCAGGTGATGGGTGTCGCTTGGTGGTGGGGCGGCGGTGCCCTGTTCAGCGGGGCGGGCGTACGGGCGCCGTACTGGCGCGGATCTTCAGCCGTACCGGCAGGATGTGCCGGGAGGCGGGGGGCACCTCGTCCCGGTGGACGTAGCTCAGCAGCTGGGCACCGGCCGTGCGGCCGACGTCGTAGGCGGGCTGGTGGACGGTGGTGAGGCGGGGGTGGACACGGGAGGCGAGCATGATGTCGTCGAAGCCCGCCACCGAGACGTCGTCGGGGACGCGCAGGCCCGCGTCCTCGAGGGCGGCGATCGCGCCGAGCGCCATCAGGTCGTTGGCGGCGAACACGGCGGTGAAGCGGCGCGGGCCGGCGTCCTCCAGGGCCGCGGCGACCAGGTGGTAGCCGGACCGCTCGACGAAGGCGCCCTCGACCTCGGTGACGCCCGCGTCGCCGAACGCCTCGCGGAAACCGGCGATCCGTTCCAGGCTGCTGACCAGGTCCGTCGGGCCGCTGATCGCCAGTACCCGGCGGTGGCCCAGCTCCTTCAGATGCTGTCCGACGAGTCGGCCTCCCGCGCGGTGGTCGGCGGTGACCAGGATGGTCTGCTCCAGCAGGCCGGGGACGACCTCGTCGGCCAGGGCGATGGGGAACCGCCCGAGCAGCGACGCCAGCCGGCCACGGGAGGGCGGCGAGCCGGAGGCGTACACCATGCCGTCGATGAACCGGCCGCGGAGCATCTCCAGATAGCGGTCCTCACGGTCGGGGTCGAACTCGGTGTTGCACAGGATGACCCCGTAGCCCAGGTCGTGGGCGGCGTCCTCGACGCCCTTGGCGAGCTCGGCGAAGAACTGGTTGGTGATGTCGGGCACCAGCAGCCCTATGACGTTGGTCGAACCCGCCTGGAGATTGCGGGCCGTCGAGGCCGGTACGTAGCCGAGCCGGCTGACGACCGCCCGGACCCGGTCGGCCGTCTCCTCCGCGACCGGCCGGTTGCCGCTCAGCACGTGCGACACCGTGGTCGGGCTCACCCGGGCGGCGGCGGCCACGTCCTTGATCGACGCGGGCCGCCGCAACCGGCGGCGCTCACCGTCCTCGTCCTGGTCACGGGTCATAGTGCTGCACCGCCCTGCGGTGGGAGGTGTCGAGGAGGGCGGGCGTGCGGGCGTCGACGCCGGTCTGCGGTCGGCGGCGCTCCCCGTCCTGGTCCTGTTCACGGGTCATAGTGCTGCACCGCCCTGCCGTGCGAGGTGTCCAGGAGTGCGGGCACGCGTGCCTCGATCTCGGCCAGCAGCCCCGGCAGGTCCACCGTCAGGAGTCGGCCGTCGCGCACGACGACCCGTCCGTCCACCACGACCGTGCGCACATCGCTCGCCCGCACGCTGTAGACCAGCGCCGCCACCGGGTCGTGCACCGGCCGGCAGTGTGCTCCGCCCAGGTCGACCAGCACGATGTCCGCGGCCCGCCCCGGCTCCAGCGCGCCGATCCGGTCCCCGAGCCCGAGCGCCCGGGCCCCGCCGCGGGTGGCCAGCCGGACCGTGTCGGAGACCGTCATCCAGGTGGCGTCCCGCTCGGCCTGCTTCTGGGTCAGCGCGACCAGCCGCATCGCCTCCCACACGTCCAGCGTGTTGTGCCCGGCCGCCCCGTCCGTCCCGGCCCCCACGGCGACACCGGCGTCCAGCAGGCTCCGCACCGGCGTGAGCGGATGCAGAGCGTGCTTCAGATACACCTTCGGGCAGCTGGCCACACCCGTACGGTCCCGGTGCGCCGCCAGCGTCGGCAGGTCGTCCGGGACGATGCCGCAGCCGTGCGCGATCAGCGCGCCCGCGTCCAGCACACCGGTCCGCTCCAGCACCGTGATCGGCGTGATGCCGCGCCTCGCCAGGCTCGACTCGGTCTGCTCCAGGTGCTCGGCGGCGTGGAGGTGGATCCGCAGGCCCAGGTCCCGGGCCAGCTCCGCGACCCGGACCAGGTCCGCGTCCTCGACGGTGTACGGCGCGTGCGGGCCCAGCGACGCGGTGAGCCGCCCGTCGCCCGTGCCGTGCAGGGCGGCGGCGGTCCCGGCGCTCTCCTCAAGGGCCGCGCGGCCCTGACTGCTGAAGTAGGTCGGCGCGATGTCGGCCCGGATCCCGGTCCGCACGACGGCATCGGCGATCCGCTCGGCGTGGAAGTAGTGGTCGGCGAACGTGGTCACCCCGCTGAGCAGCATCTCCGCACAGGCCAGCTCCGCGCCGAGGCCGATGTCGGCCGGGGTGAGGTTGACCTCCATGGGCCACACCCGCTCGTTGAACCAGGCCTCGACACTCACGTCCTCGGCGGCGCCGCGCATCAGCGTCATCGGCCCGTGCGTGTGGGCGTTCACCAGCCCGGGTACGGCGATCAGCCCCGTGCCGTCCACGATCTCGGCCCCGGCCGCCTCCGGCCCTGAACCCGCCGGGCCCAGCCAGGCGATCACACCGTCCTCGACCAGGATGTCCTGGTCGGTCTCCACTCGGCAGGAGCCCTGCTCGGGCACCAGAAGCACCGAGCAGGACGTCACGATCAGTCGGCGCATCATGCGGATCCTTCCGTCCGAACCGGACGCTAAGGATCCAAAACGTTTTGCACAACCCCTGGTCGTGGCGAGGTGGCGAAGCCGCCGACGACCTCCCAGCCGTCGACGGACATCGAACCGATGGACGGCACCCGTCACCAAGGTGAACGATCGAATTCTTTGCTCGTATGTGGGCGATCGCTTGTCTGATCTTGATGTTTCCCTTGGACTTCAGCTCAGTTGCTCCTGCCATGCTCCTCAATCGCCAAGTGATTGTGATCAGTTCGTCAAGTGCTCAGGGGTGGGCTGTGGGGGATTCGGGTTGTAGACGTGTGCGGTCGTCGCATACGGCGTGGCTGGCCGCGTTCGTCTTGTTGATACAGCCGGTCGCCATGGCCGCCGCGTACACGGCCGTTGCTGATGGCCGGAAGTCCGGTTCCGTCGGCACGAGGTCCCTCTCTCCGGAGGCGGCCGCCGCGCGGCAGGCGATGGCCGGTGATGCTCCGGTCGAGGTCGCCGACGACCGAACGGAGTACACGACGACATACGCCAACCCGGACGGCACGACGTTCAGGCTGGACCAGTCGACCGTACCGGTGCGGGTGCACCGGAGCGACGGGTCGTGGGTGTCCCCGGACCCGACCCTGGAGGTTCGGCCGGACGGGACGGTCGGCCCGAAGGCGGCCGTGGTGGATCTGGCGTTCTCCGACGGCGGCGACGGCTCGGGGCTGGTGGACATCGGCCGGGGCGGCAAGTCCTTGCGGTTGGGCTGGCCGGGAACGCTGCCGAAGCCCACGCTGGACGGAGCGAGCGCGGTGTACGCCGATGTGCTGCCGGGCGTGGACCTGCGGATGACGGCGACTGCCGAGAGCTTCCGTGAGCTGCTCGTGGTGAAGTCCCCGCAGGCGGCTGCCGATCCGGAGTTGAAGAAGGTCGCCCTCTCGCTGCAGGCGGACGGGCTGACGGTGGCGTCGACGAGCGGCGGCGGGATGACCGCCGTGGACGACGACGCGCGCCCGGTCTTCTCCGCTCCGCCGGCCCTGATGTGGGACTCGCAGGGCGACGCGAGCACTTCCGGCTCGTCCCCCCAGTTGGAGCGGACGGCCACGGTCACCCAGGCGAGCGACCCGTCCCCGTCGGCCACCACTGACCCGTCCACCGGCACGTCGGCGGACGGTACGGCGGGACCGGGTGACGGCGACGCGTCGGCGGTGCTGCCGGTCCAGGTCGGTACGGACTCACTGGCTGTGGTGCCGGACGCGGGCATGCTGGCGAACAGTGACAGCAGTGCCTACCCCCTCTACATCGACCCCAGTGTGGGCCTGGACCAGACGGCCCACACGTATCTGCGCTCGGACGGCGTCAGCGACTTCAACTGGGGCAACGGCAGCAGCAACGAGGGCAAGGGCACGGGCCACTGCTCCTCGTGGAACGGCTACTACTGCGGCCCCGGCTACACCGAGCGGCTGTACTTCCAGTTCTCGCCGAGCAGTCTGGCGGGCAAGAAGGTGCTGTCGGCGACGTTCCGAGCGACCGAGAGCTGGTCCTTCACATGCGACGCGCGCTGGGTCGACCTGGAGCGCACCGGCAACATCTCGTCGTCGACCACATGGTCGACCCGTCCCTCGTACCTGGGGATGATGGCGAGCCGCGACGTGTCGGCGGGCCGCAGCTCGCTGTGTGATCCTTCGCAGCCGCCGGCGCCGGTCGAGTTCAGCGGCTCGGGCCTGACATCGACGGTGGGGGACTTCGCGGCGGGGAAGTTCTCGCGGCTGACCCTGCTGCTGAAGGCCCGGGACGAGACGGACACCAGCGCCTGGAAGCGGTTTCGGAACGACGCGGTGCTTTCGGTGACGTATGTCGGGCTGCCCGCGGTACCGACCAAGGCGGGCATCGTCGAGGGCAGCGGTATCAGCTGCGACACCGATTCCACCGACCCGGACGTGATCGCGGATCCCACGCCGAGCCTGACCGCCACGGTATGGACGGCGACCGGCGGCGGCAGCGGAGCGAGTCTGCGGGCGCACTTCTACGTCCAGCAGAAGAACAGCGACGGCAGCTGGTCCGTGGCGACCGAGCCGGTGCGGCCCACCAGCGGCTTCGTCGGCAACGGAACGGTGCTCACGTACCCGTCACCGATCACGCTGTCCGAGGGGCCGCTGTACCGGCTGGCGGTGTTCAGCCGCTCCTACTACGACAGCGGCGGCAGCTCTCTGGAGTCGCACAGCACGGTGACCACCAAGGGCTGGTGCTATTTCAAGGTGGACACCACCGCCCCGAAGGCACCCACGGTCACCTTCGGCAGCCCGTACTCCGCGTGCACGGCCAACGCGTGCGACCCCGCCGGCGGCCCGGGTGTGGCGGGCCAGTTCACCTTCTCGCCGGCCTCGGGGGACACCAACACCGCTTACGAGTACAAGCTGGCGACCTCCACCGTCTGGTCCAAGCCGATCCCCGGAAACAAGGTCACGGCCGGGATCCCTCCCCAGTTGGCGGGCACCCAGCAGCTGCAGGTACGGGCGCAGGACAGTGCCGGACGCTGGGGTGCGAAGACGATCGTGAAGTTCAACGTCGCCGAGGGGCAGACGGCGATCGGCCGCTGGCACTTCGACGATGCGGCACCGGGCTCCGGCGTGACGACGGCGGCGGACACGGCGACCGAGGGCACGCGTCACGCGGCGACGCTCTACACGAGTGGTGCGGGCTGGTCGTCGCTGGCACGCCGGGGCGAGGGGGATCGGTCGCTGTGGCTGAACGACACCTCCGACACGACCCGTCAGTCCGGATACGCGGCCACCGCAGCACCGGTCGTCAACACCCAGTCGTCGTTCACCGTCTCGGCCTGGGCCTACCTGACGGACGGGTCCGACTTCCGCACGGTGGTGTCGGAGACGGGCAGCGACGGCTCCGGATTCGCCCTGTACTACTCGCCGAGCATCCAACGCTGGGTGTTCCTGTGGAACTGGTACGAGAACGGGGTGCGCAAGTACCTGGGCGCGAACGCCGACGCGGCCGGCGTCCCGCTGAAGGCGTGGACACACCTGAGCGGCGTGTACAACTCCGTGGACCGCACCATCTCGCTGTACGTCAACGGCCGCCTGCAGGGGGCGCCGGTGGCGCTGCCCAGCACGTCGGACGCCACGGTCAGCGACGGCACCCTGCAGTTCGGCCGGGCCGGCTTCACCCCCGGCAGCTACGTGAACTACTGGCGGGGCCGCATCGACGAGGTGGCCGTCTGGCAGCGTGCCCTGACGGACGACGGAATCGCCACCGAGGACCAGCTGCTCGACGCCAACGACGCGCCGAGCGTGGAGCTGATGGGCGCCTGGAACCCGGACGGCGCGAGCGGCAGCACGCTGGCGGACACCACCTCCGGATACGGTCGCGCGCTCACCCTGTCCGGCGGTGCCTCGCTCGACGGCCAGGCCCTCGTCCTGAACGGAACGGACGGGGCGGCCACCAGCCCGGGGCCGGTACTGGATGACACCGCGTCGTTCACGGCCACCACGCTGGTGGACATCGACCGCGATGCCTTGCTGTCCAAACCGGTCGGGTACACGGCGCAGGTGGTCGGCCAGCGCAGCGCGGACGGTTCCGCCTGGGGCTTCTGGTACCAGCTGACCGGCACCGACATCGACCCGGAGACGGACACGACCATCCCGGTCGGCAACTGGTACTTCGGCCGGCTGAACAAGAACGGCAGCTTCGACGGGGTGGTCTCCGACGAGGCCGCGGATCTGGGCAGCCCGGTGCGGATGACGGGCACGTACGACGCCCCGTCCGGGACGATCCACTTCTATCTCGGGCCCGACGAGAACGGCTTCAGTGTCACGCATCCCTACACGGCGGTGGCCGGGTCCGGCGAGTTCGCGGCCGGTGAGGGATACGTGGGCGGAGCCTGGGGTCACCAACTGCCCGGAAGGATCACCGACATCAGGCTGTGGGCCGGTGCCATGGCCAACCAGCAGGTCACCGACACCGTCGGAGACTGACCCGCGTGACAGGCACGGGTGGGGCGGCGTCAAGCAGCCGCCCCACCCGGCCAGACTCCCTTGTCCCCTTGCTCTTTTGATCCCTTGGCGTGCGCAGGCGGCCGACAGCGGTCGCGGGAGGCTAGTCATGAGTTCCGGCATGAAGGCTCGTTGGATCGGCACTGCTCTGACCCGCGGTGTTCTGTTGCCGTGGCGTGCACCTGCACCGCGGCAGGTGGTACGGCGTCGGCGGGCACCTGTCGTCGCGGCGCTGTCCATGGCACTGGTCGTTCCTGCGGGACTCGGGGTGCCGGCGGCTCACGCCGCCGGGGGCGGCCTGGGCAAGCCGGCGCTGCCGAAGCACCGGGTCGACGAGGTACGGAAACATCCGGGCCTGGGTGCGGCGAAAGCCCGTGCGCAGGTGGCGAGAACCGGGGCCGCCAACGCGGCCCAGGCCCGGCGCGCACGTGCCCAGCAGCGCGTGGTCTGGCCGCACACCGCCGAGGTGACCGGGCGAATACCGGGGCAGGGCTCGGCCACGCTCACCGCGGGAGGACTGCCGGTCACCGTCGTACCAGGGCCGGGGACCGGTTCGGCGGCCGGCCAGGTACGGGTGCGGGTTCTCGGGCAGCAGCAGGCCCGGGCGGCAGGCATCAAGGGTGTGCTGCTGACGGCCTCGGCCGCCGAGCCGGGCGCCGCCCAGGTCAGCGTCGACTACTCGGCGTTCGCCTCCGCCTACGGGGGCGGCTGGTCCGGTCGGCTGCGGCTGGTCCAGCTCCCGGCGTGCGTGCTGACCACGCCGCGGAAGGCCGCCTGCCGGACCCAGACCCCGCTCGGCTCGCACAACGACATCAGTGCTCAGACACTGTCGGCCAAGGTCGGCCTGGCGGAGGCGAGCAGCGGCACCGCGCGGGCCTCGCGCTCGACGCCGCGCATGTCCCTGATGGCTGCCGACACGACGTCGGCCACGGTGCTGGCCGCGACCGCCACCTCATCGGGAGAGTCGGCCTCCGGTGCGGGCAACTACGCGGCCGACCCCCTCTCGGCCTCCTCCAGCTGGGAAGCAGGCAGTGCCTCGGGCGGCTTCACCTGGTCCTACCCGCTGACCGCTCCGCCGGCCGCAGCGGGACCGTCGCCGCAGCTGTCGTTGTCGTACGACTCGGGGAGCGTGGACGGCAGGACGGCTTCGACGAACAACCAGGGAACGCTCGTCGGTGAGGGCTTCGGCGACGTGGCGTCCTCCTACGTCGACCGTTCCTATGCCTCGTGCGACGACGACGGCGAGAGCGGCAAGTACGACCAGTGCTGGAAGTACGACAACGCCTCGCTCGTGCTGAACGGCAAGTCCACCGAACTGGTCAAGGACGACACCACCGGCGTCTGGCACCTGAAGGACGACGACGCCTCCACCGTCACCCACTCCACCGGCGCCGACAACGGCGACAACGACGGCGAGTACTGGACCGTCACCACCGGCGACGGCACCAAGTACGTCTTCGGCCTGAACAAGCTGCCCGGAGCGGACACCCAGCGCACCAACTCCGTCTGGACCGTGCCGGTGTTCGGCAACAACTCCGGTGAGCCGGGTTACAGCCAGGGAACCGCCTTCGCCGACCGGGCCCTCACCCAGGCCTGGCGCTGGAATCTGGACTACGTCGTGGACCCGCACGGCAACGCCATGTCGTACTGGTACACCGCGGAGACCAACTACTACGGAAAGAACGGCGCGTCCACCGGCACCGCCCCGTACACGCGGGGCGGCTACCTCACCAAGATCCTCTACGGGCAGAACAAGGACACCCTGTTCACCGGCACCGCCTCGGACGAGGTCACCTTCAGCTATGACGAGCGGTGCACCGCCTCCGACTGCTCCTCGCTGACCGCCTCCACGGCCTCCAGCTGGCCCGACGTCCCCTACGACTCCCTCTGCACCTCCGGCGCGGACTGCAAGGCCACCAGCCCGGCGTTCTTCACCCGCAAGCGCCTGACCGGCATCGACACCCACGCCTGGTCGGCCGCCTCCAGCGCCTACACGGACGTCGACTCCTGGGCGCTGACCCAGCAGTTCCTGGACCCGGGCGACATCGGCAACAGCACCGACCAGACCCTCGTCCTCAAGAGCATCCAGCGCACCGGCAAGAACGGCACCGCCATCGCCCTGAAGCCGGTCACGTTCACCTACCAGATGCGGGAGAACAGGGTCGATTCCTCCACGGACAACGTTCTGCCGCTGAACCGGCCCCGCATCCAGACCGTCACCTCCGAGGCCGGCGCCATCACCACGGTGACGCTGTCCAACCCGGAGTGCGTACGTGGCTCGAACATGCCGTCGTCCGAGGACAACGACACGATGAGCTGCTACCCGGTCCACTGGCACATCAACGGCGCCACCGAGGCGTCGCTGGACTGGTTCAACAAGTACCGCGTCACCGACGTCGTCACCTCCGACCCCACCGGTCTGGGCGAGACGATGGAGAACCACTACAGCTACTCCGGGCCGGCCTGGCACTACAACAACGACCCGTTCACCCCGGCCGGGGAGCGCACCTGGTCCGACTGGCGCGGTTACCGCACCGTCACCACGCTGAAGGGCGCCTCCAGCGAAACTCAGTCCAAGACCGTGTCGCTGTATCTGCAGGGCATGGACGGTGACAAGCAGAAGGACGGCACGACCCGCTCGGTCTCCGTCCCGGGCATCGGCTTCACCGGCCTGAGCGTCGCCGATCAGACCGACAGCGACCGCTTCTCGGGCTTCACCCGCGAGCAGATCACCTACAACGGGTCCACCCCGGTCACCGCCACGGTCAACGACCCCTGGTCCAGCCGCACGGCAAGCCAGCAGAAGTCGTACGCCGACATCGAGGCCTACTTCGTCCGCACCTACAAGACGCAGACCTCGACCTACCTCACCGCCGCCGCCAAGTGGCGCACCCGCAACATGACCACCAGCTTCGACGGCTACGGCATGCCCACCACCGTCTACGACGCGGGTGACACGGCCGTCACCGGGGACGAGACCTGCACCCGCACCTGGTACGCCCGCAACGACAGTCTGGGCATCAACTCCCTGGTCTCCCGCACCCGCGTCGTCGGCCGCGCCTGCTCCACCGCCGAGACCGACCTGAGCCTGCCGGCCTCGTCGAGCACGCGTGGGGACGTGTTGTCCGACGCGGCCACGGTCTACGACACGGCCACCGCCACCGCCTGGACCGCCTCGCAGACCCCGACCCTGGGGGACGCGAGCTGGACCGGACGTGCCTCCGCCTACCCCGCCACGGCCACCAACGGCGAGCGGTACCCGACCTCCTGGCAGACCGTCGAGAAGACCACGTACGACACGCTGGGCCGGCCCTTGAGCGTGACCGACGCGCTGGGCAACCCGACGACCACCGTCTACACCCCGACCACGACGGGGCCGCTGACCAAGATCACGGCCACCAACGCGAAGACCCAGAAGTCCTACACCTACTTCGACTACGCTCGCGGCACTCCCGTCAAGGCCTACGACGTCAACACGAAGCTGACCGAGTCGACGTACGACGCGCTGGGCCGGGTGACCGCCGTCTGGCTGCCCAACCACCTGCGCGCCGCCGGGTACGGCGCCAACTACACCTACGCCTACTCGGTCACCAACAACGCCCCGTCCTGGGTCTCCACCTCCAGCATCCTCGGCGAAGGCGTCTACAACACCAGCTACACGATCTACGACTCGCTGCTGAGGCCGCTGCAGACCCAGTCCCCGACCGCGAACGGCGGCCGGCTGCTGACCGACGCGCGCTACAACAGCCGCGGCCTGGCGTACGAGACCTACGCCGACGTCTTCGACTCCACCGCCACCCCCTCCGGCAGCTACGCCCGTGCCGAGTACGGCGGCGCACCGAAGCAGACCGACACGGTCTTCGACGGCGCGGAACGCCCGACCAGCAGCTCCTTCTACGTCTACGGCGTCAAGAAGCGGTCCACATCGACGACGTACACGGGAGATTCCACCGCCACCACCGCCCTGGCCGGCGGATCAGCGGCCCGCACCATCACCGACGTCTTCGGCCGCACCACCGAGCAGCGCGAGTACTCCGGCACCGACCCGGCGGACACCGCCTACGGTGCGGGCGTCGGCGCCGCCTACACGGCCACGAAGTACACCTACACCCGCGACTCCAAACCGGACGTCGTCACCGGCCCCGACGGCACCCACTGGTCCTACACGTACGACCTGTTCGGTCGCCAGGCCTCGGCGACGGACCCGGACAAGGGCACGAGCACCACGTCGTACACCGACCTGGACCAGGTCGCCACGACCACCGACTCCCGCAAAAGCACCCTCCTGTACGGCTACGACGAACTCGGCCGCAGGACCGACCAGTGGCAGACGTCGAAGACCGACGCCAACAAGCTCACCCACTGGGCCTATGACACCCTGGCCAAGGGGCAGCTGGACTCGTCCACCAGCTATGTCGGAGGGGTGACCGGCACCGCCTACACCCGCAAGGTCACCGCCTACGACAGCCTGTACCGGCCGACCACCACCCAGTTGGTCCTGCCCTCGACCGACGCCCTGGTCACCTCCGGCGCCGTCACCTCCACGCTGACCTCCTCGACGTACTACAACCTCGACGGCACCCAGCAGTACATCTCCGAACCCGCCGCCGCGGGCCTGGCCGCGGAGAAGGTCGTCACCCACTACAACAGTGTCGGTCTGCCCACCGACGTCACCGGCCTCAGCGGCTACCTGCTCGGCGCCGCCTACTCCGAGATCGGCCAGCCCCAGCAGTTCACTCTGGGCACCTCCGCGGCCGAGGGCACCAAGAAGGCCTACATCACCAATACCTGGGAGGAGGGCACCGACCGGCTCAAGCAGTCGGCCGTCACCGACCAGACGCACAACTACGAACTGCAGGAACTGAACTACGGCTACGACGACGCCGGCAACGTCACCTCCGTCACCGACCCCACCGTCCTCGGCGGCACCGGCAAGGCCGACGACCAGTGCTTCACCTACGACGGCCACCAACGCCTGACCCAGGCGTGGACCCCGTCCACCGCCGACTGCTCCGCCTCCGGCCGCACCACCGCGAACCTCGGCGGTGCCGCCCCGTACTGGACGTCGTACAGCTACACCGACGGCGGCCTGCGCAGCACGGAGACCAGCCACAGCTCCGCCGGTGACACCACCAAGACGTACTGCTACGGCGACACCGCCCACCCGCACGGCCTGACCGCCACCACCGCGGCCACTTCGTGCACGGGTGTGACCGCCACGTACGCCTACGACGCGACCGGCAACACCACCGGCCGTCCCAACGGCACCGACACCCAGAGCCTCACCTGGAGCCCCGAGGGCCAACTCGGCACCCTCACCGAGAAGTCCGGCTCGGGCACCACGAAGAGCACCACCAGCCACGTCTACGACGCCGACGGCACCCTCCTGATCCGCCGCAACACCGGCGGAGAGACCGTCCTCTTCCTCGACGACGGCACCGAGGTCCACCTCGACACCTCCACCGCGACCGCCAAGTACTGGGCCCAGCGGTACTACGACGCCGGCGGCCAGGTCATCGCCGTACGCACCAACAAGACCGGCACCGAGACCCTCTCCTGGCTCGCATCCGACCAGCACGGGACCAGCAGCCTGGCCCTGGACGCCACCAGCCAGGCGGTCACGAAGCGATACACCACCCCCTTCGGCACCTCCCGCACCGGCGGCACCGGCACCTGGCCCGACGACAAAGCGTTCCTCGGCAAGTCCGCCGATTCCTCCAGCGGCCTCACCTACGTCGGTGCCCGCGAATACGATCCGACCATCGGCCGTTTCCTCAGCGTCGACCCGGTCCTTGACACAAGCGACACTCAATCCCTCAACGGCTACACCTACGCCGACAACAGCCCGTTGACCCAGAGCGATCCCACGGGTCTGGAAAGCTGTGGGCTCGTCCACTTCTGTTCCGGCAGTAACGGCACGTACGGCACCTATCACGAGGAGAACGACCCGGGGTCGAAGAAGTACAAGGGCTCCAGCCACTATTGCGACACGCACAAATGCGGCGGCAGCGGCGGCGGCAGCGGCACCGGAAGTGCCCCGGCGAGCGATCCGGTCACGATCGCGCCGATCCCGCCGCGTCAGTTCGGCGCGGAGGCGAAGCGAGCATGGCTCGACGCACTCCACATGGTCGACAAGCAGAACCGCATGACGGACGCCAACGACATGTGGGACGCCCGCAACGGAATCCATCTGGCGAGTGAGACGTTCTGGGAGGTCTTCTGCGACGAGGCCCCCGGAGCCTGCCCCAAGAGCCGGCCCGACGCACACAACTCCACCGACTTCGGGTACTTCCCGATGACTTCGGCAGACTCCTCGGGGGAGTCCCTCAAAGACGTTCTGAAGGGTGGCCCCTCGGCGGCAGCTGCCGGAATCTGGTACAGAAACCTGCGCCCCGACGAGGATCCGGCAGAAGGATTGTTCGCCAAGAACGTCGACGGCGACTACACCATCAACGTGCAGATAGGTCAGGGGAGTCGGGTACGGACCCAGTGGATTTCGGTGACGAAGAGCTGGGACGTGATCAAGAAGTGGCGCCAGCCCGGTCAGCGGGTCGCTATCATCGACGGCGACAAAGTCGAGGCGCGGCTGGTCGACCTCACCACCCCGGACAACAGGGCCAGGTACCTGCGAGGATTTCGTTCGCTCAACAATGCGCAATCATCGCAAGAGGGCCTCGTCGAGAGATACATAAACCCGAACGCCATCATCGGAATGGTCGAAGATGAGGAATGATCCCGTGGATGAGGAACTCGTGTCGCAACTCAACGACGCGGCTGAGGGATTCATCGGTCCCCTGCGCCTGAACGACGGCTTCGATCAGCTCGCGCTGGACGAGCTGTGCAGCCAGATCGACCGGCTCGGGCAGCAGTGGCGCACAGCCGAGGTCATTCCGAAATCGGCTGCGCTCCTCCTCTCGGAGCTGTACCCGTCGATCAGCGCCTGCGCCGACCTCTACGCGGGGGACGAACGCCAGAGAATGATCGAGGCTGCGGTGCGGGTCGGCGAAAGAGTCACCTTCGCCCTGGACCCCGCGGGCGAACCCGAGATGTGAGGCCTCGCGCAACCGGACACCCGTCCGGGGCCCTGCTGCGTGAGGTCGATCGCGCGGAGATCAGACCGGGCCGGCGCTGTGGTGTTCGCCCACGGGCACGGTCCCTATGTCTGCTGGTTGATGAGGCCGGCGTAGTAACCGAGGTTCCGCTCGATCTCTTCGAGACCGATCTCGGCGATGGCCTTCCCGAGCTGTGGCACGCGGGCCTGGAATCCCGGCCAGGTGACGGACTCCGCGAACTCCCTCCAGGACGCGCGCAGGTCGGCCACGGGCGGCAGGGTCGACCGGTTGATCTGTGCCCTGGCGCCCAGGACGGATGCCTTGTCGAAGGACGCGATGCGCGCCGCGACACCTTCGACGAAGGCGTCGAGTTCGGCGTCGGGGACGGCCCGGGTCACCCAGCCGTACCGTTCGGCGCGCTCGGCGTCGTAGTCCTCGCTGGTGAGGATCGCTTCGAGCGCGCGGTCCCGTCCCAGCAGCCGGGCCAGACGGTCGCTGCCGCCCCCACCCGGGACAATGCCGATCGCGACCTCGGGCTGGCAGAAGAAGGCTTCCTCGCGGCTGGCGTAGCGCAGGTCGAAGGCCAGGGTGATCTCGTCCCCTCCGCCCCGCGTGCGCCCGCGGATGGAGGCGATGCTGATGAACGGGGCGCTGGTCAGGCGGGTGACGAGTTCGACCCACGTCGGGGTCCCGTCCGCGGCGTTCAGCGCCAGGAGTTCGGGCACCTGGCCGAGATCGGCGTGGTTGAAGAAGTATCCGGGCGTTCCGCTGTCGAAGACGACGACCTGAACCTGTTCGTCACGGCTCAACTCGTCGACGGCGTCGATCAGTTGGACGACGGTGTCCGCGCCGACGACGTTCACCGGCGGATTGGTGAAGGTGACCTTGCGGATCTTCGGCCCGACGATGTCGATCTCGAACATGCTGTGCTGGGTCATGCTGGGCTCCAGTGCCGAGGGGGGGATACGTCAGCGGTCGAGGAACGTGTTCACCTCGGTGCCGAACTTGACGGCGTACTGGTAGAGGAAGCCGTGGCCCGCGTCCGGGTAGATGTGCAGCTGGGCGTCGGGGAGGTACGTGGCCAGCAGGTGGGAGTTCTTGGCGGGCATGAGGATGTCGCTCTCGCCGTCGGCGACCAGGGTGGGCTGGAAGAGGGCGTGCAGGCGGACGAACTTGGACTTGTCGGGGATGCCCCACTCGGACCACGCGGTGAGTTGGCGGTCGCGGGTGGCCAGGCTGGAGGGGGCGTCCTGATCGGTGGTGCGCCGGCCGAGGCGCTGCAGGAACTCGCGTCCCGCGGCCTGGCTGGAGGCGGTGTTCTTGAAGAAGAGGAAGAGGTAGTCCTCAGGGCCCGGGTTGTCCTTCAGGGTCCGCTGCAGGATGTCGGGGTCGGATGCGCGCTGGTCCACTCCGCCCTGGGGGCCGGTGGCGGCCAGGACGACGCGGCGGACCTGCCAGGGGCGGCGCAGCGCGACCTCCTGGGCGACCTCACCGCCGAGGGAGAACCCGAACACGTCGTAGCGGGGCAGCTTGAGGGCGTCGATGAAGTCGATGGCGTCCAGGGCCATCTGCTGGACGGTGCTGGGCGTGGTGCCGGTGGAGCCGCCGACGCCGACGTTGTCCACGAGGATGACCTCGCGCTGGGCGCCGATGGTGTCGATGAGCTTGGGGTCCCAGCTGTCGAGGGTGCCGCGGAAGTGCTGGAGGAAGACCAGGGGCACGCTGCCGGCACCGGGGTGGCCGAAGCGGCGGTACTGGTAGGTGACGCCGTTGGCGGCCTTGACGCGCAGGTTGGGGGCGGTGCCGGCGCTCTCCGCGTTCTGCGTCTGGGCGACTGAGTGGCGTGCGGCGCTGGAGCTGCCGCTCACGGCGTTGGCCATGCTCGGTGCCGTGGCGGTCAGGGCCGCGACGACCGATACGCCGGCCAGCGCCATCGCGGTGCGCCGGGAGACACGGGTACGTCGATTGGTTGAGGACATGTCCAAAAGCTAGGCAGCGGCAATGTCGCCGGAAACCATCCCGAGCGCCCGACGGGGTCATCCGCCAGGGCGAACCAGTCCGCTCTCGTAGGCCACGACGACGGCCTCTATCCGGTCGCGGACGCGCAGTTTGGCGAGGATGCGGGCCACGTGGGTCTTGACCGTGGTCTCGCCGAGGAACAGCTTCCCCGCGATCTCCGCGTTGTTCAGCCCGCGGGCGACCAGACCCAGCACCTCACGCTCGCGGTCGGAGAGTACGTCGAGGCGTTTGTCTGCGACGGGAGCGACGGCGCCCGTGACGTACCGGTCGATCAACCGCCGCATCACCGACGGGGCGATCACCGCGTCGCCGCGCAGCACACCGCGGATGGCCATCAGCAGTTCGGCGGTCGGTGTGTCCTTGACGAGGAAGCCGCTCGCTCCCGCACGCAGGGCCGCGTAGGCGTACTCGTCGCGGTCGCACGCGGTGAGGACGAGCACGCGCGTGCCGGGCAGGGCGGCGCGCACTTGCGCGGTGGCCGAGATGCCGTCCAGGCGCGGCAGCCGCACTCCCATGAGGACGACGTCGGGGCGCAGCGTGAGTGCCTGTGCCACGGCCGCCTCACCGTCCCCGGCCTCGCCGACGACCGTGAGATCCGGCTGGCCGTCCACCACCATGCGCAGTCCGACCCGCATCAACTCCTGGTCGTCACAGACCAACACGCCGGCCTCCATCATGGTGCCCCGCCCCCGGACCGGGCCACCCACTCCGGCACGCCGGCCACGGTGAGCGCCCGGCGAAGGCCCCGGCTACTGGCGTACATGCCCATGAAAGCCTCCCAGCGAATGGGGTGAACAAGGTGAAGGAGAAAGGCGCGCCGGTCTCAGTTCCCGTCGGCGACCAGGGGGCCTGAGGGGATCGGCCTCGCACGCGCGTCCCCCGCCGGACGGCGCTCTTCGAACACGGCCAGGGCGACGACGATCGCGGCGGCGATGACGGCCGACAGGTAGGCCGGGGCCGTCGTCGTGGCCGCGCAGCCGACGACCAGAGCGGACAGCGCGAGCAGCCGTGGCCGGAGCAGGTCGTCGAACAGGGTTGCCCCGTGCCAGGTCTGCGTGCCGAGGTAGAGGGCCGGGCCGCCGAACAGCAGCAGGTTCGTGGTGATGCCGGCGTGTTCCAGGGGGTGGGTGATGACGCGTTCGTCGGCCACGGCGACGGCGATCAACCCGGCGACGGAGGCCATGAGGCTGATGACGCCGCTGCGCGCGGCCCGCATCGGGTCCTCGGTGCTCTGGAAGTGGCGTACGACGCGCTCGGAGCGGCCGAAGAACAGCCAGAACAGCGCGACCGTGCCGGTGAGCGCCACACCGCCGGTCAGCAGGGTCATCGGCTCGTACGGGGCCGCGGTGAGTGCGGTGCCGGTGGTCATGACCGTCTCACCCAACGCGATGATCACGAACAGGCGTCCACGCTCCAGCAGGTGCCCACCGGCGAAGCCGACCTGCCGCGACTCCAGCCGGCGGCCCGGCAGCGGATGCGCCGCCCAGGTGCCCGCCAACTCGATCAGCAGCGCCGCGGCCCACCATGCCGCCCGCGCGCCGCCTTCGGCCGCCGCGCCGGTCAGCCACAGGGGTGCAGGGGCGACGAACCAGACCAGGACGCGGCGGAAATGCTCCTGGTTGACCCGGTCGAGGCCGACGGTGAGCAGCCATACCGTCCGGCCGAGGTGGATCATCAGGAAGGTGGCGACGAAGACCCACCCGGCGTCGCCGAAGGCTCGCGGGATCGCGGCGTTCATGAACAGCCCAAGCAGCATGACCGTCAGCAGCATCCACCGGGTCCGCGGGTCCTCGGCCGGGACGAGGGTGACCGCCCAGGTGGTGTAGGCCCAGGCCGCGTAGACGGCGAGGTAGAGCACGAGCGTCTGGGCGGCGCCGGTCCACGTCGGGTGGGCCAGCAGCTGATGGGACAGCTGGCCGATGGCGAAGACGTAGACCAGGTCGAAGAACAATTCCAGCGGGGTGACCTCCCGGCGCGCCGGAACGCTGGTCGGCTGCACGATGTCTCTCCGGTCGGTCGGGTCAGCCGGCAAGGAAGGCCGTCACCTGAGCGGCGAAGTCCTTGGCGTGCTGGAAGAGGAAGGCGTGGCCGGCGTCGCTGTAGGCGACGAGGGTGGCGTCGCTGATGTGCTGGACGGCGGTGTACGAGGCCAGGGCGGGGATCATCGCGTCCTGGATGCCGGTGGCGTACAGGACGGGCTGCTTGATGGACTCCAGGTCCGTGCGCACCTGCTCGAAGGGGATCGCCGCGTCCTTGCCGATCGCGGCGATCTGGCCCATGGCCGCCGCCTGGGACACGTCGGGGCGTCCGGTGGCCAGCCGGGTGGCCACCCTGGCGAGGTGCGCGTATCCGGCGGCGCGGCCGGTGTCCGTCCCGGGGAAGAACAGGAACACCAGGTCGTCGCCGGTGACCTCGGGCTTGGTCATGGTGGCCCGTACCTCCGGGTCCGGGTCGGGGGCGCCGGGCACCGTGCCGCCCGGGTTGGCGGCCGCGACGACCAGCTTGCGGACCAGGTGGGGCCGGGTGCGGGCGAGGTGCTGGGCGACGGTGCCGCCCAGCGTCCAGCCGAGGAGGTCCACCTGAGCCAGGCCGAGGGACTCGAGGAACTCGACGGTGCCGTCGGCCAGTCCCTCGACCGAGTCGCGCGGGGTGCCGGTGGTGTAGCCGGTGCCGACGTTGTCGAACACGATCACGTCATGGGCGGCGGCGAGGTGGTCCAGGAACTCCGGGTCCCACCAGTCGAGGGTCCCGCGGACCCGGTTCAGCAGGACCAGCGGGATACCGCCCCGCGGACCGATGCGCCGGTAGGTGAACGTCGCGGAGGGACCTTCCACGGTCAGATCCTCGGCCGCGTCTGCCAGATGGGTGCTCATGGCGGGCTTCGCTCTCTGTTGCGGGGACGGGCGTCAGGCGGGCAGCTGGTTGAGCCTGCGCAGCTGCTGGTCGAACATGCGGGCGGGAACGATACGGCGCATGGTGCGGACGCGTCCGGTCATGGCGCCGGCGGTGTAGCGCAGCTTCGGCTTGGCGTCGGTGGCCGCCGCGACGATCTCCTTGGCGACGACGGCGGGGTCGTCGCCGTCCTTGACCGCGCCGGCCATGTACTCCTCGAAGACGTGGCGCTGCTTGGCGTAGACGTCCAGGGGCCGGTCGGGCCGCACGCTGGCCGCGTCGAACGCGGTGTTGGTCCAGGCGGGTTCGACGAGCAGGGACCGTACGCCGTACTCGCGGACCTCGTGGTCGACGGACTCCGAGTAGCCCTCGACGGCGTGCTTGGAGGCGGCGTAGACCGCCATGTAGGGCTGCGGCATGAAGCCGACGATGGACGAGAGGTTGATGATCCGTCCGCTGCGCCGGGCGCGCATGTGCGGCAGGACGGCGTTGGTCATACGGATGACGCCGAAGACGTTGATGTCGAAGAGGCCCTGTGCCTGCGCGGCGGAGCTCTCCTCGGCGGCGCCCGCCGAGCCGATGCCGGCGTTGTTGACCAGGACGTCGATCCGCCCGAACCGGTCGATGACCTCGCCGACCGCGGCGGTCACCGAAGCGTCGCTGGTCACGTCGAGGTCGAGGAAGGTGACGCCCTTCAGCGGGGTGACGTGCGCGGTGTTGCGGCTGGTGCCGACCACGTCGTGGCCCGCTGCGGCCAGCGCGAGCGCGGCTGCCTTTCCGATGCCGGAGGAGGCACCTGTGACGAGGGCCACCGGTCGTGTTGTCGTTGCCATGTCGGGCTCCTGGTTCGTGGGCGCTGCTCCCAATCGGTTTCATCAATGTATCATGTCTGTCGGTAATAGCAACAGCGGAGCATCAATTATCTGGCTACCAGTAGCGTTGACGTATCGCTTCAGGGGTCAGGTCGGCGAGCACGCCGATCGGGTGTCGGCGGCGGGGGCGATGAGGACGGCGGAGGTGACGAAGATCAGAACCACCACCATGGCCGAGCGCAGCCCGTAGTGGTCGCCCAGGAACCCCAGGGCGGGCGGGCCCACGAGGAAGGCGACGTAGCCGATGATGGCGACCAGCGAGACGCGGGCGGTCTGGTCGGGGCCGGAGTCGCCCGCCGCCGACAGGGCCACCGGAAAACCGAGGGAGGCTCCAAGTCCCCAGAAGAGTACGGCTGTTGCCGCGACGACAGCGTTGTCGGAGAAGATGACCAAGAGGAGCCCGACGGCACCGGAGACGGCACTCGCGCGCACGACGGCGGCCCGCCCGAAACGACCGAGGAAGTATGTGCCGCTGAAGCGGCCCAGGGTCATCGCCGCCGCGAACCCCACATAGACGAGCGAGCCCAGCGCGGCGTCAAGGCCGTGACCGTCGACCATGAGCAGCGGCAGCCAGTCGTTGGCGGCGCCCTCGGCCAGCGCCATGGCCAGCACGATGGCGCCGATGAGCAGCAGCTTCCGGTCCTTCCACACCTGCGGCCCGGGTCGTTGCGCCGGACCGGGACCGTTAACCGGTGTCGACGGCGCGGCGCTGATGCTGATGCCGATACCGACGGGAACGGCACGCATGGCGTGGACCAGAATCCCCGTGGCGACCAGGGCGACCACGGCCAGATGCCAGGAGACGGGGACCGCGGCGGCGGTGGCCGCCATTCCGGCCGAACCCCCGATGACCGTGCCCAGGCTGAAGCAGCCGTGCAGCGTGGGCAGCACCGCGGTCCCGGTGATGCGCTCCACGTCGGCGCCGTCCACGTTGACCGCCACCTCGCCCCCGCCCATGCCCGCGCCGAACAGGCACAGCCCCGCGGTGACCAGCGGCGCCGACGGCACGGCGCTGCCCGCACCGATGACGGCCGTGCCCACGATGATCAGGAGAGTGCCGAGCGCGATGACCGGCCGGGTGCCGAACCGGGATACGAAACGGCCGGAACACAGGATGCCGATCATGGAACCGACGGACAGACCGAACAGGACCAGACCCATCTGTCCGGTGGACAGGCCCAGTTGATCGCGGACGTCCGGGGTGCGCGTGACCCAGGACGACAGGGCGATGCCGGGAAGAAAGAACAAGAGGAACAGGGCCTGACGACGTCGGCGTACGGCGCGGTCTGTCAAAGGGGAGCTCACGTATCAAATGTATCTATAGTTGAAACATTGGAGCATCAATTAATTGGGTATCCGTAGCGTTCACGTATCCTCTACAGGGGATCCCCGGTAGCGAACCAGACAGGAGACAGACATGGGCCGAGCACTGCGGGCAGATGCCGAGCGCAGTGTGCGCGCGATTCTGGAGGCGGCCGAGCGGGTCCTCGCCCAGGACGCCGGTGCTTCCATGGAGCAGATCGCCGAGGCGGCGGGGCTGACGAGGATCACCGTGCATCGCCGGTTCGCGAACCGGCAGGCACTGCTGGAGGCGCTCGCGGTCTCCGCGAAGCAGCAGCTCATCGACGCCATCGAGGAAGCCCGGCCCGATGCCGCTCCCGCTCTGGTGGCGCTGTACCGGGTGACCGCGAACGTCCTGCGGGTCAAGGACACCTGGCGCTTCACCCTCAGCCACTCCACGCCCCACACCGCCGCCGCTGCCGCCCTCTGGGAGGAGATCGACACCCGCACCGTCGAACTCCTGAACCGGGCGCAGCGGGAGGGACTGCTCGCCCCGGACGCGGACCTGGACTGGACGCGGCAGGTGTACTACGCCCTCCTCGGCGAAGCCCTCGACAGGCCCGGCGCCGATCAGGATCCAGCCGCGCAGGACCCGGACGCGCTGGCCGCACTCGTCATCGACACCCTGCTGCACGGCGCGGGACCGCGAGGCTGACCTGTACTGATGCGCCGGCCCTGGGCAGTGACCATCGCGGCGTCAGAAGGTGACGCGTGGAAGAACGCGGGTTCGGCCGAAGCCACCGAGCCAGGCCGCGGACGGCTTCGGGGTGCGGGTGAACGTGTCGCGGTCCACGGCGATGAGACCGAAAGTGGGTGTGTAGGAGCCCCACTCGTAGTTGTCGAGGGCGCTCCAGGCCAGGTAGCCGCGGATGTCGAGGCCGTCCTCCAGGGCGGCGGCCACCGCGGACAGGGCTCCCGTGTAGTAGTCGACCCGCCGGTTGTCGTCGGCCGTGGCGATGCCGTTCTCGGTGACGATCAGTGGGACGTCGCCGACGACGGCGGCGGTGTGGCGCAGCGCGTGGCCGATGGCCTCGGGGTAGTACTCCCAGCCGGTGAGGGTGCGTTCGGCGTCCTCCGAGGCAGGGATCGGGCCGTGGGCGCCGATCCTGGTCCGTGTGTAGGACTGCACGCCGATCCAGTCGTCGTCGCGGGCCGCCTCGATGAAGACGTCCTCGCGGGGATGGCTGTAGGCGGCGGTGACCGCTTCGGCGCCCGGCTCGGCCTGGTAGACCTGGTTGGCAATCGACCAGCCGACCTGGATGTCGGAGGAGATCGACTTCACCGCGGCCCGTGCCCTGTGGTGGGCCCGGATCAGCGCGTCCGTGGTCGGCTTGTCGAGGAGCGGGATGCCGGCGACGGGTGCCACCTCGGTGCCCCGTTCGCGGAAGGCGACCGCGAGGGCGATCATGTTGGGCTCGTTGATCGTGCACACGTGCCGGACGCCGGTGCCGATGATCGGCGCGGTGGCGCGTACGTAGCGTTCGAACAGGTCGATCGCGCCCTCGGCGGTCCAGCCGCCCCGCTCGGCGAACCAATGCGGCACGGTGAAGTGGTGGAGGGTGACAAGGGGCCGCAGACCTCGATCGCGGGCTCCCTCGACCATACGGCGGTAGTGCGCGATCTCCGCCTTGGAGAAGCGGCCGGGAGCGGGTTCGATGCGGGCCCACTCGATGCTGAACCGGTAGTCGGTGAAGCCCAGTTCGGCGAGCAGGTCCATGTCCTCGCGCCAGCGGTGATAACTGTCGCAGGCGTCGCCGCTGGGTTCCGGGAGGGTGCTGTCCGCTGCGTGCTCCCGGTGCCACCAGTCGCTGCCCACGTTGTTGCCCTCGATCTGGTGGGCGGCGGTGGAGGCTCCCCACAGGAAGCCGTCGGGGAAGGGGTGACCGCCGGACGTCGCTTTCATGGCTGTGCCTTTCACGTCGATGCCGGTCCGGGCCAGACGGCCGAGGCGTCGTCGCGGGCTGGGTCGGGCAGGCGGATCGGGCGGACGGGGAGGGTGCGGGTACGTCCCTCCGTCACCGTCGTCCAGGGGGCGGGGTGACCCGAGTAGCACAGGCCGGTCAGGACGAAGACGCCGTCGGCGTAGACCTCGACGTACTCGCCGATGGTGAGGATGCGCAGGGTGGCGGCGGGCTCGGTCAGGTCGGACTCGCCGAGCCGGCTGCCCCCGGGACCGGTGATCCAGAGGTTCTTGCCGTCGCACCCGACGGCCAGGGCGGGCCGGCCGTCGTCTCCGGTTCGCAGGGTGATCTCGATCCGCCCGGAGACGTCCACGTCGCCGACCGCGTGCAGCACCGGCTCCTCCGTCTCCTCGCCCAACCAGCCTTCCAGGCCCGGCCACCACTCCAGGCGAGGCGCCGAACCCTCCGGCACCACAAGGGACTTGGGCTGCGCGAGCATCCCCCGGCAACGCTCGCCGGAATCGGTGAGCCCGACGTGGCGTGGGGTGGTGTGCAGCACGACGCGTGAGCCGTCGGGAGCGGCGATGACGCGCGGGGCGTAGGAGCCCCTCGGGCCCAGTGGGCCGCGACGGGTCCAGGGACCGCGTAGCCGGGGCGCCGTCCATGCCTCGAAGCCGCGCGTCGCGCCGATCGAGCCGAGCAGCAACCAGCCGCCGTCGTCGAGGCGTTCCAGGACCGGGCACTCCAACTCGTCCACGTCGCCCGGTGAGATGAGCGGGGGCCGCACGGTCCAGTGCTCCAGGTCGTCCGAAGTCGCCCATGCCACACAGCCGCTGACCTCGACCGGCAAGGAGGCGTCGGCGGCGCAGACCACCATGACCCAGCCGTCCGACTCGTCGTCACGTACGACGAACGGGTCGCGCCAGCCCATGCGTTCGCCGGTGCGGTACCACCGCGCGTCCGCCTCGACGACCGGCCCGGTGCCGTGGCGCCGCCAGCCGGTGCCGTCCGTGCGGTCCGAGTACGCCAGCCCGACCGACTGCAGCGGCCAGCCGTCGGCGGTGAGACCGGAAACGCCCGTGTAGCACATCGCCATGCCCGTGCCGTGGCGGAAGGGGTGCATGGTCCACACCGCCTGCTGGTCGAAGCGGCCGGGCAGGCCGTTGCCGAAGGCGCTGCCCTCCGGTTTCCAGCGGACCAGGTCGGTGGACGTGGCCCTGCCGTACGACGTCTCCATCCTCAGGTGGTCGAACTCGGCCGTCCACGGCCCCTGCAGGTGCAGCACCGCGTAGGTGCCGTCGTCGTCGCGGAGCAGGGCGAAGTCGTTCACGCAGAGGCCGGGCGGGGCGTATCGCATCCACAGTTCCTGTCGGCTCGCAGCGCGCAAACGCGTGCGCTGACCAGTGATCCAGAAGGTCTCGCTTGAGAATCGGCCCCAGTAAAACTGAACGCAAACGCTTGCGCAACAACGAGGCCGGGTTTACGGTCGCGTCACCCCCAGATCACACCGACGTGAAACCGACGGGAGAAATGCGCTGTGACCGTCAGCATCACCGATGTCGCCCGCGCCGCCGGAGTCTCGGCGTCCACCGTGTCCCGCGCCCTGCGCGGCCAACCGGGCGTCTCCGACGAGGTGCGGGCACAGATCGCGGCCGCAGCCGCCTCGCTGGGCTATACCGCGTCGCGTTCGGCGTCCAGCCTGGCGAGCGGTCGCACGCTCACCATCGGAGTCGTCGCCCCGTTCGTGGGCCGCTGGTTCTTCGGCACAGTGCTGGATGCGGCCGAGAACGTGTTCGGTGCCGCCGGGTACGACGTCCTGCTGTACAACCTGGGCTCCCCGGAGACCCGCAAACGCTTCTTCACCAAGATGCCGGTACGCAAACGCGTGGAAGCGGTGCTCTCACTGCTGGTCCACGACGAGGACGAGGCCGACGCGCTGAGGTCACTCGGGGTGCCGCTGGCCACCTTCTGGACCGCGCCCAGGCCCGGTTTCACCGTCGTGGGCATCGACGATCGGGCCGCGGCCCAGAGCGCCGTGCGGCATCTGGTGAACCTCGGCCACCGCAGGATCGGCATGATCGGCGGAACCAGCGGACCACTGCACTGGACCACCCCGGTCGAGCGACGCCAGGGCTACCTGGACATCCTGGCGGACGCCGGGATCGAGCACGATCCGGCCCTGGAAGCGGACGGTGACTACACCGTCGAGGGCGGCGAGCGGGCCATGACCGAACTGCTGGCCGCCTCCCGGCCGCCGACGGCGGTGTTCGCCCAGTCCGACGAGATGGCCATGGGTGCCCTGCGCGCCCTGCGCCTGCACCGCTTGAAGGCGCCGGACGACATGTCCGTGATCGGCCTCGACGACCACGAACTGGCCGAGGTGATCGGGCTGACCACCATCGCCCAGCCGGTCGCGGGCCAGGGTGCCGAAGCCGCCCGGTTGCTGCTGCGGCAGTTGCAGGAGCCGGACGCCGGCCCACCCGGGCATGTGCAGGTACCCACCGGTTTGATCCTGCGTGACACCACCGCACCACCGCACCCGCGCCGACCGCAGTAGTCCCTGCCCCGTTGACCCCGCTGCGGCCGTCAGGCCCCCCGAGGCCCCGCTCCCCACGCCGGAAAGCACCAGCGCACGCCGGAAAGCACCAGCGCACGTCGAAACCCTCGCATCGCACGGAGGCACAACCATGAGCTCGACCAGCAGAAGGTACCGCCGCACGGCCTGTACGAGCCTCGCCCTCGTCCTGCCCCTCGCCGCCCTGGCCGCCTGCGGCGGCGGCAGCGGTGGCACCTCCGCCGACGCGGGCAGCGGCAAGGGCACGATCAGTGTCTGGGCCCACCAGGGCCAGAAGAGCGAGGACACCGCCCTGCAGAACGCGGTGAAGTCCTTCAACTCCTCACAGAACAAGATCAAGGTCGAGCTGAAGCTCATCCCCGGCAACGACTACACCAAGACCATCACCGCCACCGACGCCTCCCAGCTGCCGGACGTGATGGAGTTCGACGGACCGACCATGGCGAACTTCGTCTACAACAAGAAGCTCGCCGCGATCGACTCGTACGTCTCCGCCAAGACCCTGGGCAACGCCACCGCCGCGAGCAAGGCGCAGGGCGAGATCGACGGAAAGCACTACGGCCTGGGCATGTACGACTCCGGGCTCGGCGTCTACGGCAACAAAAAGCTCCTGGACGCGGCCGGCGTGAAGTACCCGACGGGCCTGTCCGACGACTGGACGGCCGCTCAGTTCACCGCCGCGCTCAAGGCGCTGAAGGCCAAGGACTCCGACGGCAAGGTCATCGACCTCCAGGAGAACAACGGCCTGTCCAACGAGTGGGGCACCTACGGCTTCGCCCCGATCGTCTGGTCCGCCGGCGGCTCCCTGCTCAAGGACGGCAAGGCCGAGGGCGCCCTCGACACCCCGGCCGTGGTCTCGGCCATGAAGACCTTCCAGTCCTGGAAGACCTACACCGACCCCAACACGGACGGCAACGCCTTCACCAAGGGCCGCGTCGCTCTCAGCTGGGTCGGCCACTGGATGTACCCCGCCTACAGCAAGGCCCTCGGCAGCGACCTGGTCGTCCTTCCCCTGCCCGACTTCGGCAACGGCCCCAAGTCGGGCCAGGGTTCGTGGGCCTGGGGCATCGGCGCCAACACCAAGAACGCCAAGGCGGCCGGCGCCTTCCTCGACTACCTCATGAACGACACCAACGTCACCGCCATGACGACGGCCAACGGCGCCCCGCCCGCGACGAAGACCGCGCTCGCCGCCAGCACCCTCTACCAGCAGGGCGGCCCCCTCCAGCTCTTCGCCGACCAGCTCGCCAAGCCCTGCGGCGACAGTGACATCACCAAGTCCTGCGTCGCCGTCACCCGCCCGGTCACGGCCGGATATCCCACGGTCACCGCCAAGTTCAGCGACGCCCTGAACTCGATCTACGGCGGCGCCGATCCGAAGAGCGCGCTGGCCAAGGCGGCCCGCTCCATCGACCAGGACTTCTCCGACAACGCCGGATACAAGATCCCGTAGGACCGTGTCGGCCGCGGCGGGTACGCGCAGACGCTGCCCGCCGGGCCGGGAACAGGACCCACCCGTGAAGACAGTGGAACCAGTGGACCCCTTGGACCCCGCGCCCGCCGCGGCCCCCGACCCGGAGCACAGCCCGCCCATGACCGCCGTGAGAACCGCCCGGCCGACACGTTCCGGGACCCGGAACAGGCCCAGGAACCGCGACTGGCTGCACGGACTGCTGATGTCCGCCCCCGCGGTCGCCGGGCTCGTCGCCTTCGTCGGCATCCCCTTCGGCTACGCCGTCGTCCTCTCCTTCTACAACGTGCGCCTCGGCTCGCCCCTGGCCCCCTCGTTCTTCGGCCTGGAGCAGTACCGGCGGCTGTTCACCGACCCGGACCTGTCGGGCCCCTTCCTGCGGGCCCTGTTGAACAACCTGACCTTCGCCGTAGTCGTCGTACCGCTCCAGACGGGCCTGGCGCTGGCGCTGGCGATCCTGCTCAACCGCAAGCTCAAGGCCATCGGCCTCTTCCGTTCCCTCTTCTTCATGCCGGTCGTCTTCCCCATGACGCTGGTCGCCGTGATCTGGCGGCTCATCCTCGCCCGCAGCGACCAGGGCCTGCTCAACTCCGCGCTGCACGCGGTGAGTTTCGGCAACTGGGGCGCCTTCGACTGGCTCGGCGACTCCGCCACCGCCATGGCCTCGGTCATCGTGCTGTCGGTATGGCAGGGCGTCGGCTTCCAGATGGTCATCCTGCTGGCCGGCCTCCAGCAGATCCCCGGCGAGCTGTACGAGGCCGCCGAGCTCGACCGGGCCACGCCCTGGCAGCAGTTCCGGCATGTCACTCTGCCCGGCATCCGCGGCACGCTCGTCTTCGTCGCCACGCTCACCTCGGTGCTGTCCTTCCGGGTCTTCGACCAGGTGTACGTCCTCATCCACGGCGGCGGTCTCGACGAGGACGCCACCCGGACGGTCATGTACCAGGCCGTCAGCACCGCCTTCGACCAGAACAACATCGGTCAGGCGTCCGCGATCACCGTCGTCTTCTTCCTGATCGTGGTCGCCCTGACCCTCATCCAGCGCCGCGTCGTCCGGCCCGACAACGAGGACTGACCCCACATGGCCACGACCCGCGTGCCCCTGCGCCGCTTCGCCGACTACGCCATCCTCAGTGTCCTGGCGTTCGTCTTCGTTCTCCCCGTCCTGTATCTGCTCCTGGGCAGTCTCAAGCCCTCCGGCGAAGTACTGAACGGCCTGAGCGGCTTCCTCCCCACCCATCTGTCCTTCGACAACTACGCGCACGTCCTCGACGCCCTGAACTCCGACAGCACCGGCTACTTCTGGCGGTTCATGGGCATCTCGCTGCTCGTCGCGTTCGTGGTCGTGACCGGTGGCCTGTTCGTCAACTCGATGGCCGCGTACGGAATGTCACGGCTGAAGTGGCGGGGCAGGGAGGCGGTCTTCACGCTGGTCCTGCTGCTGATGCTGGTCCCGTTCGAGTCGGTGGCGGTGCCGCTGTTCTACATGTTCAACGAGCAGCGCAACACGATCTACATCCAGGCGATCCCGTTCGTGGCCAACGCCTTCTCGGTCTACCAGTTCCACACGTTCTTCCGCTCGATCCCGCCGAGCATCGAGGAGGCGGCCCGGCTGGACGGCGCGGGTCCGTGGCGCACCTTCTTCGCGATCATCGTCCCGATGAGCAAACCGGTCTTCGCCTCCGTCGCGATCCTGACCTTTCTCACCCAGTGGGGCTCCTTCCTCTGGCCGGTCCTGATGGTCTCCGACCCCTCGGTCCGCCCTCTCCCGCTGGAGATGAGCGTCTTCCAGGGCCAGCAGCCCCCGGACTGGGGCCAGATCCTCGCCTTTGGCGTCCTTCTCGTCCTGCCCGTCCTGATCGTCTTCGCGTTCTTCCAACGCTGGTTCGTCCAAGGGGTCGCCAGCTCGGCGGTCAAGGGCTGAGCAGATCACTGCCCTGGCGGTGGCGAGGCCGTGGCGGTGCCCTGCGTCACGCGGAACAATAATCTCTGGAAGTTGCTTCCATGGAATCTAAATGCTTTGCTGGGCTCACTGTTCCCCGACCGGGAGTCCCCGATGTCCGGCGCGGGCGCCACCAGTGCAGAACTCAAGGAGCAAAACGACATGACCAGCTCGAACATCGACATCGCCCGCACCTACTTCGAGGCCGTCCAGACCGGCGACATGGCCACCCTCGGCGGCCTCCTCGACGCCGACATCGTCTGGCACCAACCCGGCGCCAACCGGTTCTCCGGCGAGCACAAGGGCCAGGGTGCCGTCTTCCAGATGCTCGGCAGCATGATGGAGGCCAGTCAGGGCACCTTCGCGATCGACAAGATCCACACGCTCATGGGCAACGGCGACATGGTCGCCGCCACCATCCACTTCACCGGTCGCCATGACGGCGCGTCGATGAGCATGGACGGCGTCGACCTCCTGCGCATCGAGAACGGCAAGATCGCCGAGATGTGGCTCTTCTCCGCCGACCCGGCCGCCGAAGACGCCTTCTGGGGCTAGAACCCGTATCGCCGTCCGAGTGGTGGGCTGATGAGCGGCTCACGGTGTCCGTCGGCCGGGCTGCCTCGGCGTCCGCGCAGCCCGCACTGACGTCTGCGCTGCGGCCTTCCGCTCCGCGTCCAAAGCGCGTCCGGCTGCCCGCAGCGTGCTGAGGACCGCGGTCACCTCGCGTACGGACTGCTCGGGAATCACCGACCCGATACGCAGTTCCAGCTCCTCCTCGAAGACCTTCAGCGCCCCGTCCACCAGCTTCTGCCCCTCGGGGGTGAGCTCGACGATCGAGGAACGGCGGTCGTTCGGATTGGCCCGGCGCGCACACAGGCCCGCCGACTCAAGGCGATCGACCACCTTGCTCGTGCCACCGACCGTGATCGAGAACTCCTCCGCGATGTCCTGGATCCGTCGCCCCGGCCGCCGCAGCAGCAGGTGCAGCACCTCGAACGAGGTCAGCGGCAGGTCGTACTCGGCCTTCAACCGCCCCTCGATGCCCTCCCACAGCTCGATCTCCAGCGAGACCAGCTCCCGGTACAGCACCTTCAGGTCGGCGTCAGCCATCGCTCGTCTTCCGGAGACTTGTCTTCTGTGGATGGTTGATTGTAGGCACAGGGCAGGCAGGAGAACTGGGGTCGGCATCGCCCGTCAGGGGTGCCGTGCCGCGCCCAGCTCGTCGGTGTACCGGGCGAGGATGTCCTCGGCCGTGGGTACGGGGCCGAACAGCTGCTCCTGGCGGCGGGTGTCGGCGACGTAGCGGCCTGTGTCGAACCAGCCGAACATCGCGGCCATGTCCTTGACCAGGGGCATGAAGCGGCCGACGACGGCCCCCGCGGCGCGGACGACGACGGAAGGGACCGCCCACACCTTGATCTTCTTTCCGGCCCGTTTGCCCATCAGGTCGGCCAGCTCGCGCATGCTGACCGGACGGTCCCAGCCGATGTCGACGCGCTCACCGTTGGCGGCCTGGGCATCGACGGCGGCCGCCAGGTTCGCCGCGAGATCGGAAGTGTGGACGAAGGTCAGCGGCACGGTGGCCTTGGCCATCCAGATCAGGCGGCCCTTGTCGATCGGGTCGCCCGCCATGGTCGCGATCTGGTCGAGGAACGCCCCCGGGCGCAGTGCGACGAAGGGGACGCCGAGCTGCTCGAGCTTGTCCTCGGCGATCTTCTTGTGCCAGAAGTGTGGGACCTGGGGTGTCCGGTCACTGGTGAGGATGCTGGTCAGGACGAACCGCCGGATGCCGGCGCGGTGGGCGGCCTCGGCGAGGTTGGCGTTGCCGACGGTGTCGATGTCGTGCGCGTTCTTGCCGCCGCGGGTGTAGCCGGCGGCGGTGGTGATGACGGCGTCGGCGCCGTTCATGGCGGCGACGAGCGAGTCGAGGTCGAGCATGTCGCCACGGGCGATCTCGACGCCCCGGCTCTCGAGCCTGCTCGCGTCGGTGGTCGGCCGGACCAGGGCGCGGACGTTCTTACCGCGCCTCAGTAGTTCGTCGACGACCTTGCCGCCGAGGGAGCCGGTCGCGCCGACGACGAGGACGGGGCCGGGGAGGGGAGTGGTGCGGGTGGTGGTCATGGGGGTTTCACTTTCCATCGCGGGCAGGGAGTGGCGTCGGCCCGGGGCGCTCAGGGGGCGGGCCTGTGGTGGGCGGATTCGCGTCACGGGTCACCGCAGGCCTGCAGGAGCTTGTGGAGTCGAAGGTGTCCCGGACGCGGGGGCCGCGCTCACCCCGTTCTGCCTGACGTACGGGGGTGAGCGGGAGGGTTCCGCCGATCGCCTTCCAGACCGGAACCGGGGCGTGAATGAGGGGAGTTACTCGGACTCTTCCGCCACGACGCCGCGGCTGTTGATCGCGTCGGCGATGGCGTAGGCGATACGGACGAAGGACTCCGCCTGCTGCTCCGTCAGGTTCCGCGCGGAGGTCTCCTCCAGGGCCTGCCACATGGCCGCGATGGGCTCGCGCATGGCACGGCCCTTGTCCGTGAGGTGGACGACCATGACACGCCGGTCGTGTGCGGCCGGCTCGCGCACGAGCAGGCCCGCCTCCTGCATGCGGCGCAGGGACTTGGAGACCGTGGAGTGGTCCAGGCCGACGCTTTCGAGCAGCTCGGACTGGGTCTGGCCGTCCCGGTCGAGGAGTTGCATCAGCAGCAGTTCCTGTCCGGGATGCAGGTCCATCTCGCGGAGCATGGCGGCGGCGCGGGCGCGGTGAGCGCGGGCGAGCTGGAAGATCGCGTAGCTCATCGGCCCCTCGCCGGCCGTGGAGGGGGTGCGGTGGGTGGAGGCGGGCATGATGCGGTTCCTCAGACGGTGTGGGTGGGGTAGTCGGTGTAGCCGGCCACTCCGCCGCCGTAGAAGGTCGCCGGGTCGGGGGTGTTCAGCGGCGCGTCAGAGCGTAGCCGCTCGACCAGGTCCGGGTTGGCGAGTGCGAGGGCGCCGACGGAGACGAGGTCGGCCGTGCCGTGGTCGATGTCCTTGGCGCGGGTGGGCAGGTCGGTGCCGGCCCGGTTGAGGATCAGCGCGGTCGGCCACAGCGCGCGCAGGGTGCCCAGCAGCTCCTCGTCGCCCGCGTGCATCACGTGGAGGTAGGCGAGGCCGAGCGGGCTGAGGGCGCGCACAAGCGCCGGATACAGCTCGGCGGTGTCGGACTCGGCGATGTCGTTGTAGGGGTTGCCGGGGGAGATGCGCAGGCCGGTGCGGTCGGCGCCGATCTCGTCGGCCACGGCGGTGGCGACCTCGACGGCGAAGCGGATGCGGTTGTCGATGGAGCCGCCGTACCGGTCGGTGCGCTGGTTGGTGTTGTCGGCGAGGAACTGGTGCACGAGGTAGCCGTTGGCGCCGTGGATCTCCACGCCGTCGGCGCCTGCCGCGACGGCGGCCGCCGCGGCGCGGCGGAAGTCGTCGACGGTCGCGGCGACCTCCTCGGTGGACAGCTCGCGCGGTACCGGCATCTCCTGGGGCCCGGACGCGGTGAACATCGCGCCCTGCGGCTGGACCGCCGAAGGGGCGACCGGCCGGCGTCCGTGAGGGGTGTTGTCGGGGTGGGCGATGCGTCCGGTGTGCATCAGCTGGATGACGATCCGGCCGTCGGCCGCGTGCACGGCGTCGGTGACCTTGCGCCACCCGGCGATCTGATCGTCATTGTGGATGCCGGGGGTGAGGAGGTAGCCCTGGCCGTCGGCGTTGGGCTGGGTCCCCTCGGTGATGATGAGGGCATGCGAGGCGCGCTGGGCGTAGTACTCGGCGTTCAGCTCGGTCGGTACGCCTTCGGGGGTGGAGCGGTCACGGGTCATGGGGGCCATGACCAGGCGGTGCGGGAGGGAGATGTCACCGATGGTGGTCGGTGTCCACAGGGCGTTCAGCATGGGTGGTCCTTCGGTGCGGGGATGACCGGATGATGATCGGGACGAGGGGCAAGGGCGGGTGTGATCAGTCGAGGGTGAGGACGAGCTTGCCCCGGCCGTGCCCGGCGTCGCTGACCTGCTGGGCCGTGGCGGCCTCGGTGAGTGGGTAGACGGTGACGGTGGTGACGAGCTTGCCGTTCGCCGCGTCCTGGGCCAGCTCGGCCAGGCGGGCGGCGGAGTGTTCCTGGCCGCCGCTGGAGAAGGTGATGCCGAGCTGGTGCGCGCGGAAGTCGGCGATGGTGACGATGCGGTCGGTGCCGCCGCGCAGGGCGATGGAGTCCTCCAGGGCCCCCTTCCCGGCCAGGTCGAACACCGCGTCCACGCCGTCGGGGGCGAGCGCCCGGACCCGCTCGACCAGGCCCTCGCCGTAGCGGGTCGCGGTGGCGCCGAGCGAGGTGAGGTAGTCCTGGTTCGCGGGGCCGGCCGTGGCGATGACGCGTGCTCCGCGGGCCGTGGCGAGCTGGACCGCGAGGGTGCCGACCGCTCCGGCCGCGCCGTGCATCAGTACGGTCTCCCCGGCGGTGACGCCCAGCAGGTCCAGGACCCGCTCGGCCGTCTCGCCGGCCACCGGCAGGGCGACCGCGTGCTGCCAGTCGAGGCCGGCGGGCTTGGGGGCCACGGTGGTGGCCAGCGCGTATTGGGCGTACGAGCCGGTGTCCGACCAGCCCAGCACCTCGTCGCCCACCTGCACGTCCCGCACGCCCTCACCCAGGGCGTCCACCACGCCGGCGAGCTCGGCACCGGGGACGGCGGGGAGCGGCGTGGGGAACGCGGCCTGCATGGCCCCGGAGCGGATCTTGCCGTCCAGCGCGTTCAGGCCGGCCGCCCTGACGCGGACGCGGATCTGCCCGGGGCCGGGCTGCGGGACCTCGATGTCCGCCTCGTGCAGCACGTCCGTGCCGCCGAAACGGTCGAACAGGATGGCTTTCATGACGACTCCTCTCGTGTCACCACCCATTTAGGTGGCTGGACACATAACCAACGTAACAGCAAACGTGTGGCTAGCCAAGTATTTGCTGTCACGGTCGGGAAGAGTGGTGGTCGGCGACGGTCGGGCCGGGGTGGGATGGGCGTCGAGCCACCCCGGCCGGGCCTCATCGGATGTGCTTCGCCGGTTTGGTGGCGGCGTTGAGCAGGTCCTCGAGGGGCCGCGGTGGAAGAAGCGGGACAGGTCGCGGCGAACTCCGCTGGACGGACTCCGCCGGAGAGGGGCCGGGCATGTCGTCCGTGTCGCCCGACAGCATCGGCATCTTCGGCGACACTCCCGCCGGGATGCCGGCCTCCGACGCGCACAGCGTGGCGACCCTTTCCATCGTGGCCGCCACGGGTGTGGCGATCCTGGTGATCACCGTGTGCCTGGCCGCCATGGACGCCTTCTCCCGCCCGGCTGCGCCGCCTGGCGGGGCCCGTCATCGCGGTCGGCGCGATGTCGCTGACGGCGTACGTCTTCCGCATCGTCGCCATCCGGCTCCTGGACACCGAGGGAGCGGCCTCTTCCAGCGGGGGCCGCTCGAATGGCCTGATCCCCCGCGCGTTGCCGCTGCTACGTCGTCGCCAGGGCTTCCGTCGGGGTCAGGCGGGCGGCGCGTAGGGAGGGGTAGACGCCGGCCAGCATGCCGATCAGGATCGCGCCGCCCAACCCGGCGGTCACCGAGGTGAGCGGGATGACCGGTGGCCAGTCCTGATGGGCCGCGTAGGCGACAGTGGCCAGGGTGCCCAGGAGGGTGCCCGCCAGGCCGCCGAGCGCTGACAGGACGACCGACTCGGTGAGGAACTGGGCGCGAATCTGGCCCCGGTTGGCCCCGAGGGCGCGGCGCAGGCCGATCTCCCGGCGGCGTTCGAGGACGGAGATGACCATGGTGTTGGCCACTCCGATGCCGCCGACGAGGAGCGCGACCCCGGCGAGTCCCAGGAACAGCGCCGAGAAGGTGCTCTCGGTGGCCCGTTTGGCGGCCAGCGCGTCGGACGGGCGGCTGACCTGGACCACGCCGGGCAGTTCGGGGTTGACGGTGGCGGGCAGCACATCGCGTACGGTCTCGATCTCCGACTCCCTGGCCTTGAGATAGATCACCGTGGGGTGGCCGTCGAACTTCAGCAGACTGCGCGCGGCGTCCCAGCCGACCAGGACCGAGCGGTCGATGTCCGGCGACAGCGGGGTCTTTTCCAGGACGCCGATGACCGTGAACCAGCGGCGGTCGAGGTAGATCTGCGGGGGGCTCTGCCCGGCGGTGATCTTCGGAATGCCGAGACGCGAGGCGGCCACCGAGCCGAGGACCGCGGTGGGGAACCTCTCGGTGTCCGCGCTGAGGAACCGGCCCGATCCGACCTCGGCGTTGATCGCCTCGAGCAGATCGAGCTTGCCGGCCAGGACGGTGAGGCCCGTGTAGTCGGCGGCGCCGAGACGGTCGTTGCGGAAGACCTCCGTGTGGGTGTTGGCGACCGCGCTGGCCACCGTGACCGGCCCGATCCGGTCGGCCATGGCCACGGACTCCGGCGGCAGCAGCACCGGTGGGTCCTGGCGGGTCGGTACGACCTGGAGCATGTTGGTGCCCAGTGCGGAGAGCCGCTCCATCAGGGCTTTCTGACTGGACGCCGGGATCCCGGTGACGACGATCAGGGTGGCGATGCCGATCGAGATGCCGAGGGCGGACAGGGCCGCCCGCACCTTGCGGGTCCGGATGCCCAGCAGCCCGAGGCCCAGGATGTCCAGCGGTGCCAGCCGCACCGGCCTGCTGTCGGCGACCTGGCCGACGGGACGGCCGGCGGCGTGCCGCGTCGATGTGGTGATCATGACCAGCTTTCCGTACGGGCGGGGGCGTCGGTGCGGATGTCGGAGCGGAGGCGGCCGTCGCGGATCTCCACCCGGCGGGGCAACTGGGCCGCGATGTCCCGGTCATGGGTGATGATCGCGATGGTGGTCCCCTCGTGGTTCAACGCGGTCAGCAGATCCAGTACGGCCACGCCGTTCGCGGTGTCCAGTGCGCCCGTGGGCTCGTCCGCCAGCACCAGGACGGGCCGGTGGACGAGTGCACGGGCGATGGCCACCCGTTGCCGCTCGCCGCCGGAGAGCTGCTGCGGCAGATGCCGGGCCCGCCGGGCCAGCCCCACCCGGTCCAGCGCCTCCAGAGCCAGCGAGCGGCGCTTGCCGCGCGGCACCCCGGCGTACAGCAGTCCGGTGGCGACGTTCTCGGCGGCGGTCAGCCCGTCGGTGAGGTGGAACTGCTGGAACACGAAGCCGAGTCGACGCCCCCGCAGCGCCGACAGCCTGCGGTCGGAGAGTTCCGCGACGTCCTGGCCGCCGATCTCCACGGTGCCGCTGGTCGGCCGGTCCAGCGTGCCCATGATGTTCAGCAGGGTCGATTTGCCGGACCCCGACGGGCCGACGATCCCCAGGAGTTCGCCGCGCTCGACGGTGAGCGAGACGTCGTGGAGCGCCGTCACCCCGCCGGGGTACACCATGCTCGCGCCGCGCACCGCCAGGACCGGGGGCGCGCTCATGAGGTCGTCACCACCTTGGTCCCGGCACCGATGCCGTCGCCGCTGATCTCCACCACGCCCTTGGAGAACATCCCGGTCCTCACCGCCACCAGACGACCGCCCGGCAACTGGACCGCATAGCCCCCCTCGCGCAGCGCCAGCAGGGCGCCGACGGGCACGGTGAGCACGCCCTTGCGGGTCTCCGAGGTGAACCGCACCCGCACCGGGGCCGAGTTCAGTCCGCGCACCACCGCGGAGTCGCGCAGCGCGATGCCGACGGTCAGCCGGGGCTGCCCGCCGTCACCGTCGCCGGCCGACGCGTCGCCGAGCCGGACGGCGGTGCCGACGGCGGTGATGGTGCCCTGTGCCGTGGAGCCGTCGGGCAGGCTCACCGTCACCCGGTCGCCCCGTCGCATCGAGCCCGCCGCGGACGGATCCACCTCGACGGTCACCGACTTGACGGTGGACGTGACCGTCATCAGGGGCGTGTCGGCCGCGTCGGCGAGCTGCGCCTGCACGCCGTCGACCCGTACGGCACCGGACTGCACCGAGACGTCGCCGACGCCCAGAACGCCGGTGGGCGGCATGCCTGCCGCGGTCTGCCACCGCTTGACGGCGGCGACGAGGCCGGCGGTCAGCACCCCGTCGCCGCGCCCGACCCGGACGGGCGCTCTCAGAGGCGGGGACGTGGGGGTGGAGGGGGAAGGGCCGGCCTCAGGTGTGGTGCTCGGCCGGTTCCCGCTGTCGTCCGGCGTGGCCGGTCGCGGGGTGATCCAGGTGCCCACCGGCGGCTGCGCGCCGATGTCGTAGCCGAGTTTCCTGAGGTTGTCGGCCACCGTCCGCACGTCCGGGCCGGTGGTGCCCTCGGTCTCCAGGGTCCGGTACAGCGGCGTGCCGCCGTAGAAGACCGGCACCGGAACGTCGTCCACCCGGTACAGCGGGTCGCCCCGCCGCACCGTTCTGCCCGCCGTCGGCAGCCAGGTGATCAGGCCCGCCTTGCCGCCCTTCACCGTGGTCGTCCTGCCGTAGCCGAGGGTCCCGTCCAGGGTCTGGGCGTTGGACAGGTCGCCTCTGGTCACGACGGCGGTCGCGACCCGCACCGTGGCGCCGCCCGCGGTGTCCGGCTTGCCGTCGCGGTTCTCCCACGCGGTCACGGTCAACGCGCTCGCCATGACGACCGCCAGTGCCACGGCCCCGATGACCACCCGCCGTCTGCCCGGCGGACGCGCTGCTCCGGTGTCGTTACTCGTCTCCACCGAACGCCTTCACCTGGCAGGTGGTCAGGGATTCCGTGTAGCCGGGAGCGTTCAGGCCGGCTCCGTCTTCCAGGCCCCAGCCTTCCTCCATGACCACACTCTTGATGCCGTGCTCGTTCATGCACTTCACCATGATCCGTACGTCGTCGTCGTAGTCCGGGTTCTTGGCCGGGTCCAGCTCCGGCGGATCGAGCGGCTCCTTCCCCTTGCAGGCCTTCACGCCGGGGGAATTAGGGTCGGTCTTGTACTTCTTCTCCGCCCCGTGCTCCTCCAGACAGGCGGTCCAGGCCTCGAAGAGGCGGTTGATCTCGTCCTGGGTGCTGTCCAGCCGGATCTGCGGGCGGCCCGCGTCGGGATCGGCGCTCGGACTCGCCGAACCACCGCCCGCCGCCGGGGTGGTGAGCGAGGCGACCTCGCCCTGAAGGTCCTTGTCCGCGTCGCCGCCTGTGCCGCCGCCCCCGCACGCGGTGAGGACGACCAGACCGACCGTGCCGACGGAGGTGAACACCGCGGCTCGAGTGAAGAGGTTCAACATGGCGCAGACGATGGGCCGCCGATATGAAGATTCTGTCAGGGCGCCGTCAGAAAGCCGTCTCGGCCGATCTCGCCGCACCTAATCTGACCCCCATGAGCGCCCGTGTCCTGGTGGCCGAGGACGACACCAAACAGGCCGAGGTGATCCGCCGTTACCTGGAGCGGGAGGGCTACACCGCCCTGCTCGTCCATGACGGGCGCGCGGCCCTCGACGAGGTGCGCCGCCACCGGCCCGACCTGCTGGTCCTCGATGTGATGATGCCGGTCGTCGACGGCCTGGACGTGTGCCGCGTCCTACGGCGTGAGAGCGACCTGCCGGTGCTGATGCTGACCGCCCGCAGCACCGAGGAGGACCTGCTGCTCGGCCTGGACCTAGGCGCCGACGACTATCTGACCAAGCCCTACAGCCCCCGCGAGCTGATGGCCCGGATCCGCACCCTGCTGCGGCGCACCCGGGCAGCAGGCGCCGCGCCGGACGACCCCGTGCTGCGGGTCGGCGCCCTCGCTCTCGACCCCGTCCGCCGCGTCGTCGAGATCGAGGGCCGGCGCGTGGCCTGCACACCGGGTGAGTTCGACGTCCTCGCGACGATGGCCGCCGAACCTGAACGGGTCTTCACCCGGCGTCAGTTGCTGGCACGGACGCGGGGCGACGACCGTTACATCACCGAACGCACCATCGACGTCCACGTCCTGAACCTCCGCAAGAAGATCGAGCCCGTTCCCCGGCGTCCGGTCTACCTCCAGACGGTGTTCGGAGTCGGCTACCGCCTCGCCGACGGCACCCATGGACACTGAGACGGGGGCGACACCCGAGGGCAGGGTGCCGTTGCGGCGGAGTCTGCTGGTCCGGCTGCTGGCGGCGTCGATCACCATCGCCGTGTGCTCCGTCGCGGCCACCGCCTGGCTCGCCGCCCGCACCACCACCAGCGCCATCCAGCACGAGCAGGGACAAGTCCTCGCCGACGACGCCCAGATCTACGACACGCTCGTCGGCTACGCCGCCGGCCACACCAACTGGTCGGCCGTGCAGCCCACCCTGAACCGGCTGACCGAGCGGACCGGGCGCCACATCACCCTGACCACCCAGGACCGCCGTCCCCTCGCGGCATCCGGTTCCACCACCGCGCTGCCCACGAGAGCCTCGGCCCTCGTCGACCCCCTGCGGGCCGACCCGGCACTGCTGCCCGGCGTCAAGGCGGACGGTATCGACCCGCGAGCGGTCGGCCCGTACCGACTGCCCGCAGCCGAACGCAGGGAACTGCTGGACCTCGTGGGCACGGTGCAGTCCTGCCTGCGCAACGTCGTCGGTTCCCCCGCCCGCGTCTCCGAGGCGCCGAGCGGCAGGCCCTCCGTCGTCATCACCGGTGACAACGACATCCGCCAGAAAATCAGCGAGACGTGCGCCCTCTACACGCTCGACAGCCCCACCAGCACCGAGAAGCGGGCACTCGACCGGCTCAACGTCCTGGTCGGCGGCTGCGTGACACGCCAGCATCTGGACCCCGTGACGATCGGGCTCAGTTTCGCTCCGAACGGAAGCGCCGACGACGCCGTCCAACGGTGCATCGACACCGCCCGCCGCGAGCAGCTCGCCCCCTATGTCGCCCCGCCCGCGCTGCTGTTCGTCGCCATTCCGGCCGGAGCGGCCGAGGCCGGCTTCGACCTCTCGTCGGCCGGCACGGTCCGGGTCGCGGGAGCCGCCGCGCTCGTACTCGTCCTGACCGTGGCCGTCACCGTCACCGTGGGCACCCGGCTGGTCAGACCGCTGCGGGCGCTGACCGACGCCGCCCGCCGCCCGACCCGGCAGCATCTGCGGGTACCGGTGACCACCAACGACGAGATCGGTCACCTGGCCGCCGCCTTCAACGACCTGGCGGAGCGCCGCGAGCGCGTGGAGGGCCAGCGCAAGGCGATGGTCAGCGACGTCGCCCATGAACTGCGCACCCCGCTCAGTACGATCCGCAGCTGGCTGGAAGCGGCCCAGGACGGCCTGGCCACCTCCGACGACGCGTTCGTCGCGTCCCTGCTGGAGGAGGCCCTGCTGCTCCAGCACATCGTCGACGACCTCCAGCACCTGGCACAGGCCGACGCGGGCCGGCTCCGGCTGCGCCCCGAAGCCCTGCGTCTGCGGGAACTCCTCGACCACGTGGCCGCCGCCCACCGCGGCCGGGCCGAAACCGCCGGCGTCACGCTCACCACCCGCGTCGAGGACACCCCCACCCTCCACGCCGACCCGGTGCGGCTGCGCCAGGCCCTCGGCAACCTGCTGTCCAACGCCCTGCGGCACACCCCTCCCGGAGGCACCGTCACCCTGAGCTGCCGCGGTGCCGGCGACCAGACAGTGATCGAGGTCGCCGACACCGGCACCGGTATCGCCGCGGGTGATCTGCCGCACGTCTTCGACCGCTTCTGGCGTGCCGACAAGTCCCGCAGCCGCCAGACCGGCGGCAGCGGCCTGGGCCTGGCCATCGTCCGCCAGCTCACCGAGGCCCACGGCGGCGAGGTGTCGGTGACCAGCACCCCGCACACGCGGACGGTCTTCACCCTGCGCCTGCCGCACGCCTCCGGCCAAGGGGCGACGCGGGCCGATCGGTGACCGCTGTCTCCGGATACCAGGTGTCAGCCGAGCAGCTTGCCCGCCCGGGCGGCCGCCTCGGCCTCCGCCCTGCGCGTCGGCGTGCCCAGCGCCCAGAACAGGACGCCGAGGAGGATGAATCCGAGCAGGGGAAGGGCCTCCGTCAGGAGGTACTTGACGCGTTCGTGGTGGCTCCAGCCGTCCGGTGCGTAGGTCGGGCCGAACCACCCGTCGCCGGCGCCCGGGGCGACCAACTGGACGCAGGCGAACAGGACGAGCAGGGTCAGGACGATGCTGATGGCGAGCGGGGCGGGCGCCTTGTACGGGCGCGGGACCTCTGGGGCCCTCCAGCGCAGTACCGCGAGCGCCGGGAAGATGCCCAGGTAGCTGACCAGGGTGGTGGAGATCGCCAGGCCCAGGACCGCGCCGAAGAGCTTCGCCGCGCTGCCGTTCGTGAGTTCGTGGGCCAGGACCAGGACGGCCGTGGAGACCAGCCCGCTGAGGACGTTGACGCGGACCGGGGTGCCGAAGCGGCTGGAGATGACGCCGAGGAAGCGCGGGGCCGCGCCGTCGTAGCCGGAGACGGCGAGGGCGCGGTCGGAGCCCATCACCCAGGTCACGCCCGAGGACAGCACGGTGAGGATGAACAGGATCGCGGCCAGGTCCCCGAGCACGCTTCCGGCGCCGCTGAGGGTGGCGGTGCCGTCGCCGGCGACATGGCCGCCGTAGACCGTGAAGACCTGGCGGATCGCGTCGATGAAGCCGCCGAGACCGCTGATGGCCTTGACGGGCAGCACGAGCAGGATGCCGAGGATCGGCAGGGCGTAGAGGAGTACGGCGAGGGCGGCGCTGCGGAAGACCGCGTACGGCACGTCCTTCTGGGCGTCGGTCATCTCGTCGCCCGCGGTGCTGGGCAGTTCGAAGCCGACGTAGTTGAACATCAGGACGGGCACCAGGCCGACGAAGCCCGCGTACGTCGGGGAGAAGTCGCCGAGTCCGAATCCGTGCAGGCCGTGCCGGACGCCGTAGACGCCGACCGTGGCGGTGAACAGGCCGAGCAGGAGGAAGCGGCTCCACGCGCCGATGGTGGGGATCCACTTGCCGACGTCGAAGGAGAGGATCGCGGCGAGGACCCCGATCCAGACGAAGGCGAGGGTGAAGACGTAGAAGGCCGGGGTGCTCAGGTCCTTGCCGTCGTTGAAGAAGGTCGTGTACGCGGTGACCGCGGAGACGGAGAGGGTGCCGCCGAGCCAGACCGGATTGGTGATCCAGTAAAGGAAGTTGTTGACCGCGCCGGCCAGGCGGCCGAAGGCGCGGCTGGTCCAGATGTAGGGGCCGCCCTCGTCGGGGAACGCGGCGCCGAGCTCGGCCGTCAGCAGGGCGGAGGGCACGAAGAACACGGCGGCCAGCACGAGGAGCCAGGTGAACGCCTCCGCGCCGGAGGAGGCCACGGTGCCGATGGTGTCCACGCCCACGATGGTGCACAGCAGGAAGAACAGGATGTCGAAGCGGCCGAAGTGCTTGCGCAGCTTCTGGCGTTCCGACCGGGCTGCCGGCGGCGCGTCGGCCGGCTCTGAGGTGATGGGGCCAGCGGTCACCGGGAGCTCCTGCGGATGGGCGGTACAGGCGGAATTCGGCCAATGATCGACGCCGCCGCACATGCTCACAAGCGTTCATTGGGAACTCTTGACCGGGTGTTGCCGAAAGCGGGCCCTAGCGGTCCTGAAGCGGGCCCCAGCCGTCCCGGAGCTCCGCGCGCAGGGTGTCGCGCAGGCGGCGCAGGTCGTCCGCGGGGCGGCCCAGGCCGTTGAGGCGCAGACGGGCCGCCTCGGTGCGGTCGACGGGGCGGACGGTGAAGGCCAGGTTCATCGAGGCGCGCAGCATCCACAGGTCGTAGGCGAGCAGCCGGGCCGCGCGGGCCTGTGCCGCCACCAGGTCCGGGTCGGTGGTGCGCAGGTCCTGGAGGCGGGTGCGCAGCCGGTGCACGGTGATGCTCTGCAGCCCGCAGTCGCGTGCCGTACCGCGGGACACCGGGCCGGGCTCGCCGCACGCGGCCACCGCCTCGTCGGCCGGCCGCTGCGCGGCCACCGCCTCGTCCAGCACCGCGACGAGCGCCCGCAACTCGTCAGGGCGTGACGGGCCGACGGGGGCGGGGCGCCGGTGGGGGCGCAGAAGCGGGCGCACGTGTGCCCCTACGGCCGAGAACTGCCGTACGACAGCGAGCAGTCGTCCGGCCGCGAGCCACCGTCGGACACCGGGCCACGGTGCCGCTCGGGGCGCGGGCCGGTCCGGAGCTGTGCCTGTGCGCATGGCTCCTCCTGGCGTCCGTGGCGGCCCGGGCTCCCTCGCCACGCCCTCGCGCGAACCGGCTTTCGGGCGCCGCGTCCCTCCAGTGTGCGCCTCGTGCGCGGGCCCTTGTTCCTTCGCGTCCTGCCGGACAAGGCGTGATCGGCCGTTCTCAGGGGTAGTTCTCCTCCCCCGGGAGTAGTGGGAGGCGGTGCGGTCGTCCCGGGGAGGCAGGGCAGGTGCCTCCGTGGGCACGATGTGCGGGCGGGTCTCGGGGACGAGGCTGGTTCGTGTCGGGGAACAGGAAACCAGGCCCAGGAGGGCGCCATGAACCGCCAGATCCGCGTTCGCGTCAGCCGTCGGCCCTCGTCCTCCCGTGACACCCGGCAGCCCGAGATCGACCGCAGGACACCGTCGGGACGGCTGCTGCCGTACTGACACCGGTGCGGGCAGTCCCTCGACGCCACGACCGTCCACGGGCGATCGACGTCCACTCCGGCGCCGTACCGCTTCGCCGCAGTTCCGGGTGAGCCCCGGCCGCCTCGAACAGGTTCCGCCGGCGTACCTCGGTCTCGCCGACCGTCTCGCCGTCGTACGACGTGATCGGCGCCCCGTCCTCCTCCACCAGCCGCGGCTCCACGCCCGGCAGCGGTACGCCACGATCCCGGCGCGTGGCTCGCCGTCCGCGTGAACGGCGGCTCGTCGATCCGTTCCTCGGCGCTCAGTTCGGGCAACGTTCGATCGCCGTCCGCAGCGCCCGCCGCAGCTCCGGCGACGGCGGCGGGCCGGCGCCCCCGGCCTCTGCCGTGACCACCGCGGCGACCTTGCGCAGCTTGGTGTTGGAGAGCTGGGAAGCCTCCCGCAGGACGTGCCACGCCTGGTCCGAGGAGCAGGAATAGGCGGCCATCAGGACCCCGCGCGCCTGGTCGATGACCGGGCGGGTGACGATCGCCCGGCGCAGTTGCTCGACCTCCGTGCGCAGCAGGTCCAGCTGTTCCGCGCGCTCCACGACCACCGCGGAGGGCACCGGCTCGCGGTGGGTCCCCGGGCCGTTCAGCGGATCGTCGGGATCCAGACCGGCCGTCTCCAGGACGCGGCGCGGCAGGCCGTTCCAGCCGGTCGCCGTCACCCGCACCCGACGGCGGCGGCCGTAGGTGTCGAGGACCTCCAGGAACTGCAGTCCCGTCGTGTCCATGAACACGACGCCGGTCATGTCCAGGTCGACCCGGCCGATGCCGTCCGGCAGCCGCGCCAGGGCCCTGGCCAGGGTGTCCGCACAGCCGTGGACCAGATCGCCGCGGAGGACGAGCACGGCCCTGTCCCCCTCCACGCCGGTGTCGATGGTCAGGTTGTTCCATCGCCCTGCGAGCGACGTGTGTGCCGCTGAGCTCATGTCCGCCTCGCTGCTCCCCACAGTCGTCACGACGTTGAGTCACCGATCGCCGCCGGCTCCCGGCCCGGTCCGGGGGTGGCGTCGCGCGGGGCCCGGCGGTGCTGGAATGCGCCTGCCCGGCGCGTCGGGGAGTACACCCGGCTCCTGTGGGGAGGACACCCGGCCGCTGTGGGGAGGACACCCGGCCGCTGTCGGGAGTACACCCGGCTCATCGGGGAGTGACAGGCGCCTCCCGGGGGTAAACGCGCTCTCGTCCAGGTAGTGGCGGAGAGACGTTTCTGGCGGGGAGACGTATCGAAGGGAAGACAGCCCGGTCGGGAGAGTGGAGAGCAGGTGTGGACAGATGGCCCGAGACGCCCCGGCGCCACCTTCCGGCGGGCGGGAGCGTGGTGAAGACGTCGTGAACGCCGTGGCCGAGACCGCGGGTCCGTTCGTGCATCCCGCGCTCTTCTACCGCGACGAGCGGGAGTACCTCGCCGGTGTGGTGCCGTTCGTACGCAAGGCGCTCGCCGCCGGGGAACCGGTGGCCGTGGCCGTTCCCACCGAGAACCTGCGGTTGCTGAAGGCGGAGATCGGCACCGGGGAGGCCGTACGGTTCCTCGACATGCGCGAGGCCGGGCGCAACCCCGGCCGGATCATCCCGGGGGTGCTGCGCGCCTTCGCCGACGCCCAGCCGCCGGGTACCCGGGTGCGGATCGTCGGTGAGCCGATCTGGGCCGGGCGCACGGCCACCGAGTACCCGGCCTGCGTCCAGCACGAGGCGCTGATCAACGCGGCCTTCCAGGGCCGCCCGGTCACCATCCTGTGCCCCTACGACACCCGGCGCCTCGACCCGCAGGCCGTCGCCGACGCCTACGCCACCCACCCCGTGGTCGTCGACGCCGGCTCCGGACGCGAGGAGGAGAGCGGACGGTACGACTTCGAGGCCGTGCACGCCCGTTACAACGCCCCGCTGCCGCCGGCCCCCGACGTGCCGGCCCACGCCTTCGTCGCCGATGTGCTCGGCGAGATCCGGCACTTCGCCACCGACGCGGCCGCGCGGTGCGGGCTCGTGCGGCCACGGCTCGACGACCTGGCGCTGGCCGTGGCCGAGCTGACCACCAACAGCGTGGTGCACGGCGGCGGTTCGGGCCTGCTGCGGGTATGGGCCGAGGACGGGCACGTGGTGTGCGAGGTCCGCGACCGGGGACACCTCACCGACCTGCTGGCCGGCCGCCGGCCGCCCTCGCGGGACCAGCACGGCGGCCGCGGCCTTCTCATCGTCAACCTCGTCGCCGACCTCGTGCGGGTGCACACCGGGCCGGAGGGCTCCACGGTCCGCTGCTGGTTCGCCCTCTGAGCCCTTGACGAGCCCGTGCCGAACTGCGCCGGGTCCACCCGGCCCCGGTCCCGCTTGACCTGCGCATTCGTCGCCGTGCCCCCGCGTGGGCAAGGTTCGGGCAGCGTGGCCCGGTCAAGGCCTCGGGTGGGGGAGCGCGGCGGTGCCCGCCCCTGTGCGTACGGCGGACGGACGACGGTTACGCGTGGAGGTCTCGGGGGATCCGCACGGACGCCCCGTGTTCCTCCCGCACGGCATGCCCGGCAGCCGGGTGGGGCCGAAACCCCGCTCGATGTTCCTCCACCAGCGCGGAGCCCGCCTCATCAGCTACGACCGCCCGGGGTACGGCGGTTCGGACCGTACGAAGGCGCCCGGACCGTATGCCGCGCCGCCGGGTGGCGGACGTGGCCCAGGATGTGGCCGATGTGGCCGACGCCCTCGGACTCGACCGGGTCACGGTGGCCGGCCGCTCCGCCGGAGCCCCGCACGCCGGGCCCGGCGGCCGAGGCGGCGCAACTCCCGGACCGACGCGAGGGGTTCGGACGTGGGAACCGGTGGCGGGCGCGCCGTCGTGAGAGCGGCCTTGCCTCAAGAGACAGCCTCTGCGGCGTGGCCTGGCAGGGCAATCACACCCATACTCGGTTTCCGGGGGAGTCCGACATCGGGGGTGGTGTCCATGAGACCTGCTGCACCGGGTCCCAGCATGACCTTGAGCGTGGAAGATCTGCCCCCGCTCTTTCGCGTGAGTGACCAGACCGCGATCTCTCATCAGAGCGAATCCTTCCGCGCCGTGCGCCGGCAGCTGACCGTTCTGCTGGCCGCCACCACGGTGGCGATGCTGGGCCAGGGCCTGGACAGCCACGTCCCGGCGATCCTCGCGGCGGTGCTGTACGGCCTGACCATCGCCATCGGCCTGCACATCGCACGCCGCCGCGCCCGCGCGCAGTGGCAGGCCCACCGAGCGGTCGCCGAACTGCTGAAGTCCCTGGCCTGGCAGTACATGGTGCACGGAGGAGTCTTCCACTCCCAAGCGCCCAACCCGGACGCACTGTTCGCGGAACGGCTGGAGGAACGCCTGCGGGAGATGCGCAAGGTCGGCTGGGTGGACCTGAGGAACGGCCCCGCCGCCCGCGGCGCGGGCCAGATCACGCCGAGGATGCGGGCCGTACGCGCGAAGACGATCGAGGTACGGCGGGACCTCTATCTGCGCGAGCGGCTCCTGGAGCAGCAGGCCTGGTACCGGCGCCGCGCGGCGCAGAGCCACCGCGCCTCCGTGCAGTGGTCGTCCGTGACCGCCGTACTGACTTTCCTGGCCCTGCTCGCGGCCGTGCTCAGGGCGGCCGGGATGCTCGGCGCCTGGGACCTGACCGGGGTGCTCAGCGCTTCCGCGGCGGCCGGGGTCGCCTGGCAGGAGGTGCGCCGGCACCGGCCGCTGACCTACGCGCACTCGCTCGTCGAGCAGGATCTGGAGACCCTGCGGGTCGAGATGAGCACGACCGTGACCGAGGACCGGTGGGCCCTCGCGGTGGCGGAGGCGGAGCGGCTGGTGTCGCCGCAGCACTCCGACTGGCTCGGCAGGTTCGGCGGCTGACGGACCCGGCCCGGCGGTCTCGGCCTGCTGCTCGACGCGCGCCCGCCCCTGTTCTCGTACGGCGGTCCCGGTCCCCGGCGCCACCGCCGGCAGCCGCCCCCGGCCCCGCACGCTCGGCGCCGCCGGTCACCAGGCGGCTGTCATGGCGCGCGGCGCACGTCCGGCTCCCACAGTACGGTCACCGGCACCCCCGTCCTCCGCGCGTAGGCGACCACATCGCCGGTGCCTCCCGGTCCCCGGGCCGGGCGGCCGTCCCAGACGGCGATCAGGCGGTCGCAGTGGTCGACGATCCAGCGGCCCGCCGTGAAGTACGCCTCCTCGTGCGTCGGCTCGCGCGGCAGATCCACCCGGTTCGCGCAGGCGCGCAGGATCCTGCGGTATCCGGCGCGCGCCGCCTCGTCGTCGAGGTGGGCCTCGTAGTCCATGCCCGGGATCACCGCCGTCACCGGGACGCCGCCGTCCAGGGCGATGTCCGCGAACAGCTGGTCGGCGCCGGCCGCGAGGCAGGTGAAGGCCTCCAGGGCGCCGCCGCTGAGGTGTCTGCGCATCTCCGCCCGCACACCGGGTAAGACGGAGCCCGGGATGGAGCGGTGCCCCGTCACGCCGATCCGGGTGACGGAGGTGTAAGCCGGTGCGGTCGCGGTGGAATCGGTTCCGGCCTGTCGGGTCGTCGCGGTTCCGCTCGTCACGAGAGAGCCTCCCACAGCCGTCGGAACTCCACCGTAACGCCGCCGGCGGGGAGCACACAGGGGCGCACCTGCTCACACCGGGCTCGTCGGGCGACGTCCCCTCAGCTCAGCCCGTCAGACCAGCCCCTCAGCTCAGCCGCACCCGACGGCCGCTTGCGGCCGAGGACCTGACCGCGTCCAGCAGCCGGTGCACCCGGACGGCGGTGGTGAAGTCCGGGCCGAAGTCGTCGCCCGTGCGGATCGCGCGGGCCAGGTCCGTGTAGACCTGGGCGACGTTGCTGACCGGGGACGGGGTGCCCAGCAGCGGGCGGTGTGCGTCGGGGACGGTGAGCTGCCGGGCCGGGGAGCCGCCCGCCGGGGCGTGGGTCAGGGTGAAACGCGGGCCCACCAGCGAGTCGTCCGACGACACCAGGACCAGCCGGCCCGTCCGCCCGTGCACCTCGATCCGGAAGCCGTCGCCGCGCGGGCCGCCCGTCATGAAGTGCGCCGAGGCCGCCGCGCCCGACTCCAGCAGACCGCCGAGCACGATCTGGTCCGGGGAGGTCACCTCGATCGCCTCGCCGGTCTCCTCCATCGTGATCCGGTCGATCCGGGTCGCCAGGGTCGCCGAGATCTCGGCGAAGTCCCCGACGGCGTACTGGAACATGTCCAGCGAGTGACCACCCACCACGGCGAGGTGGTTGACGCGTTTCGTCTCGTCGAACAGCGCCGCGTACCGCGTGGACCACACCTCGGGCGTCGCGAGCGAGTACAGCAGGGACGCCGACAGCACCTCCCCGATCAGCCCCTGCGTCAACACCTCCCGCAGCAGCCGTACTTCGGGGTGGTGCCGGCTCTGCAGCCCCACCGCGTGCCGTACGCCCGCCGCCCGCGCCGCCGACTCGAAGCGCTCGGCGCCCGCCGCGTCCGGGGCCAGCGGCCACTCGCTGTAGACATGCCGGCCCGCGGCGATCGCCGCCTCCACCAGACCGTCCCGGGAGGGGAGTTGGACGGCGACGGTGACCAGGTCGACGTCCGGGTCGGCCATCAGTGCCCGGGCGTCGTCGTACGACTTCTGCGCGCCCCACACCTCGGCGGCGGCCCGCGCCGACGCGGCGGTCGTACCGGCAACGGCCGTGACCTGAAAGTCGTTTAGCGCCCTGAGTGCCGGGAGATGGATGTGGCGACCCCATCCCCGCTCGGCGTGCGCGCCGACGACTCCCACCCGGATCCTGTCCGCCATGCGAACTCCCCTCGTTTTCCAGGGTGGTTCCCTGGTCCATCGATAAAAGTACCAGTCGGTTGGTTTTTTTATGAGCCGGGAAGGCAGACTGATCCCGAGAGCTCGTCGCGACACAGGCAGGGGTTGGACGCATGGTCAGGCAGGAACGCGCGGAGGTCACCCGGTCGGCCATCCTCGACGGGGCGGCCCGCGCCTTCGACGCCGAGGGGTACCACGGGACGTCTCTCGGGGACATCGTCAAGGAGGCCGGGGTGACGAAGGGCGCGCTCTACTTCCACTTCGGCTCGAAGGAGGAGCTCGCCCAGGCCCTCGTCGACGAGCAGTTCTCCGCCCTGGAGTCGGTCACGGACACGGGCAGGCCCGGGGTGCAGACCGTCATCGACATCGTGCACACCATGGCCCGGCTGCTGGTGGCGGACGTCCGGGTGCGGGCCGGCATCCGCCTGGTCATCGACCAGAGCTCCAAGACGGGCATCGTCAGCGAGCCGTACACCCGGTGGATCGAGCTCTTCCGGGAGTGCCTGGTCCAGGCGCAGCGGCGCGGGGACGTCAAGGCGGACCTCGACCCCGGGCGGGTGGCCCGGCTGATCGTCGGCTCCTGGACCGGGCTGCAGCTCAGCTCCCAGGTCCTCAGCGGGCGGGCCGACCTGACCGAGGAGACCACCCTCATGTGGGAGATGCTGCTGCCGAGCATCGTGCCGCCACGGCGGCTGGAGCGGTTCCGTCCCGAGGGCACGGCGCTGGTGCCCGAGATGGTCTGACGGGGTCTCACGGGTCACACGGGGGTGACTGCGGCGGCTTCGGGCGCCTGCCGTGCCTCAGGTGGCCAGCGGGTCGAGCGACAGCGGCTCGATCCTGCCCTCCAGCATGTACCCCAGTCCCTGTACGGCGCAGACGTCGGGCCGCTCGGCGATGTGCACCGGCATTCCGGTCGCCTGCCGCAGCATCTGGTCGAGCCCGGGGAGCAGGGCGGAACCGCCGACCATCATGATCCCGCGGTCGGCGAGGTCGGCCACCAGGTCGGGCGGGCAGTTGCGCAGTACCCGGCCGATCCCGTCCAGGACGGCGGTCAGCGGGGTCTCGATCGCGTCCCGTACGGCGGCGGTGTCGACCCGCACGGAACGCGCGAGGCCGGTGGCGACGTCCCGGCCGTGGATCTCGGTGGAGGCGGGGCCCTGCGGGGTGAGGCCGTTGCCGGAGAGGGCGAGCTGCAGCGGTCGTACGGACTGACTGGGCAGCATCAGCTCGTGCTCGTGACGCAGGTGCTGCACGATCGCGTGATCGACGGCCTCACCGCCGACCGGGATGCGCTCGGCGGTCACGATCGACCCGAGCGAGAGCACGGCGACCTGGGTGGCGGCGGCCCCGCACACCATGATCATGGTCGCCTCGGGCCGCTCGACGGGCAGCCCGCAGCCGACGGCGGCGGCGATGAGGGTGTCCACGAGTTCCACGCGTCGCGCCCCGAGTCCCACGAGGGTCTCGATCGCCGCGCGCCGGGCCAGCGGGTCGGCGTCGTGCGGGGTGCAGGCGGCGGCCCGCAGGCGGGGCTTGCGGCGCAGATTGCGGCGGATCCTGTCGCCGAGCAGATGGCGCAGCATGCGCTGGGCCATCTCGATGTCGACGATGGTGCCGCCGGAGACGGGCCGTACGACACGGATGTAGTCGGGGGTGCGGCCCGTCATCTTCTCGGCGAACTCACCGACCGCGATCAGCGCGCCGGTGCGGGTGTTCACGGCGGCGGCCGACGGCTGGTCGACGACCAGCCCGGCCCCCTTCACGTACACCCGCGTCCTCGCCGCGCCCAGGTCGACGGCGAAGTGGCAGCGGCGCAGCTGCTCCAGACTGGCGGTCATCGCAGGTCCTCCCGAGAGCACAGACCGTGGGCCGCGCCGGGTGGCGGGGCTTAGTGGCATTGTGCGGCGGTGGGGGAGGAGGGGCCTTTATTGAGGGGCCGGGTGGGGTGCGGCTAAATGGGCGGTTTTGTGGTTTATGCCCGATGTGAGCGTTTTGTAAAGTCTCGTGATTCAGGGTCAAGGGGTCCGCGGGCGGCCTACGGCAGTGTTCCCCGCTCGGGGTGGGCGATCACCCCGAGCTCCACCAAGTCCTGCGGCCGGATCCGCAGTTGGTCCGCCGTCGCCTCGACCTCCGCCCGCGGTCGCTTGAGGATCGCCGCCGCCAGTTCGGGGGCGATCACGGAGAAATAGCTGTCCGGGGTGGCGTACGTGGCGCCGGGTGCCGCCAGCGCCAGGGCGCCGCCTGACCCGCCCTCACCGATGAGGAGGGTGGTGATCGGGACGCGGGCGGAGGCGACCGTGGTGAACAGGTCGGCGATGGCCGCGCCCGCGCCCTGGCGTTCGGCCTCCGCGTCGTTGGCCGCGCCCGGGGTGTCCACCAGGGTGAGCACCGGGATGCCCAGCCGCTCCGCGAGGCGGATCAGGCGGGTGGCGGTGCGGTAGCCGGCGGGGCGGGTCGCCGTGCCGGTCTGGGCGGCGTAGGCGATGGTGCGCCCCTCGTGCTCGCCGAACCCGCACACCATGCCCGGGTCGGCGCCGCCGCAGCGATCCCCCGAGATGGCCACGCGGTGAGTGAAGTAGGCGTCCAGGTAGGCGCCCGCGCGAGGGCGCTCCGCGCTACGGGCACGCCGGACCGCGTCCCACCCGGTGGCGGGGAGGGCGGTGGCGCCGAGAGGGGGCGGGACGGGGGCGGGTTCGGTACGTCGTGCGGGGTGGGCCTCGGGGGTGCGACCGTCCGCCGTCGCGTCGGCGGCGCTGTCCGACGGCCTCGCCAGCAACCGCAGCCACCTCCCCAGCGTCCGCCGCAGCTCCTCCGGTCGTACGACCGCGTCCGCCGCGCCCGCCGCCACCTGGGCCTCCGCCGTGTACGCCGACGGGTCGGCGTCCGGGGGGCGGACCCGGGAGCCCGCGAAGCCGACCTGGGCGCCAGGGAGGGCGAGGATCACGTCCGCGCCGGCGCCCAGAGTGGCCCAGCCGCCGCCCGTGGTGGGGTCGCGCAGGACGGCGATCTGCGCGAGACCGGCCTCCCGGGTGAGGGCCGACTCGCGGGCCACGCGCTGGAGTTGGGTCAGGGCGAGCATGCCCTCCTGCATCCGGCTGCCGCCCGTGGCCACCAACGGGACGACAGGAAGCCGGTGTGCGCGGGCGTACGTGTACGCCGCCTCCAGACGGTCGCCGGTGCGTTCGCCCAGCGAGCCGCCGAGGAAGCCGAACTCGAAGGCGATCAGGACGGCTCGGGTGCCCTCGACGCGCGCGGTGCCGCAGATGACCGACTCCTGCTCGCCGGTGCGTTCGGCGGCACGGGCGCGCGAGGCGTCGTAACCCTGCCAGGCGAGGGGGCCGTCGGGCTTCGACTGCCGTTCGGGGTACGGGATTTCGGAGAAGTCGTCGGACACCAGGGCCACGACCTCGCGCGCTGACGGCCGTTCAGTCATGCAGCGCCCGCTTCATGATCTTCCCCATGTCGTTGCGGGGGAGGGCGGTGAGGTGGTGGACGACCCGCGGGCGCTTGTGGGGGGCGAGACGGGCGGCCACGTGGTCCGCCAACTCGCCCAGAGCGGGCGGGGACTGGGGATCGTCCGGGACGATCCACGCCACGATCCGCTCGCCCAGATCCGGGTCCGGCTCCCCGGTCACGGCGGCCTCCCGCACCCCCGGGTGCTCCAGCAGTGCGTTCTCGATCTCGCCCGCCCCGATCTTGTACCCCCCGCTCTTGATCAGGTCGGTGGCCTTCCGGCCGACGATCCGGACGTATCCGTCCGCGTCCCGCACCGCCATGTCCCCGGTGCGGAACCAGCCGTCCGCCGCGAACGCCGCCGCCGTCGCGTCCGGCCGGTTGAGGTACTCGGTGAAGAGGTTCGGCCCGCGCACCTGGATCTCGCCGACCGTCTCGCCGTCGTACGACGTGATCGGCGACCCGTCCTCCTCCACCAGCCGCAGTTCCACGCCCGGCAGCGGCACCCCCACGGTCCCGGCGCGCGGCTCGCCGTCCGCGCGCACGCTGGTGTTCATCAGGGTCTCCGTCATGCCGTAGCGCTCGATGACCCGTCGGCCGGTCGTGGCCGTGATGCGCTCGTGGTCGTGCACGGGGAGCGCCGCCGAACCGGAGACGAGCAGCCGGGCCCCGGCCAGTGCCTTCACCAACTCGGGGTCCTGCGCCAGGGTTTCGGCGATGCGGTGGTACATCGTCGGGACGCCGAAGAGCATGGTCGCGCCGGCGTTCAGCTCGCGGGCCACCCCCTCCGTGCTGAACCGGCCGAGGTGACGGACCGAGCCGCCGCGGCGGAGCGGGCCGAGGATGCCGAGGACCAGGCCGTGCACATGGAAGAGGGGCAGGCCGTGCACGAGGATGTCGTCCGACGTCCACTGCCAGGCGTCGGCGAGGGCGTCCAGCGTGGTGGCGACGGCCCGGCGGGGGAGCACGGCGCCCTTCGGCGGGCCCGTGGTGCCGGAGGTGTAGACGACCAGGGCGGGGTCGCCGTCCTGCGCCGCACTGTCGGGGACGGTGCCGCCGGTGGCGCGCACGTCGATGTCGACGCGCTCCAAGTCACCGACGGCTGCCGGAAGTTCGGTGCCAGGCGCGGCGAGCAGCAGGCCCGGCCTGCTGTCGTTCAGGATGTGCCCGAGCTCCTTCTCCCCGGACTTCGGGTTGAGCGGCACCGCGGCGACACCGGCCTCCAGCGCCGCCACCACGGCCACCGCGGTCTCCAGTTCCGCGGTCGCCCAGACGGCCACGCGGTCGTACCGCGCGAGACGGCCCGCCAGGGCGCCGGACGCTGCCGCGAGTTGCCCGTAGGTGAGTGAGCGGTCGCCGAACCGCAGGGCGGGACGGTCCGCCGTGGCGCCCCTGAGGGCCGGGAAGAGAGAGGTCACGCTTCACAACTCCAAACATGTCGTCGCCTGTCGGTCCTACCCGAAGCCCGGAACCACCAACACCAGCCACACCACCGCGGGTACCACCGCCACCACGATGCCTCCGTAGATCATCAACTGCCGGAAGAAACGCTCGCGGTCCACGTCCGGTGCCGCGGCCAGCACCAGCGCGCCGTTCGTCGAGAACGGGCTGACGTCCACGACCGTCGCCGAGACCGCCAGCGCCGCCACCATCCCGACCGCCCCGATCTCGCCCTGCGCGAGGAACGGCACCGCCAGCGGGATCAGCGCACCCATGATCCCCACGGACGAGGCGAACGCGGAGACGATCGCGCCGATGTAGCACAGCAGCACGGCGGCCAGCAGCGGGACGCCGATGCCGCCGACGCCCTCCCCGGCCCACTTGATCGTGCCGATCTCCTCCAGCACGCCGACGTAGGTGAGGACACCGCAGATCAGCAGCACCGTGGACCAGGCGATCTGCCCGACCGCCTTGCGGCTGTCCTCCGGCCAGGCGGCGCTCAGGATCACCGCGAGGGTGATGGAGGTGAGCCCGGCGTCGAGGTCGAAGGCGAGGACGGCGACGACGAGGGCGACCAGAGCGGTGAGGGTGGCGATCCGGGCGGGGGTGAGACGGGTGGTGCCGGGGGTCTCGGTGCGGGTGGCCACGGCGGTGGCGGTGGCGGGACCGGTGCCGCCGCCGGGGGCGGCACCGGAGGAGGTGCCGGCACCGGGGGAGGGCGCGGCGCCGGTGCCGTCGTCCGGGGCGTCCCGCTTGTCGGGAGCACCCCCGGCCCCGGTGGCCTCGTCCAACGGGACCGCACCCTGCGCCCACAGCTTCAGCCCGCCGAACAGCACGAACATCACGCCCGCGATGACGAGGTTGACGATGAGCGAGGCCAGGAAGAGGAACACCTCGTTGCCCGGGAGGTGCTCGCGCTCGACGATGCCGTTGACGATCGTGCCGTAGATGCTGATCGGTGAGAAACCGCCGCCCTGGGCGCCGTGCACGACCATCGCGCCCATCAGCAACGGGCTGATCCCGTACCGCGCGGCGAAGCTCAGCGCGATCGGCGCGACGATCGCGACCGCGGCCGGGCTGACCGCGCCGATCGCCGTCAGCGCGCCGGTGATCGCGAACATCACCCACGGGATCAGCGCCACCCGCCCGCGCACGAGCCGGATGGACGCGTGGACCAGCCAGTCCGTGGTGCCGTTGGCCCGCGCGATCGCAAACAGGTACGTCACGCCGACGAGGACGACGAACAGGTCGCCGGGGAAGCCGGCGAAGATGCCGTCCGCGTCGAGATCGGCGACGAGCTCGCCCACGGCGAATGCCGCGGCGAAGGCGAGGGCGCCCATGTTGACGGAACGGGTGGTGGCGATGACGAACACCACGACCAGGACGAGGATCGAGATGAGTTCTGGGGACATACGGGCTCCCGTCGTTGGGCCCCGGAGCGGTGGGGTGGCCAACTGGCTCAGTGGACAATTGGACAATTGGCTGAGCCACTCGGCCACATGGGGGATGGCTGGTTAGCGTGGTGCGGACCGCGCGGTCCGTCAAGGGGGCGCGCAAAATTGGCTCAGCCACTTGACCAATTGGCCACCTATGGGGTGTTACTCGGGTGTTACTCTCCCGACGAAACGAGAGGGGGACCCGTGACCGACGCCCTGCGCCCCATGACCAAGCCGCGGCTCTACGAGCAGGTGCTCGACCGGCTGCGCCAGTACGTCGCCGAGGGCGGGCTGCGGGCCGGCGACCGGCTCCCGCCCGAGCGCGACCTGGCCACCCGCCTCGGCGTCAGCCGGGCCTCCGTGAAGCAGGCGATCGTCGTGCTGGAGGTCCAGGGGCTGGTCGAGGCACGGCACGGCGGCGGGACGTATCTCGTCCGGGACAGCCTCGACGTCGAGCCCGTCGAGAAGATGGTCGAGCGGCGCCGGCGCCTGCCCGACGTCCTCGACGCCCGCGAGGCCCTGGAGACCAAACTCGCCGAACTGGCCGCCGAACGCCGCACGGACGAGGACCTGGTCGCCATGCGCATGGCCCTCGCCAGGATGGCCGGGGAGATCGAGGACGGCGGCCACGGCATCGAGGGCGACCGGCTGTTCCACGCGGCAGTGACGGCAGCCGCGCACAGCAGCCTGCTCGCGGAGTTCATGCGCTCCATCGCCGACCAGATCGCCGAGAGCCGCACCGAGTCCCTGCGCCAGCCGCACCGCCCCGAGCGTTCCCTCGCCCAGCACCGCGCGATCCTCGACGCGATCACCCTCCAGCGCCCGGGCCAGGCGGCCTCGGCGATGCGCCGCCATGTCCGCACGGTGGCGAAGGTACGGCTGCTGGACTGGGAGCCGGACCCGACGGACCAGTAGACCGCCGACGAGCTCCGGCGACCGGGCCCGCCACCGCTCACCCGCCATCGCCGACCGGCTACCAGCCATCGGCTACTGACTGCCGCCACGACGGCACAGCAGTACCTTCAGCGCTTCACGGGCGTCCCGACGCCTGCCCGGGCTGCGCGCCAGCACGGCCGTGAGAGCCACGGTTGCGATGGTGCCTACATAGAGCGCACCGCTGATCGTGACGGGCAGGAGTGTGCCATCGACACCGTGGAGCGTAGCGAGCATCGTCGCCGCCTTCCGTCGAGCCGGCCGGGTGGCCGGGTGAGCTGGTCTGCGCCCATGTCCTCAGGCCCGTGGCGGTTCTGTGGAGCGGGCCCGCACTGGCGGACGTCCGTTTACGCTGGTCAGTCCAGGTACGGAGGTTGTTCGGTGTTCATTCGGACCGGAAGAACGGCGGACGGGGCGGTCACGGCATGACGGAGGGGCAGGGGGACCCCGTTCGGGGCTTCGGGGACGACTTGCGTGGCCTCTATGTGGCCGCGGGCTCGCCGCAGTACGAGGCGCTCGCCCGCCGGGTGGGCGTGGCGCAGTCCGTCCTGCATGAATGGGTGAACGGTGCGTCGATTCCCTCGGACAAGCATCGGCAGTCTCTGGACGCTCTGGTGACGGTCCTGGGGAAGCTGGTCCGCGGGGAGCACCGGACGTACCCGACCGCTTGGTGGGAAGCCCGGCGCAGGGCGGCCCGGCAGCACAGGCGGACGAACGCCGGCCGAGGCGGCTCCCGGCCGGTATGCAGGGTCCTGGGGCCGGTCCCGCCCGCAGCGGAGTGCTACCAGGATCGGCCACATCTGCGCCGGACGTTGGAGACCGCGGCGGCGGACGGCACCTCAGCGCCCTGCGAACTCGTGACCGGTATGGGCGGTGTCGGAAAGACCCAACTGGCAGCCTGTCACGCCCGTTCGGCCTTGGCGGCGAAACGGGTGGATGTGCTGCTGTGGGCCACGGCGGCGTCGAGGGCGGCAGTCGTCGACGCGTACACGAGCGCGGCCGTTCAGCTCCTTGGAGTCGGGGAGGACGATCCCCAGGCCGCGCACACGTTCCTGAACTGGCTCGCGATTCCCCCGGGAAGCAGGTCCGGCTCCCCCGTTCCCGGGGCGCGCTGGCTGATCGTCTTGGACGACGTGCCGCACGCCGAAGCCGTACGTGGGCTGCTGCCTCCGCCCTCCCCTCATGGGCAGACCGTGATCACCACGCGGAACCGGGACGCGGCCCTCCTGGGGCCCGGGCGCCGGCGTGTCGAGGTCGACCGGTTCAGCCGCGAGGAGGCCGTCGCGTACCTGACCGCGAAGCTGGAAGCCCACGGTCGAAACGCAGAGCCGGTACAGGTCGAGGGTCTGGCGGAGGACCTCGGCCGACTGCCTCTGGCCCTCTCCCAAACCGTGCCCTACATGGTCAATAGGCAGCTGGACTGCGCGGCGTACCGCAGACGCCTGGCCGACCACGCGAGAACCCTGAAGGACCTGCTGCCGCCGCGCATCGGCCTTCCGGACGAACAGGACCTGACCGTGGCTGCGGCCTGGGACCTGTCCATCGACCTGGCCGATCAACTGCCTCCCCAAGGCCTGGCGCGCCCGCTGCTCCAGCTGCTGTCCGTCCTCGACCCCAACGGGATCCCAGCCGCCGTGATCACATCGGCCCCCGCTCGCGCCCATCTCGCTCATGGCGGCGTGTACCACGCACACCCCTCGTCCGATGCCGAGCCGACGGCCGACGACGCCACGGACGCCCTGTGGAATCTGCATCAGTTCAGCCTCGTCGAGCACAACCCTCAGGTGGCGCACCGAGCGGTTCGTGTCCACCGGCTCGTCCAGCGCGCGGTCCAGGAGCGCTTCAGCGCGGGGAGCCGGCGCCACTGCGGCCGGACTGCGGCCGACGCTCTCGTCGCAGCCTGGCCCGACACCGAACGTGACACGGACCTCATCGGCTCCCTGCGTGCGAACGCCGCCGTTCTGTACGAGCACTTCCCCGACGCGCTGTGGGAACCGGAGAAGCACCCGGTGCTGTCCGTGATGGGGTACAGCCTCCTGGAGGCGGGCCAGGTGATCGCGGCCCGGGACCACTGGCGGCGGCTGGCGGAGACGGCCCGGTCGCGACTCGGCCCGGATCACCGGATCACCCTGGCGGCGCTTGGGACGTTCGCGAACTGCCTGGGGGAGTCGGGGGACACCGTCGGGGCGGCCGCCGTCTGCGCAGAACTGGTACAGGACGCGGGCCGAGTGCTAGGCGCACGGGACAGGAACGTCCTGATCGCCCGTTCCAACAGGGCGATGTGGCGGGGGCGGTCGGGGGAGTGGGCGCAGGCAGCCGACGAGTTGACCGAGATCCTCAAGGACGTGGCGGAGGTGCTCGGCGCGGACAGTCCCGAGACCTTCCAGCTGCGGGGGAACCTCGCGGCTTTCCGCGGAAGGTCGGGAGACGCGGCCAGTGCTGTCGAGGCATCCGCCGAACTGCTGGAGATCCAGCGAGAGACGCTGGGGACCGACCATCCTCATACCTTGACCACCTGGAACAACTACGCCTACTTCCTGGGAGAGTCGGGCGACGTGACCGGGGCGGTAGAGGCCTTCGCCGAACTGCTGGAGCACCGCAGGAGGGTCCTGGGGGACGATCACCCGATGACTCTCGCCACCAGGGGCAACCACGCCTTCTGCCGGGGACAGGCGGGGGATGCGGCCGGTGCCGTCGAGGCTCTCACCGAATTGCTGGAGCACCGCAGGCGGGTTCTCGGGGAAGGACACCCCGACACGGTCACCAGCAGAAGCAATCTGGCCCTGTGGAAAGGGTGGTCGGGGGACGCGTCAGGAGCGGCCGCCGAGTTCGCCTTCGTCGCGGCGGACGCGGAACGCGTATTCGGCGCGGACCACCCGGACACGCTGGTGGCTCGCGCCCGACTCGGCCTCTGGCGAGGGCGGGCCGGCGATCCTGTCGGGGCCGTCGCCGCATACGCCGAATTGCTGGAGGACCAAAGGCGGATCCTGCGCGACGACCACGATCGCATCCGCTCTACGCTGGTCGAGATTGCCCGCTGGAGCTGGATCGCGGGCGACCGCGAAGCGGCTCTCGCCGCGCACGACCAGTTGCTCGAGAACGTGACGCGACATCTGGGTCCCCATGACCCGGCCGTCCTCGATGTCAGGACGGGGCGCGCCCACCACAAGGGACACACGGGGGATCCCGCAGCCGCCGCGGACGAGCTCACCCATGTGGTCTCCTCCCTCTTGCTCACGGAGGGTGCCGACAGTCCCCACACACTCTCCGTCCTACGCGGCGTCTTGATGTGGCGCATGGAGGCGGGTGACATCGCCGCGGCCGCCCTCGTGTACGCGAGGCTGACGGAAAGTCTGCGCCGGGCCCTGGAGGCGGGTCCGCAGTACCTGGGGCTGCGCCACGAGCTCGCCTGCGGGCGTGGAGAGGCCGGAGACCGGGAGGGGGCGGCGACCGCGTTCGGCGAACTGACCCGGAACATCCAGCGGACGCTCGGCGCCGACGCGTCGGAGGCGTACACCGCCGTTTCCGCCGCGGCCTATTGGCGTTGGCGCGCGGGAAAGGGAACGCCACTCGCAGCCCATTCAGCGCGCCGTGAGCTTTTCATCGAGACGTTCAGGGTCGCTGCCCACCTGTGACTCGCCCGCTCGGCGTCCGGGGCCCGCGCTAGCGACCGGCAGCCGCAAGCACCGTCTCCACCACCGGCCGCAGCGACTCCGGATGCAGGAACAGGAACAGGTTCGGTTCGACCAGTTCCAGTTCCATCACCCGCGGCCGCCCGTCCTCCCCGTCGACGAGGTCCACGCGCGCGTACAGCAGTTCCGGCGCATCCGGTACGGCGGCCAGGGCGCGCTCGGCGACCTCGAGTTCGGCCGGAGTCGGCGTCCAGGGTTCCAGGCCCGGGTGGGCGACCTTGGCCGCGTCGAAGGCCGTACCGGGAGCGAGGACCGCCCGCTTGCGGCTGGCGTGCAGCAGCCGGCCCCCGAAGAACTGCAGCGCCCGCTCACCGCCCGCGTCGATGCCCCGCATGTACGGCTGCACCATCGCGGTCAGCCCCTCGGCGTGCATGCGCTCCAGCTGTCGTACGGCACTGTCGTGCTGCTCGGGCGTGTACCGGGCGGCATACCGTGCGCCCGCCCCGGACGTGGGCTTGACGACGTACTCGTGGTCGCGGGGCAGGTCGGCCGGGTCGCCGGGCGCGAGATACCGGGTCGGCACCACCGGCACCCCGGCCTCCGCGAGCTCCCCGAGGTACCGCTTGTCGGTGTTCCAGCGCACGACCTCCGCCGGGTTGGCGAGCCGCGTCACCTTGGCGCACCGCTCCGCCCACGTCACGAACTCGGCCGCCCGCCAGCTGTAGTCCCAGGTGGACCGGATGACGGCCAGGTCGTACCCGGCCCAGTCGACGTCACCGTCGTCCCAGAACACGGCCTCCGCCTCGGCCCCGGCCTCGCGCAGCGCGGCCACCAGCAGAGGGAGGTCGGCGTCCCTGCTGGGTTCCGGTCGGGGGTCGTAGGTGACGAGGGCTATTCGGGGCACGGCGGATTCCTTTCCCATACGGCTCGACCGGCAGGCTATCCGCCGCGGAAGCAACCGCGGCAACCGCTTTACCTTCCCCCTGGGTGAAGCCCCACCATCAGGAGCGAGGAACATGAGGAGGCCGTATGGAGTGGCTGACGATCGGGGCCTTTGCGCGGGTGTGCCGTCTGTCGCCGAAGGCGTTGCGGCTCTATGACGAGCTGGAGCTGCTGCGTCCGGCCCGCGTCGACGCGGCGACGGGCTACCGCTACTACACGCCGGCCCAGCTCGAGCAGGCCCGGCTGGTGGCGTGGCTGCGGCGGCTGGGCATGCCGCTGGCCCGGATCCGTACGGTGTGCGCGCTCCCGCCTGCTGCCGCCGCCGACGAGATCCGCGCGTACTGGGCGCAGGTCGAGGCGGAGACGGCCGTACGGCGGGATCTCGCCGCGTTCCTCGTCGACGAGCTGGCGGCGACGCCGAGGAAGGACACCACCGTGCTCGAACTGCGGTACTCCGCCCACTCGGACCCGGGCCTGGTCCGCCCCGTCAACCAGGACACCGCCCACGCGGGCGCCCGCCTGCTCGCGGTCGCCGACGGATACGGCCCGGCGGGCGCCCCCGCCAGCAGCGCGGCCGTGGCGGCACTGCGGTTCCTGGACACCGCCGACCTCCGCGCCGGCAACGTCCTCAACCTGCTGGCGGACGCCGTGCACGGGGCGACCGAGGCGGTACGGGACGTCGCCGCGGGGACCGCCGAGAACGGCACGACCCTGACCGCCCTGCTGTGGACCGGCTCCCGCCTCGCCCTGGTGCACATCGGCGACTCCCGCGCGTATCTCCTTCGCGGCGGCGCCCTCTTCCGTGTCACCCACGACCACACGGTGGTCCAGTCGCTGATCGACGAGGGCCGGCTGACGGTGGAGGAGGCCGTCACCCATCCCCAGCGGGCCCTGCTCCTCAAGGCCCTCACCACCGGCCTCCCGGACCTGAAACTGCACGACGCGGAACCCGGCGACCGCTATCTGCTGTGCTCCGACGGCCTCTCGGGCGTCGTCCCCGACACCACCATCCGCGACCTGCTCACCACCGCCCCCGCCCCCGACACGGCCGTCCACTGTCTGGTCGACGCGGCGAACACCGCGGGCGGCCCGGACAACGTCAGCTGTGTGGTGGCGGACGTGGTGGAGACGGTGGCCCATACCCCTGCATCATGACGGCCATGTCGATGTCCGGAACCGACGCGTACGACAGGGAATCCCCTCTCCCCCCGCTCGTCGAACGAGCCCTCGCCGCGGCCCGTACCCATGGCTTCCCCTACTCCTGCCGCCCCGAACAGGGCCGTCTGCTGCAGGTCCTGGCGGGCGGAGCGCGGACCCTCGTCGGGGAGACCGGTACGGGCTGCGGGGTGGGTCTGGCGTGGCTGGCCTCGGGGGCGCGGGACGGCGTACGGCTCCTGAGCGTCGAGCGTGACCCGGAGCGCGCCCGCGTCGCCGCCGAGGTGTTCGCCGACCGACCCGACGTGCGGATCCTTGACGGCGACTGGCGCCGCATCGAGGATTACGGCCCCTACGACCTCCTCGTCCTCGACGGCGGCGGCACCGGCAAGACCTCCGACGACACCCCGGCCGACCCGGCCCGTCTTCTCATCCCGGGCGGCAGAATCGTGATCGACGACTTCACCCCGGCATCCAACTGGCCGCCCCGGCACGGCGGTTCCGTGGACCGCCCCCGCGTCTTCTGGCTGGAGCACCCCGCCCTGGACACGATCGAACTGCCGCTGGCCGAGGACCTGGCCACCCTGGTGGGGACGCGGCGCCGGACCGCCGGGCGGCAGGGCGCGATCAGCGCACCGCAACCCTTTGCAGCAGGCCCCACGTGAACTCGGCCACCACCTCCCGGCGCACGCCCTTCCCGTCCGGGGCCGTGAACGTCAGGCCCCAGCGGGTCGGGGCCGTGCCCTCCAGGGGGCGGGTCGGAGGGAAGGCCCGGGCCGCCTCGTCCACGGTGCAGGACCAGGGGGTGAGGTCTTCGAGGGTGCGCAGGTCAGGGCCTTCGGTTTCCGGTGCCCTGATCAGCCACTCGTTCCACACCGTCGAGCCGTTCGGCGCCAGGAGTGCTTCGAAGCGGAGGTCGGGCCACAGGGGGACGGGCCAGAGCCAGGCCTCGCACTCCAGGTCGCCGACCTTGCGGGTGAGGACGGTCTCGGGGGCGCCGAGGACCGAGCGGTACCGGGAGGCGGGGGTGCGGGCCCGCGGGGAACGGATCATCGCCTGCCAGCGTTTGTTGGCCTCCCGCATGTCCGCGATCGAGACGCCCAGCGCGTGCCGGGCGTCCTCCACCAGGCCGGGGTTGTGGTCGGCCATGCGGCGCAGCAGGACCAGCTGGAAGTCGAGCGGGGTGAAGGGCGCGCTAGCCGCCTGCTTTCCGGAGGGCATGTCCCCCATCGTCCCCTACAGCACTGACACCGGGACGGCGCCCGTCAGGGAGGAACAGCACCGAGTTGATGTACCGCGGGCGGTGGACGAAGGGCAGGACCCGGCGCAGGAGGCCCTGGTTGACGACGTACGACGCCGTCTCCTGGTGGGCCTCCAGGGGGAAGCCGGACAGCGGGACCCAGGTGGCGCGGGGCAGCACCCAGCCGTCGTAGCCGAGGAGGGACAGGTACGTCACCACCGGGCCGATCGGCTGGATGCGGGACTCCAGTTCGACGAAGAGCGCGGGCCGGTCGCGCGCGAGGATTCCCGTGGCCCCGCGCAGCACCGCCAGCTCGCTCCCGTCCACGTCGATCTTGATGAAGTCGACGTCCTTGAGGTCCAGTTCGTCCAGCGTGACGCAGCGGACATCCACCGCCCGGCCGTGGATGTCCCGCCGGACCAGGGAGGACACCCCCCGGTCGCCCTCGTCGCCGGGCGGCAGCCACAGCCGGGCGGTGCCCGGCTTGTCCGTCGCGGCTGCCTGCACGACCTGGACGTTCGCCGGGGCCGCGGAGGTCAGCAGCCGGGCCAGATGGGGTACCGGCTCGACGGTCACCACCCGCCGTGCCCGTCCGGCCAGCCGCCGTGTCCACGGCCCGTACCAGCCGCCCACGTCCACCGCCGTCCGGCAGTCCGCCGGGCACAGGTCGGCAAGGCGCGCCAGCTCCGGTTCGAAGCGCGGGTACACGGCCCGGGCGGCCGCCGCGACCAGCCGGGTGGGCAGAAGGGGGGCCACTCTGGCAGCCCAGGTACGAGCCGGTCCGGTCATGGAGTCATCCGTTTCAGGAAGTCTTCGTGTTCGTCGTCCGTCACCTGCTCGCCGGAGGCGGGCAGCAGCTGCGGGATGCCGTCGACGATCGGATAGCGGCGGCGCAGCCGCGGGTTGTACAGGGCCTCGTCCGGCGGTACGAGATGCAGGGGGCCCTTGTCGAGCGGGCAGGCCAGGATCTGCAGCAGCGGGTCGTCGGGGTTCATGGGGGCGTCAACTCCTTGGCACCGATGGGGGGTTTGGGCGCCGGATCGTGCTTGGGCATGCTGAGCAGTACGGCGACGGCGAGCACCGTGCCCGCGAGGCGCAGTGCGAGCCGCAGCGGGTCGTGGGGGAGGGACTCGCCGAACGAGAGCGTGCCGAGCACCGCCGTGTAGAGGCAGGTCACCGTCGTGCACACCGGCACGATCAGCGAGGCCCGGCAGCGTTGCAGCGCCGCCTGCGACATCACCAGGCCGAACGCCCCGGTGAACAACAGAAGATACGGATACGGAGAGCCCAACAGCTCAACTACCGCGCTGCCGAGTCCACTTGACGTCAGACAGCTCGACACGCCCTTGATCGCGAGGGAGCTGACCCCGTACAGCAGGCCCACCGCGACGCCGTACTCGACGCCGGTCGTCGGCATGCGGTGCCGGTGCCTCGTGCGCCGCTCGGCGGACCCGTACAGCCACACGCCGGCCGCCAGCGACGGCACGCACACCAGCAGGATCAGCTGATAGGGGGCGTCCCGGCTGACCTGGTCCGAACCCTCCTTCAGCGACAGCACGACCATGAGGAGCGCGGCGAGGATGGCGCCCAGCGCGTACCGCTCCCGGCCGGTCGTCTCCTCGCCCAGTAGCCGGGCCGACAGCAGGACGAGCAGCACCAGACCGGAGACGAAGATGCCCTGCGCGGCCGCGATCGGCAGCGTCCGGTAGACCGCGAGCTGCGCCCCGAACCCGGCCGCCAGCGAGAGCGAGCCGCCGATCCACAGGGGGCTGCGGAGCACCAGCCCGAGCAGCTTGACCGGTTGCCGGATGTTCACCTCCGGCAGGGAGGTGAGCGCCCGTTTCTCCAGGACGAATCCGACGCTGTACAGGGTGTTCGCCAACAGGGCCGCCGCCACTCCCCACCACATCGTCCCGCCCCCTAGGTCTTGCGCGCGTGCAGCAGCAGGATCGACGCGAGCGACGGTCTGGCACACGCCAGCCGGTCCAGTGCGCGCAGCGGACGCGGCACGCCGTGGAAGGGCGCCCCCTCCAGTCGTACGACCTCGAAGCCGGACGCCGCGACGAACTCCCGCAGCGCACGGGCCGTGTACAGCCGCAGATGCCCTACGACCTCCCGCCCCGGCCTGCCGTGGATCGCCCGCAGGCTCACCTCCGAGAACACCGGCTGGACGCCGGCCAGCAGCAGTCCGCGGTTGTACCAGGCGGCCAGGTTCGGTGTGGACAGCATGAGATGACCTCCCGGGCGCAGGATGCGGCGGATCTCGTCGAGCGCGGCGTCCGGGTCGACGAGATGCTCGACGACCTCGCTGAACAGCACGGCGTCGACCGAGGCGTCCTTGAACGGCAGCCCGGAGCCCGTGAGTTCACCGCGGACGGCGTACGGCAGCCTGGTGCGGGCCCGCTTGAGGGCGTCCTGGGACCAGTCGACGCCGACGATCCGGTGACCGGTGAGGAGGGGGGCCGCGGTGGCGGCCGCGGTGCCGTCGCCGCAGCCGATGTCGAGGACGGTGCGCGCGGTCTTTCCGGGGGCTCCGAGGGCCGTGGCCAGCGTGCGGGCCTGGCGCAGGGAGCGGGGGGTGCCGGAGGCGACGGGGACGGCGGGATCCTCGTAGAAGTCTCTGAGGCCGCCGCGGCGCGGGGGTGCGGTGGTGTTCACGGGGCCACCTCCGTGGCGTGCAGGTAGTGCTCGAACAGGTCCCGCAGGTGGGTGCCGTCGCCGTGGCTGAGCAGGGCGCGGGACCAGCGCAGCGCGAGGTGCAGCCGGCCCGCGGTGGAGGCGGTCGTGACCGTGAGACCGCGGGGCATCCTCGCGGGCGCCGAGAACCACACGGCGTGCGCGCGTCCGGCCTCCTCGCCGAAGTCCAAGGGGTACGGGATGCGGCCGATGTTGCTGAGCAGCGTGGTCGAGGTCCAGGGGGCGGCGGCTCTGCGCAGACCGCGGGTGAGGGCCGCCCGCCAGGTCACCGGGGTGACCGGGGCGGTGAGCAGGCTCGCGCCGTGGCCCAGTTGGGGGCGGGTGAGGGATTTGAGGGCGCGGGTGCGTTGTGCCGTGCGGCGCAGGAACGCGGGCATGTCGTCGGGGTCGAGCTTCAACTCGTCCGGTGCGAAGGGGACTTCCACCAGGCGGGTGCCGTTTCCTATCGGCATCGTCGTGTCCCTCGGGCGGTCGTCGACGGGCATCGTGATGCGGAGGGGGCGGGGGCGGGCGCCGTGTTCCCTGTTCCAGTGGGCGATCGTCAGGGCCGTGGTGACCATGAGCTGGTCGTTGACCGTGTAGGGGGAGCCCTTGGGGCGGTGGGGGAGGGGGAGTTCGGTGACGAGGAGGCCGTTGCCGGGGGAGTTCTCGGGGGTGCCTTGCGCTACGCGGGCGGGGCGGGTCCAGTTCGAGGGGGTGTCTGGGGTCTGCTGTGGGGTTTCCGGTGCGCGGGTGGGGGCCGGGGCCGGGGAGTTGTCCTTGCCGCCGTAGATTTCGGCTGCCGTGGCGAGGATGCGGAGGCAGGCGGGGCCGTCGAGGGCGGTGTGGTTGATGGTGAGGAAGAGGACGGTTGTGTTTCGGGTGCGCGCCGGTGGGGGCTGGTCGCGCCCCGCGGCGGAGCCGCTTATCGATACAGCCCCGCGCCCCTTAAAGGGTGGGTGCAGGCCGACCATGTCTGTTGCCTCGCTGCCTTCTGCTGGACCCGCCCCCTCCACCACCTCCAGTCGTATCGGTGGGGACAGTGACAGGGGAGGCGCCTCCACCAGCGCCCTCGTCCGCGCGTTCCGCAACGCATCCCGCCCCGGAGTCGGAAAGGTAACCACCTCCACATCCGGCTCCGTCGTCAGTTCCCACTCGTAGCGGCGGCGGTAGCGGCCTCCTGGAGCCTCTCGCATCAGGATCCGGGGGTGTCGGTGCAGCGCCTCCGTGAACGCCTTTCGGAGGCGAGCCGGATCCAGCCGTCCCGGCAGATGCACCTCGATGTGGACCGTCTCCGGTTCCTCCTCCTGGAGGCAGTGGCGGGAGACCTCGTCGACCACCGGGAACGGGATGCGCGTCGGTGGGGTCATGTCGGTTCCGTCCTCCCCTTGCTCACCTCGACCGGCGGCAGTTGCTGTGTCGGTGCCTCGGAACCGGGGGGTGCCTCAGCCTGGGCCTCGCGCTCGTCCTCACGCACACTCACCAGGGCCGCGAACAGGCCGATCAGTGCGAGGAGTTGGGCCACGTGACCGAATGCCCCGTGCGATGCGCCCACCGGCTCTCCCGCGCCCACCGCCGCGGCGATGCCCGCCCCCGCCAGTGCCACGAAGGCGATCGGCACCAGGAGTCCATGGCGCCGGGACGCGAGCAGTGCCAACGCCGGGACCAGCAGGGCGAACCAGCCCGCGATGACCACGCCCACCACCGTGAGCGCCACCACTCCGAGCCACACGCCCGGCGCCGGGGGCACCCGCTGCGGCTCGTCGGGGTTCGGGGAGCGCCTGCGCCACAGCACCAGGCCCACCAGCGCCGCCAGTGCGACCCCGCTGCCGATCAGCGCGCCGTCGTGGGTCGTCGCGGGTTCGTACGACAGCTTGACCGTGCCGCCCGCGCCCGCGGGGATGCGCCAGCCCTGCTGCCAGCCGTCGAGCCGCAGCGGGGACAGCGACTTCCCGTTCAGGGTGGCCTTCCAGCCGTCGTTGTAGTTCTCGTACGTCGTGAGGTACGAGGCGGCGCCCGACCCCACGGTCACCTCGCGTTTGTCGCCGAGCCAGTCCCGTATCCGCACCTCCCGTGCGAGGGAGGTCGGTTCCGCGACGGTGCCACGGGTCAGCGTGATGCTGGTCAGGGCGAGCGGTCCGGCGTCCCCGCCCTCGACGACATGCTCACCGGAGGCGAGGGACAACTCGGCGTCGGAGCGGCCCGACTGACAGAGCGTGACCGTCAGCTCCCGCCGGTCGGTCAGGTCCCGGATCCGGCCCGACACGCCGGTCTGGTACAGCTTCCCGTCGACCGCAAGGACCGGTCCCTTGCCGCACGGCAGGGAGAACTTCCGGGTGGCCTTCGGCTGCGGGGTCCGGTACTGGTCGAGGGCCGGGATGTAGGCCTCCGTGAGCCCCACCGGGAGTTGGAGATCCTCGTCCGCGACCGGGTTGTGCAGGGTCAGCGGGGCCGTCTTGGTGATCGTGATGTCGAGGCGGTCGGTCGTGATCGGCGGGAAGCGCACCGCGCCGTTCTCGTCGACACCGGCGACCGTCGCGCCGTCGGGCGAGGTGATGTCGACCTCGGTGGGACGGGAGGAGAGTCCGCCGGCGGGCGCCAGCACCACTTCCCCGATGGGCTGTTTGCCGTTCCAGCTGAGGTGGACGGTGGGCCGGTCGCCCGCGATCCAGGCCGTGGTGAGGTCGCCGTCGGTGAGATTGCGGGCGGACAGGCCCGTGCCGAGGGTTGCCGTGGAGTCGGCGGTCGCGGTGATGCGGTTGCGCTGGTCGGGGGCGACCTCGTACAGCAGCCGGTCGAGTTCCTCCCCGCTCACCGGCACCGCGCTCGCCTTCACCGAGTACGTTCCCGAGGCCGCCGTCTCGAACCGGCGGTGCAGGCCGGCCTCGGTGCCGGTCGGGGAGATCCCGGCCGGGTCGGGGACCCGGTGCAGGGAGACGATCTCGGCGGGCGCGTCGGCGGAGTCCGCGTCGGCCGGCAGTCGCAGCAGCCGGGTCACCTGCACGTCCGGCAGGTCGATCTCGGAGAACCCGGCCCCGGCGAGACCGGTCCGGCGCGCGACCGAGTCGACGATCGTCAGCTTCATCCAACCCGTCGTGCCGGGAGGGGACTTGATGCTCTGTGTCGATCCGTCGGCCCGCAGGAAACTGGTGCGCGAGCCGTTCTCCGTCTCCACCCGCACCTTGGTCGCCGCCGACCGCACGCTCTCCTGCGGCAACGGCGTGACCTTGAACGACGAGGGCATGTCGTACGCGGGGTCGGAGAAGCCGATGCGCAGCCACTGCCCGTCCGGCGAGCCCGCCACGCCCTCCGCCCAGGCGGTGTCCGGATTGCCGTCGAAGGCGTTGACCGGGTCGAACTGCGGGAGATGGAACAGCCAGTTGCCGTACGACGACGCCGTCACCGTGCGGGCGCCGCGCAGTTCGGCCACCGTCTGGTGCGAGAGTCCCTTGGTCGGCAGGATCTGGTGCGGTTTCTCGCCGGCGTCCTGGGCGGCCCCGGAGGCGTTCCGCTCGTCCTCGGTGTACGTGTAGGAGGTGTTCGCGTTGACGAGCCCGAACCGGGTGTCCGCGCGCCGCAGTCCGTCGCCGACGACCTGGAGCGGCGGGGTACCGAGCCCCGGGTGGTTGTCCCCGGTCAACACCGTTGCCCGGCCGCGCAGTTCGGTCGCCAGCGGCAGCAGCGACTCGGGTCCGCCGGACACCTGGACGGTGTCGGCGACCGGCAGCAGCCCCGCCTGACCGGGCCGTGGCACGTCCTCGCTCGCCGGACGGTAGATCTCCACCGCCCGCTGCCTCGGGTACAGCCCCTCGATCTGGAGCGGGGTGTCGTGCGCGATCTTCCCGCCCGTCATGAGCGGCCCGAGGCCCGTCACCCGCTCGTAGCCGGACTGTTCGAGGGCCCGCTTGACGACCGAGGACGACACGGTGCCGATCTGGTCCGGGTCGAGGTCGTTGCGGACGACGACGTAGTAGACCCCGGCCCGGCTCAGGTAGTCGGCGAGTCCCGGGATCTCACCGCCGGTCAGCAGTGCCTGCTCGACCGCGTCCGTCGTGCGCCGGTTGCCGGGGGTGCCGAAGGGGACGTAGTCCCGTTGCGCCCACCGGGACTCGGCGAGCACGTCGAGCGGCTGGTCGATGGGGGAGCCCCAGGTGTAGATGCCGTGCGCGGTCGCGGGGACGACGAGGGCGCGTGAGTCGGGGGAGTACTTCTCCAGCCAGTCGGACGTGGACTGCCAGTACTTGGGCAGTTGCTGGAAGGAGCCCGGGTTCAGGATCGTGCCGTTGAGATACGGCCACATCAGCCCGGGCAGGACGAGGACCGCCGCGATCAGCGGGGCGTACCGGCGGCCTCTCATCGCACGCGCCCCGCGCGGTTCGGCGGCCACGCCCACCAGATGGGCGAGGCCCAGCACCAGCGCGAGCGCCAGCCCCGGCTGGAACTTGTAGATGTTGCGGAAGGGCGCGAGGCCGCCGTTCAGCCAGTCCTGCACGAGCCCGTGGAAGGGTGCGCCGAACGCGCCGCCGTATCCCGCGAGCAGCACCAGGACGGCCGTCAGCACGGTCAGCACCAGCCACCGGCGCTCCGGCATGTCCCGCCGCGCGAGGCCCGCGAGACCGAGCCCGGCCGCGAGCGCCGAGCAGAGGATCACGATCACCGAGGAGGCCACGGTCCAGCCGGCCGGCAGCCACGCCTCGCCCAGGTGCAGGTAGGCGACCCAGTTCCCGGCACCGCGCAGGGCCTCCGTCGCCGACATCGTCTCGGTCGTGGTCCGCGCGCTCTCGACGTACGGCAGGAAGTTCTCGCCGTAGAGGCCGAGCAGCAGCAGGGGGATCACCCACCAGGCCGTCGCCAGGATCACGCCCGGTACCCACCAGGCGATCAGCTTGCGCTGCCGGGGCCCGGGTGGCCGGGAGAGGAGATACAGGCCGACGGGCAGCAGAGAGGCCAGCGTGGAGGCCGCGTTCACCCCGCCCATGAAGGGGATGATCAGCGCCGAGCGCAGGGCGGCGATCCGGGCGCTGTAACGCTCGTTCGTCAGCGGCAGCAGCACCCACGGCAGGAAGGCGCCGGGCAGTGCGGCGGCGGAGGTCGAGCCGATGACGATGGTGAAGGTCGGCCACAGCGCGTACGCGACGGCGCCGAGCAGCCTTCCCGGACCGTTGCCGATGCGCAGCCGCTCGGCCAGCCGCAGCGCGCCCCAGAAGGCGACCGACACGATCAGCGACATCCACAGCCGCTCCACCAGCCACACCGGCAACTGGAGGGCGTGGCCCAGCCAGTAGAACGGCAGCATCGGCCACAGATAGCCGACGTACTGGTCCTGGATCCCGCCGAAGGAGCCCTGGTCGTGCCACAACTGCCCGAGATCGGCGAGGAAGCGCCCCGGGTCGGTGGTGACGCCCAGCTTCGTGTCGAAGGTCTGCCGGCCCGGGTGCACCACGAGGAACAGCACGAAGACCACGGCCCAGAACCCCAGCAGCCAGCTCCGTGACCGCGGGCCCTCCGGGGGGCCCGACATGACCGCGGTGCTGGGGACGGCTGCCGGAGGAGGGGCCTGGACCGTGGACGTCGTCATGGTGGACACCGCCGGAGGATGAGGAGGAGATTCCAGGTGGCCACCTCGCGGATCCCGGGAGCCCTGACGACGGTCTCCGCGAGGAAGGGCCAGTAGCGGGAGCGCGCCGAGACGACCGTGACGTCGTCCCGGGCACGCACCTGCCGCAGGGTCGGGCCGATGTGCACGGCGAACAGGTTCTCGCCGAGGGTGTGCTTCGCGGCCTTTCCGGTACGGCGCCGATAACGGGCACGGGCCCGTTCGGCACCCAGGTAGTGCCAGGGCGCCCACTCGTGGCCGCCCCACGGGGACAGCCAGTTGGTGAACGACACGTAGATCAGCCCACCGGGCCGGGTCACCCGGATGAGCTCGCTCAGGAAGGTCTCCGGATCGGCCACGTGCTCCAGCACGTTGGAGGAGAAGGTGACGTCGGCGACCGCTTCCCGCAGGGGCAGCAGATAGCCGTCGGCGATCACGGTGGAGTCGGGTGGCTTCGCTCCCAGTTCGCTCGGATCGGGCTCGAAGAGGAACGCGTCGGCACCCCGTCTGCGGAACTCCTCGGTGAAGTACCCGCTCCCGCCGCCGACGTCCACGACGGTACGGCCGGCGACGGGACCGTCGTAGGCCTCGACCTGGTCCACGGCGTCGCGGGCGAGCAGCGCGTAGCAGGACTCGGGGTCGTCCTGCTCATGGAGGAAGGCCCGGAAGAGCGTGAGGGAACGCCGGAACGAGGGGTCCTTGAATGTCTGGGGGCGCGGGGCTGTATCGAAAAGCGGCTCCGCCGCGGGGCGCGACCAGCCACGATGGCGCCGCACGCGCGTCACGGTCCCCAGCCCCTCACCGCCTCGGAGGCCACAGCGCGAAACTGTCTGACAGTCCGATGCCAACGGAATCGGGCAGCCCGATCGCGAGCGGCCTTACCCATCAACTCCCGCTGATGGGAGGAAAGAGCCAACGTGCACCAGGCGGCGGCGAACGAGGACTCGCCCCGCGCCAGCACTCCGGTCTCCCCGTCCACGACGGAGTCCCGCAGCCCGGGTACGTCGAAGGCGATGGTCGGCGTCTCACGGGTCGCGGCCTCGGTGACGACCAGTCCCCACCCCTCCACGGCGGAGGGGTGAAGCAGCAGCCACGCCTCGCACAACAGCCGGTGCTTCTCGGCCTCGGAGACATGTCCGGTGAACTCCACGCCGGGACCGGCGAGTTGCTCCAGCCGGGACCGCTCGGGCCCGTCTCCGACGATCACCAGCCGGCCACCGGTCACCGGGCGCACCCGCTCCCAGAGCCGCAGCAGCAGATCGATCCGCTTGTACTCGACCAGCCGGCCCACGGCGACGAAGAGCGGTTCGGGCGAGCGGCGGACGAGCGGCTCCGGCTCCTCGACGCCGTTGTGCACGACGCGGATACGGTCCCGCTCGACACCGATCGCCCGCAGGGCGTGGGCCGTCGACGGGGACACGGCGACCAGCAGGCTCCGGTGTCTGGCCGCCGCACCGGCCAGGGCCCAGTGTTCGAGTCTTCGGCCGATCCGGGCGGCCGGGGCCAAGGGCCCGCCGAACCGCATCTTCCACAGGTCGGTGTGCACATGGTTGACCAGACACAGGGTCGGGCCGTGGTGCCACAGGGGCGCGAGGTACGGCATGCCGTTGCACACCTCGACCAGCAGGTCGGTCTCGCCGACCTGGCGGGCGAAGGCCGTACGGGCGCGCAGGTAGTGGCCGAACTCGCCGCCCGCCGATACGACGCGGTAGTCCCGGTAGGAGGCCGGGCCGCCGCACAGGAGGGTCACCTGGTGGCCGAGCCGGGTCAGTCCGTCGGCGAGCCGGTCGACGAGCAGCTCGGAGCCGCCGGCCGCGGGATTGTCCAGGTCACGATGGGCGAGAAAAACGATTCGGCGCGGAGGTGGGGGGAGCGCCGAGGAGTGGTGCGGGCTGTGCGATGAGGGTTGCCGCTGCGACGCCTGTGAAGGCGTGTGCAACGGATGGGGCACGTGCTGGGGCATGGGTGCTCCAACTCGTCTCAGGGTGCGGAACTCAGCAGAGTCTTTCCGGCTGGTTGTGGGGGGACTGAGCGCTTCTCAGGGGGAGGATGTGGACGGGCTGTGTTCAGGTGGGGTGGCACAGTTTTCGCCGACCCGTTCGCCGTGGCTACTCACCCACGTGACAATTTCCGGGCTTATTAGAGCTGACGTCCAGTCACATCGTGAGGACGGGCTCGGGCGTATCGCTCATATCGGTGGACTCGGGGCGCCTGCGTCCCCGTACCACCAAAACGCCCCCCATGGCAGCCAGTACGAATCCAGCCACAGCCGCCCCGATCGGCAACGTCTCGCCCACCGCGCGCAGTTGGCCGCTGTCCCGCTTCGCCAGCCGCACCGCTTCCTTCTGGGTCGCGGTGGTGAACGCGATCTTGGGGCTGTCCAGCAGGACCACGGCGTCCTTCTTCGTGCCGGGCGCCCGCAGGGTGCGCTTCGGGCCGACCTGTGCGTAGACCACCCGGCCGGTGCGCTGGTCGACGACCAGCTCGATGCCGTGGTTGGAGTACCACTCCTCGGCCAGCACCTGCGGCCGGCCGGGCTGGTCCACGATCGTGCCCGGCACCAGCCGCGTCCCGACCTTCGCCGGGGCGACCGTGCCGGTGAACCGGTAACCCGTGTACCCCTGAACCTTCTTCGTACCCTGATAACGCAGAGTCACCGTCGAACCCAGGGAGTTGTCCCACCACTGGTAGGAGCGCCGCTGCACGTCGAAGGGGAACTTCAGATAGGCCTCGCCCTCGATGTACGGCTTCTCGCCGCAGCAGTGCACCGGCCTGGTGGTCTTGCGGTCCATGACCCAGCGGTGCGGGACGAACTCCAGGGCGTCGTGCGGGTCGGAGGCCGGCAGCGACTTGTCGGTGTCGACGGTGGTGGTGACGTCCCACACCGCGGCTCCGTCGCTGCGCTCACTTTCCTCGACGTTGCCGCGCACCCGCTGAGTGACGGTGATCCGCTGGTCGGGGACGGTCTTCACCTGCTCGGTGTCGAAGACGCTGCCCGTGCCGCGGTAGACGGCGGTCTGGTCGATGTTGATCGGATTCACGGCGGCCCGTGGAGTCACGTACCACGCGAGCAGGGGCGCCAGTACCAGCAGAAACGTGCCGAGTCCCAGCAGAATCAGGGAGATTGGAGAGGCTGTACGGCGCATCCGGACACTCCAGTGGCGTGAGATGACGGAGTTCGGGCCGCTCTATGGGCCGGAGACCGTAGGCGTATCGGTACGGGGTGTCAATGTCTTGACGGATTGTCAGTGACTTGTTGAGACTGGGCGCACAGGCAGGGTGGGTACCGGACGGGTTCCGGGTGGGGACGTACGCCGGATCGAGCCGCTCGAGAGAGGCTGCCCCTGCGATGTCCAGACTGCTCGCCGCCGCACTGACCGTCGTGGTCGCCGCTTTGCTCGCCCTCGGTGCCGCGCTCGGCATCGTCGCGCTGCTGGAGGCGACGCCCGAGCAGCCCAACACCCCCTTGATCACCTACGAGCAGACGGACCAGGGGAGTTGACCCGTGGCCGCCCGCCCGGCAACTGTGCACGCCCGCTCGGCCTGGCACGACGTCCCCCGCCTCCAGGTCCGCCAGTTCGCGGCCATCGCCATGGCCGAGGCGCCGGCCCTCGCGGAGGAGATCCTGCGCGAGATCCGCCGCGAGTACCCCCATCTGCCGGTGGTCCTTGACGAGTCCGGCGAACCGATGGCCCTGGTCGGCATCCGCCGCGCGATCGAGGTCTTCGTCCAGCACCTGGAAACGGCGGAGGGCCGCCCGACGGTCCCCCCGGGTGTCTTCCAGGAATTCGGGCGGGGCGAGGGTCTGAACGGCCGCAGCCTCGACTCCCTCCAGGCGATCTACCGCATGGGCGTACGCCTGGCCTGGCGCCGGTTCGCCGACATCGGCCAGCGCGTGGAGATCCCGCCGCCGGCGATGTACGAGCTGGTGGACGCCGGCTACGAGTACCTGGACGGCCTGGTCGACCAGTCGGTCCGGGGCTACGCCGAGGCAGCGGCACGCCAGGCCGGCGAGCGCCTGCGCCTCCAGCGCCGCCTGATGGAGTTACTGCTGGCCGAACGCCACCGGGGCGATCCGGCGGACGCGCTGACGGAACGCGCGGCCCGCATCGGCTGGCCCCTCCCGAAGAAGGTGGCGGTCGGCGTCCTCCTCCGCCCGGCCCGTGAGGCGGTACCCCCCGCGGTGGGCCAGGGAGTCCTCCTGGACATGGACTACGAACAGCCCCGCATGGTCGTCCCGGAACCGGGCGCGGCGGGCCGCCCCGAACTCCTGCACCGGGCCCTGACCGGCTGGGCGGGCGCGATAGGCCCCCCGGTCCCGCTCACCGACGCGGCGAAGTCCCTCCGCTGGGCCGAGGCCGCCGTACGCCTGATGGAACGCGACCTGCTCCCCGCCGGGGACGTCCTCTACTGCACCGAACACACCGAGGCCCTGGTTCTGCTCCAGCCGGAGGAACTGATCGACGACCTGGCCCTGCGCTGCCTGGCCCCCCTGCGACACTGCGGCCCCACCCACGGCCGCCGCCTCGCGGAGACGCTGCTGGCCTGGCTGGAGACGAGGGGCGGCGCCCCGGAGGTGGCGGCCCGCCTGGGCGTCCACCCCCAGACCGTCCGCTACCGCCTCCGCCAGATCCGCGAACTGTGGGGCGACGAGATCGACGACCCGGACCGACGGTTCGAGCTGGAGCTGGTACTGCGGGCCCGGCGGTTGCGGGGGGAGCTGGCGTGAGCGACGCAGTGTGACGTGCCGCACACGGAGTGGGTCTATGTCCCCCTTGCCCATTGCCCGAGGAAACAGCCTGTCGCTAGCCTGTGTTCGTCATGCCGATCGTCTGTTGAGATTTCGAACGCAGGCGCCTTAGACACACAGAGAGGGGGCCGGTTGTGGGACGCCTCGTACCTGCCGTGACCCGGGCTCTCGATATTCTCGAGCTCTTCCTCGACGGAGACGGGACGCTCTCCGCTCCCGACATCGTGCGCAGGCTGCAGCTGCCGCGCACCACCGTGCACGAGCTGGTGACCACTCTCGCCGCCCGGTCGTACATCGTCCAGGTCCCGGGGCAGCCGGGACGCTACCGGCTCGGGGTGCGGCCCTACCAGCTCGGCAGCCGGTACGCCGAGCAGCTGGACCTCGCCGCCGAGGGACAGCAGGTCGCCCGGTCCGTCGCCGAGACCTGCGACGAGACCGTCCATGTGGCGATCCTCGAGGGCACCGACGTCATCTACATCGCCAAGGTCGACTCGACGCACGCGGTGCGGATGGTGTCGGCGGCCGGCCGGCGGCTGCCCGCGCACTGCACCTCCGTCGGCAAGATGCTCCTCGCCTCCCTCCCGGAGCCGCAGCTCGCCTCCCGTATCCCGGACGACACCCCGCTCGCCGGTATGACGCCCAACAGCATCACCGACCCCGGCGCCCTGCGCGAGGCCCTCGACGAGATCCGGCAGCGCGGCGTCGCCGTCGAGAACCGGGAGTCCAACCCGGACGTGTCCTGCGTGGCCGCCCCGGTCCGTGACCGCACCGGGCAGGTCGTCGCCGCGCTCTCCATCTCCGTGCCGATGATCCGCTGGAGCGACGACCGCCGCGTCGAGCTGGAGCAGCTCGCCGCCAAGGGCGCCGCCGAGCTGTCCGAGCGCCTCGGCCACCGGAGCGTGGGATGACCCGCTTCACGACGTACGAGGTCGCCGTGCGCGCCGAGGCCACCCTCGGTGAGGGGCCCACGTGGGACGGCGAGCGGCTGCTGTGGATCGACATCCTGGGCGCTCGGCTCCACAGCTATGACCCCGTCTCCGGGCACCGCACGGTTCGCGTCCTCGACCAGCACATCGGTGCCGTCAAGCCGCGCGCCGGCGGCGGACTCGTCCTCAACCTGCGGGACGGCGTGGCCGTGCTGGACCCCGACGACTCCTTCCGCTGGCTCCACCACGAGCCCGTCCCCGGCCGCCGGGCCAACGACGCCGCCGTGGCCCCCGACGGCTCTCTGTGGGCCGGCACCATGCGCTACGACGAGGCACCGGGCGGCGGCACCCTGTCCCGGATCACCGGTGACGGCACCCACCACACCGTCCTCGACGACGTGGCCGTCAGCAACGGCACCGGATGGAGCCCGGACGGCCGGCTCATGTACTACATCGACTCACCCACCCGCCGCGTCGACGTCTTCGACCACCACGACGGCCACATCGGAAACCGCCGGACCCTCGTCGGGATCGAGGACGGCGCCGGTTTCCCCGACGGCCTCACGGTCGACGCGGACGGGTGCGTGTGGGTCGCCCTGTGGGACGGGGGAGCGGTACGGCGGTACACGCCCGACGGCGAGCTGGACCGGGTGATCACCCTCCCGACCCCGCGCGTCACCGCGTGCGCGTTCGGCGGCCAGGACCTGACCGACCTGTACATCACGACCGCACGGGTGGGGCTGGACGCCCCGCACCCGGTGGCGGGCTCCCTGCTGGTGGTACCGGGGGCCGGAAAGGGCCTGGAGCAACTGCCGTTCGCGGGCTGACCCGGGCTGCCTACTCGAGCCCCGCCTTCTTCAACTCCTCGGCGGTCAGAGGCGGTTCGGTCAACGCCGGCTTCAACGGCCCCACCGCCGCCGCCAGCAGGACCCCCGGCGCGAGCAGCACCTCCGCCCGCCGCTCCAACGACGTGACATCGGTGACGCGGCGGGCGATCCGCCCGTTCCCGGTGGCCGTGTACATCAACCGGTCGACGTACGCGGCCACCACACGGTCCCGCAGCGTCGGTCCGTCCTGTGTGGCTCCCGGGTAGAACACGTCCTGCCCGATCGCCAGATCCCACGCGGCCGCTACCGGCCGGGCGACCGCCTTCTGGATACGGCGGGACAGACCGGGCGCGCCCCAGCCGTGCCGTCGTACCGCCGCCCGCAGGGCCACCGCACCCTGCGCCGCCACCGACATGCCGTGCCCGTACACCGGGTTGAACGCGGCGACGGCGTCGCCCAGCACGGCGAAGTTCTCGGGCCAGGCCGGCATCCGCTCGTAGAAGTGGCGGCGATTGGCCGTCGTACGGGTGAGGGCCACCTCCGTCAGCGGCTCGGCCCGGTCGACGAGCTCGGCGAGGACGGGGTGGCGCAGCTCCGCACGGGCGTACCGGGCGAAGTCGGCGGTGTCGGCGGCGGGTTCGCCGCCCCGGGTGCCGTACAGCGTCACCAGCCACTGCCCGTTCTCGATCGGCAGCAGCACACCGCCGCGCCCGGGCCGGCCGGAGCGCGCGTCGGGCTGGACGCTGACGACGGGGTAGCCGGCGCGGGCGGGCTCGGGGGCGCGGTAGCGGCGACTGGCGTAGGTGAGGCCGGAGTCCACGGTCCGGCTCCGGGGGGCGGGCAGGCCGAGCTCGGTCAGCCACTGCGGGGTCCGTGAGGCCCGGCCCGTCGCATCGACGACCAGGTCGGCGCGCAGCGTGCGTTCGGCACCGGCCACCCGGACCCGGACGCCGGTGACCGCCGCGCCCGTACCGTCGAGCCCGAGCACCTCGGCGTCCTGCAGCAGCTCGATCCGGTCGTCGGCCAGCACCTGGGCACGCACCGTGGCGTCCAGCAGGTCCCTGCTGGACAGCAGCATGAAGTGCGACTCGCTCCAGCGCCGGAACCAGCCCCGCGGGGACAGCGCCACCATGTCGGTGGTCACCGGCAGCCGGTGCGCCCCCGCGGCACGCAGTCGTCCCGTGACCCCCGGCAGCAGTTCCTCCAGCGCGAGCGCCCCGCCGGACCAGAGCTGGTGGACATGGCGGGCCTGCGGAAGCCCCTTGCGGGGCGCGGGGCCGGAGGGCAGCACATCGCGTTCCACGACGACGACCCGGTCGGCGGGCCCGGCCAGGGCGGCCGCCGCGAGCATGCCGGTGTGGGACCCCCCGAGGACGACGGCGACTCTGGCGGGGGAGGGGCTTTCAGTCATGCGTGGACATGCTCTCTGCCGGGACGGCCGCGCGGGCGCGCACCGCCGTGATCTCGTCGGGACTGCGCAGGGCCGCGGAGACGGCGTGGATCTCCTGCAACAGGTATGCGGTGTCAGGAGCCGTCGTGTCGTCGCCGTCCGTGGCGTGCCGCTCGGTCTCCACGGCGTCCAGGATGGTCACCGCGGCGGCGAGGGCCCGGGCCCGGCCGGGTTCGGCGCCGAGGGCGAGGGCGGCGTCGTGGGAGCGCCGCCGCAGGTCCTCGTCGAGGTGGCGGGAGAGCTGCAGGAGCGCGTCGCGGATGTAGGTCTCGCGGCGGATCAGGCGGATCTCGGGGGTGACCTGCAGGGCGAGCGGCTCACGGCGGCCCGGCACGGCCCGCAGGAGGCGGGCCAGCGGCTTCAGGTTCCGGCGTCGGCGGCGGACCAGCCAGCGCTCCTGCAGGTACTGCCCGGCGTGCGGGACGATGACGCCGGTCGCGACCATGGTGGCGCCGATGCAGGCGGCGGACGGCGCGATGTTGGTGTTGAGCCAGTCCAGGTCGTGCCCGGTCCACCGGGCCACGATGGCGGTGAACTTGGCCGCGCTGAACAGGAGGTTGGTGACGTAGCCGACGGTGAGGAACCTCAGGCCCCAGCGCAGCCAGCCGTCGAGTCCCTCGGTGCGGATCCAGGTCCAGATGAGCCGGGCGGTGATCAGACAGGCCGCCGTGTGCACGATCAGGTAGAGGAGGATCTCCTCGCGCATGAAGGGCGTGGTGGCGTAGTACGTGTCCAGGTCCTCGATCTGTTCCACCGGTACATCGGCGAGGGCGAACAGGACCCACAGCGCGACCACCACGGCCGTGTAGACGCCGACCACCCAGCGGGTCGCACGCCGTGTCTGCGCGCGGCGGTCGGTGTGGCCGTTGCGCCAGTGCACGACCAGCAGCAGCCAGGACGCGGACAGCGCGGTGATCAGGGAGTACACCCAGGGGGCCGCGATGTTCGGGACGCCGGTGACCCGGTTGGTCCAGGCGATGGTGCTCGGGGCCGCGAAGACGAACACCGCGCAGGCGAGCAGCAGCAGACCGCCGACGGCACGCAGCAGCGGATCCCGCCACAGCTTGACGATGCTGGGCAGTTTGATCGCCAGGGCGGCGCCCAGGACCAGGCCCGGCAGCCAGAAGGAGATGTACAGGCCGGTGAAGAACGCGGTCGGTCCCTCGGCCAGTTGCTGAGGTGTCACAGCGTCCCGCCTCCGCGTCCCCGGTAGCCCAGCGACCTCTGGACCGGGTCGGGGCAGGCCGGGCCGCCTCGCCCCACCTGGTGGAAGGCGGCCGCCAGCCGGTGCCCGAAGTCGTCGGCCTCGGCCTCGTCCGCCTCGCGGGAGCCGTTGCGGGCCGCGACGGTCAGGGCGACGGAGTCCCAGCCGGGCCGTCCGGCGAGCGCGTCCGCGGCGGCCGCGTGATGGTGGGCGTGGCCCGCGTGCAGGTGCCACAACTCGTGGCCCAGGATGACCAGTTGCTGCATCTCCTCGGCCCGCTCCTCCACGATGACGAGGTCGAAGTCCTGGAACTCCACCCACAGTCCGGTCACCGCGATCTCGTCGGGGAAGCGCTCGAAGCGCAGGTCCAGGGGCCGGCCGCCGCGCCGCGCGCTCATCTCCTGGCACAGGGCCCGGCACAGCTCGGGCACGTCGGCCGGGGGACGGGGTCTGGCCCGGACCGCGGCGGTGAGGTGGGAGACCAGATCGCGCATGGCCGAGGTCGCACGGGTGCGTCGTAGCGCCGAGGCGATCCGGGCCGCACTCCTGCGCGCGCCCGCGATGTCCATCCCACCCCCTGAGCTCTCCCGCCGCCGTAGGACGGGCTGTTCGAGACTACGCGCCCCGAACTGTCCCGTCACGCGATCCGATTTTGCTGCCCGGACCATTGACTGGAAAGCGCTTCCTGCCTACGGTCCCGTTCGAAGTTACGAGCGCAATTCGAGATATCGAACAGATGATATTCGACAGATGGGGCAGGGAATGGGACGACCTGACCTGAGCCGCAGGCACCTTCTCGCAGCGGCGGGCGGACTGACCGTCGCCGCGAGCTTCGGCTTCGCGGCCCTCGGCACCGGCGCCGACGCGCTCGCCTCCGGGGCGGACACCCGGGTGCGCTACTGGAACCTCTTCAGCGGCGGCGACGGCGCCAACATGATCGCGATGCTGGACGCCTTCCGAAAGGCCCATCCGGACATCGACGTGAAGGACTCCACCCTCCAGTGGGGCAACCCCTTCTACACCAAGCTCGCCATGGCGGCCGCGGGCGACCGCGCACCCGACCTCGGCGTCATGCACATGGGCCGGGTCACCGGCTTCTCGCCCGGCCGCCTTCTCGACCCGTGGGACGTCGACCTGCTCGCCAAGTACGGCGTGCGCGAGCAGGACTACAACCCCGCGCTGTGGAAGCGCGGCGTCATCGACGGCAAGCTCTACGCCCTCCCGCTCGACATCCACGTCCAACTCTGCTTCTACCGCAAGGACGTGCTGGGCAAGGCGGGCCTGCTCGGCGACGACGGCCGGATGATCCCGGTCACCTCCACCGACGAGTGGTTCGACGTCCTGAAGAAGGCCAAGGCCGCCCAGAAGAAGGGCCTCCAGACGATCGGCCTGTGGACCAACGACCAGAACTTCCAGTGGTGGTTCTTCGTCGCCTTCTACACCCAGCTCGGCGGCGAGTGGTTCAACGCCGACAACACCGAGGTCCTCTTCGACCCCGACAAGGCCACCCGGGTACTGGAGTTCCTCCGCCGGCACGTCACCGACGGGTACGTCATCCCGGGCGCCCCCACCGGTGAACAGTTCATCAACGGCGCCCCCTTCACCTGGGAGGGCAACTGGTCCGTGCCGGTCTTCTCCGGCGCGAAGCTGGATTACGGCGCGACCCCGCTGCCGCCCGTCTTCGGCAGGCAGGCCACCCACGCCGAGTCGCACGCCTTCGTCCTGCCGCACCAGGCGGGCCGCGGCGGCGCCACCAACGAGGGCGCCCACGAACTCGCCGCCTACGTCGTCACACACGCCCTCCAGTGGGCGGCCGGCGGTCACATCCCCGCGTACACGCCGACGCTCTCCACGGCCGCGTACAAGAAGCTCACCCCGCAGAACGAGTACGTCAGCGCCATGGACCACCAGGCCACCGAGCCGAAGGTGTGGTTCGCGGGCTCCACCGGCGTGCTCGCGCAGGACCTCGGCCCGGTCGTCGTCTCCTCGACGATGGGCTCCGCCAAGCCGGACAAGGTCGCGCGCACGATGAAGAGCCATCTCACCAAGCTCCTCGCCTCGAAGAACCCGATGGACGGCAGGACCGCCGCGCAGGGAGGTGCGGTCGCATGACGACCAGCGCTCAGACCGTCATAGCGCCCTCGCGCACCAGGAGCGCGACCGCCGTCGCGACCGTCCGCCGCAAGCAGGGCTTCCAGCACGGCGGCTGGTTCGTCGCCCCGTTCCTCGCGCTCTTCGTGCTGTTCGTGATCTGGCCGCTGCTGCGCGGCGTCTGGCTCAGCTTCACGGACGCCAACATCTCCGGCGACGGCGCGAGTTTCGTCGGCCTCGACAACTACCGCGAGGCCCTGAACGACTCGGCGATGTGGGACGCGCTCGGCCACAGCGCCTACTTCACGCTGCTGGTCGTGCCGTGCATCACGGTCCTCGCCTTCCTGCTCGCGATGCTCGCCCACCACATCGAGCGCGGCAAGTGGCTGTGGCGGCTGTGCTTCTTCGTGCCGTTCCTGCTGCCCTCGACGGTCGCCGCCAACATGTTCCAGTGGCTGTTCACCCAGGGCATCGGCCTGATCAACGAGACCTTCGGGCTCGACACACCCTGGCTGACCGACAAGTCGTACGCGATGCTCGCCATCGTCATCGAGACCCTGTGGTGGACCGTCGGCTTCAGCTTCCTGCTCTACCTCGCCGCCCTCCAGGGCATCCCCGACCACCTCTACGAGGCCGCGAAGCTGGACGGCGCGAACGCCTGGCACCGCATGGTCCACATCACGCTGCCGATGCTGCGCAACATCACCGGTCTGGTGATCGCGCTCCAGATCCTCGCCTCGCTGCAACTCTTCGACCAGGCGGTCGTGATGATGGACTTCGGGCCGGGTCCTGAGGTCAGCACCCGCTCCTTCGTCCAGTACACCCTCGAACAGGGCTTCACCAGCTACCGCGTGGGCTACGCCTCCGCGATGTCCATCATCTTCTTCGTGATCATCGCAGTCGTCGCCCTGGCTCGGATGTGGCTGCTGCGCACCCGTGAGGAGGGCGGCCGATGACCACCACCGCCGTACCGGTCCGTAAGAGCACCCGCAAGCCCTGGACTCCCAGCCAGATCATCCTCACGCTGATCGGCGTCGCCGTCTCCGCCGTGTTCGTGGCGCCGATCGCCGCGGCCCTGTTCACCTCCCTCAAGTCCGAGGCGGAGGCGGCCGAGATCCCGCCGCACTGGCTGCCGGAGGTCTGGACGGTCCAGGCGTGGAAGGCGCTGTGGGAGACCGGCAACATCACCAACTGGTTCATCAACTCGCTGGTGGTGTCGGTGTGCGTCACCTCCGTCGTGCTGACGGTCAGCGCCCTCGCCGGATACGGCTTCGCCCGCACCGAGTTCCGCGGCAAGAGCGTGCTCATGGGCATCGTGATGTCGGGCCTGATGATCTCCCCGGCGGTCCTCGGCGTCCCGCTGTTCACCACGGTCCAGCAGATGGGGATGGTCGACACGTACTGGGGCATGATTCTTCCCCAGTGCGCGCCGGCCGCGATGGTCTACATCCTCTACAAGTTCTTCCAGGGCGTCCCGCGCGAACTGGAGGAGGCGGCCTTCATCGACGGCGCCGGGCGCTGGCGGGTCTTCTTCACGATCGTCGTCCCGCTCGCGAGGCCGTCCTTGGCGGCGGTCGGCATCTTCACCTTCATCGCCTCCTGGAACAACTTCCTGTGGCCCTACATGGTGACCAACAACCCCGACCTGATGACCATGCCGAACGGCATCGCGACCGTCATGAACTCCTACGGCATCCAGTGGGCCCAGCTCATGGCCGGCGGCCTCATGGCGGGCCTCCCCCTGATCATCGTGTTCGTCTTCTTCCAGCGCCAGATCGTGGCGGGCGTGGCCCACACGGGGCTGGCGGGCCAGTGACACGACCACGGTACGGCGCGGGGCCGGACGCCGGGCGTGACGCGGCGGTGGTCCGCGGTGAGGGCTGTGCCGTATGCGGCTTTGGTGGGTCGGGGGCCCGGTCGCGGCGCGAGGCGCGGCCCTCCGGCGGCGGCCGGGACCTGGTGATGGTCCCGCCGGGGTCAGCGGGGCGGTCGCTTGCTCGCAGTCGGCGAGGGGACATGGCTGCACCGGTCGCATGCGGTCCCCGTAGGCCGGTGTCCCGACCAGGGCGCGGCGCGCGGCTCCGCGGCGGCCGGGACCTCGTGGGCTGTCGGGGACGGGCATTTCTTCGCGGAGGCCGAGCACGCGGTGCCGCACCAGCCGGATCCGCCCCGGGTGGTGGCGGGCGGGCGGCCGCCTCTTCGCCGCCGCCCGGCCGGCAGCGCCACACCGACCTTATTCGGCCCCCGCGGGCCACCAACAGCATGGGGAGCCCCAGTTGAAACGTCTCAGACTTGCCACGCTCCTGACCGCCGCCCTCCTCGCCGTGCTCCCGACCACGGCCCAGGCGGACACCGCCTACCCCGACCCGCTCCCGATCAGCGGGCAGCAGATCATCCATGACCCGACGGTCATCCAGCTCAAGTCCGGTGGCTACGTGGCCTATTCGACCGGCGGTGTGATCGGCGCCCGGCTGTCCAAAGACCTCAGGCACTGGACCGACGCGGGCAACGCCTTCGCCGAGCCGCCGAGTTGGTGGTACGAGTACAACGACACCGGCGATCCCTGGGCGCCGGACATCTCGTACCGCGCGGGCCGCTACTGGCTCTACTACGCCGTCTCGTCCTGGGGCACCAACCACTCCGCGATCGGCGTGGCCACCTCCCCGTCCGGCCTCCCCGGCACCTGGACCGACCACGGCAAGGTGTTCACCTCCGAGACCACCGACTCCTGGAACGCCATCGACCCGGCGATCGTCCGGGCCGACGGCAGGCTGTGGATGTCGTTCGGCTCGTACTGGACGGGCATCCGCATGGTCGAGCTGAGCCCGGCCACCGGAAAGGCCCTCCCCGGCACCACCGTCCACCACCTGGCCACCCGCCCCGACGCCCCGTACGCGGTCGAGGGCCCTGACATCGTCAAGCACGGCCGCTTCTACTACCTCTTCGCGTCCTACGACGCCTGTTGTGCGGGAGTGAACTCCACGTACAAGATCAGGGTCGGAAGATCCACGACCGTCACCGGCCCGTACCTCGACAGCACGGGCAAGCCGCTCCTCGAGGGCGGCGGCGACCTGCTGCTGGCAGGACACGGGAGGTACATCGGCACGGGAGGCGAGTCGGTCTTCCGCACCCGCGGCCAGGACTGGCTGGCGTACCACTACTACGACGCAGAGGACAACGGCACACCGAAGCTGGGCCTGAACAGGCTCGGTTGGGTGCGTGACTGGCCGGTTGTCCAGTAACTCCCTTCCTGAAAGGTCTCCATGAGCACGTCCACCGCCCGCTTCACCCTCGACCCCGCCTTCGCCGTCGGCGAAGTGAACCCCCGCCTCTTCGGCTCCTTCGTCGAGCACCTCGGCCGCTGCGTCTACACCGGCATCTTCGAACCGGACCACCCCACCGCCGACGACAAGGGCCTGCGCGAGGACGTCCTGGAGCTCGTCCGCGAACTCGGCGTCACCGCCCTGCGCTACCCCGGCGGCAACTTCGTCTCGGGCTACAAGTGGGAGGACTCGGTCGGCCCTGCCGCGGACCGCCCCCGCCGCCTCGACCTCGCCTGGCACTCCACCGAGACCAACCGCTTCGGCCTCTCCGAGTACATCGACTTCCTCCGCAAGGTCGGCCCCCAGGCCGAGCCCATGATGGCCGTGAACCTCGGCACCAGGGGCGTCGCCGAGGCCCTCGAACTCCAGGAGTACGCCAACCACTCCGAGGGCACCGCCCTGTCGGACCTCCGTGTCGCGCACGGCGACAAGGACCCCTTCGGCATCAAGCTGTGGTGCCTGGGCAACGAGATGGACGGCCCCTGGCAGACCGGCCACAAGACGGCCGAGGAGTACGGCCGGATCGCCGCCGAGACCGCCCGCGCGATGCGCCAGATCGACCCCGGCGTCGAACTCGTCGCCTGCGGCTCCTCCAGCCAGTCCATGCCGACCTTCGCCGAGTGGGAGGCGACGGTCCTCGAGGAGACGTACGACCTCGTCGACTACGTCTCCCTGCACGCCTACTACTGGCCCGAGGACGGTGACATCGACTCCTTCCTCGCCTCGGCCGTCGACATGGAGTCGTTCATAGCCAACGTTGTCGCGACCGCCGACCACGTGGGCGCCAAGCTCAAGTCGAAGAAGAGGATCAACCTCTCCTTCGACGAGTGGAACGTCTGGTACCTGCCCGAGTGGGAGAAGCGCGCCAAGGAGTTCGAGCAGGACGACTGGCCCGAGGCCCCCCGCCTCCTGGAGGACAACTACAGCGTCCTCGACGCCGTCGTCTTCGGCTCGCTCCTCATCGCCCTGCTGCGGCACGCCGACCGCGTCACCGTCGCCTGTCTCGCCCAGCTCGTCAACGTGATCGCCCCGATCATGACCGAGCCGGGCGGCCCGGCCTGGCGCCAGACGACGTTCTTCCCGTTCGCCCAGGCCTCGCGGTACGGCCGCGGTGAGGTCCTCGACGTACGGGTCGACTCGCCGACGTACGCGACGAAGAAGTACGGCGAGACGGACCTCCTGCACGCCACGGCCGTGCGCGCCGAGGACGGCACGGTCACGGTCTTCGCCGTCAACCGCAGCCAGAACGACCCGCTGCCGCTCGAAGTCGCCCTGAACGGGCTGGACCTGACGAGTGTCGTCGAGCACAGCGTCCTCGCGGACGCCGACCCGGACGCCCGCAACAGCCTCGACGCCCCGGAGCGGGTCGCCCCGCACGCGGCCGAGGGCACCGCGCTGAAGGACGGCACCCTCACCGCCGTACTGGAGCCGCTGTCCTGGAACGTGATCCGGCTGAGCTGAACACGGTCCCCGAGGGCGTCAGCAGGTTTCGCGCAGGAACCCGTCGGCGCCCTCGGGGACGACCTCCTCGTCCCGGCGCACCACGCTGAGGGTGCCGCTCCAGGTGGCGCACGCCATGGTCAGGCCCTTCTTGGTGTACTCGACCACGAGGACGTTGTCGTCGAAGGCGTCGGCGTACGCGCCGCACTCGTCGTACTCCGCACACTCCTCCGCGATGGCGAAGTCCAGGCCAACGGACGCGCGGTCGGAGACGAGTTCCACGGTGTTCTTCTGCGCGACGGCCAGTCCCTTGCCATGGGCGTGCGCCGCCAGCAGCTTCATCAGGGCCTCGGCCTGGGCGGCCTTGAGATACGACGGGAAGCGGGTGAAGGAGTCGTAGTTGTCGGGCTCCACGGCCTGGTAGCCCTTGGCCGCGCAGGCGTCGATCCAGGTGGCCAGCCTTGCGGCGATGCGCTCGCGCTTGGCGGCCGTACGGATGTCCAGGACGGCCTCGTCCCAGTCCGTGTCGTGGACGACCTTTCCGTCGGCGTCGCGCAGCAGCAGGTCGGCGTCCCAGTCGCTCTCCTGGTCCGACTCCGCCTGGTAGGCGTTGATGTTGCAGATGTTGTAGAGCCCGGGAGCGGGCGCGCTCTCGTAGCTGCGGCTCACCACCCGGACACCGGCCGCCGGAGGGTACGCGCCGCCGATCTGGTAGTCCCACGGCACGTTCTTGGGCGGGAGCGTCACGGAGGCGGGGGCGGTGGACCCGGGCGAGGTGGACGTCGGCCCGGTCGGTGACGGGGCGCTTCCGAGGTCCGACGCGGCCCGCACCGCCACGACGCTCAGTCCGGTGACGGCCAGGGCCGCGACGAGACCCACCAGGACGCGCCGCCGGGATCCGCGGCCTGCCCGACCGTCTCCGCTGCCCCGGTCGCCCCGGCCCGCTCCGGTGCCGTCCGCAACGGCGGCCGTTCCTTCGTGGGCCGCGTCCGATGCTTCGGGCCGCGCTCGGGAGACCTGGTGGGTGGTCGCCGCGGAGCCGGACGGCCCCGGCGACATCGGTGCGGCAGGAGCGGCCGGCCCCTCGGTGTCCGGCAACGTCCGCAGCAGGTCGCGCAGTTCACCGAGTTCCGGCCGTGTTGCCGGGTCCTTGTCCAGGCAGCGTTCGGCGATGCTCCGCAGCGGTTCCGCGACCCCGTCCAGGGCCGGCGGCTCGTACATCACCTGATAGCCCGTCAGGTACGGGCTGCTGCCGTCGAACGGACGGCTGCCGGTGGCCGCGTAGACCAGCAGGGACCCCAGCGAGAAGACGTCCGAGGCCCCGGTGACCTCGCGCGGCGCGGCGAACTGCTCCGGCGACATGAAGGGCGGGGTGCCGATCAGCCGCCCGGTCAGGGTGAGCGCCTCGTTGTCCACGGCGTACGAGATGCCGAAGTCGATGACGCGGGGCCCGTCCTCGGCCATCAGGACGTTGCTCGGCTTCAGATCCCGGTGCACCATGCCGACCCGGTGGATGTCCCGCAGTGCCTCGACCAGGCCCAGCGCGAGCACCCGCAGCGAGCTTCCGCGCAGCGGGCCGTCCTGGGCCACGATGTCCGCGAGGCTGCGGCCCGGGACGTACAGCGTCGCCATCCACGGCTGCGGGGCGTCCGGGTCCGCGTCCACCACCGGGGCCGTGAACGCGCCGCTCACCCGGCGGGCCGCCGCGACCTCCTGCCGGAAGCGGGTGCGGAACTCCTCGTCCAGCGCGTACGCGGGGTGGACGAGCTTGACCGCGACCTGCCGCCCGGAGTCCGAGCGGCCGAGGTAGACGACGCCCATGCCGCCGCTGCCGAGCCGGTCGACCAGCGTGTAGCCGCCGATGGACTCCGGATCGCGGGGGCTCAGCGACATCGCGAGTCACCCTTCCCGAGTGCGGGTGTTCGAAAGTTCAAGGGCATCAGGCTAGCGGCCGGGAGAATCGACCTGCGCGACCGGTACCCCGCCTGCCGCCGCCCCCAGCAACGTCAGGCGTACGGTCCCCGGCCCCGACTCCGTCGTCCCGTCGGACAGCACCGCCAGCGCCAGGGTGTTGGTGCCGCGGGTGCGCAGGATGCCGTTCGGCAGGACGAAGGCGTGCTGCGGGCCCACGTCGTTGACGTACTGGCCCATGTTCCAGCCGTTGAGGAAGATCTGGACGCGGTAGGCGCGCTGCGGGTCGTCGTCGAGAGTGAGGCCGACCGAGGCGTCGATGCCGGCGTCCACGGCGAGCCGGAACGTCGTCCGGTACCAGGTGACCCCCTGGCGCCGGTCGGCACCGGGCAGTTCCGCGGCCTCCCAGCCGTCCTCGGCGAAGCCCGGCAGATGCCAGCCCTTGCGCTCCCCGTACAGTCCGCCGTTGTTCAGCGGGCCGCGCACCGGGTCGGGTGCCGTCTCGCCCCGGATCCGCCAACTCGCCTTCGGCGAACCGCCCTTGAAGGTGACCTCCGTCAACCCCCGGGCCACCTTGTGGGAGTCGGCGGACCCGCCGTCCATGTCGTGCGCCATCCGCCGTACGAGGACCGACAGGACGCGAGGCGACTCCCCGGTGGCCGGTGGCACCTCGAAGGTGGCCGTCGCCGTCCAACTCCCCTTGTGGGCGGTGCTCTTGTCCGGCACCGGCATCCGGTGCGTGCCCAGCGGCTCGCCGTCCAGCCACGCCATCAGCAGCCCCTGCGTGCCGGTGCTGTAGGCGAGGGACACCGACTCCAGGTCGTCCGCGTCCGTCAGGCGTCCCCGGTACCAGACGTCGCCGTAGTGGAAGCCGTAGTCGTCGGCGAACAGGACCGGCCCGCTCTTCGGGACCGGGGTGACGCTGTACGAACTGGTGCGGTCGGCCGTCGTCCAGCCGGAGTCGTCGTAGTCCGGGGCGGACTCGAAGTTCTCGGTACGGCGCCGCCAGCCGCCCAGCGCGGGCAGCCGCACCTCGCCCACGGCGGGGATCGGGAGCTGTCCGGGCGTGGCCGGCATGTCGGCGCGCAGGCTGCCCATGGGGGTGGCGGAGGTGCGCAGCGGGCGCCCGTTCCAGGTGATCCGGCCGATGCCGCGCGGGGCCCACACCTCCATGCCCGTCCCCTCGACGGTGTCGCCGGTGAGATGGGCGGTCGGGCCGTCCAGGGTGGCCCCGCGCACCAGCGAGGGCCCGTACACCAGCACCGGGCCGGTCGGGGTGTCCACCGGGAACAGCCGCAGCGACCAGGGGTCGTCGGCGAAGATCAGCAGCAGCGGAGTGTCGCTGCCGCCGCCCTCGACCCGCACCCGGGCCGGGCCGCCGACGCCCATCGGCGCGGTGATCCTGAGGACGCCGAGGTCGTAGTTCCACGCGGGTTCCGCGTCGCCCCGGGTGACCAGCGGCTCCTCCGGGCACTCCAGCAGGACCTGCGCCATCTCGCCGTGCGGGGCCGTGAAGACGGCGACGTCCATCCGCCCGACCTTGAGGCACATCATGGGCTGCGCGGTGGCGTACTTGAGGATGCGGCCGCCCAACTGCAGGTTGGCGGTGAGCAGTCGGGCGTCATGGGCGGCGACGGTGAAGGCCACGTCGATCCCGGCGGCCGGGATGGTCGTCGTGATCGGCGCGTCGGTGTCGTTGCGCACCACGTACACCTGGGAGCCGGTGTCCGGGTTGGTCAGGTGGTACACCTTCAGCCGCTCGTCCTCGGCCCGTACCGCGTCCGCCCGGTCCAGCTTGGCGAAGTCCGGCACGGTCCCCAGGAGATGGCCGAGCTGGTGGAGCGGGGCGAGCTTCGGTGTCTGCCGGCGTGCCTCGTCGATCGCCGCCCCGTAGTCGTACGACGTGTAGACCTGCGGCGCGGGCAGCCAGCCCCACGAGGTGCCGCCGAAGGTCATGTAGACGTTGTGCACGGTGATGCCGTTGGCGAGGTTGGTGAGCTGGAAGCGCCGCTCGTAGGCCGCGTCCCGGGTGTACCGCGCCTCGGCGTACCCCTTGCCGTCGAAGGTGGCCCCGCCCCACGAATCGAACCAGCCGCCGCCGAACTCCGGGATGAACCCGGGTGTCCTGGGGCTGGCCGTCGCCCCGCCCTTCAGCCCGCCCACGCCGAAGTCACCCCAGTCGGGCGGCACTTCGGCCGGATCGGGATACCCGTCGAAGCCGTACAGCCAACCGCGCTCCTCGCCCCCGGTGTTGAAGGATCCGGGGGCCCAGTAGCCGTTCCTGCCCTTGTCGTTGTGGAAGAGCGGTACGTCGATCCCGTCGGCGCGCACCTTCTTGTACAGGTGGGACATGTAGTCGCGGCCGAGGCTCTCGTCGACGAAGGCGTCGTACTCGTTCTCGATCTGGTAGAGCAGGACCGTGCCCGTGCCGTTGGTGAACAGGTGCCGGGCCGCGATGGCGTTGACCTCGGTCAGCCACTCGTCGACGTGGGACAGATACGTCGGGTCGGAGGTGCGGGCCCGGCCCGCCGTCGCCGCGAGCCAGCCCGGGAAGCCGCCGCCGTCGACCTCGGCGTTGATGTACGGACCCGGGCGCAGGATCACGTACAGGCCGGTCTCGCTGGCCGTGCGCAGGAACAGGTCGAGGTCGCGGACGCCGGTGAAGTCGTACTGGCCGGGGCCGGGGGAGTGGTAGTTCCAGGCCACGTAGACACTCACCGCGTTGAAGCCGTGGGCGCGCATCTTCTGCAGGACGTCCCGCCACAGCGACGGGCTCGGCAGCCGGAAGGGGTGCATCTCGCCCGACCGCAGCACCAGACGCCGGCCGTCGACCAGCAGCGAGTACTTGTCGTAGCCGACCTCGTGCCGCACCCGGTCGGCCGCGGGCGTGCCCGGGGCGGGCCCGGTGGGCACGCTGTGGGAGGCGTACGCCCGGGTGGTCTCCCCACCACTGCCGCTCAGCGCGAAGCCGAGCGCCGTGGTGCCGGCGAGGGCGCTGAATGTACGTCTGCTCAGCTCCAAGGGAGCGCCTCCTGGTCGTGCCGCGCTAGCGCCAGTCCGTTCGTGGGTGTGAATGGTGTGCCTATTGTGGCGTGGCCATTGTCTACGCCCCAACGCCGCACAATTGTCGTATGAGGATCTCTGCACGGGCGGACTACGCGGTACGGGCGGTGCTGGAGCTCGCCGTGAGGCGGGACACGGAGCCGGTGAAGGCCGAGGCCATCGCCGCGGTCCAGGACATTCCGCACAAGTTCCTGGAGGGGATCCTCGGCGACCTGAGGCGCGGTGGGATCGTCGACAGCAGGCGGGGCGGGGGCGGTGGTTACCGGCTCGCCCGGGAGGCCTCGGCCATCACGGTCGCGGACGTGATCCGCGCGGTCGACGGGCCGATCGTGTCGGTGCGCGGCGAGCGCCCCACCGGTCTGGAGTACACCGGCTCCGCACAGCCGCTGCTCCCGCTGTGGATCGCCCTGCGGGCCAACGTCCGCAAGATCCTGGAGGGCGTCACCATCGCCGACATCGCGGGCGACGCGCTCCCCGAGCCGGTGCAGCAGCTTGCGGCCGAACCGGCCGCGTGGGAGAACCCCTGAATGGCTGGAGTTCGCTCTGGCGGGGTCACAGAGCGCTCCCTACGATTCGATCGCCGCGGTGCTTCACAGAAATCACACAGGTTCTCCACGCTTCAACTTCAGCGCAGAGGAGAGACCCCCCATGGCAAGTGGACTGCTTCTGGGCGGCGCCGTCGCCGCCCTCGTGACCGCGGCGGTACCCGCGCACACCCCGTCCGGCGGGTTCGTCGACCCGCCGCCCGACAAGATCGTCATCAACGTCGCCACGGTGAACGGCTCCGGCTGTCCCGCGGGCACGGCGGCCGTCGCCGTCTCCGAGGACAACACCGCGTTCACGGTGACCTACAGCGACTACCTCGCCCAGGTCGGCGGCAACTCCGACCCCACGGCGTTCCGCAAGAACTGCCAGCTCAACCTGATCGTCCATGTCCCCCAGGGCTTCACGTACGCCATCGCCGAGGCCGACTACCGCGGCTTCGCCTCGCTCCAGGCCGGCGCGAGCGGCGTCCAGCGGGCCTCGTACTACTTCCAGGGCTCCTCGCAGACGGCCGCCAAGACGCACTCCTTCCCCGGCGCCCTCAACGACAACTGGCAGGCGACCGACACCACGGACTGGGCCCAACTGGTGTGGGCTCCCTGCGGAGTTCAGCGCAACTTCAACATCAACACGGAGGTCCGCGTGAACGCGGGCACCTCCTCGCCGTCCAAGGTCAGCTTCATGACGATGGACTCGACCGACGGCGACATCAGCACCGTGTACCACATGGCGTGGAAGGAGTGCCCGGGTAAGTGAACGGGTGTCGCCCGCCGCTCTTGTGAGCGGCGGGCGACGCGTGTTCAGCGTTCGACGCCGAGCGTCAGGGTGCCGGAGTAGCCGGCGGAGGGGCTGCTGCCCAGGGCGGTCAGGGTCAGCAGGCCGGACGCGGCGCCGCCGTCGTCGTAGATCCCGTCCTGCGCGAGGGTGGTGCGGGTGACCGTGTTGGCCGAGTACGGCGAGAGCGCGCCGACCTTGGCGGTGACCGTCTCGTCGAAGAAGAGCTGGCCGGTGTGGAGCTCGGTGCCGCCGGTGAAGGAGCCGTCGGACGTGAGCGTGACGCCGACGTGCACCTTGACGTGGATGTGGACGCAGCGGCCGATGTACCACCCGGGGTAGATCGTCGTGATGGTGGCGAGGCCGCTGGAGTCGGTGAGCACGCCGCCGCGCAGGAAGGTGCCGCTGTCGGGCTCGTTGTGGCCGTTGTTGCCGACATAGCCCGAGTACTCGCCGAGCGCGTCGCAGTGCCAGATCTCGACGAGGGCGTCGCTGATCGTGGCGCAGGTGTCGTCGTCGACGACGGTGAGGGCGAGTGTGAGCGGGAAGCCGGTTTTGCCCTCGGTGATGTCGGCGCGGACGTACTGGCCGTCCAGGTAGTAGGGGCCCTCGGTCATTTCCTTGGTGAGGGTGCAGACCGCCGCGGCGGCCACGGGGGCGGTGTCGGGGGACGCCTGGGTGCCGGAGGTGGCGGCGCCCAGGGCGAGGGTCACCGCGGTGGCGCCGGTGGCGAACAGGACGGTGCGACGGGCGAGAGTGTCTCTCGTGGGGGTCTCATTCATGGGGGTGTCTGTCATGAACACGGCACCGTAAAAGCGGTCCCTGTTGATGGGCTGTCAGTTCGGCAAAATGAGGGGTCGTCAAGTTTCCTGCGAGACAGGTTGCGGGGTTCGGAGGGGTGGGCGCGGTACCGTACCGGGGCGTATGCCGACAAGGAGGGTAAATGGGGCTTACCGTGCGGGTCGAACGGCGCATCGCGGAGGACTTCCCCGGCCGGGACGGCGAGGTGGTGGGAGATCTCCTCACCGAACTGGTCAACCACCTGACCGACCGGGGCGACCGCGAGGACAAGGAACGGATCGCCGCAGCGACGCTGCTGTGCGGACAGGGCCGGGTGGACCGGCTCCTCGACGCCGTCCAGCTGGCCAAGGAGGACTGGCGGGACGTGCTGGTGGGGGCGGGGCTGGCGGACGCGGGGTGGAGGGAGCGGCTGGAGGCGGACTTCGGGCCGGCGGTCGCCTCCGGCTGACGTGGGGGTGTGGCCCCACCACGGCCGACGTGGCGGTGGGGCCGCCCGGCTGCCGCCGACCGACGGTGGCTACACCGCGCCGCGGATCCCGGTCACCCAGGTGGTGAGCGCGGGGCCGCGTGTATAGACGCCCACGTCGTCGATGCGGCAGCTGGGACCCCAGGTGACCAGGCCCCACACCGTGTTCGTGGCCACGACCGGGCTGCCGGAGTCGCCGGTGCAGGTATTGCGGGTGGCGTCGGCGGTCGGCAGGGCGCACAGCTGCCAGGCGGGGTTGGCAGTGATGTCCAGGTCGAGCTGGGCGCGAGTGCACCGCTCCCCGGACACGAAGCGCAAGGGGACGGCGGTGCGGCGGCAGGGGGCGACCCCGCCGTAGCCGCCCCGGCCCCAGCCGAACTCGGTGCCGGTGGGGGGCGGTCGTTCTCCGGCGCCGGGCAGACGGGCGGGTGCGGCGGTTGCTCTGCCCGCCAGGAACAGGAGCGCGGCGTCCACGACCCGCCCCTGGGGACTGCGTGGATGCAGGAGGACGGTGCGGACGTGGAGCCGCTGTCCGGGGATCGGCGCCCCACGGCAGAGGTTGTCGGCTCCGACGACGGCGTCCACGGAGGCGGGCCGTCTGTCGCGCACGCAGTGGGCCGCTGTGAGGACCAGAGCGGGGGCGACGAGCACGCCCCCGCAGAACTGGCCGTTGAAGAGGTTCCCGGCGGGTGAGGAGGCGTTGACCAGGGCTACGACCGCGCCGGTGCCGGGAGCCTGAACCGGACGCGGCGTACGCGCCTGGGGGCCTGCCGAACCGCCCGGCAGCAGGCCGATGAGGATCATCAGCACCGCTGCCGGGACGCTCGTCATGAGGCGACGGGGCATGAGCGGTTCAGCATGACTTCTTCTTCGTCTCCACGGTCAGTCCGAGCACGTTGTGCCACACGTAGTCGGAGCCGCCGACGTGGTAGTGGACCAGGACTCCGGCCATGCGTACGCCTGACGCCCCGGTGACCTGAAGATGCAGGACCAGGTTGTTCGCGACCTTCGCGTGGTCCGGTTGGGGTGCAATGGTTGCTCCCACGGCCTTGCGGCGATGGGCCCAGTCGATGCCTGGCTGGTCGCGTGCCTCTGGAACCGGCGGCCAGCCGTAGCCGTATCATGGCCGCGATCATCGGGGACCGGGACTACCTCGCCCGCCGCCTGCGCGAGTGGACCCTGCTGGGGACCATCGTCCTGGACGAGCCATGGGCCACCGAGGCGCTTACCGCCGCTTCCGACTGGTTCCGACGCACAGCCGCGACCGCGCAGATCATTACCGCATCGGACGCCTTCAGCCTGCTCGCCGAACAGGGACGAACCCGCCGCGTCCGCAACGCGGCAAGCCGACGGATGGAACAACTGGATCAACCACCGAACTGATGAGTGCCGCCTCAGGCAACGTGTGCGACGTTCGTCGTTGACCCTGAGCCGACGGTAGGTGACGCGGCACCGTGCATCGAAGTCGAGCGTTATGGGGCCGTCCCTTTGCGCACCTGAACGCTTCGAGCGCCGAATCGGGCGCGCGCTCGGTCTGCGGTCTGGTTCGCATCACGACGAAGTCAAAGTTCGCTTCACGTCGGCGTCCAAGGAGGTGCGATCGGGGCACCGATGAGAAATGGCGCCGGCAGTCGTCTGAGTACGGTCCGGTGAACGCGGGGCGCGCATCAAGGGAGAGCAACGAGATGAGACCACTCCGATACTCGATCAACGTCACGCTCGACGGCTGCTGCCATCACGAGGCAGGGCTCCCCCCGGACGAGGAGTCGATGCGCTACTGGACCGCTGAGATGGAGCGAGCCGATGCCCTGCTGTTCGGCCGGGTGACCTACGAGATGATGGAGTCGGCGTGGCGGAAGCCGGCGACGGGCACGTGGCCTGACTGGATGGATGAGTGGCAGGTCCCGTTCGCCGAGACCATCGACCGGGCGAAGAAGTACGTCGTGTCGAGCACGCTGAGCGGGGTCGATTGGAATGCCGACCTGGTGCGAGGCGACTTGGGACAAGCGGTTCAGCGGCTCAAGCAGGAGTCAGGCGAGGGCCTGTGGGTGGGTGGCGTGACGCTCCCCCTGGCGTTGGCAGATCTGGGACTGATCGACGAGTACGAGTTCCTTGTTCAGCCGGTCCTTGCCGGACACGGGCCGACGCTGCTCGCCGGTCTGCGCGAGCGCATCCAGCTCGAGCTCGTGGACCGCCATGAGTTCCGGTCGGGGGCGGTAGCCCAGCGATACCGGCCCACGCGAGTTACGGCTTGACGTGAAGTGTCCTGGCCCGTTGGCCGCTGCCTCGCGAGGGGGGCACTGACAGGGACCCCCTCCCCGGCGGAAGCGCTCGTAGAGTGAGGCGCATGGCAGGCAGAAACGACCCACAAGGCGGCAACCGCGACATCCGTGACGATTTCCGCGCGGAGATCCGGGAATTCCTCGGCACGCGACGGGCCAGGGTCACGCCCGAGCAGGCCGGACTGCCCGTGTACGGCGGAGAGCGCCGACGGGTCGCCGGGCTGCGCCGGGAGGAGGTCGCCCTCCTCGCGGGCATTTCGAGCGAGTACTACACGCGGCTGGAGCGCGGCAACGCCGCCGGAGTCTCCGAGAGCGTCGTCGAAGGCATCGCGCAAGCACTGCAGCTCGACGAGGCCGAACGCATCCACCTGAACGACCTCCTGCGCGGCGCCGGCACCACCCGCCCACCACGTCGCCGACCCGCTCAGCAGCGTGTCCGGCCGACGGTACGGCGCGTCCTCGACTCGATGGCCGGCACGCCCGCGTTCGTGCTCAGCGGACGCGGGGACATCCTGGCCGCCAACCACCTCGGGCGCGCCCTGTTCTCCCCCGTCTACGCCGACCCCCTACGGCCGCCGAACAACGCCCGGTTCGTCTTCCTCAGCCCGCACGCGACCGAGTTCTTCCGCCACTGGGACGAGGTCGCCAACGACGCCGTCGCCATGCTGCGCGCCGAGGCCGGCCGCGACCTCTACGACCGTCGGCTCACGGACCTGATCGGGGAGCTGTCCACGCGCAGCGAGGAATTCCGGCGCCGCTGGGCGGCCCACAACGTCCGGATGCACACCACCGGCGTGAAACTCCTTCACCACCCGGTCGTCGGCGACCTCGACCTGCCCTTCGAGACCTTCCCACTCGGCGACGGCCCCAGCCAGTTCCTCCTCACCTACACCGCCGAGCCCGCGTCCCCCTCGCAGGACGCCCTGAACCTGCTGGCCAGCTGGGCCGCGAGCAACGACGACATCGAGCGGTCCGCCCCGGACAACGACTCCGAGCCGGCCGACCCGGCCGAGACACCCGACTGAACGACTCCGGCTTCCTTGACCGACTTACCTCGACCGACCTACCTCCCGGGTAATCGACCCCGGTTCTCCCCGCGTGCCAGGCTCGTCGGCGTACGGAGCCCTACCGACCGGGGAGGACACCATGACCGCCTACGCCATAGCCCACCTTCGGGAAGCCGCGCCGCACCCGGAGATCGCCGAGTACATCGAGTGCATCACCGCCACCTTCGAGCCGTACGGCGGGCGCTTTCTTGTGCACGGTGTGGGGCACGAGGTGAAGGAGGGTGACTGGCCGGGACATGTCGTGGTGATCGGGTTTCCCGGGATCGTGGAGGCGCGGGCCTGGTGGGATTCGGCCGCGTACCAGGAGATCGCGCCGTTGCGGTCGCGGCACATCGCGGGTGACATCATCCTCGTCGAGGGCGTGCCCTACGGTTACGACCCGGCGGTCACCGCGAAGACGATGCGGGACGCGCTCACTTCGTGAGCAGGCCGAACCGACGCCCGTGGTCCCCGGATCGAGGATCTTCCGGACGGCAATCCGATCGACATCGACATCAGGTGGTGGCCAGATGACCAGCGCGAGCCCGGCGTCGTCCCGTCTGATCGCGACGGTGGACGCCCTGCGGACGGCGCTGGCGGAGAGCCCGGACGTGCTGTCGTACACGCTGGGCGGCACGATCGACGAGGAGACGGCCGCCGCCGCGGAGGCCGACGGGGTGCCGCGGGTGTTCCTGGACTTCTGCCGGGTGCTGGACGGCGTGAGCTGTGGGCCGTCCGTGCAGCTCTTCGGCCTGGAGGAGGCCGAGGAGCACCAGTTCTACTGCGAGCCGGTGGTCGACTCCCCGTTGGACCTGTCCCCGCAGAAGCTGTTCTGCATCGGGATGACCAACCAGACGCCGGTCTTCCTCGATCGCGCGGGGGGCGCCGTTCTCGGTATCCCGGACGAGCACTGGGAGTGGGTCGACGCGGAGCGCTTCGACCAGCTCGCGCCGAGCGTGGAGGCCTACTTCCTGGAGCGGCTGGCCACGTTCGACGAGTACAGGCGGCTCGCGCTGGTCGACGACGAACTGGTGGAGTACGACGACTGGTTGAAGCTGCTGCGGCGGGCCGGTCTCGCCGACTGATCCGCCTGCACGCCCGAGTTCTCGCGATACGCCTGGCACGACCACTGAGGTGTGCGCGAACCATTGACGCGCAAGGGGTTCGATTCTACGGTCCCGTCCGAAGCTCTGATCGGTGATCGACATATCGAACACCTCCCCACGCACCTTCCCCCCACTCAAGGAGCGTCAGCGTGCGCCGCACCTCACTTCTGGCCGTTCCCGTCGCCTTCCTGCTGGCCCTGATCCCGGGCACGGCATCCGCCTACCCCAACCCCGGTACCGTCACCGGCGCCACCACCATCCACGACCCGACGATGATCCGTACGTCGGCGGGCCGTTACCTGCTGTACGGCACCGGCGGCGGACTCGGCTACCGCACCTCCACCGACCGGATCGCGTTCACGGCCGGCAGCGACGCCTTCTCCACCAGGCCGGGCTGGTGGTCGTCGTACGCCACCGAGGCCTGGGCGCCGGACATCTCCTACCAGGGCGGCAAGTACCTGATGTACTACGCCGTCTCCACCTTCGGCTCCAACAAGTCCGCGATAGGCCTGGCGACTTCGAGCACCGGCCTGCCCGGCTCCTGGAGCGACCAGGGCACCGTGTACACCTCCACCACCTCCAGCGACTACAACGCCATCGACCCGAACCTGTTCGTCGACAGCGACGGCAAGTGGTGGCTGTCCTTCGGCAGTTGGTGGACCGGCCTGAAGATGATCCAGATCAACCCGGCCACCGGCAAGCAGCTCTCCACCAACACGACCCGGTACTCCATCGCCTCCCGACCCACCGGGACCAAGGCCGTCGAGGCGCCGTACATCGTCAAGCGGAACGGCTACTACTACCTCTTCGCGTCCTACGACACCTGCTGTGCCGGCACCAGTTCGACCTACAAGGTCAAGGTGGGCCGCGCCACCAGCGTCACCGGGCCGTACGTCGACAAGAACGGCGTCTCGATGACGAACAACGGCGGCACCCCGGTCCTGGAGTCGCACGGCCGCTACATCGGCCCCGGCGGGCAGTCGATCATGAACGACTCCGACGGCGACCTGATCGTCTACCACTACTACGACGGCAACGACAACGGCACACCCAAGCTCGGCATCAACCTGCTGAACTGGAGCAGCGGATGGCCCGTCGCGTACTGATCAAGCCGAACCCGCGGACACCGCTCAGCCGGCCTGCCCCATGCCCGCCGCGTTCGGCCAGCTCTGAGCGTTGGGCCACCCGGTGGCAGGCGCCTGGGACAGCTCCTGCGGGGCCCCGGGCGCCGGCGCGGTCATGCCCCGCACCTGCGCGGCCGTAAGCCCGCCACGGGCCGGCACTCCCACCGGAGTCGGCCCGCTGGGCGGCGGGAAGGGCGCCGGAGCCGCGGGAGCCGGCGGAGGCGTCGGCATCGGGACAGGGGCAGGCATCGGGACAGGGGCAGGCATCGGAGCCGGCGCCGGCATCTGGGCCGGCATCGGCATCCCCGAGCCCATGGAATTGGCCGAACTCATGGAAGCGGCCGAGCCCATGGAATTGGCCGAGCCCATGGAAGCAGCCACCCCCATCGGCGCCGCCGCGGCCACCGCCACCGGCTGGGCGACCGGCATCGGCATGCCGACGCCTGAGCCCATCCCCCCACCGCCGACGGCCATCGCGGCCAGGTCCTGCATGCCCGCCCCGTTGGTCTGGCCGACCAGACGATCCACTGCCGCCGTACCCGAGCTGTAGCCGGTCCCTTGAGCGAGCTCGGGCACGGCGGCTCCCCTCCTGGTCCCGTAGAGCACCTGTTCCAGGCCGGACACCAGGCGACGCACGTCCACCTGGGGGCGCACCACGAGCCGCAGGAAGCGGCTTGAAGAGCCGATCTTGTTGCCGCACTCGCGGACGAGGATCCGGTGCTCGGTGAGCATCCGGTCCCGGACCACGGTGCCTTCCGCGCCCACGGGCAGGCGCACGAAGAGGAAGTTCCCCTGGGAGGGGTAGACGGTCAGGCCGGGCAGCGCGGAGAGCTGGCTCGCCATGTCGAGACGGTCCCGGCGGACCTGATGGAGGCTCTGCGCGTACTCGGCGCCGTGCTCCTTGAGCATGAACACCACGTACTCGGCGAAGGCGTTGAGGTTCCACTTCGGCAGCATCGAGCGGACCCGGCCCGCGAGGGCGGGGTTGGCGACCATGTAGCCGAAACGGATGCCGTGCAGGCCGAAGTTCTTGCCGAGGCTGCGCAGGACGATGACGTTCGGCCGGATCATCGCCTCCTGGACGACGCTCGGCTCCTGCTCGGCGTCCGCGAACTCCAGGAACGACTCGTCGATGATGATGAGGTCCAGATCGGCCATGGCGTCCATGAACTGCACGAGCGCGTGCTTGTGGAGGAAGCCGCCGTCGGGGTTGTTGGGGTTGCAGATGACCGCGACCCGCGTGCCCCGGGTGCGTATGAACTCGGCGTACTGCGCGAGGTCCAGGGCGAATCCGCTGGACTCCTGCAGCGGGAACATGTCGACCCGCTTGCCGGTCTCCATCGGCTGGTCGGTCCAGCGGCCGAAGGTGGGGACGGGGATGGCGAGGGACTCGCGGACCAGCAGGTGGTCGATCCAGGTGATCAGTTCGGTCGAGCCGTTGCCCATCGCCACGGCCTGCGGCGGGAGTTGGAGCAGGTTGCACAGCTCGGCGGTGATCGTGTCGGCGCTGCTGGGGTAGTACGTGACGATGTCCTTCAGCCGCGAGGCCATGGTGTCCATCATCGCCGGAGTGGGGAAGTAGGGATTGCAGGGGATACAGAAGTCCACCGGCCCCGTCCCGTCGCCGCCCTCGCGCGTCAGCGCCGCCATGGACGGGCTGTGCGCAGCCGTGCTGCGGAACAACGAGGTGACGTTGTCGGCCATCGAACCTCCGTATGGGGCGGACCCGGCGGGGACGACCGGGTCCGTCGTCATTGGGTGGCCCGCGCGGGGGAGCACGGGCCGCCCTTACATACGGATGCCTGCGTGGCGCTGTTCAACGGGTGTGAAAGTAGTGTGAGTCCGGGAACGGAGGGCCCACTCTGCGCATCTTCCCATGTCAGGGCCCTGAGCGCGCCCCAAAGGGGCGCGGGGAACTGCGCGGCCGGCCACAGCCGGCCCGCAGCTCCCCACGGCCTTCTCAGCGGAGCGTCTACGCCCCGAACGAGTGAATCGTCGTCGTCCGGTACGTCTGCCCCGGCCGCAGCACCGTCGACGGGAACGACGGGTGGTTCGGCGCGTCCGGGAAGTGCTGTGTCTCCAGGCACAGCGCGTCGCCCTGGCGGTAGGTGTGACCGCCGGTGCCGGTGAGGGTGCCGTCGAGGAAGTTGCCGGAGTAGAACTGCAGCCCCGGCTCGACGGTGGAGATCTTCAGCGTGCGGCCCGACGACGGGTCGCGCAGGGTCGCCACGTGCTCGGGCTTGGCCGTGATGCCCTTGTCGAGCACCCAGTTGTGGTCGTAGCCCTTGGCGAGGACCTGCTGCTGGTGGCCGGCCCGGATGTCCCGGCCGATCTGCTTGCCCTTGCGGAAGTCGAAGGGGGTGCCCGCGACCTTCGCCAGCTCACCGGTGGGGATCAGACCCGAGTCGGTGGGCGTGTAGCGGGAGGCGGCGATCCTCAGCTCGTGGTCCTCGATGGTGCCGGTGCCCTCGCCGCCGAGGTTCCAGTACACGTGGCTGGTGAGGTTGACGACGGTGGCCTTGTCGGTGGTGGCCTCGTAGTCGATCCGCCACTCGCCGTGCCGGGTCAGGGTGTACGTCACCTTCACCTTGAGGGTGCCGGGGTAGCCCATCTCGCCGTCGACGGACGTGTAGTGCAGGTGCAGGCCGACGTCCGAGCCCTTGGTGAACGGCTCGACGTCCCACACCCGCTTGTCGAAGCCCTGGGTGCCGCCGTGCAGGCTGTTGACCCCGTCGTTGACGGAGAGCTGGTAGCTCTTGCCGTCCAGGGTGAACTGGCCCTTGGCGATGCGGTTGCCGTACCGGCCGATCAGCGCGCCGAAGTACGGCGTCTTGGCGACGTAGTCCTCGATGTTGTCGAAGCCCGCCGAGACGTTGGCGTAGTGGCCGTGCCGGTCCGGGATCTCCAGGGACTGCACGACGCCGCCCCAGGAGAGGACCTTCATCTTCGTGCCGCCATTGGCCAGCGACCAGATGTGGACCTTGGTGCCGTCGGCGAGGGTGCCGAAGAGCTTCTTGGTCGGCTTCTTGCTGCTGGACGCCTCAGCGGTGCCCCCGAGCGTCGTCGCGGCGATTCCCGCGGCCGCGGCACCGGCGATGACCGTTCGTCTGTTCAGTTCCATCTAGCGGCTCCTGTGAAGGAAGCGGGCCCCGCCGGGTTTCTCCGACGGGGCCCGAGATGACTTACGAACCGGACTTGCGCTTGTTCCACACGTCGAACCCGACCGCGGCCAGCAGGGCGAGGCCCTTGATGACCTGTTGCCAGTCGGTGCCGACACTGAGGAGGTTCATGCCGTTGTTCAGCACACCGAGGACGAGACCACCGATGATCGCGCCGAGGACGGTTCCCACACCGCCGCTCATGGAGGCGCCACCGATGAACGACGAGGCGATCGCCTCGAGTTCGAAGTTCAGGCCCGCCTTCGGTGAGGCCGCGTTCAGGCGGGCTGCGACCACCAGACCCGCCAGGGCCGCGAGCACGCCCATGTTCAGGAAGACAAGGAAGGTGACCTTCTTGTCCTTGACGCCGGACAGCTTCGCGGCCGGCAGGTTGCCGCCGATCGCGTAGATGTGCCGGCCGAAGACCGCGTTGCGCATGACGTAGCCGTAGCCGACCACCAGCACACCGAGGACGAGCAGGATGATCGGCGCGCCCTGGTAGCTGGCGAGCAGCATCGTGACCGCGAGGACCGCCGCGGCGATCGCGACGAGCTTGAGCAGGAAGGCGTTCCTGGGCAGCACGTCCAGCGCGAACTCCTGCTGGCGCTTGCGGTCGCGGACCTCCTGGTAGACCACGAAGGCCAGCAGCGCGAAGCCCAGCAGCAGGGTGATGTTGTGGTAGTTGGTGTTCGGGCCGACCTCCGGCAGGAAGCCGTTGCCGAGCTTCTGCAGACCGTTCGGGAACGGGCCGAGGGTCTGGCCCTCCAGGAGGATCTCCGTCAGACCGCGGAAGAGCAGCATGCCCGCCAGGGTGACGATGAACGACGGTATGCCGAGATACGCGATCAGATAGCCCTGGACCGAGCCCGCGACCGCGCCCACCACCAGGGTCAGCACCAGCGCGACCGGCCACGCCACGTCGTGCTGCACGGTCAGCACGGCCGCGAAGGCGCCCACGAACGCGGTCAGTGAACCGACCGACAGGTCGATGTGCCCCGCGATGATCACCAGCATCATGCCGATCGCGAGGATCAGGATGTAGCTGTTCTGGAGCACCAGGTTGGAGACGTTGCGCGGCAGCAGCAGGTCTCCGTCGGTCCACACGGCGAACAGCGCGACGATCAGGCCGAGCGCGATCAGCATGCCGTACTGCCGCATGTTGCGGCGCAGCCCGTTCAGCATCAGCTGGAGCAGGCCCCCGTCGGAGGACGACCCCCCGCTCTTGCCCGGCGGCGCCGCGGCCGGAACCTTCGTCACATCGGTGCTCATCGCGTTACCTCTTTGTCCTTCGTCATCTGGCGCATCAGCACTTCCTGCGTGGCCTCGGCCCGCGGAACCTCACCCGTGAGCCGTCCGGCGGCCATGGTGTAGATGCGGTCGCACATGCCGAGCAGCTCCGGCAGCTCGGAGGAGATGAAGACGACCGCCTTGCCCTCGGCGGCCAGCTGGTCGATGACCGTGTAGATCTCGTACTTGGCGCCCACGTCGATGCCGCGCGTGGGCTCGTCCAGGATCAGCACCTCGGGACCGGCGAAGATCCACTTGCTGAGGACGACCTTCTGCTGGTTGCCGCCGGACAGCCTGCCCACCGTCTCGAAGACGGTCGGCGCCTTGATGTTCATCGACTTGCGGAAGCGCTCGGCGACCTTCCGCTCCTCGTGCTCGTCGACCACACCGTGCTTCGCGACCTTGTTCAGCGCCGTCAGCGAGATGTTGCGGTTGATGTTGTCGATGAGGTTGAGGCCGTAGTGCTTGCGGTCCTCGGTGACGTAGGCGATGCCGTGCTCGACCGCCTCGGCGACGGACTTCGTACGGATCTCCTTGCCGTCCTTGAAGACCTTGCCGCCCGCGTGCCGGCCGTAGGTGCGCCCGAACACGCTCATCGCGAGCTCGGTGCGCCCCGCGCCCATCAGGCCCGCGATACCGACGATCTCCCCGCGCCGCACATGGATCGACACGTCGTCGACGACCTTGCGCTGCTGGTCGATCGGGTGGTGGACCGTCCAGTTGCGGATCTCCAGCGCCGGGGCCGCGTCCGCCTCGCCCTCGTACGGAGTGCGCTCGGGGAAACGGTGGTCGAGGTCGCGGCCGACCATGCCCGAGATGATCCGGTCCTCGGTGGTCTCCGGGGCCTTCACGTCGAGGGTCTCGATGGACCTCCCGTCGCGGAGGATCGTCACCGAGTCGGCGACCCGGCGGATCTCGTTGAGCTTGTGGGAGATGATGATCGAGGTGATGCCCTGCTTCTTCAACTCCAGGATGAGATCCAGGAGTTTGCCGCTGTCCTCGTCGTTCAGAGCCGCGGTCGGCTCGTCGAGGATGAGCAGCTTCACCTTCTTGGAGAGCGCCTTGGCGATCTCCACCAGCTGCTGCTTGCCCACACCGATGTCGGTGATCCGGGTCTCCGGGTGGTCGCTCAGACCCACCCGGCGCAGCAGCTCGGTGGCGTGCTTCAGCGTGTCGTTCCAGTTGATGAACCCGCCCGAGGCGTGTTCGTTGCCGAGGAAGATGTTCTCCGCGATCGACAGGAACGGCACCAGGGCCAGTTCCTGATGGATGATCACGATGCCGTGCTGCTCGCTCGCGCGGATGTCCTTGAAGGAGACGACCTCTCCCTCGAACAGGATGTCGCCCTCGTACGTGCCGTGCGGATGGACGCCGGAGAGCACCTTCATCAAGGTGGACTTCCCGGCGCCGTTCTCACCGCAGATGGCATGGACCTCGCCCTGACGGACGGTCAGTGTGACGTCCGACAGCGCTTTGACGCCGGGAAAGGTCTTGACGATCGAGCGCATTTCCAGGACGGGTCCCGCCATGGTCGTGCCTTTCAATCAGGGGGGAATGGGCCGATGGAGAAGAGCTGACTAGTTGAGCTCGCTGGCCTTGTAGTAGCCCGTGTCGACCAGTTCCTTGGTGTAGTTGCTCTTGTCGACGCTCACCGGCTGCAGCAGGTAGGCGGGGACGACCTTGGCGCCGTTGTCGTACGTCTTGGTGTCGTTCGTCTGCGGCTTCTTGCCGTTGAGGACGTCGTCCACCATGGTCGAGGCGACCTCGGCGAGCTTGCGGGTGTCCTTGTAGACGGTCTGCGTCTGCTGGCCCGCGATGATCGACTTCACCGAGGCGAGCTCGGCGTCCTGGCCGGTGATGACCGGCAGCGGCTTGCTGGCGGAGCCGTAGCCGTCCGACTTCAGGGCGGCGAGGATGCCGATCGAGATGCCGTCGTACGGCGACAGGACCGCGTCGACCTTGCCGCTGCCGTACGTCGAGGTGAGGATGTCCTCCATGCGCTTCTGCGCGGTGGCGCCGTCCCAGCGCAGCGTGGTGACCTGGTTGATCTTGGTCTGGCCGGACTTGACGACGAGCTTCTTGCTGTCGATGTACGGCTGCAGCACGCTCATCGCGCCGCCGAAGAAGTACTTGGTGTTGTTGTCGTCGTTGGAGCCGGCGAACAGCTCGATGTTGAAGGGGCCCTTGCCGCTCTTCAGGCCGAGCTTGTCGACGATGTAGCTGGCCTGGAGCTCACCGACCTTGGTGTTGTCGAACGACGCGTAGTAGTCGACGTTCGGCGTGCCGAGAATCAGGCGGTCGTAGGCGATGACCGGGATCTTGGCGTCCTTGGCCTGCTGGAGCACGTTGTTCAGCGACTTGTTGTCGATGGCCGCGACGATCAGGCCCTTGACGCCCTGGGTGATCAGGTTCTCGATCTGCGAGACCTGCTGGTCGGGGTCGTCCTCGCCGTAGACCAGCTTGGTCTTGTAGCCCTTGGACTGGAGGTTCTTGACGACGTTGTTGCCGTCGGCGATCCAGCGCTCGGAGGACTTGGTCGGCATCGCGATACCGATCGTGCCTCCCTTGGCGCTGCCGGTCGACTCCTCGCTGCCGCCTTTGCTGTCCTGGCCGCAGGCCGAGAGGGTCAGGGCGAGGGAGGCGGCGCCGGCTATGGCGGTGAGTGCGGCTCGACGAGTACGCATGATCATCATCCTTGATGTCGGGACGGGTTCGGTCTGGCGGTGCGGGACGCTCTGGCAAGGAGGTGCGGGCTCTGACCGAGGAAGGGGCGTGTGGGATTGTGTGCGGCTGCGTCTGCTTTTGTGAAGGGAGTCGGTCCGAAACGTTATGAGGGTGTTTCGAAACGCTTCAGCGCCCCCGGCAGACGCGAACCGAGCGGCGCCATGTCGCCGTCCGCTCCGTGCCGTGCCAGCAGGTCCAGGGCGAGCCGCCCCCGCCGTACCCGTTCCCGGGCCGTGTTCAGGGTCAGGTCGCGCATGTGGTGGCCGTACGGGTAGATCCCCGGGGCCTTGGACAGGCCGAACTTCAGGTAGAGCGGCGCTCCGCGCCGGATCAGTTCGGCGACCTCGTACATCCGCACGTAACCGCCGAGATCGTCCGGCGCCTCGATGTACATGTCCATCGGGGCGGCGGACACCCGCCGGATCTCGGTGAGGTGATCGAGCGTCAGATCGCTGGGCACGTTGATGGAGTCGGCGCCCAGGTTCTCGTACACCGCGTACGCGGCCGGGTTGACCGGACCGACGAGCGCGCTGAGCTTCAGTGTGGTGTCGGCCGGGATGATCCCGGCGGCCCGCGCCCGGTGCAGCGTCCACAGCACGCCCTCGTCGGCGACGAGGAGGCACTGGACGCCCAACTCCGTTGCCCGGACGGCGTCTTCGACACAGCCGGCCACGGCGTCGTGGCCCCGGGCCCGCAGGCCCGCGCCGCGCGAGTCGGTGCGCGTCGAGCCGCCGATGTCCCAGGTGCCGCGCGGGCCGGTGAACAGGCAGAGCTCGATGTCGCGTTCGCCCGTCGCCTCGACCATCTCGGTGATCTCGGCGTCGGTCAGCATCCACACACCGCTGCCCTGGCTGATCCGGTGGATCGGCACGTCGAGCCGCGAGGCTTCCTTCAGGACGACGGCCAGCGCTTCCGGCCCCTCGCAGGAGGGGACCTCGGTGCGCCAGCGGCCACCGCCGGGGAAGGTGTGCGGCGAGGCATCGGCGGGATCCAGGGCGGGCGCGCCCAGGCCTAGTGCGGTGAGCGCCTGCTCACCGGGGCGGCGGGCCGCCGTGGCGGAAGCGTCGGTCGTCACAAGCTGTCCTTCGTGTTCGATATGTCGGACGAGGTTCGCGGCTCAAGTCGTGCGGGGCTTGGGGTACGCCGGTACGGAGTGGTCAGGTCACCCCGTACCGGCGTACGTCTAGGGGCGGAGCAGCACCTTCCCGACCTTCGGATCACCGGACCCGACCAGCTCGATCGCCTCCGGGAACCCGTCGAGCGGGAGCTCGTGCGTGACCAGCGGCAGCGGATCGAGCAGACCGGCCCCGAAGACCCGCACGGTGTGCGCCCAGGCGTCCGGCGGGGCCCCGAAGACGGTGTGCACCTCCAGCTGCCGTACGACCAGGTCGGTCGGGTCGAGACCCTCGGCGCCCGGCGCCGGGATGCCCGTCAGGACCAGCCGTCCGCCACGCCTGAGCAGACCGGCGGCGGTACGGGCGGCGGAGGCGGACCCGGCGGTCTCGATGACGACGTCGAAGTCGTCGGGGAGCTCCTGATCCTTCGTACGGAAGTCGGTGGCACCGAAAGCTTTCGAAAGCTCCGCCCGGTCGGGCCGGGTCCCTACCACGAGCAACTCGGCGGGCGAGCCCGCCTTCAGGAACTGAACGGCGAACATCCCGAGTGTCCCGGTCCCCACCACGGCCACGCGCTCGCCGGGCAGGGCGTTCGCCTTGATCGCGGCGGCCGCGATACAGGCGGCAGGCTCCAGCAGGGCGGCGGCCGTCAGATCGGCGTCGTCCGGCAGGATGTGGAGCAGGCGTGCAGGCAGGGTGAGCGTGGTGGCCATGGCACCCGGCTGGGTGAACCCGGTCTCCTCGTACCCGGCCGTGCACAGGGTCGTCTCGCCCGCGTGACAGCGGTCGCAGACCTGGCAGTTGCGGAAGCCCTCGCCGACGACCTTGCGGCCGACAAGAGTTGAAGGCACACCCGCCCCCACCGCCTCGACCGTCCCGGACCACTCATGGCCCGGTGTGAGGGGGTAACGGACGTATCCTTCGGGCCGGTTGCCCTGGTACACCTCGCGGTCGCTGCCACAGATGCCGACGGCGTGGACGCGCACCAGCGCCTCGCCGGCCGCGGGCTCACGAGGGGCGTGCTCGTCGAGCCGGTGCTCGCCGGGCCCCTCGATGACGACCTGGGCGCTCACTTCGTGCCCTTGGGCTTGCGCTGCTCCCAGCCCTCGGCCCACAGATCGAAGCGGGCCTGCTGCTGCGGGAACTCCGCGGCCGCGTCGACGTCCAGCTCGACACCGAGACCCGGTGCGTCGGAGAGGTGGAAGTAGCCGTCCACGACCTGCGGGGCGCCCTTGACCACCTTCTTGATCTCGGCGTCGGCGAAGTCGTTGAAGTGCTCGAGGATCTTGAAGTTCGGAGAGGTGAAGCCGACCTGCAGCGAGGCGGCGGTCAGCACCGGACCGCCCACGTTGTGGGGGGCGACCAGCATGTAGTGGGTCTCGGCGGTCGCGGCCAGCTTCCGGGTCTCCCAGATGCCGCCGATGTGGCCGACGTCCGGCTGGATGATGTCCACGGCCTGGCTCTCGAAGAGCTCGCGGAACTCGATGCGGTCGTGGATCCGCTCACCGGTGGCCACCGGGATGTCGACCTTGGCGGCGACCTTCTCCAGCGCCTTCAGGTTCTCCGGCGGCACCGGCTCCTCCAGCCACGCGGGCTTGAAGGGCGCGAGGTCCTTGGCCAGCCGGACCGCGGTCGACGGCGAGAAGCGGCCGTGCATCTCCAGCATCAGCTCGGCGTCGGGACCGATGGCGTCCCGCACGGCCTCGATCAGCGAGACGGCGTAGAGGCTCTGCTGGTGGTCCAGCTCGAAGTGGCCGGTACCGAACGGGTCGATCTTGAGCGCCTTGTACCCGCGCTCCATGACCGTCTGCGCGGCCTTGTGGTACGCCTCGGGAGTCCGCTCCGTGGTGTACCAGCCGTTGGCGTACGCCTTGACCTTGTCGGTGACCTTGCCGCCCAGGAGCTGCCAGACCGGCACCCCGAGGGCCTTGCCCTTGATGTCCCAGCAGGCCATCTCGATCACGGCGATACCGGACATGACGATCTCGCCGGCCCGACCGTAGTCGCCGTACTTCATCCTCTTGACGAGGTCCTCGACAGCGAACGGGTCGGAGCCGAGAATGTGATTGGTCTCGGCCTCCCGGAGATAGCCGATCAGCGCGTCGGTGTGTCCCAGCATCCGGGTCTCGCCGACTCCGGAGATGCCTTCGTCGGTGTGCACCTGCACGTACGTCAGGTTGCGCCACGGCGTCCCGACCACGTGTGTGCTGATTCCGGTGATGCGCACGGCGGTTGCCCCTCGTTGCTTCGTCGGCCCAGTGACGTTGTTCGAAATTTCGTCACACGTTCGAAATGCTGACGTGACAGTAAGGAGGGGGTGAGGGGAGTGTCAATGGGTCGAACGCGTAACGGTTTCGACACGGCTTTCGACACGGCTTTCGAAGCCGCTTTCGGTGAGATCGGGAAGGATGCCCGAACGGTCCCTGGCGGACCCCTCAACTCGCCACGCCGGAATGGGTAGTTCCGCACACAACCTTCACAGGCGTGACTATGAAAGCCACGTGAGAGGAACTTAGTCTTCCCGCGTCATGGACTACTGCAACCCGTGCCGACGGCACCTCAATGGCGCCCTCGCCTGCCCGGGGTGCGGCACCCCCCGTGTACCGGCCCAGGGCGGGCCGCAGGAGCCCTCGGTGACTCCGGCGTACGGGGCGTACGGAGCCGGGGAGCAGTACGGCGGCCCTTCCCTCGCGCAGGACGCCCACGCGGGCGCGTACGCGGGCCATGAGGCGACGGCGGCGGGGTTCGGCATCCACGGGGACGCGGGCGGGACGGGTGTGTACGGCGGCCAGGGGATGGCCGGGGGGTACGGCCCGGGCGCCGATCAGGTGGTGGCCCCGGCATACGGCACAGCCACCGGCACGGGCGCGACTTCTTCGTACGGCGGAGGCGGCGACGAGGCCACGCCGTACGGCGGAGACGGGCACGGCCCCGCCTCGTACGGCCCGGGTGGCGGGAGCGGTGCGGGGTATGGCGGCGACGCCCAGGGTGGCGTGGCGCACGGCGTCGGCGGTCACGGGGCCGCCCCTCGTGCGGACGACCCCGCAGGTGGTGGGTCGGCGGAGATCGGGGCGGGCTACGGCTCGACCGGGGCGGACACCGGCTCCGGCCCCGGTGTCGGGGGAGACACCGGCTCGGATGCCGACGTCGAGGCCGACGTGAGCGGCGGCGCGGCGCGGCCGACGGGTGGCCGGGCCTCGCGGCGGCGTGCGCGGGGCCGCAGTGCGGAGAGCGCCGACGGTCCCGCCTCCTCCACGGAAACCGAAGACGGCTACGCCGACGAGTACGACGAGGACAACCCCGACGACCCCACCGGCGGAGCCAGTCGTCGCGACCGCAAAGCAGCCGCCCACCGCAGGCGTCGCCGCCGGACCCTGCTGGTCGCCGCCGGGTTCGTGCTCGCGGCCGGCGGTCTGAGCCTCGCGGAGCTGGGCATGGACGCCCCGGGATCCTCCCCCAAGCCGGCTGCCGCGGGCGGGGAGTCGGCCGAGGGCGGCGCCTCCCCGGAGGCGAGCGAGTCGGCGTCGACGGCCGCCGACTCCAGTGGAACCGTTCCTTCGGGATCGCCCTCCCCGAAGGTCTCCGAGTCCCCGTCGGCCTCCGCGTCCAAGAGCGGGGGCGCCGACGCGAGCAAGAGCCCCGGCAATCAGTCGGCGCCCACCAAAACGTCCGGTGCGTCGACCCCCACCGCGACAGCTACGTCCACGAGTGGCGGCTCGGCCCCCACCGCCACCCCCACCACCGCGGCCCCGAGCCCATCCCCGTCGGAATGCAACCGTTTCCTGTGGTGGTGCACGTGACGCCTTCGCTCAGGTGAAGCGAAGGCGTACAGCTGAACGGCCGTAACCGCACTCGCGGCACCCCGCACGGCGCCTACGCGTCCCGCATCCGTCGCAGCAGGTCCCGAAGGGACTCCCGTTCCCCCTGCGACAACCCCGCGAGCGGCTCCCGCGCGAACCGCAGCCCCTCCCGCAGCTCCCGGGCCACCTGGACCCCCGCCTCCGTCGCCGCCGCCACCTTGACGCGCCGGTCCGCGGGATCGGGCCGCCGCTCCACCAGCCCGCGTGCCTCAAGGCGGTCCACTATCCCGGTGACGTTCGACGGCTCGCACTTCAGTTTCTGGGCCAGCTTGCGCATGGGCAGCGGCTCGAGGGACAGCAGACTCAACAGCCGCGCCTGCGCCCCGGTGAGGAGGTGCTCCGCGGCCGCGTCCTCGTAGTCCGAGTAGAAGCGGGCCACCACGTCCCCGATGAGCTCCACGACTTCCATGGTCAGCGCGTCGGGCCGGGTCTTGTGAGGAGTGGGCATGGGATCCAGGGTACCCCTTTACTTGACAACCTGAAATATTCAGAGGCATGGTTGTTTCAGGTACTGAAGTAAATGGAAAGGTCCAGGCATCATGATCAACCGCGAATGGCACCTCCTCTCCCGCCCGGTCGGCTGGCCCAAGCCGGAGGACTTCGCCCTGGTCGAAGCCGAGGTCCCGACCCCCGGTGAGGGTCAGGTGCTGGTCCGGAACAAGTACCTCTCCGTCGACCCGTACATGCGCGGCCGCATGAGCGCCGCGAAGTCGTACACCGCGCCCTTCGAGCTCGGCAAGGTCATGCAGGGCGGCGCGGTCGGCGAGGTCGTGGAGTCCCACGCCGAGGGCATCGCCGTGGGCGACCACCTGCTGCACTTCTTCGGCTGGCGCGAGTACGCGGTCGTACGCGCCGAGAGCGCCGTCAAGGTGGACGCGGACGCCGCGCCCCTGTCGACGTACCTCGGCGTCCTCGGCATGACCGGCCTCACCGCCTACGCGGGCCTCCTGCGCACCGCCTCCTTCAAGGAGGGCGACTCGGTCTTCGTCTCCGGCGCCGCCGGTGCCGTCGGCAGCCAGGTCGGCCAGATCGCCAAGCTCAAGGGCGCCTCCCGGGTCATCGGCTCCGCCGGCTCGGATGAGAAGGTCAAGCTGCTCCTCGAGGAGTACGGCTTCGACGCGGCCTTCAACTACAAGAACGGCAAGGTCAGCGACCAGCTGCGCGAGGCGGCCCCGGACGGCGTCGACATCTACTTCGACAACGTCGGCGGCGACCACCTGGAGGCCGCCATCGGCTCCCTCAACCAGGGCGGCCGGATCGCGGTCTGCGGCATGATCTCCGTATACAACAACACCGAGGCCGCTCCCGGCCCGCGCAACCTCGCCCGGCTGATCCAGACCCGCGGCCGTATCGAGGGCTTCCTCGTCGGCGACCACTACGACCTCCAGCCGGAGTTCGTCTCCGAGGTCGGCCCGTGGGTGGCGTCCGGAGAGCTCAAGTACCGCGAGACGGTCGTCGAGGGCATCGAGAACAACCTGGAGGCGTTCCTCGGGGTCCTGCGCGGCGACAACACCGGAAAGATGATCGTCAAGCTCTGATCCCTGTGACCCCTGTGCTGGATTTCCGGCATGCGGTAACTTCTTTCCGAATTCCGCCGTCGATCGTGGGCGCGAGTCGCGGCGGACCGAGGAGGAAGACACCCGCATGCCGCAAATCCAGCAGTCCGACGTCCTGTACACCGCCGTCGCCACCGCCGAGAACGGCCGCGACGGCCGTGTCGCCACCGATGACGGCAGGCTCGACGTGGTCGTCAACCCGCCCAAGGAGATGGGCGGCAGCGGCAGCGGAACCAACCCGGAGCAGCTCTTCGCCGCCGGATACAGCGCCTGCTTCCAGGGCGCCCTCGGCGTCGTCGCCCGCCAGGAGAAGGCCGACATCTCCGGCTCGACGGTCACCGCGAAGGTCGGCATCGGCAGGAACAGCGACGGCTTCGGGCTGATCGTCGAGATCTCGGCGACCCTCCCGAACCTCGACGCGGCCACGGCCCGGGCCCTCCTCGAGAAGGCCCACCAGGTCTGCCCGTACTCGAAGGCGACCCGCGGGAACATCACCGTGACGCTCGCCTGACGGAGCTCGTTGGTCGTACAGGCGGAGGCGGCACTCCTGGACGTGGGGTGCCGCCTCCGCTCATGCCCTGCGGCTCACACGGCCAGAGCCGCCTGGTGTACGGCCCTCACGAACCGCTCGTTCTCCGGCGCCGCCCCTCCCGGGAACGCCATCCGGCGCCGGGTGTAGCCGTAGGCCAGGCCACTGCGGGGATCGGCGAAGGCCTGGGAACCGCCGGCGCCGCTGTGACCGAAGGAACCGGCACCCAGGAAGGGGTGCCACATGTCGGCGGTGGCCTGGAAGCCCAGGCCGTACGACTTGTGGGCGCGGGCCACCAGGTCGTAGCCGACGGACTGGATCTGGCCCACCTCCGCGATGGTGTCCGGCTTCAACAGGGGTGGCCGGTCGGCCACTTCGCTGATCGCCGCCGCGTACATCCCGGCCAGCCCGCGCGCGGCCGCCACGCCGCCCGCCGACGCCGGCCCCTTCGCCCGTACGGCACGGGAGTTGGCGTAGCCGACCAGGTCGCCCGGGTCCGGCACCTGCTGGTTGAAGGCGATCGCGGCCAGGGTGTGCGGACCTGTCGGCGCCGCGTCCAGCAGGGCCTGCTGCTCGGCGGTCGGGGCCATCGGCTGCACCGAGCGGTAACGGGGTTCCAGCGCCTCGGGCAGCCCCAGGTGGAAGTCCAGGCCGTACGGCGCCCGGATCCGCTCCTCGTACACCTCCTGGAGCGAACGGCCCGTCGCCCGGCGCACGATCTCACCGCTGAGCGCGCCGATCACCAGCGCGTGATACCCGAACGCCGTGCCGGGGCGCCAGAACGGCTTCTGGTCCGCGAGCCGCTCCGCCACCGCCCGGTCGTCCGTCAGCTCCTGCGCGCTGAACCCGGCGTCCAGGCCGATCACCCCGGCCCGGTGCGCCAGCAGATCACGCAGGGTCAGCTGGCCCTTGCCCTCGGCCCCGAACTCCGGCCAGTAGTAGGTCACTTTGCGGTCCAGCTCCAGCGTGCCCTCCTGGATCAGGAGCGCGGCCACGAGATGGGCGGCACCCTTGGTCGACGAGAACACGCCGTAGAGGGAGTCCGGTCCGACGCCCTCGCCCGCCCACAGGTCGACGACCCGCCGACCGTGCACATACGCGCTCAACTGCCCCTCGTAGTCGGGCCGTTCGCCCGCCACGAAGGCGGCGAACTGCTCGCGCACCGCCTCGAAGCCGTCCGCGACGGTGCCGTGGATCTCCTGCGTCATCCGCTCTCCTCAACCTCAGCCGCTGCTCGCGTGTGCCATGGTGAACAATGCCCGCCCGACCTGGGCGAACTCCCCCTTCGGGTGATCCCTGAAGAGAGGCTCGGTGCCGAACAGGACGGCCCTTGGGCCGCTGACGACCGAGGCCTGTCCGGCCGCGGCGGCGGGCCCGCCGGACCCGTCCGGCAAGGGCCGCCAGTGCCCGGAGACCAGCGGACCGCCGGTGGCGTACGACTGTTCCACCCGCACCCCCGGCCCGAGATCGGTGAACCAGACCGGCGCGTACACGAACCCGTGTTCCGGGGCCCCGGCCGTCACCGGACCCGAGTTCACCACGCGCACCACGCCGTTGGCGTCCCCGTTGCCCTCCACCGGCTTCGCGGCCAGGAGCCCCGTGGCCGCGCTCAGTTCGGCCCCGGCGACCCCACGGCCGACGAGGCCGTGCCCGGCGTCCAGGAAGGCGTCCAGGGCCGTGCGGGCACCGGTGGTGAGGGCGTCGCGGTCCAGCCCCGCCGACACGAACAGCACGTCCACCGACGACCAGTCGAAACCGGCGTTCAGGACGGCCGTCGAGACCGGGGTGACCTCGAAGTTCATCTCCCGCAGCGCGAACAGCTCACCGGGCGTCACGGCGGCGGCCACGCGAGTGCGGTGCAGCTCGGCCGTGCCGGCCTGCCGGGTCGCGTCGAGGACGACGTCGTAGGTGCGAGCGGCTTCGGCGGCACGGTCCCGCGCCGACGCGGGCACGATGGCACTGCCGTCGGCGGCCCGCCGTACCGAAACGCCTTGCGCGAGCAGTGAGTTGAGCGCCGCGATCTCCTGCGGGCCGGTCAGCCGCAGCCGCAGATCGCCGCGCGGGGCGACGTGACCGACGTGCGCGGCGGCCTGGACGCGCCTCAGTGGCGCACCGGCGAGGCTCCCCGACGTCACGGGCGTGACCGTCGCGCCCCACAGCCGGCCCAGGCTCCAGCCCGAGATGTCGTACATCACCGAGACCTTGTCGCTGATGTCCCGCCCGTCCGCGAGCAGCACGTTCGCCAGGCCCCGCTTCGGCTGGCGCATGTCGACGACGTACGAGCCCTTCGGATACGTCCGTCCGCCGAGCCGCAGGTCGCGGCTCGCGCGGCTGACGCGGACGTCGTTGGCGAGGAGGTGGTCGACGAGCCGGACGGCGGCCGTCGAGCCCGGGGGAATCACGTACGCGCGGGGGAAGTCGGTGGTGTACACGTCCTCGGGCCCGATGCCCGGCACCCCGGGGACCGTCTCCTCGGACACCGGCACCTGTGCGGCCCCCGCCGCCCCGCGCCGGAAGACCTCGATCTGGTCGGCGATCAGCGACGTGCGCCTCTCCCGCACGAAGCCGAGCGTCGCCCTGATGGCCGCGCCCGCCACGGCCGTGTTGACCGCGGACCGGCGCCGCAGCTCCGCGACGGGCAGGCTGTCGTAGAGGGAGTTGTTGACGGCCAGCGGGATCTCGACCGTGTGCGCGGCGACCGTGCCGTGGAAGGCCGCGTACTGCGGGGTGAAGATCGGCGGCCAGTCGTCCCAGCCCTCCTCCTGGTCCCGGAAGGGGATCTGCGCGGGCTCGACACCGTCCCTCGCGGGTGTGTAGCCGAGGCCGTTGACGGCGGCCTCCATGCCGAGGGCGTTGGCGTAGGTGTTCTTGAGGAAGAGGTCGTACTCGTAGTTCTCGCCGTGCGGGGGAGTGGTGGGCTCGATGAGCGTGCCGTTGACGTACCCGTGCAGGTCGAGCATCACGGCCGGCTGCTTGTCGATCTCGATCTGCCGCATCGCCCGCACCTCGGGCTGCGAGGCGGTCACGAAGTCCCGGTTCAGGTCGAAGCCGTTCGCGTTCGCGCGGGTTCCGGCGATACGGCCGTCGGGGTTCGCGGTGATGTTGAAGTACAGGCGGGAGTGGGCGAGAAGGCTCTTCGTGTGGGTGTCCTCGGCGGTCGCGAGCCGCTCGACGATCTTCAGGGAGGCGTCCGTGCCCTCCCACTCGTTGCCGTGGATGTTGTTGTTGAAGAAGACGGGCGCCTTGTAACCGGCCTTGATCTCCGCGGACTTGGCGGCGGTCGCGGGCGCGGTCTCGATCAGCTCGCGCATCCGCTCCTGGGCGCGGGCCTGGGCGGTGGTCTCCGGGGCGGTCACGGTGACCAGGTAGAGCCGGTGCCCGCCCGCCGAACGCCCGGCGACCTCGACGCTCACCCGGTCGCCCAGCCGCTGGAGCGCGTTCAGCCTCGGGGCGATCGCGTGGTACGGCGTGAGGCCCAGCTTGACCGACTTGTCCGCCGGGTTCACGGGGTCGGGGGTGAGGACCTGCTCGCGGGGATAGCCCCGGGTGGTGTCCGAGAAGCCGGTGGTGGGGGCGGTGAGCGCCCGCCGGGTGGCGCTCTCCGGGGCCCGGGCCGCGCCGTGGTCGCCGGCGCTCTCGCGGGTGGGGGGCTCGGGGTCGGCGCTCGCGTTGTTCGGGGTGAGCAGCAGCGAGCCGGTGAGGGCGATGAGCAGGACAGGTCTCGCAGGAACGGTTCTCGTGGTGTGCACGCGTACCTCCTGAGGGCTTCCTGAGATCGGTACGGCGAGATGTACCTGTTCGACTCAACCGCAACAAGAGGGAGTTCGTGGCGCGGATGCCACGGATGGCGCAACTCGGGTGCCCGGACGGGGCATGCTGAGAGCGGCGGAAGCGGGCGGCGAGCGAGTCCACAGGAGAGGCCCATGGCGACGATCCCTTCGCTCCCCAGCAGGGACGAAGTACTGCGCATGGCACGGAACACCACCGACATCACCGGCCAGCTCCTGGACACGGCCCAGAACATCACCAGGATCGCGATCAACACCTTCGATCCCCGGGACGGTTCGGGCCCGGAGGTGCTGCGCGTCCTGCGCGAGACGACGGCGGAACTGGCCGAGGCGAGCGCGTCCCCGCAGGCCCAGGAGGCGTTCTACCGGATCGTCGACACCCTCACCCGGCTCGGCACCACCGGCGCCCCGCTGGCCGTGCACCCGGTCAGCGAACCGGCGCGGGCGCTGCTGGCGGCGCTGGGCGACAGTCTGCTGCCCGTCCTGGACGCGGTGGAGCCGGCGGTGGAGGAGTTCGCGACCGCACTGGGCGAACTGGTCGAGGCGACCTCGCCGTTGATCCCCGCAGCGGCGGGCGTGGCCGCGGGAACACTGCTGGCCCTGACTCCCCTGATCCGGGCGGCGACCGGGGTCCTGCGCGACTCGACCCCCGAACTCCGGCGGATCGCCGACGCGTTGACGGCGGCACTGGCCCCGCTGCTGCCCCTGCAGGTGACCCTGGCCGAACGGGCGGCCGCCGCCGGTGCGGGGGCCGTACGGGCGACCCTCCCGCCCCTCGCCGACCTCACCGACGCGGCGGCGGCCGCGGCGAAGGCGGCCCGGCCGGTACTGATCGCCGGTGAGGAGCTCTTCGTGTCCGGCCTGGAGCGGCTCCAGCCCGCGCTGATGGCCGCGGCCTCCCACGCGGGCAGCGTGGCACGGGCGGTGGCGGTCAGGGTGTCGGCTGCGGTGTCCCCGGCGGCGGAACAGGGGGTGGTGGTGGCCGTATCCCCGGCCTGACGGGCACCCGATAGGGTTCGGGACATGCGTGATCTCGGGACGGGCTTCCACTATCTCCTGAAGGGCCAGCGGTGGGTGGCCCGGCACGGCAAGCAGTACGGTTTCGGCCTGATCCCGGGCCTGATCACCCTGGTGCTGTACGTGGCGGCACTGGTCGCCCTGGCCACCTGGGGCGAGGACTTCGTGTCCTGGGCGACGCCGTTCGCCGACGACTGGTCGAGCCCGTGGCAGGGCCTGTTCCGGGGCTTCCTCACGGTGGTCCTGTTCGCGCTGGCCCTCCTCCTCGCGGTCCTCACCTTCACGGCGGTCACCCTCCTGATAGGCCAGCCCTTCTACGAGAACCTCTCCGAGAAGGTCGACCGGGACGTCTCCCCGGACGGCACGGCCCCCGAGTCCGGCCTCCCGCTCTGGCGCGAGCTGTGGATCTCGGCGAGGGACAGCCTCCGCATCGTTGTCCGGGCCGCCCTGTGGGCGGTCCTGCTCTTCGCCCTGGGCTTCGTCCCCGTGGTCGGCCAGACCCTGATCCCGGTGCTCGGCTTCTTCGTGACGGGCTTCTTCCTCACCGAGGAGCTCACCGCGGTGGCCCTCCAGCGCCGAGGCGTGGACCTCCGGGCCCGCCTCACCCTCCTCCGCTCCCGCAAAACCCTGATCTGGGGCTTCGGCACCCCCCTCGCCCTGGCCTTCGTGGTCCCCTTCGTCGCGGTGTTCCTGATGCCGGGCGCGGTGGCGGGGGCGACGCTGATGGCACGGGAACTGCTGGGGGAGGAGACCCGGGACGGCGAGGACGAGTCCGAGGACTCCGACGAGTCCGACGGGGAGACGGTGTCCGGTGGACTCGGCACCTGAGCCGACGGTCCGCGCGGCGACGGTCACGGACGCGGACGCCGTCTTCCGCCTCCTCGCCGACTTGGTGACCACCTACCGCCCCGACCCCGCCCGCTTCACGACCGTCACCTTTCCCGAGGTCCTGCGGGCGTCCGCCGAGGGGCGCGCCGAGTTCCTGGTGGCGGAGCGGAACACCCAGGTGATCGGCTACGCCTACGCGGCACGCATGCCGACCCTGTTCGCGGGCGGCATGGTCCTCGAACTCCTCGAACTCGCCGTGGACACGTCCCAGCGCGGCCTCGGTACGGGCTCCCGGCTCGTCCGGGCCATGCAGGACCGCGCGCGGCACGCCCAGGACGTGGAGATCACCGTGCCGACGCGCAGGGCTGCCGACTTCTACCGCCGCCTGGGTTTCACAGAGACGGCGACCTACCTCAAGTGGCCTTCTCCACCGCCACCACCAGAATCGCCCGCACCTGCGCGATGATGTCCAGCCGGTTCTTCACGAACCCCGGATCGGTCACCGCCCCCGTCGCGGGATCCGTGTTTCCGGCCCCGAACTCCAGGACGGGCGTGTGCACATGCCCACCCGGCAGCTCGTCGTGCAGTCCGAGCCGGTCCCGCAGCAGGGTGACCCGGTAGGCGATCTCGTTGGAGAGATAGTTCCCGCCGCCCCCGGCCCGCGCAGTGGACCCCGCGGTCGGCCCGTCCGCCCGTACGACGGGCACGGTCTCGCCCGCAGGGATCTCGGTCACGCTCGTGTTGTCGTAGACGGGGAATCGCCCGGTGTCCGCGTCCACGATCGCCTTGTACGGCAGCGTCGTCGACGTCCACTGCGGTTGCGAGGCGGGATCCGGGACCGGCACCACCCCCGTCACCCCGACGTTGTCGTTGTCCGGGAAGCCGCCCCGCCAGGCCCCGTTGGTCCGCTCGACGTCGAACCGTCCCACCCGCCCCTGACTCACGGTCGTGAAGAGATCCACCTTCTTCAGATACGGCCGCAGCGCCCGCTCCACGGTCTGGTCCGTGAAGTCCTGCCACCGCACGGGGAAGACGACGGTCTCCACCCGCGCAGGACCCTCCGCCGTCTCGATCACCGTCCCGTCGAGCGCGAGCGCACTCGCCCCGGACGGATTCGAGATCCGGATGTCCCGGTCCAGCGTGAACGGATCGAACCCGGTCACCAGGACCCGCTTCAGCCGGTCCCCGCCGGGATACCGCACAGTGGTCTGCCCTCGCGAGGTCCGCTCCAACTCGCCTAGCAGTGCGGCACGTTGTGCCTCGGAGAGCCCGAAGGACGGCTCCCAGGTCCGCACTTCACGGGTCATCCCCAACCGCGCCCAGTACAGGGGCCGATCGTCGTCCCGGCTCAGGCCCACCCGTCGCCCACCACCACCCTTCCAAGGAAGCGCTTCGCGCCCATCTAATTCGGCCGGCCCCCGCCCCTGCGCCCGGTCGACGGCCCGCTGCCACAGCGCGGACCCCTGCCGTACGACGACCTTCCGCGCCTCCGCGTAGGAACGTGCCGTTCCGAGCGCCCGCGTGAAGCGGAGCGGCACGGCGTCGAATCCGGACCGTTCGAGGATCTCCCGCGGCACGGCCTGGTCGAGCCGCTGCTCCTCCACCGTGGGTGAGGACGCGGCCGCGGCCGCCGCCGGGCTCGCGGGGGCCGCCGACCCCGCCAGCAGGACAAGTCCGAGGATTCCGATCCGAACACGCAGTGGCATCAAGGGAGTTCAGGTCCTTCCGTCGCTGTGGGGCGCGAGTGGTGCCGGACGACGGCAGTATCGCGTGACGGAAGTGGTCTACGCCATGGGGTCCGACGTGCGGGGAATCCGCCCCGCCGCCTCCCGCAGCGCCCCGACGAACGCCTCCACGGCCGGCGAGGGCGACCGCCCCCGCAGCACCGCCGCGTACACCGCCCGCGCCGGGGCCCCCTCGAGCACCGGCAGCAGCACGACGTCCGGCCGCACGGCCTCCGTGGCGAGCGCCGGGACCAGCGTCACGCCGAGCCCCGCGGCAACGTATCCCTGCTTGGCGGTCCACTCGCCGACGACATGCGCGATCCGTGACCTCAGTCCGCCGTCTCGCCCAGCAGTCGCAGAAAGTCCCGGAACGCCCCGGGCATGTCCACCGACTCGGGGTCCAGCAGCCACTGGTACTGCAGGCCGTCCATGACCGCGACCAGGAGCGGCGCGGTGCGTTCGGGGCTCAGCCCGTTGGGGAGCCGGTCGCCGTACTCGGCGCGCAGGGCCACCGTCATCGACGCGCGCACCCGCGTGTAGCGGTCGGTGAAGTACTCCCGTGCCGGATGCCCTTCCGTCACGCTCTCGCCGAGCAGCGCCGAGAAGGTCTGGATGATCCCCGGCCGCATCGCGTTGTACTCGACGAGCGAGGCGAGCAGGTCGACCCGCCAACTGCCGTTCGGCACCGCGTCCCACTTGTCCCGCTCCTCCAGCACCGCGACCAGCAGCGCGTCCTTCGTCGGGAAGTGGTGCAGCAGCCCCTGCTGGGTCAGCCCGACCCGCTCGGCCACCGCGGCCAGGCTGGCGCCCCGGTAGCCGCGCTCGGCGATGACCTCCAGGGCCGCCCGGACGATCTCGGCCCGGCGCTCCTCGCTTCTGGTCCTGGCGTTCATGGCGTCACCGTACGACATCCCGAGATCCCGAATATAACAGCCGTATAACGAAACCTACCGCTCACCAGGTAATCGATGCACGATGAGAGGACCCGCACGGACTTCAACGAGGAGGCACCGTCATGGCGGCACCCACCCCCGCCGACCAGGCCCGCGAGGCCGCCGTCGAGGCGGCGCTGGCCCGGCTCGACCTCGACGCCAAGGCGAGGCTCCTCGCCGGTCAGGACATGTGGACCCTGCCCGCGCTCCCCGAGATCGGCCTGGACTCCCTCGTCATGTCGGACGGCCCGATCGGCGTCCGGGGCGTGCGCTGGAGCGCCGACGACCCGTCGATCGCCCTGCCCTCCCCGACCGCGCTGGCCGCCACCTGGGACCCGGAACTCGCCCGCCGCGCAGGCGTGCTGCTCGCCCAGGAGGCCCGCCGCAAGGGCGTCCACGTCCTGCTGGCCCCCACCGTCAACCTCCACCGCTCCCCGCTGGGCGGCCGCCACTTCGAGGCCTACAGCGAGGACCCGTATCTGACCGGACGGATCGGCGCCGGGTACGTCACCGGCGTACAGGAGGGCGGTGTCGGCACCACCGTCAAGCACTTCGTCGCCAACGACGCCGAGACCGACCGCTTCACGGTGAACAACCTGGTCTCCGAACGCGCCCTGCGCGAGCTCTACTTGGCGCCCTTCGAGCACATCGTCGCCAACGCCCACCCGTGGGGCATCATGACCGCCTACAACACGGTCAACGGCACGACGATGACCGAGCACCATTACCTGGTCAACGAAGTCCTGCGCGGCGAATGGGGCTTCGACGGCTTCAACGTCTCCGACTGGATGGCCGCCCGTTCCACCAAGGGCGCCATCGAGGGCGGCCTCGACGTCGCCATGCCCGGTCCGACGACCGTCTACGGCGAGGCCCTCGCCCGGGCCGTCCGGGACGGGGGGGTCGAGGAGAGCGCGGTCGACACGGCCGTACGCCATGTCCTGCGGCTCGCCGCCCGCGTCGGCATCCTGGACGGTGCCGAACCCGTCGTCACCGAGCTTCCGGAGACCGTCGACGGCATCGAACTGGCCCGCGAGATCGCCCGCCGCTCCTTCGTGCTGGTCCGCAACCAGGGCGCGCTCCCGCTGAAGGAAGGCACGGTCGCCCTCATCGGCGCCGCCGCCCGCGACGCCCGGGTCCTCGGCGGCGGCTCCGCCACCGTCTTCCCGGACCGGATCGTCTCCCCGCTCGACGGCCTCACCGCCGCCCTCCCCGAGGGCACCCTCAGCTACGCCGTCGGCGCCGACCCCAACACCGAACTCGCCGTCGCCGACCAGGGGTTCACCTTCGAAGCGGTCTGCCGGGACGCGGCCGGCGAGGTCATCGGCACGGCCTCCGTGCCCAACGGCCACATCCAGTGGATGGGTTCGGACCTCCCCGAGGGCGTCACCCACGACCGGCTGCACACCGTCGAGTTGACGGGCACCTTCACCCCGCGCGAGAGCGGCACCCACACCTTCGGCATCAAGGGACTCGGCGCCTTCAAACTGGTCGTCGACGGCACGACGTACTACGACGACGTCCAGCGCACCGACGAGGACGACCCCTTCGTCACCTTCTTCGGCGCCCCCGAGCCCCGCGCCCAGGTCGAACTGACCGCGGGCGAACCGGTCGAGGTCTCCCTCACCCACGTCGTCGTCCTCCCCGAGGACGTCCCGATGAAGGTCGTCACGTTCTCCCTCGCCCACCAGGACCCGCGGCGCGACCCCGACGAACTGATCGCCGAGGCCGTCGAGGCGGCGCGCAACGCCGACACGGCCGTCGTCGTGGTCGCCACCACCGAGCGCGTCGAGTCCGAAGGCTACGACCGGAAGGACCTCGCGCTCCCGGGCCGCCAGGACGAGCTGGTCCGCGCGGTCGCCGCCGCCAACCCGAACACCGTCGTGGTCGTCAACTCCGGCTCCCCGGTGGAGCTGCCGTGGCGTGCGGACGTCGCCGCCGTCCTGCTCGGCTGGTTCCCCGGCCAGGAGGGCGGCGCGGCCCTCGCCGACGTGCTGACCGGCGCCCACGAGCCCGGCGGCCGCCTCCCCACCACCTGGGGCACCCTGGCCGACGCCCCGGTCACCCGGGTCACCCCCAAGGGCGGCGAACTCCCCTACGACGAGGGCGTGTTCATCGGGTACGCGGCCTGGGAGAAGGAGGGCCGCACCCCGGCCTACCCCTTCGGCCACGGCCTCGGCTACACCGACTGGACCTACGAGTCCGTCGAGGTCCGGGGCACCACCGTCCGGGTCCGGCTGCGCAACTCCGGTTCCCGCGCCGGCCGCGAGGTCGTCCAGGTCTATCTGGCGCCCGCCGGACCCGACGCCGAGCGCCCGGCCCGCCGGCTCGCCGGATTCGCGGGGGCCGAGGCCGGTCCCGGCGAGAGCGTCGAGGTCACCGTGGAGATCCCGCACCGGGCCTTCGAGATCTGGGACGAGAAGACCTCATCGTGGTCGTATGTGAAGGGTTCGTACGAAATCCAGGTGGGTCGCTCGATCGGCGACCGCCGGGTCACCGCGACGATTAACGTCTGATCCGAGGGGGCACAGCCCTCACACAAGCCAGCCCCGGCCCGGGACCTGACCCCTGGGCCGGGGCTCGTGCGTGTCTACCTGCTGGTGAATCCGTAGACCGTCTCCGAGCGGTAGGTCTCTCCCGGCCGCAGCACCGTGCTCGGGAACTCCGGCCGGTTCGGGGAGTCGGGAAAGTGCTGGGTCTCCAGCGCGATGCCGTCACCGGGCGCGAAGGGCTCCGGCAGATGGTCCGCGGTGTACAGCTGGAGCCCCGGCTCGGTGGTCGCCACCGTCAGCACCCGGCCGGATGCGGGGTCGTACAACTCGGCGACCTCGACGGCCCGTTCGGTGATCCCCTTGTCGAGCACGAAGTTGTGGTCATAGCCCGCGCCCACCTTGCGCGCCTGACGGAAGTCGAAGCGGGTGCCCGCGACCTCCTCGATCCCGGTAGGGATCAGATCGGCGTCGACCGGGGTGAACCGCGAGGCGGCGATCCGCAGTTCGTGGCCGCCCGCGTTCCCGGAGCCGGCCAGGTTGAAGTAGCTGTGGTTGGTCAGGTTGACGATGGTCGGCGCGTCGGTGACCGCCTCGTACGAGATCCGCAGCGCGCCCGACTCGTCCAGGCTGTACGTCCCCGAGACCTCGAGGCGCCCCGGGAAGCCCTCCTCGCCGTGCGCGCTGACCCGGCTCAGCCGCACCCCGTGCTCGCCGGCCGGCTCCATGTCCCACACCCGCTTGTCGAAGCCGCGCTCGCCGCCGTGCAGGGAGTTGGGCGCGTTGTTGGGGGCGAGGGCGTAGGTCAGCCCGTCGAGCTCGAAGCGGCCGCCCGCGATCCGGTTCGCGTACCGCCCGATGAAGGCGCCGAGATACGGACCGGAGTTCTCCAGATATCCGTCCAGCTCGGCGAACCCCAGCACCACGTCCGCCGTCCGCCCGTCCCGGTCCGGAACCTCGACCGACTGCACGATCCCGCCGTACGACAGGATCCGCACGCGGACGCCCGCGCGCTCCAGGGTCCAGCGGTGCACCGGGGTGCCGTCGGAAAGTGTGGCGAAGAGTTCGTTCATGTGCGGAACTTTAAGTCACGGACCTGACCTTGCGGTATGCGATCTCCGCCAGACGCGCCTGTCCGTTCACACTCGGGTGGAACCAGTCCCAGTGGCTGAGCTGCTCGGTGCCGAACCGGTAGTCGTACACCGCGCCCCCGTCGTACCGGCAGTGCCCGTCCTTGGCGCACACCTCCTTCAGTACGGAGTTGTAGGCCTCCACCCGGTTCTGCACGGTGTCCCGCCGCTCGGTCGCCGCCGCGTCCAGGGCGTCCGCGTCGGCCAGCATCGACGGACACACGCCCAGCTTCCACACCTGCTTGCCCAGCGGATTGGCGCGGCCCTCGGACCACAGCCGCTTGAGGTTCGGCACGCTCGCCACGTACACCTGCGCCTTGGGCGCCTGCTTGCGCAGCACGCTCAGCGCGTCCTCGAAGCCGGACCGGAACGCGGACACCGAGGTCATCGCCGCGGTGGAGTCCCGGCAGGCGTCGTTGGCGCCCACCATCACCGTCACCAGAGCGGGCGTCCGCGCCGCCGCCTGTGCCATCTGCGCGGGCAGATCGGCCATCCGCGCCCCGGACACCGCGTAGTTCCAGCTGCGCTCGGCCGCCTTCGCCCGCCCCAGCAGCCGTACGGCGAGCGAGTCGACCCGGGTGCTGCCGCCGGTGGCCCAGGACACGTCGGGGCAGTCCTTCAGGATCCCGCAGGCGTCGAAGCCGCGCGTGATGGAGTCGCCGACAGCGGCTACCGAAGCCGGGCTGCTGTCCCACGCCGGAGTGGGCTTCGGAGAGGGTGTGGCCTTCTGCGTGGGTCCCGCCGAGTCGCCCCCCACCGCGTCACACCCCGCGACGCCCAGGAGAGCCGCCGTCAGAACGGCGACGACGGCCCGTGAACGGGGGCCCTGCTTGCGCATCCGTGGTGTTCCCCTCGTGAAAACGATGGTCCTCTCATAACAACGCACAAGAGTTCCCGGTGGCGCGCGAGGGAACGATCGACACCCGTACTAGCGTCCTGCCGGGTGAATGGCGGGCGTTTCGGGGCATCGGGACCGACGGTACGTCACACTCCTTGCGCCGCCGCACGGTAGCCTCGCCATCAACGTGGCCGGCCGGCATCGCCGCCATGCCGGCCAGCAAGATCTGTCCCGCTCTGCCCGGAGGTCCCGGTGACGACACGTGGAGTTCTGTACGTGCACTCCGCGCCGCGCGCGCTGTGCCCGCACGTCGAGTGGGCCGTCGCCGGGGTGCTCGGCACGCGCGTCAACCTCGACTGGATCCGGCAGCCGGCCGCACCGGGCACCTGGCGCTCGGAGTTCTCCTGGAAGGGCGAGGTGGGCACGGCGTCCAAGCTCGCCTCCGCCCTCAGAGGCTGGCACCTGCTGCGCTTCGAGGTCACGGCCGAGCCCTGCCCCACCGCCGAGGGCGAGCGCTACAGCTGCACCCCGGAGCTCGGCATCTTCCACGCCGTCACCGGCATCCACGGCGACATCCTGATCCCAGAGGACCGCCTGCGCGCCGCCCTGACCCGCTCGCAGCGCGGGGAGACGGACCTGGAGGCCGAGCTGGCCAAGCTCCTCGGCAAGCCCTGGGACGACGAACTGGAGCCCTTCAGGTACGCCGGCGAGGGCGCCCCGGTCCGCTGGCTGCACCAGGTCGTCTGAGTTCTCCGCACAGGTGAAGGGCCCCCACCGACCGGTGGGGGCCCTTCAGTTGCGTACACACGATTCTCAGACCGTACGGAACGCCAGCACCACGTTGTGCCCGCCGAACCCGAACGAGTCGTTCAGTGCGGCGATACGGCCCTCCACGGGCAGCTTGCGGGCCTCGCCGCGGACGACGTCGGCGTTGGCCTCCGCCTCCGGGTCGAGGTTCTCGACGTTGATGGTCGGCGGAGCCACCCGGTGGTAAAGGGCGAGCACGGTCGCGACCGTCTCCACGCCGCCCGCGCCACCCAGCAGGTGACCGGTCATCGACTTGGTGGCGGACACGGCCATGTGGTCGGCGTCGTCGCCGAACACCTTCCGCAGCGCCTTGAGCTCGGCGATGTCCCCGGCCGGAGTCGACGTCGCGTGCGCGTTCACGTGCACGATCTCCGCCGGGTCCAGGTCGGTGCTGTCCAGCAGGTTCTCGAGCGCGCGCGAGATGCCACGCCCCTCGGGCTCCGGCTGCACGATGTCGTGGGCGTCGGCGGAGACGCCCTGGCCCACCGCCTCGGCGTACACCCGCGCACCGCGCGCGGCGGCGTGCTCGGCGGACTCCAGGACGACGACACCGGCGCCCTCGCCGAGGACGAAGCCGTCCCGGGCGATGTCGTAGGGACGCGAGGCGCCCTCGGGGTTCTCGTTGTTCTTGGACATCGCCATCATGTTGCCGAACGCGGCGATGGGCAGCGGGTGGATCGCCGCCTCCGTGCCACCGGCGACGACGACGTCGGCGCGGCCGGTACGGATCATCTCGATGCCGTAGCCGATGGCCTCGGCGCCCGACGCACAGGCGGAGACCGGCGTGTGCACGCCCGCGCGGGCGCCCACCAGCAGACCCACGTTGGCGGACGGGCCGTTGGGCATCAGCATGGGGACGGTGTGCGGGGAGACGCGGCGGACGCCCTTCTCCTTGAGCACGTCGTACTGGTCGAGCAGGGTCGTCACGCCACCGATGCCGGAGGCGATGACGGCGCCGAGACGGTCGGGGTCGACCTTGTCGTCCTCGCCGGCCTTGGCCTCGAAGCCCGCGTCGGCCCACGCCTCCTTGGCCGCGATCAGCGCGAACTGCGCCGAGCGGTCGAGACGGCGGGCCTGCGGCCGGGGAATCACCTCGGACGGCTCCACCGCGATCTGCGCGGCGATGCGGACCGCCTGCTCAGCGGCCCACTCCTGCTCCAGGGGCTTGACGCCGGACTTGCCGGCGACCAGACCCTCCCAGGTAGAGGCTGCGTCGCCACCCAGCGGTGTGGTTGCGCCGATACCGGTGACGACCACGGTGCGATTGGTCGGGCTCACGGGAAATCTTTCTCCAACGTTACGAGGATTAAGCGGCGCCACCGCCGGGTGGCGGGGCCGGCACGTCCGGCCTGGAGGGCTCCGGGGAGCCCGGGAGACTCAGGCCTGGTGCTTGAGGATGTAGCTGGTCGCGTCGCCGACGGTCTTGAGGTTCTTGACGTCGTCGTCCGGGATCTTGACGTCGAAGCGCTCTTCAGCGGCGACGACGACCTCGACCATGGACAGCGAGTCGACGTCCAGGTCGTCGGTGAAGGACTTGTCCAGCTGGACGTCCTCAACCGGGATGCCGGCGATCTCGTTCACGATGTCGGCAAGACCGGCGACGATCTCTTCCTGAGTGGCGGCCATTGGGCGCTCCTTCGTTTTCTTATCCAGAGGGTTGGCAGTGCGTCCCGTCCCGGACCGAGTGATCCGGCACGGAGTGCCTAGGGGAGGGTAACGACAGTGGCGGCGTAGACGAGACCCGCCCCGAATCCGATGACGAGCGCGGTGTCGCCGCTCTTCGCCTCGCCGGTCGCCAGGAGCCGCTCCATGGCGAGCGGGATCGAGGCGGCCGAGGTGTTGCCGGTGGTGCGCACGTCACGCGCGACCGTGACGTGCTCCGGCAGCTTGAGAGTCTTCACCATCGAGTCGATGATCCGCTCGTTGGCCTGGTGGGGAATGAAGACGTCCAGGTCGGCCGGACTGATCCCGGCCGCGTCCAGCGCCTGCTGGGCGACCTTCGCCATCTCGAACACGGCCCAGCGGAACACCGCTTGGCCCTCCTGCGTGATCGCGGGGAACTTGCCCGTGGAGTCGTACTCGGTCCACGCCACGGTCTGCTTGATCGTCTCGGACTTGTCGCCCTCGGAGCCCCACACAGTGGGGCCGATGGCCGGCTCCTGGGCGGGGCCCACGACGACCGCGCCGGCACCGTCGCCGAACAGGAAGGCCGTGGCGCGGTCCTCCAGGTCGGTCAGGTCGGACAGCCGCTCGACACCGATGACAAGTACGTACTCTGCCGAGCCCTCGACGATCATGCCCTTGGCGAGCGTGAGCCCGTAGCCGAAGCCCGCGCAGCCCGCCGAGATGTCGAAGGCGGCGGCCTTGTTCGTGCCCAGCTTGTCCGCGATCTCCGTCGCCACGGCCGGGGTCTGCTTGAAGTGCGAGACGGTCGAGACGATCACGCCGCCGATCTGCTCGGCGGAGATCCCGGCGTCGGCGATCGCCTTGCCGGACGCCTCGATCGACATCGCGGCGACGGTCTCCTCGGCGTTCGCCCAGTGCCGGGTCTCGATGCCGGAGCGCGAGCGGATCCACTCGTCGGACGAGTCGATCGTCTCGAGGATCACCTCGTTCGGCACGACCCGGGTCGGGCGGTAGCCGCCGACACCGAGGATGCGCGCGTACGGGGCGCCCTTGCTGGGCTTGATCTTCGACATGCTCTCGTGCTCCTTCTCAGGCACCGTGCTCGGCGATGAGCTCGCGAGCAGCGTCGAGGTCCTCGGGGGTCTTCAGTGCCAGGGTCTTGACACCGGGCAGCGCGCGCTTGGCGAGGCCGACCAGCGTGCCGCCGGGGGAGACCTCGATGAACGCGGTGGCGCCGAGCTCCTTGAACGTCTCCATGCACAGGTCCCAGCGCACCGGGTTGGCGACCTGCCCGACCAGTCGCTCCAGCACCTCGGCGCCGGTGGCGACGGCCTGGCCGTCCTTGTTGGAGACGTAGGTGACCGTCGGGTCGGCTGGCGTCAGGTCGGCGGCGGCCTTGGCGAGCGCGTCGACCGCGGGAGCCATGTGGTGGGTGTGGAAGGCGCCGGCGACCTTCAGCGGGACGACCTTGCGGACGCCCTCGGGCTTGTCGTCGTTCAGGACGGCGAGCTGCTCCAGCGTGCCCGCGGCGACGATCTGCCCCGCGCCGTTGACGTTCGCCGGGGTCAGACCCAGCTTCTCCAGGTGCGCGACGGAGACCTCGGGGTCGCCGCCGAGCAGCGCCGACATGCCGGTCTCGGTGATCGCGGCCGCGTCGGCCATGGCCAGACCCCGCTTGCGTACGAGCGTGAGGGCGGCGGTGTCGTCCAGAACGCCCGCGAAGGCGGCGGCGGTGATCTCACCGACACTGTGCCCGGCGACCGCGCCGGGAGCGATGTCAGTGATGGCACCGAGTGCCGAGGCGGACAGGATCCCGGCCGCGACCAGCAGCGGCTGGGCCACCGAGGTGTCACGGATGGCGTCCGCGTCGGCCTGTGTGCCGTAGTGGGCGAGGTCCAGGCCGATGGCGTCGGACCACGCGGCGACGCGGTCCGCGGCACCGGGGAGTTCGAGCCAGGGGGTCAGGAAGCCGGGCGTCTGGGCGCCCTGGCCGGGAGCGACGAGTACGAGCACTCTCACACTCTCTCTTGAGGGCGGCCCAAGCCGCCCGTGGGGACAGGGACGAAGAACATGGAGGGGTTTTGTGGGGCCCCGACAAAAGCCTAGGGCTGGGGATCTCCGTCGGCCAGACGCCCCAGGATGAGCGCGATCCGCAAGGTGAACGCCGAACGTACATCGGAGGGCGACCAACCGGTGACATCAGTCACACGTCGAAGCCGGTAGCGCACGGTGTTGGGGTGCACGAAGAGCATCCGGGCCGCACCCTCCAGACTGGACGCCTGTTCGAGGTAGACGGAGAGTGTCTCCAGGAGCGCGGAGCCGGCCTCCTCCAGCGGTCTGTAGATCTCCTCCACCAACTGCTGGCGCGCGCTGGGATCCCCGGCCATCGCGCGTTCCGGGAGCAGGTCGTCCGCCAGGACCGGGCGCGGGGCGTCCTGCCAGGCGGAACACGCCTTGAGGCCGGCGGCGGCGGCCTGCGCGGACCGGGTGGCGGCGAGTAGATCGGGTACGACGGGCCCGGCGACCACGGGTCCGGCCGCATAGGGCCCGATCAGCGACTTGGCCACCGCGAGAGGGTTGTCGCTGCCGCCCGCGATGACGACCAGCCGGGAGCCGAGCACCCCGGTCAGCACCTGGAGCTTGGCGTGCCGGGCGGCCCGCCGGATGGCCTCGACGGTCAGCTCGGAGTCACCGTCGGGAGCGGTGCCGAGGAGCACGCACACATGCTCGGGAGCGTTCCAGCCCAGCGCGGCGGCCCTGCTCACCGCCCCCTCGTCGGCCTCACCGCTGAGCACGGCGTTCACGACGAGCGACTCCAGCCGGGCGTCCCAGGCACCGCGTGCCTCGGCGGCCTGGGCGTAGACCTGTGCGGTGGCGAAGGCGATCTCGCGGGCGTACACGAGCAGGGCCTCACGCAGCACGGACTCGTCACCGGGGGCGGCGACCTCGTCGATCGCGCTCTCCATGACCTCGATGGTGGTGCGCACCATCTCCACGGTCTGCCGGAGCGTGATGGCCCGGGTCAGCTCACGGGGGGCTGTCCCGAACACGTCGGTGGAGATGGCCTGCGGGGCGTCGGGATGCCGGAACCACTCGGTGAAGGCCGCGATGCCGGCCTGGGCGACCAGCCCGATCCAGGAACGGTTCTCCGGAGGCATGGCCCGGTACCACGGCAGCGTCTCGTCCATGCGCGCGATGGCCTGCTGCGCGAGAGCCCCGGACGACTTCTCCAGCCGCTTCAGGGTCGCGACATGGGCGTGGACGCCGGGCGCGTCGGGGTCGGACTTGCGGTGTTCGGGTTCGGGCACGGGACAAGACTGCCTTATCCGGACGTCAACGCGCGCCGCCGGGTACCGACTGCGGCCCACCTGGGCACTACCGTGGTCCCGTGACGGACGTACGGCGCGCGACGGAGCGCTACCCAGGCGGGGATCCGGGGGCCGGGATCGAGTCGTGGCACGCCTTCTCGTTCGGGCCGCACTACGACCCCGACAACCTCCGCTTCGGCGCGCTGATCGCCTCCAACGAGGAGCGGCTGGTGCCCGGGGCCGGGTTCGACGAGCATCCGCACAGCCACACCGAGATCGTGACGTGGGTGGTCGAGGGGGAGCTGACGCACCGGGACTCGACGGGGCACGAGACGGTCGTACGCGCCGGTGACGTGCAGCGGCTCAGCGCCGCCGCGGGCGTCCGGCACGTCGAGCGCAACGACGCCGAGACCCCGCTGACCTTCGTGCAGACCTGGCTGGCACCCCTGGAGCCGGGCGGTGAGCCGTCGTACGAGATCGTCCGCGGGATCGCCGACTCGACGCCGTACGCCATCCCGGAGGCGGGCGCGATGCTCCATGTGCGGCGGCTGGCCGCGGGGGAGCGGACCGCGGTGCCGGACGGGCGGTACCTGTACGTCCATGTCGTGCGGGGCGAAGTGCGGCTGGACGGCGAGGAGTTGGGGCCGGGCGACGCGGCCCGGGTCACCGACGCCGAGGAACTGGACGTGGTGGCGGTGACCCCGGCCGAGCTGCTGGTGTGGGAGATGTCCTAGAGCTCGGCCAGGACGGCGTCGGTGAACGCCGGCCACGCCTCGACCGCCCACGGTCCGAACGCGCGGTCCGTCAGCGCCACACAGGCCGCACCCGCGTCCGGGTCGATCCACAGGAACGTACCGGACTGGCCGAAGTGCCCGAAGGTGCGCGGCGAGGACGAAGAGCCCGTCCAGTGGGGGGACTTGCCGTCGCGGATCTCGAAGCCGAGGCCCCAGTCGTTGGGGTTCTGGTGACCGTACCCGGGCAGCACGCCCTTCGTGCCCGGGTACTGGACCGTCATCGCCGCCGCGACCGTGCGCGGGTCAAGCAGCCGTGGCGCCTGCGCCTCCGCCGCGAACCGGAGAAGATCCTCGACCGTCGACACACCGTCCTTCGCGGGGGAGCCCTCCAGGGACGTGGACGTCATGCCCAGCGGCTCGAGCACCGCCTGCCGCAGATACTCCGCGAACGGGATGTCCGTCGCCTTGGCGACATGGTCGCCGAGCTGCTCGAACCCCGCGTTCGAGTACAGCCGCCGCTCCCCGGGAGCAGCCGTCACCCGGTGCTCGTCGAAGGCCAGCCCCGAGGTGTGCGCGAGCAGGTGACGCACCGTCGATCCGCTCGGCCCGGCCGGCTCGTCGAGCTCGATCGCCCCCTCCTCGTACGCGACGAGGACGGCGTACGCGGCGAGCGGCTTGGTGACCGAGGCCAGCGCGAAGCGCCGCTCGACGGGACCGTGGGTACCGAGGACCGTGCCGTCGCCGCGCACCACCCCCGCCGCAGCGGTGGGAACCGGCCAGTTCTCGATCAACGCGAGGCTCTGCAAGGACATGCCGTCGAGCGTAAGCCGCTCAGAGCTTCGGCATCATCGTGGGGTCCGGCTCGCCCCCGGGGGCTCCGCCGCGTCCTGCCGATTTCTTACCGGTTCCGCTTGCTTCGAGTGCACTCCAAGGCCATAGCGTTGGGGTCATGACGGTGATGGAGACCACGGGTACCAGGACCGACAGCTGCGCGGCTCCGCCGCACCCCCACCGGCGTCCGGCGGGCCAGGACAGCTACACGATCAGCGAGGTCGTCGCCTTCACCGGCCTGACCGCGCACACCCTGCGCTGGTACGAGCGCATCGGCCTGATGCCGCACATCGACCGCTCGCACACCGGCCAGCGTCGCTACAGCAACCGCGACCTCGACTGGCTCGACCTCGTCGGCAAGCTCCGGCTCACCGGCATGCCGGTCGCCGACATGGTGCGGTACGCGGAACTGGTGCGGGAGGGCGACCACACGTTCACCGAACGGTTCGAGCTCCTGGAGACGACCCGCCGGGACGTGCTGTCCCGGATCGCGGAGCTCCAGGACACGCTCGCCGTACTCGACCGGAAGATCAGCTTCTACGCCGACGCCGGTCGCACCTATGAAACGGAGAAGGCAGGATGACGGACAGCACGATCCCGACCGCACGGCTCGGCGACACCGGTCCCGAGGTCGGCGTCCAGGGACTCGGCTGCATGGGCATGAGTTTCGCGTACGGCCCCACGGACGCGAAGGAGTCCCGGGCCACCCTGGAGCGGGCCCTGGAACTCGGCATCACGCTCTACGACACGGCGGACGCCTACGGCAACGGGGAGAACGAGAAGTTCCTGTCCCCCTTCTTCAAGGCCCACCGCGACGAGGTCGTGATCGCCACCAAGTTCGCCCTGTCGATCCCCCCGGAGGACCCGACCCGGCGGATCATCCGCAACGACCCGCCCTACATCCGCCAGTCCGTCGAGGCGAGCCTGAAGCGCCTCGACGTCGAGGCGATCGACCTCTACTACATGCACCGGCGCGATGTGCACGTGCCGATCGTGGAGTCCGTCGGCACCATGGCCGAGCTGGTGCGCGAGGGCAAGGTCAAGCACCTGGGCCTGAGCGAGGTCACCGCCGCGGAGCTGCGTGCGGCGCAGGCGGTGCACCCCATCGCCGCCGTGCAGTCGGAGTGGTCCCTGTTCAGCCGGGACATCGAGGCCAAGGTGGTCCCGGCGGCCCGCGAGCTGGGCGTGGCGCTCGTGCCGTACTCGCCGCTCGGGCGCGGCTTCCTCACCGGGTCCTTCACCGACGCCGACAAGGACCTCACCGCCGACGACTTCCGCCGCCGGCAGCCCCGCTTCACGGGCGAGAACGCGACGGCGAACGCGGCCCTGCTGGAGCCGATCCGTACGGTCGCCGAGGCGCACGGAGCCTCCCTGGGCCAGATCGCCCTTGCCTGGGTCCAGCAGCAGAGGACGGTGCACGACCTCCCCGTGATCCCGATCCCGGGCACCCGCAAGCCGAGCCGGGTGGCGGAGAACGCGGCGGCGACGGGCATCGAGCTCACCAAGGAGGAACTGGAACTCCTGGAGCCGATCGCGGCACAGGTGGCCGGCGACCGGTACGCGGACATGCGGTTCTCTTCAGCGGGCCGGGAGTGAGCTAGAGCTCCGCCAGCAACTCCGCCTTCTTCACGGAGAACTCCTCGTCGGTGACCAGGCCGGCCTGATGTAGCTCACCAAGATGGCGAATCCGTTCGGCGATATCCGCGGGGTCCCGGCGCGGCGCGGTCGCGGCCGGGACCGCCGCCGCGGGCCCTCGTTGGCGTACGGCCGCCAGGACCGCCGCCGCGAACGGCAGCGACTCATGGACCGGCCCGTACCCCAGCCCGAACACCACGGCCGCCGGATCCTGATCCGCCTGCACCGGCCCCGGCTCCCCGCGCAGCAGCCGCAGATGGCCCTCGAAGACCTCCGGCGACCGCCACTCCACCCCGGTCAGCCCGGACACCGGGAAACTCTGGTCGCCGGCCTTCCACTTCGCCGAGGACGCTCCCGTCCAGAACCACCGGAAGCGCACGGTACGGCCGTCGAAGGTCGCCTTCCCGTCGTACGCCTTGAACTGCAACGGCGCCTCGGGCGCCGGCACCAGGAATCGTTCCGCCGGCTCGTCGTCCTCCTTCAGGAGCGTGCGCAACTCGTCCGCGTAGTACTCGGCGAGTGTCTCCTTGTCGCCCGGCAGCACCAGCCGGTACGGATCGCACCCTTCCTTCAGCTGCCCCGCCGCCGCCTCCATGAGCGGATCCGCCCCCGGTCGCGGCTCGGCGTGCAACACCACCGTGCCCCGCTTGCCGGGAGTCAGCGTCACCCCGGAGATCGCCTCCAGGGGGATGCGCCGCTCTCCCAGCGCCTGGAAGAGCTTCGGTGTTCGAATCCCCCGTTCGTAGCGGATGAGCACGGAGTCGGACTCGAACTCCCAGGCGGCATGAAATCCGGCCAGTACGTCACCCATGCGGGTCATCGTATTCGGCACGAGCTCCTTCGTCCCCTCCTCGCGCAGACCGCAGTTCCTGCGGTCTCTACGCGCGTCCGGTCGTGGCCGTGCCGGACAAACCGGCGCGGCAGGCTTCGTCCTCGTGGGCGCAGTGCACCGAGCGGTATGCGCCAATGCCGATCTCGGCGAAGTTGAGCAGGCTCTCCGTTCCGGGCTCGAAGTAACCGGCGTGACCGTCCGCACCCCGCGCGGACAGCACACGCGCGCCGAACGCGGAGGACACCGGGTCGGCGCCGTGGCCGAGCCCGCCGACCTCCATGTACGGCACGTCCTGGATCCAGTCGTCGGCGTCCCGCATCGCCCACACATGGGCGGTGGTGCGCAGATGGGAGGCGTTGGCGACCCGCATTCCGGGGCTGCCGGCCACCGCGATGTCGGCCACCCGGTCGGGCAGCGTGTGCGCGGCCACCCCGCACACCACGGAGCCGTAGCTGTGGCAGAACAGGGAGACCGGCGAGGCGCCGGGCAGTGCGCGCACCAGCGCGTTCAGCCGGACGGCGCCGGTCTCGGCGCGCATCGCGGTGGCCGAGTCGATGCCGAGTCCGGCGGGTGCCGTGTAGTCGGCCCAGGCGATCACCGCCGTACGCGTGGCCGGGCTCGCGTCACGTTCGGCCCGGTAGAGGGCCTTGGCCATGCCGACCGGCGCGGAGTAGCTGCGGCGGGTGCGCTGGAAGGTGAGCAGGTCGGTGTCGACGCCGGGCACGACGAGGGAGATCCGCTCCGCCGTGCCGAGATCGCCGAAGACCTCGGCGACCCGGCCGGAGCCGTCGGGGTCGAAGGCGAGGATGTGGCGCTCCGGGGCCGTCAGCGACTCGAAGCGGTGCATACGGCGGCCCGCCTCCTGCTGACCCGACGGCGTGAGCCGGGGGTCGTGCATGCGTGTGCGCTCGACGGCACGGGCCTGGAGCAGCGCGAGGCGGTTGGCCTGGTAGCGCAGGGTGACGGGGGCGCCGTTCATGTTGCCGACAGCGAGCGGGTAGCGCTGGGCGAGGCGGACCCGCTCCTGGGAGGTGAGCGCGGCGAAGAAGCGCGTGAGCCGGTCGGGGGCGGTGTCCGGGTCGGGCAGCGGGTGTCCGTGCAGACGGCCGTGCGCCCAGGACTCGAGCGAGGCCTGGAGCGGAGTGGCCTCCCTCTGGTTGCGCAGCGCGGTCCAGCCGGTGGTCGCCAGCATCACGAACACCACGGCCAGCGCGAGCAGTGCGCGCCAGACGTTGAGTTGCGGGGAGGTGTCGAAGGAAGTCACTGAAAGGACACACTAGGAGAACGGGACGGTCTCGGGTTAATCCAGTGACGGGGATCACGTTTTGGTGTAAGGGAACCACTTGCCGGTCAGCGCGGGACCGAGCAGCTCCAGGTGCGAGACCGTCAGCTCGCGCATGGCCTCCAGGCTGAACTCCCCGTCGGTCAGCCACTGCCGTTCCGTCACCCGCATCACACCGCTGAAGACGGCCACCAGCAGCCTGGGTCGCGGGTCGGTGGCCGCGTCGAGGCCTTCGCGTTCGGCGAGCACACGCGTGAGCACCTCCTCGACCTCCGCCGAGCGCCGCAGATGGGCGGCGAGCAGGACGGGTGTCGACTCGATCACCCGGTACATGGCCAGGAACCGCGCCACCGGCACGACCGACTCGACGACCTCGTGCAGGGTGTCCCAGCTCTCCAGCACGGCCAGGCGCAGCGCTTCCAGCGGGGGTTCGTGCGACGGACGCGCGCGTACGGCGTCGACGAAGCGCGTCACCGTCATCTCGTCGAGCGCCAGCGCCGCGTCCTCCTTGCCGGCGAAGTACCGGAAGAAGGTGCGCTGCGAGACCCCGACGGCGTCGGCGATGTCGTCGACGGTCGTCCGCTCGTAGCCCTCGGTGGTGAAGAGCTCGATGGCGACCCGCAGCAGCGCCTCTCGGGTGCGCTGCTTCTTGCGTTCGCGGAGTGTTTCCATTGGTGTCAGTTACCGACTTGTGAATTGGTTTGTCAATTGTCAGTGGCTGTCATTAGCCTCGATCGTATGACTAGTCAGACCATCGATACGACGGGGGCGGGGGACGGCGCGTCGCGGTCCCCGTCGGATCAGCCGCCCGCATCCGGACTGCGCGGCCACCCGTGGCTCACCCTGCTGACCGTGGCCGTCGGGGTCATGATGGTGGCCCTCGACGGCACCATCGTGGCCATCGCCAACCCGGCCATCCAGGCCGACCTCAAGGCGAGCTTCGCGGACGTCCAGTGGATCACCAACGGCTACTTCCTCGCGCTCGCCGTCGCCCTGATCACCGCGGGCAAGCTCGGTGACCGCTTCGGCCACCGCCAGACCTTCCTGATCGGTGTCGTCGGCTTCGCCGCCGCCTCGGGCGCGATCGGACTGTCCAGCAGCATCGCCGCGGTCGTCACCTTCCGCGTCCTCCAGGGACTGTTCGGCGCCCTGCTGATGCCGGCCGCGCTCGGTCTGCTGCGGGCCACCTTCCCGGCCGAGAAGCTCAACATGGCCATCGGCATCTGGGGCATGGTCATCGGCGCCTCCACCGCCGGCGGCCCGATCCTCGGCGGTGTCCTCGTCGAGCACGTCAACTGGCAGTCGGTGTTCTTCATCAACGTGCCGGTGGGTGTCCTCGCCCTCGTCCTCGGCGTGCTGATCCTGCTCGACCACCGCGCCGAGAACGCCCCGCGCTCCTTCGACATCCTGGGCATAGCCCTGCTGTCCGCCGCCATGTTCTGCCTGGTGTGGGCGCTCATCAAGGCCCCGACCTGGGGCTGGGGCGACGGACTGACCTGGACCTTCATCGCCGTGTCCGCCGTGGGCTTCGCGCTGTTCGCCTTCTGGGAGACGAAGGTCAAGGAACCGCTGATCCCGCTCGCGCTGTTCCGCTCGGTGGCGCTGTCGGCGGGTGTCGTCCTCATGGTCCTCATGGCGATCGCGTTCATGGGCGGCCTGTTCTTCGTGACCTTCTATCTGCAGAACGTGCACGGTATGAGCCCGATCGACGCCGGTCTCCACCTGCTCCCGCTCACCGGGATGATGATCGTGGGCTCCCCGCTCGCGGGCGCCATGATCACCAAGCTCGGCCCCCGCATCCCTCTGGCCGGCGGCATGGCGTCCGTCGCGATCGCCATGTTCGGGATGTCCACGCTGGAGACGGACACCGGCAGCGCCGTGATGTCGCTCTGGTTCGCCCTGCTGGGCCTCGGCCTCGCACCCGTGATGGTGGGCGCCACCGAGGTCATCGTCGGCAACGCGCCGATGGAGCTCTCCGGCGTGGCCGGCGGTCTCCAGCAGGCCGCGATGCAGATCGGCGGCAGCCTCGGTACGGCCGTCCTCGGCGCTGTGATGGCCTCCAAGGTGGACGGCGACCTCGCGGCCAACTGGAAGGACGCGGGTCTGCCGGCGCTCACGCCGGCCCAGCTGGACCAGGCGTCCGAGGCGGTCCAGGTGGGCGTGGCCCCGGTCGCCAAGGGGACCCCCGAGGCGATCGTCGCGAAGATCACCGACGTCGCCCACGACACCTTCATCTCCGGCATGAGCCTGGCGTCCCTGGTCGCCGCCGGGGTCGCGGTGGTGGCGGTGTTCGTCGCCCTGCTCACCAAGCGCGGCGAGAACGCGGAGGCGGGCGCGGGCGTGGGCCACATCTGACGGGGCTTCAGTGTTCTTCCCCTATCAGGGTGAAGAGGCTAAAGATTTCTCGCCCTCGGTACGCGCCGCAGGTCACAGTAAGTCAAGTCCTCCGCACGGCACGCTCGTGCGACGCGGAGGACGGACGGCGCTGCGGCGCGCTGCCGGAGGGGGGCGGCGCGCCGCAAGGCCGGAGGATTAACGGCTGTGCCGGGGGTACTCGCATCGTTGAACCCGAGACGAACCCAACCAATCAAGGGTGTCAGGGAGTTGATGATGGCGGGCTTCGGACACGGAACGCGCAGGTACCCCCGATCACGTGGCCGGACGTGGTCACGGACCGGGCCGGATCGCGCGACGCTCGGAATCATCGGAGTCATCTGCGCGATCGCGGGATTCTTCGTGCTGGGGATCATCCTCGGCCCCGTGGCGATCGTCTGCGGCTGGCTCGCCATGGGCCGCACCTGGTCGGGCGGCAACCGTGCCTGGCCTGCTCTGGTCGCCTTCGTTCTGGGCGCCATCGACACGCTCCTGGCGATCATCTGGCTCGTCGGAGCGGCCACCCCGGGCAGCGGGTTGTTCTGACCCGGGGCGCGTGAGGGAAGGGCCCCCGGTGGGACGACCGGGGGCCCGCTCTTGCTCTGCCGACGGAGGTGCGCGGCGCTGGGAATCACCGCCGGCGTCCGCGGGGGCGACGCCCCATGCTCGGGTGGGTGCCCCCGCTGTGCTTCGCCGTCTTCGGAGCCATGGCCCCGCGTCCGGCCCACCGTTTCGGCCCGGCAGCGGCGGCCTCGCGCGGCTCCGGGGTCGGGGGCGGCGGTCCGCGACCGTGGTTGCGGTGGTCCAGGTCTGCGGGCTCGTCCACGACGACCCCGCGAGGCCCGCGTGCGGACGTTCGCGTCGTGGCGGCGGGACAGTCCGCCGGGGTCCGCGGGGGCGACGCCCCACGCTCGGGCGGCCTCGCGCGGCTCCGGGGTCGGGGGCGGTGGTCCGCGGCCGTGGTTGTGGTGGTCCAGGTCTGCGCGCTCGTCCACGACGACCCCGCGAGGCCCGCGTGCGGGCGTTCGCGTCGTGGCGGCGGGACAGTCCGCCGGGGGCCGCGGGGGCGACGCCCCACGCTCGGGCGGCCTCGCGCGGCTCCGGGGTCGGGAGCGGTGGTCCGCGGCCGTGGTTGCGGTGGTCCAGGTCTGCGCGCTCGTCCACGACGACCCCGCAAGGCCCGTATGCGGGCGTTCGCCTCGCGGCGGCGGGGCAGCCCGCCGGGGCGATGTCCGCGCTCGGGGGCCGCGGTTCGTGGCCGTGGTGGCGGGGCAGCCCCGCCGGGGCATCCCTGCCAGGGGGTCCCCGGAGCGTGCCGGTCTGCGCACGGCGGCAACGCGGCGCCCGCCCGCCCGCGTCCGCGAGGCAGGGCCGCCGTCAGCCGCCGACGGACGTCTTCCGCAGGGCCGCGACCTCTGTGCGCAGGGCCCGTACTTCCTCTGTCAGGGCCTGGATCGCCTCCGTCTGCCGGCGTTCCTCCACGTCGTCCTTCTCGAACCGCTCGATGAACCACGCGGCGATGTTCGCGGTCACCACACCCAGCAGGGCGATCCCGGACAGCATCAGCCCGACCGCGACCATCCGGCCCAGTCCGGTGGTCGGGGCGTGGTCGCCGTAGCCCACGGTCGTCATGGTCGTGAAGGACCACCACACCGCGTCACCCAACGTGCGGATGTTCCCGTTCGGAGCGTCCCGTTCCACCGAGAGCACCGCCAGTGACCCGAACATCAGCAGCCCCACGACCGCCCCGGCCACATACGTCGTCACCCGGATCTGCGAGGCCATCCGGGCCCGCTGCCCCACCAGCAGCAGGGTGGAGACGAGGCGCAGCAGCCGCAGCGGCTGTATGAGCGGCAGCACCACGGCACACAGGTCCATCCAGTGCTGCCGTACGAATCCGCGCCGGTCCCGCGCGAGCGACAACCGCACGAGGTAGTCGACGGCGAAGACCGCCCACACCACCCACTCGACCACCGTGCACACCGCCGTCAACGACCGTCCCGCCGAGGTGTCCACGATCGGCACGGCATAGGCGACGGCGAACAGCACCGCGAGCGCCAGAAGGGGCCGCTGGGTGTGCTGTTCCCAACGGACCTGCGCCGACTGTTCCTTCATGACCGCATCGTAAGGAAACGGTAAGGGCGGTGGAGCCCCAGCTCCACCGCCCTTCGTCCGTTCCGCCCGAGCGCAGCGGTTACGCGTCGCCGCCCGCGGCCCCCGGGTCCGCCGCCGAGACGTCCAGCAGCTGGTACCGGTCGATCGCCTGCTTCAGCACCGAACGGTCCACCTTGCCCTCCCGCGCCAGCTCCGTCAGCACACCCACCACGATCGACTGGGCGTCGATGTGGAAGAACCGCCGCGCCGCGCCCCGGGTGTCCGCGAAGCCGAACCCGTCCGCGCCCAGCGACTGGTATGTGCCCGGCACCCACCGCGCGATCTGGTCGGGAACCGCCCGCATCCAGTCGGACACCGCCACGAACGGCCCCTGCGCCCCGGCCAGCTTCCGCGTCACGTACGGCACCCGCTGCTCCTCCTCAGGGTGCAGCAGGTTGTGCTCCTCGCAGGCCACGGCCTCGCGCCGCAGTTCGTTCCAGGAGGTCGCCGACCAGACGTCCGCCTTGACGTTCCACTCCTCGGCGAGGATCTTCTGCGCCTCGACCGCCCACGGCACGGCCACACCGGACGCCATGATCTGCGCCGGGATCGACCCCGAAGTGCCCTCGGAGAACCGGTAGATGCCCTTGACGATGCCCTCGGCGTCCACGTTCGCGGGCTCGGCCGGGTGCCGGATGGGCTCGTTGTAGACGGTGAGGTAGTAGAAGACGTTCTCGCTGTCCGGCCCGTACATCCGGCGCAGACCGTCCTGCACGATGTGCGCGATCTCGAACCCGAACGCCGGGTCGTACGCCACACAGCCCGGGTTGGTCGAGGCGAGCAGCTGCGAGTGCCCGTCCGCGTGCTGCAGCCCCTCACCGGTCAGCGTCGTACGGCCCGCGGTCGCACCCAGCACGAAACCGCGCGCCAGCTGGTCCGCCATCTGCCAGAACTGGTCACCGGTGCGCTGGAAACCGAACATCGAGTAGAAGACGTACACCGGGATCAGCGGCTCGCCGTGCGTGGCGTACGCCGAACCCGCCGCGATCAGCGACGCCGTGCAGCCCGCCTCGGAGATGCCGTCGTGCAGCATCTGCCCGGTCGGCGACTCCTTGTACGCGAGCAGCAGTTCACGGTCGACCGACTCGTACTGCTGCCCGAGCGGGTTGTAGATCTTCGCGCTCGGGAAGAACGAGTCCATGCCGAAGGTGCGGTACTCGTCCGGCGCGATCAGCACGAACCGCCTGCCGAGCTCCTTGTCCCGCATGAGGTCCTTGAGCAGCCGTACGAACGCCATGGTCGTGGCGATCGACTGCTGACCCGAGCCCTTCTTCACGGTCGCGTACGTCTTGTCGCCCGGCAGCGCGAGCGGCTTGGAGCGCACGACACGCGTGGGGACGTAACCGCCGAGACCCAGTCGGCGGTCGTGCATGTACTGGATCTCCTCCGAGTCCCGGCCCGGGTGGTAGTAGGGCGGAGCGCCCGACTCCAGCTCCTTGTCGGAGATCGGCAGGTGCAGCCGGTCGCGGAAGCCCTTGAGGTCGTCGACCGTCAGCTTCTTCATCTGGTGCGTGGCGTTGCGGCCCTCGAAGTTGGGCCCCAGCGTCCAGCCCTTGACGGTCTTGGCGAGGATGACCGTCGGCTGGCCCTTGTGCTCCACGGCCGCCTTGAACGCCGCGTAGATCTTCCTGTGGTCGTGACCGCCGCGGCCCAGGTGCAGGATCTGGTCGTCGGTCATGCCCTCGACCATCGCGCGCAGGCGCTGGTCGTCGCCGAAGAAGTGATCGCGGATGTAGGCGCCGGACTCGGTGGCGTACGTCTGGAACTGGCCGTCCGGGGTGGTGTTCATCTTGTTGACGAGGATGCCGTCGCGGTCCTGCGCGAGCAGCGGGTCCCAGGTGCGGTCCCAGATCAGCTTGATCACGTTCCAGCCGGCGCCCCGGAAGACCGACTCCAGTTCCTGGATGACCTTGCCGTTGCCGCGCACCGGGCCGTCGAGGCGCTGCAGGTTGCAGTTGACGACGAAGGTCAGGTTGTCCAGGCCCTCGCGCGCGGCGATGGTGAGCTGGCCGAGCGACTCCGGCTCGTCCATCTCGCCGTCGCCGAGGAATGCCCACACATGGGACTTGGACGTATCGGCGATCTCGCGCGCGTGCATGTAACGGTTCATCCGCGCCTGGTAGATCGCGCCGATCGGGCCGAGGCCCATCGACACGGTCGGGAACTCCCAGAAGTCCGGCATCAGCCGCGGGTGCGGGTACGAGGACAGTCCGTGCGGGGCCTTCGACTTCTCCTGGCGGAACCCGTCCAGGTTCTGCTCGCTGAGCCGGTCAAGGAGGAACGCGCGCGCGTAGATGCCCGGGGAGGCGTGGCCCTGGAAGAAGACCTGGTCGCCGCCGTCGCCCTCGTCCTTGCCACGGAAGAAGTGGTTGAAGCCGACGTCGTAGAGGGACGCGGAGGAGGCGAAGGTGGCGATGTGGCCGCCGACGCCGATCCCGGGACGCTGGGCACGCGAGACCATCACGGCCGCGTTCCACCGGGTGGCGTTCAGGATCTTCCGCTCGATCTCCTCGTTGCCCGGGAAGAACGGCTCCGCCCTGGTGGGGATCGTGTTGACGTAGTCCGTGCTGCGCATCTCCGGCACGGCCACGCGCTTCTCGCGGGCCCGCTCGATGAGCCGCAGCATCAGATAGCGGGCCCGCTCCCGGCCGCGCTCGTCCACGGCGGCGTCGAGGGAGTCGAGCCACTCCTGGGTTTCCTCGGGATCGAAGTCAGGAACCTGACTCGGAAGGCCGCCAATGATGATCGGGTTGCGATCGGATCCGGAAGCCACGCTGTTCCTTACCTGTCAGAGGGCCGTATTTCTGTATGTCTGCACCGCTCCCCATCGTGTACCTCGGGGGGCCAAACGTCATCTCTACTCCGTGGTAACCCGGGGCTCCGCGCCCGGGTATGGTTCCCAAACACGCAAAGAGGGCAGAAAGGTGTGGCATGCGTCACGACGCAACCGCGATGATGTGCCTGGAGTTGCGTCGACACGTTCCGGAACGTCACCGTTTCGGCGGTCTGAAACGCCGGGTACTTGCGCGATCCGTCCCGCCCGTGTGGACTACGGCCAACGCTTCGCGCACGCGCGTGGCAGGAACACTCATCAAGACATGATCAGGAGGCAACCCGTGAGCGCGACCGCGGACCACGCGGAGACGAGCCCTGCCGTGAGGCTGGGGTTCCAGCCCGAGCAGGTGGTCCAGGAGATCGGCTACGACGACGACGTAGACCAGGAACTCCGCGAGGCCATCGAGCAAGTCATCGGCAGCGACCTTGTGGACGAGGATTACGACGACGTCGCCGATGCCGTGGTGCTCTGGTTCCGTGACGAGGACGGCGACCTGACCGATGTGCTGGTGGACGCCACCACGTACATCGAGGAGGGCGGCTCGATCCTGCTGCTGACGCCGAAGACCGGCCGGGACGGCTACGTGGAGCCGAGCGACATCTCCGAAGCCGCGACGACGGCAGGCCTGTCCGCCTCCAAGAGCGTCAGTGTGGGCAAGGACTGGAGCGGCAGCCGGCTGGTGACGCCCAAGGCGGCCAAGTCCAAGAAGTAGCCCTGTGGGACCGGACGGGCCGGCGCGACCGGCCCGTCCGCATACCCGTGGTGATCGCTGCGTAGGGTGGTCGCGTCACTCGAACAGCCCCCCGAAGGGACATCCACGCGATGGCGATCCAGGTCGGCGAAAAGGCCCCCGACTTCGAGCTCAAGGACAACCACGGCCGGGCCGTGAAGCTGTCCGACTTCCGCGGCAGCAAGAACGTCGTGCTGCTCTTCTACCCCTTCGCCTTCACCGGCGTGTGCACCGGTGAGCTGTGCGAGCTGCGTGACAACCTGCCGCAGTTCTCCGACCGCGACACCCAGCTGCTCGCCGTCTCCAACGACTCCATCCACACCCTGCGCGTCTTCGCCGAGCAGGAGGGCCTGGAGTACCCGCTGCTGAGCGACTTCTGGCCGCACGGCGAGGTCTCCCGGGCCTACGGCGTCTTCGCCGAGGACAAGGGCTGCGCGGTGCGCGGCACCTTCGTCATCGACAAGGAGGGCGTGGTCCGCTGGACCGTCGTCAACGCCCTGCCGGACGCCCGTGACCTGAACGAGTACGTGCAGGCGCTCGACACCCTGTGATTGTTCGCCTCCAGGGACTGCGTGGGCCGGGAACCCGTCACTAGGATCGAAACGTTGATCCGGCAGCATCTCAACCAGCAAACCTATGGAGGACTCGTGGGAGTCAGCCTCAGCAAGGGCGGCAACGTATCGCTGACCAAGGAGGCCCCGGGCCTGACCGCGGTCATCGTCGGTCTGGGGTGGGACGTCCGCACCACGACCGGCACCGACTTCGACCTGGACGCCAGCGCACTGCTGCTGAACTCGGCAGGCAAGGTCGCCAGCGACGCCAACTTCGTCTTCTTCAACAACCTCAAGAGCGCCGACGGCTCGGTCGAGCACACCGGCGACAACATCACCGGTGAGGGCGAGGGCGACGACGAGCAGATCAAGGTCAATCTCGCCGCGGTCCCGGCCGACGTCGACAAGATCGTCTTCCCGGTCTCGATCTACGACGCCGAGAACCGCCAGCAGTCCTTCGGCCAGGTACGCAACGCGTTCATCCGCGTCGTGAACCAGGCCGGCGAGGCGGAGATCGCCCGCTACGACCTCTCCGAGGACGCGTCCACCGAGACGGCCATGGTCTTCGGCGAGCTCTACCGCAACGGCGCCGAGTGGAAGTTCCGCGCCATCGGCCAGGGCTACGCCTCGGGTCTGCGCGGGATCGCCCAGGACTTCGGCGTCAACGTCTAGCACCTGTTCCATGGGCAGGCCCTCGGACCCGCCCCGGCTCTCTTCGTCCGGCGCCGCACCGTTTACGTGCGGCGCCGGACGCGCAGGACAAGCACAGAAGCACACTCTCGGGGAGGGAACAGCACATGGGCGTCACGCTCGCCAAGGGAGGGAACGTCTCCCTGTCCAAGGCCGCCCCCAACCTCACCCAGGTGATGGTCGGACTCGGCTGGGACGCACGCTCCACCACCGGAGCCGACTTCGACCTCGACGCCAGCGCCCTGATGTGCAGCAACGGGCGGGTCCTGGGCGATGCATACTTCGTCTTCTACAACCAGCTCACGAGCCCGGACGGCTCGGTCGAGCACACCGGCGACAACCTCACCGGTGAGGGCGAGGGCGACGACGAGTCGATCCTGGTCGACCTCGCCAAGGTGCCGGAGCAGTGCGACAAGATCGTCTTCCCGGTGTCGATCCACGACGCCGACAACCGCGGCCAGACCTTCGGCCAGGTCAGCAACGCCTTCATCCGCGTGGTCAACCAGGCCGACGGCCAGGAACTGGCCCGCTACGACCTCTCCGAGGACGCCTCCACCGAGACCGCGATGATCTTCGGCGAGCTCTACCGCTACCAGGGCGAGTGGAAGTTCCGGGCGGTGGGCCAGGGGTACGCGTCGGGCCTCAGGGGCATCGCTCTCGACTTCGGAGTCAACGTCTCATAACGCGATATGAGCAAAAGCCGGGGCAGGGTGGGGCCTCGAGGGCGCCCGACTACACTTCGCTTCAAAGTTTCGTAAAGCCGAGTGCGGCACGGGGGAATCCCGTACACGTACGGATTGGGTAGCCAGTGGTTCTCAAAACCTTCGGCTGGTCGTTCGCGGTCACCGCGCTCGGCTTGGTCGCTGCGGTCCTCTACGGGGGGTGGGAGGGCTTCGGTGTCGTGGCGATCCTCTCCATCCTCGAGATCTCCCTGTCGTTCGACAACGCGGTGGTCAACGCCGGAATCCTGAAGAAGATGAACGCCTTCTGGCAGCGCATCTTCCTCACGATCGGTGTCCTGATCGCCGTGTTCGGCATGCGGCTGGTCTTCCCCGTCGTGATCGTCGCGATCAGCGCCAAGATGGGGCCCATCGAGGCGGTCGACCTCGCCCTCAACAACAAGGACCACTACCAGGAGCTGGTGACCGACGCGCACCCGGCGATCGCCGCGTTCGGTGGCATGTTCCTGCTGATGATCTTCCTGGACTTCATCTTCGAGGACCGGGACATCCAGTGGCTGCGCTGGATCGAGCGGCCGCTGGCCAAGCTCGGCAAGGTCGACATGCTGTCGGTCTGCATCGCGCTGGTCGTCCTGCTGGTCACCGCGTTCACCTTCGCGACCCAGGCCCACCAGCACGGCGGCGCGCATGTCGACAAGGCGCAGACCGTCCTGATCTCCGGTATCGCGGGTCTGATCACCTACATGGTCGTCGGCGGCCTCTCCGGCTACTTCGAGGACAAGCTCGAAGAGGACGAGGAACGCGAGCACGAGGAGGAGGAACAGGCCGAGCGCGAGGGCAAGCCCAAGTCGGCGGTCCTGATGGCCGGCAAGGCCGCGTTCTTCATGTTCCTCTACCTGGAGGTCCTCGACGCCTCGTTCTCCTTCGACGGCGTGATCGGCGCGTTCGCCATCACCAACGACATCGTCCTGATGGCGCTGGGCCTCGGCATCGGCGCCATGTACGTCCGATCCCTGACCGTGTACCTGGTCCGCCAGGGCACCCTCGACGACTACGTCTACCTGGAGCACGGCGCCCACTACGCGATCGGCGCCCTCGCGGTGATCCTCATGGTCACCATCCAGTACGAGATCCACGAGATCATCACCGGCATGGTCGGTGTCCTCCTGATCGGCTGGTCCTTCCTGTCCTCCGTGCGCCGCAACAGGGCGCTCGCGGCCGCGGAGGGAAAAGCCGAGGGCTCGGACGAGAAGACTGAGGTCTCGTCCGGGGTGTGACACCCTTCCTGGTGAGGAACGCTCTGAGCGGGGCGGCCGGCCTCCGGCCGCCCCGCCGGTTTTCTCCAAAGTGAACATGGGGGCGGGAATGGGCTTCTTGGACGGACTCCGGGGCGGCCGCGAGGTCGACTTCGACTCGGGCAGCGCGGCCAGCAACGCGATCGAACTGACCAAGCGGCACAACCGGGTCTCGCTCACCAAGCAGGGCGCCGCGACCGGGAACCTCCGCGTCAACCTGACCTGGCGGATGCGGACCTCCGACATCGGGGGCTCACAGCGCGAGTCGCTGCTGCGGCACCCCTTCAAGGCGCTCAAGCCGCCGGAGGTCCTCGGACACAGCCAGAGCATGGTCAACGTCGACCTCGACCTGGGGTGCCTGTACGAGCTGGCCGACGGCACCAAGGGCGTCGTCCAGCCGCTCGGCGGGCTGCTGGGGGACGTCAACGCGCCGCCGTACGTGAAGCTCAGCGGGGACGACCGGTTCGGGTCGGCGTCCGGCGAGACGATGTACGTCAACCTCGATCACCGGGACCAGATCAAGCGGCTGCTGGTCTTCGTGTACATCTACGACCAGACGCCGGCGTTCGACCGTACGCATGCCATCGTGACGCTGTATCCGAGCAACGGGCCGCGGATCGAGATAGGTCTCGACGAGCGGCACCCCCAGGCCCGGTCCTGTGCGGTCGTGATGATCGAGAACGTCAAGGGCGAGCTCATCGTGCGGCGTGAGGTGCAGTTCGTGTACGGCTTCCAGGGCGAGCTGGACCGGCTGTACGGGTGGGGGCTGCAGTGGGGGCGCGGTTACAAGGCGAAGGCGGACCGGTGAGGGCCGCTACCGTCCGATGAACTGCGGCCCCTGGGGAGGCATACGGAACTCCGCCGCCGGTACCGGAGCCACCGGCTGCGGGTAGCCGTAGCCCGACGCCGCCACGGGGGCCGTCGCCGGAGTCGCCTGCTGGGGGTAGCCGTAGGCCGGCTGGGTGGGGACCGAGGTGGCCGACTGGGCCGGCTGCTCCGGGGGCAGGGGGAACGACGTGGCCTCGGGCTGGGACGGGGTCTGCGCGGAGTCGGACTCGTCCACCACGATGCCGAAGTCCGTGGCCAGGCCCTGCAGCCCCTCCGCATAGCCCTCGCCCAGGGCGCGGAACTTCCAGCCCTCGCCGCGGCGGTACAGCTCGCCGCAGATCAGGGCGGTCTCCTCGCCCGTCTCCGGCTTGATGTCGAAGTAGAGCAGCGGCTCGCCGTCGGCGACCGAGGCGTCGTACAACAGGATGCGCAGGCCCTGCACGCGGCCGAAGGTGGGGTTGCCCACCGACTCCTCGTCCACCGACGCGACCAGGAGAATCTGGCTGACGTCGGGCTCGACACCGGCAAGATCTGTCTGGATCGTGTCGGTGGGACCCTCGGCGACGCGCTTCTTGCCGAGGAGCCAGACCTTCCCGGAGGGGTGCCGGGGCTGGTTGTAGAAGACGAAGTCCTCGTCGGATCGCACACGACCGTCGGGGCCGAGGAGGAGCGCCGAGGCATCGACGACCGGGACCCCCTGCCCGGGCGCCCAGCGCAGCACGGCGCGTACCGTGGTGGCTTCCAGCGGGACGTTCGACCCTTTCAGCATGGCGTGCGTCATGCGGTCATCCTGCCCTCTCGGTCCTGGTCACGACAACGCGGGGTGCGGGACACCGGTTTGTCTGCGTTACCTGAAATTCATGCCCGATGGGAACCTCGGACATGGGTACCTACGTACTATTACCGGCCACCTGTGAACGGTTCACGGGCGGCACAGCTGTCACGGGGGAGTCATATGCGTCATTTCGGGCACATCGCCCCTGAGGTGCGTCAGCGCCTCTTCCACCAGGAGCCCTGTGAGTTCACCGCGGACTCCTCGGCCCGGCTGCTCTCCGCGGCCCTGGGCGCCACGCTCTACAGTCCGGCCACGCGGCCGCGGCTCGCCGACGACATCGTCAAGCAGACCGGACGCGGCGTGGTCTCGATGGTGCTGTGCCTGGAAGACTCGATCGGCGACGAGGACGTCGCAGAGGGCGAGGAGAACCTCGTCCGGCAGTTCACGGACCTCGCGGACCGGCAGGTGGACCTGCCCCTGCTCTTCATCCGGGTCCGCCACCCCGAGCAGATCCCCGATCTCGTACGACGGCTCGGTCCCGCCGTCCGGCTGCTGTCCGGATTCGTGCTCCCGAAGTTCACCGAGGAGCGCGGCATCCCCTTCCTGGAGGCCCTCTCCGCCGCCGAGGTCGCGAGCGGACACCGGCTCTTCGCCATGCCCGTGCTGGAGTCTCCGGAACTGCTCTACCGGGAGACGCGCGTAGAGACCCTGGAGGGCATCGCGCGCGCGGTCGACAAGTACCGCGACCGGGTCCTGGCGCTGCGCCTCGGCGTCACCGACTTCTGTTCCTCCTACGGCCTGCGCCGCGCCCCCGACATGACCGCCTGGGACGTCCAGATCGTCGCCTCCGTGATCGCCGACGTGGTGAACATGCTGGGCCGCGCCGACGGCACCGGCTTCACCGTGACCGGGCCGGTCTGGGAGTACTTCCGGGTCCAGGAACGCATGTTCAAGCCGCAGCTGCGCCGCAGCCCCTTCCTGGAGGGACAGGCCGAGGAACTGCGCGAGGCGCTCATCGAGCACGCCATGGACGGCCTGCTGCGCGAGATCACCCTCGACCAGGCCAACGGCCTGCTCGGCAAGACCTGCATCCACCCCTCCCACGTGCTGCCGGTGCACGCACTGTCCGTGGTCAGCCACGAGGAGTTCAGTGACGCGCAGGACATCCTGCGGCCCGAGCGCGGCGGCGGCGGGGTGCTGAGGTCGCAGTACACGAACAAAATGAATGAAGTGAAGCCGCATCGCGCCTGGGCCGAGCGGACCCTGCTGCGCGCCGAGGTCTTCGGGGTGGCCAACGAGGACATCGGCTTCGTGGAGCTGCTCGCCGCCGGAATCTCCGGCTGATCTTCCGTGGACACCAAGGGACGCATGAACAAGGCAGTGAACGACGGGACGCCGGGCGACGTCTGGTCGGGGACGTGGGTCGCCGACCGGCTCGGCGTCGAACTCGTGGGCGACAGCCGGCTGACCGACCTGCTGGGACTGGCGCTGCGCCGCAACCCCAAGCGGGCCCATCTGCTGGTCTCCAACGTGCTGGGCAAGCACGTCCCGCAGTCGCCGTCGGTGGTCTACGGCCAGGGCTTCGCGCTGGGCCGCAGGGTCCGCGACCTGCTGGGCGACGAGGAGGCGGCCCGAGCGGTCGTCCTCGGCTACGCGGAGACGGCGACAGGTCTCGGCCACTCCGTCGCCGACGGCATCGCCCTCGCCCCCTACCTCCACTCCACCCGCCGCCCGGTCCCCGGCGTGGCCCCGGCGGGCGGCTTCGAGGAGTCCCACTCCCACGCCACGTCCCACCTGCTCCTCCCCGAGGACCCCGCGCTCCTGGCCGGCGACGGCCCCCTGATCCTGGTCGACGACGAGTTCTCGACGGGCAACACGGTCCTGAACACGATCAGGGATCTGCACGAACGGTATCCGCGGGGCCGGTACGTGGTGGTCGCCCTGGTGGACATGCGGTCGGAGGCGGACGCGGGGCGCCTGGACGACTTCGCCCGGGAGATCAACGCGAGGGTGGACTTGATCACGGCGGCTTCGGGCACCGTACGCCTGCCCGAAGGGGTCTTGGAGAAGGGCCAGGACCTTGTAGCCAGGTTCGAGGTGACTGACCCAGGGGCGCGGGGAACTGCGCGACAAGCCCCCACGCACCCGCACCCGGCACTCAACCGCATAAACCTCTCGTGGCCCCGAGACCTCCCCGACGGCGGCCGTCACGGTTTCACCCCGGCGCACCGAATACGCCTGGAATCCCTGCTCCCCGCCATGGCGGCGAGGCTCGTCGAGGCACTCCCGGCGGACGCCCACCGCGTACACATCCTCGGCTTCGAAGAGCTCATGTACGCCCCCCTGAGACTCGCCAGGGAGCTCGAACAGGTCGCTGAAGGCGTCGAGGTGACCTACTCCACCACCACCCGCTCACCGGTGCTCGCCGTCGACGACCCCGGCTACGCCATCCGCACCCGCCTGGTCTTCCCGGCCCACGACACCCCGGCGGACGGCCCCGGCGACCGCTACGCGTACAACGTTGCCGGAGCCGGTTTCGACACCGTGATCGCCGTCGTCGACGACACCGCCGACACCCCCGAACTGCACGCCCCCGACGGCCTCCTGGCCCAACTCGCCGCGCACACCCGGCAGGTCGTCCTCGCCGTCGTCCCCAGTTACACCCCCGAAAGGCCCCCCATGCTCCCCGAGCCCCTCCGCGGCCCCGCCTTCTCCTCGTACGCCCCCGAGGAGGTCGGCTGGCTGCTCCAGGACCTCTCGGACGTCACGCTGGAGGCGCCGACCGAGGAGCGCGAGGAGGCCATCCAGAGCGGCGGCGCGCACTACGCGGAGTCGCTGCCGGTGGAGTACCAGCCGAGCGACCAGTACCAGGAGCTGTTCCGGACGGCCCTGCAGGAGTCCTCCGCGAGGATCGCCCAGGCGGTCGGCGCGGTGACGGAGATCGTGCTCCAGGAGCGCTCGCCCCGCCCCGTCCTGGTCTCCCTCGCCCGCGCCGGCACCCCGGTCGGCGTGCTGATGCGCCGCTGGGCCCAGTTCCGCCACGGCCTCGAACTGCCGCACTACGCCGTCTCGATCGTCCGGGGCCGCGGCATCGACGCCAACGCCCTGCGCTGGCTGGCCGGACACCACGACCCCGCCGACGTCGTGTTCGTCGACGGCTGGACCGGCAAGGGCGCGATCACGCGTGAACTGGCGGAAGCGATAAAGCAGTTCGAGGCCGAGGGCGGTTCCGTCGGCTTCGACCCGGAGATCGCCGTACTCGCCGACCCGGGCTCGTGCGTGAAGACGTACGGCACCCGCGAGGACTTCCTCATCCCCTCCGCGTGTCTCAACTCCACGGTGTCCGGCCTGATTTCGCGCACGGTTCTGCGCGCGGACCTGGTCGGCCCGGACGACTTCCACGGCGCGAAGTTCTATCGCGAACTCGCCGGCGCGGACGTGTCGGTGGACTTCCTGGACGCCGTCGCCGCCCGCTTCCCCGAGGTCGCCGAGGCGGTCGGCGCACAGGTCAAGGAGCTCCTCTCCAGTGACCGGGAGCCCACCTGGGAGGGCTGGGCGGCCGTCGAACGCATCAGTGAGGAGTACGGCATCCACGACGTCAACCTCGTCAAGCCGGGCGTCGGCGAGACCACCCGGGTGCTGCTGCGCCGGGTGCCCTGGAAGATCCTGGCGCGGGCCGGTGCGGGCACCGACCTGGACCACGTACGCCTGTTGGCCGAGCAGAGAGGTGTCCCGGTGGAAGAGGTCGCCGAACTCCCTTACACCTGCGTGGGGTTGATCCACCCCAAGTACACGCGGGGCGCGACGGGCGCCGACGGCAGGGCGGTGACCCTCTGATGCCGGCTCCAGCTCAGCCTCCGGTGCTCGTGGCGAGCGACCTCGACCGCACGCTCATCTACTCCGCCGCCGCCCTGGCGCTCACCATGCCGGACGCGCGGGCGCCCCGGCTGCTCTGCGTCGAGGTGCACGAGAGCAGGCCGCTGTCGTACATGACGGAGACCTCGGCCGGGCTGCTCTCCGAGCTCGGGGACGCGGCGGTCTTCGTGCCGACGACGACCCGCACCCGCAAGCAGTACCAGCGCATCAACCTGCCGGGCCCCGCGCCCACGTACGCGATCTGCGCGAACGGCGGCCACCTGCTGGTCGACGGCGTCACCGACGTCGACTGGCACACCCGCGTCGCGGCCCGCCTCGCCGACGAGTGCGCACCCCTGGAGGAGATCCGCGCGCACCTCCAGGAGAGTGCCGATCCCCTGTGGGTGCGCAAGCACCGGATCGCCGAGGATCTCTTCGTCTACCTCGTCGTCGAGCGTGAACTGCTGCCCGAGGACTGGATGAAGGAGCTCGCGGTGTGGGCCGAGAACCGCGGCTGGACGGTCTCCCTCCAGGGCCGAAAGATCTACGCCGTTCCCAAGCCGCTCACCAAGAGTGCGGCCATGCGCGAGGTGGCCCGGCGCACCGGGGCCACCCTGACGCTGGCCGCGGGTGACTCCCTGCTGGACGCCGACCTGCTGCTCGCGGCCGACCGGGGCTGGCGGCCCGGACACGGGGAGCTGGCGGACGTGGGCTGGACGGCTCCGGCGATCACCGCGCTGCCGGAGCGGGGTGTCGCGGCGGGGGAGCGGATCCTGCGGGAGTTCCTCAGGACGGTTCGGACACCTCAGTAGGGTTCGGCCGGCCTCGCCGCAGCAGTCGTACGGCGATGAAGGCCACGGCCGCGAGCGCGGCGAGCGCGAGGACGACCTTCGAGTACGCGGACACCACGTCGGTGACCCGGGTCCAGTTGGCGCCCAGGGCGTGGCCCGCGAGGACGAACGCCGTGTTCCACAGGGCGCTGCCCAAGGTGGTCAGCGTCAGGAACACGGGCAGCGGCATGCGTTCGACGCCGGCCGGGACGGAGACGAGGCTGCGGAAGACCGGGATCATCCGGCCGAAGAACACCGCCTTGGTTCCGTGCCGCAGGAACCAGGCCTCGGTCCGCTCGATGTCCGAGACCTTGACGAGGGGCAGCCGGGCCGCGAGCGCCACCGTGCGGTCCCGGCCGAGGAGCGCGCCGACGCCGTAGAGCGCGAGGGCGCCGATCACCGAGCCCGCCGTCGTCCACAGCAGCACGGCGACCAGGCTCATCCGGCCGGTGCTCGCGGCGAAGCCCGCGAGCGGCAGGATCGCCTCGCTCGGGATGGGCGGGAAGAGGTTCTCCAGGGCGATGGCGATCCCGGCGCCGGGCGCGCCGAGGGTGTCCATGAGGCCGGTGACCCGGTCGATGGCTGACATGGGCCCACGCTAGGGAGGCGGACCTGAAGGCAGCCTGAAGAGGTTGTCGTACGGCGGTCAGCCGCAGCAGCCTCCGCCGCAGCAGCCGCCGCCTCCCGCCTGGGGGGTCGGGGCGGCCGACGCGGATGCCGAGCCGCCCACCGCCACCGTCGACAGCAGCTTCACGGTGTCGTCGTGGCCCGCCGGGCAGTCGGCGGGGGCGGAGGACTCGGCCATGGGACGGCTCAGTTCGAAGGTGTCGCCGCAGGTCCGGCAGCGGTACTCGTAGCGAGGCATGAGCACAGGTTAACCGGCGCCCCGGCGGGGTGCCCGAATTATGATCTTTGTCCGGTTAGCATGCGGGGGTTCTCTGCCGACGATCAACCGTGGGGGAACCCCTTGGCTGTGCGACACAACCCCGAACTGCTCGCCGCCGCCCGGCACTTCGGGCGGCGCCACTTTCTCACGGTCACCGCGGCGGCCGCCGCCCTCGCGTTCAGCACCCAGCTGCCGGCCCGGGGCGCGGCGGGCTCCACCGAACTCGACGCGGCGAGGATCGCCGACGATCCCTTCACCCTCGGCGTCGCCTCCGGGGACCCGCTGCCCGACTCCGTGCTCCTGTGGACCCGGCTCGCACCCGCCCCCTTCGAGCCGGACGGCGGTCTGCCCCAGCAGTACGTCACCGTCCAGTGGGAGCTGGCCCTCGACGAGCACTTCAGCGTGCCCGTCCGCACCGGCGTCGACATCGCCTACCCCGAGTACCACCACACCCTGCACATCGACGTCGCGGGCCTCGAGCCCGACCAGGTCTACTACTACCGGTTCAAGACCGGAACATGGATCAGCGAGACGGGCCGTACCCGCACGGCGCCGGTCACCACCGCCGCCGCGGCGTCGCTCACCTACGCCGCCGTCTCCTGCCAGGCCTACCACGACGGGTACTACACGGCGCACCGCCATCTCTCCCGGGACGACGTCGACGTGGTCTTCCACCTCGGCGACTACCTGTACGAGTACGCCGTGAACTCCACGGGCGGCCAGCGCGGCTACACCGACCGCAAGCTGCCCGACCTGTTCAACCGTGAGGCCATGACCCTGGAGGACTACCGGCTGCGCTACGCGCTCTACAAGAGCGACCCGGACCTGCGGGCGGCCCATGCGGCGCACCCCTTCGTCGTCACCTGGGACGACCACGAGACCGAGAACAACTACGCGGGCGCCATCAGCGAGAACAACGATCCGCCGGAGGTGTTCCTGCTGCGCCGCGCCGCCGCCTACCGGGCGTACTGGGAGAACCAGCCGCTGCGCGGCGCGCAGTTGCCGAACGGTCCCGACGCGCGGCTCTACCGTCGGCTCCAGTGGGGCACCCTCGCCCAGTTCGACATCCTCGACACCCGGCAGTACCGCTCCGACCAGGTGTACTCGTCCACCAAGCACACCGGCGGCCCGCTCCAGGACGACCCGGCGCGCACCATGACCGGGGCGGCGCAGGAGAGCTGGCTGATCGACGGCTGGCGTGACTCGCAGGCCCTGTGGAACGTGATGCCGCAACAGGTGTGCTTCTCGCAGCGCAAACTCGACCTCACGTCGGAGCCCCTGATGTCCATGGACGCCTGGGACGGCTACCGGGCCTCGCGCCGCAGGATCCTCGACGGCGTGAAATCGGCCGGGGTCGAGAACCTGGTGGTGATGACCGGGGACGTGCACGTCGGCTACGCCTTCGACATCAAGGACGACTTCGACGACCCGGACTCCACCACCCTGGGCACGGAGTTCACCGCCACGTCGATCGCGAGCGGACGGGACGGCGCCGAGCGGCCCCCCACCTGGGACACGTACCTCAAGGCCAACCCGCATCTCAAGTTCTACGACGGGCGCCGCGGCTATGTGAGGGTCACACTCGACCGGCAGCAGGCGCAGGCCGACTTCAGGACCGTGTCCGCCGTGACCAAGCCGGGTGCGCCGATCGCCACCGCCGCGTCCTTCGTGACGGAGGCCGGCAACCCGGGCCTCCATCCGGCCTGAGGAACTGCCGGGCAGCGGTACCCGGCCTGACGGCCCGTCGGCATCCCGTGCTCCGCCGGGCGGCCCCTTCTTGTCGTCCGATGCGTGGAACAGGCAGGGAGCGGACATTGTCTGTCCGGTTATCGGCAAAACCTAGGGATTCGAGACCTTTGTACTCACACCCGAGGAGATGCCTGATGGTCCACAGACACGCTTCGGCCGGCTGTGCCGCGTTGACGCTGCTCAGTGCCCTCGTGCTCACGGGGCTGCCCGCGGCCGCGGCCGTCGAGCCCCCCGCGCCCACGACGACGCCCTCCGCCGCCGAGACGCTCGGCGCGAACAAACCCTCGCCCGCGGTCCTGCGGGCGCTGAAGCGTGATCTGCGCCTGACCGAGGATCAGGCCAGGACGCGGCTGGTCAACGAGGCCGAGGCGGGCACGCGCGCGGGCCGCCTCCAGAACGCGCTGGGCAAGCGCTTCGCGGGAGCGTGGGTGAGCGGCGACACCTCCGCGGACCTGACGGTCGCGACCACCGACGCCGCCGACAGCCCCGCCATCGAGGCCGGTGGAGCGCGGGCCGTAGTCGTCAGGACCCCGCTGCAGGACCTGAAGACCGCCAAGGCGAAGTTGGACGCCACCGTGACCGGCGAGGCCCTGGACACGCCGGTCCGGTACATCGACGTACGGACCAACCGGGTGACGGTGCAGGCGAAGAGCCGCGCCGCCGCCGACAAGCTGATCGCGGCCGCCCACGTCGACACCGCGGTCGTGGACGTCAAGGTGTCGGCCGACCAGCCGCGCGCCCTGTACGACATCCGGGGCGGCGACGCCTTCTACATCGACGGCACGGCCCGCTGCTCCATCGGATTCGGCGTCACCAAGGGCACCCAGCAGGGGTTCGCGACGGCCGGCCACTGCGGGAAGGCGGGGGCGAAGACCACCGGGTACAACCAGGTCGCCCAGGGCACCTTCCAGGCGTCCGTGTTCCCCGGGAAGGACATGGCATGGGTGGGCGTCAACAGTGACTGGACCGCCACGCCCGCCGTCAAGGGGGAGGGCGGACAGGACGTTCAGACCGCAGGCTCGGTGCAGGCCCTGACGGGTGCCGCGGTGTGCCGGTCCGGTTCCACCACGGGCTGGCACTGCGGCACGATCGAGCAGCACGACACGAGCGTCACCTACGCCGAGGGCACCATCGACGGCGTGACCCGTACGACGGTGTGCGCGGAGCCGGGCGACTCCGGTGGCTCGTACATCTCGGGAACCCAGGCCCAGGGCGTCACGTCCGGGGGTTCCGGCGACTGCACCAGCGGCGGGACGACCTTCTACCAGCCGATCAACCCGGTGCTCAGCACCTACGGCCTGACTCTCAGGACCAGCACGAGCGAGAGCGGCAGCACCGCCCCCGAGGACGGTCAGGAGGGTGGCTGGGCCCCGGGGCAGGTGTACGAGGTGGGCGCGCGGGTGACCCACGACGGCGTCTCCTACGAGTGCCTGCAGCCCCATCAGGCGCAGGCCGGGTGGCAGCCGGCCCTCGCTCCCGCCCTGTGGCAGCGCGTCTGAGGACGCGGTGACGTCGGCGATGCCCGAGCTCGTCGGCCGCTACATCTCTGCCAGCAGGGTGTACGCGGTCGGCACGAAGGCATCGCCGGCGTGGAAGCGGCGGGTGCACACGGCGGCCAACGCCGTCCCGATGTCGGGCCGGAAGCCCAGGAAGGCCTGCTGACCGAGTGTCGCCCCGCCGTGGAAGTACATCGGACCGCACTGCGTGGGGTGCTGGAACCAGGCCACCGTGTGCACCTGCCGGTGGCCGAGACCGCGCCGGAGCACAGGGCGGCGTACCGCGCGCAGCGCGGCGGTCAGCGGCCCGCCCGACGGATCCAGATGTGCTTCCAGGAACGTGAGCAGATCGTGCGGGGTGGCCCGGACGGCGCCGGCCGCCTGGAAACCGCCGACGGTCAGCGGCGGAACGGGCGTCGTGCCGTCCCTGCGGTGCCCGGTGGCGTCGGTGTCCGGGCCGCCGGGGCGAAGCGTGGCGCCGCTCAGCCGGAGCGGACCCAGCACCTGACCGGTGAGCAGCTCGTCCCACGGGGTGGCGGTCGCCGCCGCCAGGGCGTGACCGAGGACGGCGACACCGAAGTTGGAGTAGTGCCAGCGGGTGCCGGGCCGGTGGCGTTGCCGGTGGCGCAGAAAGGCGTCGACCACGCGCTCGGCCGGATAGCGGGCGTAGGGGTTGGTGTGCCACGCCGGCAGCGCCCGGACGAAGAAGTCGGCGGGCAGGGCGGGCAGTCCGGAGGTGTGGGTGATCAGGTGGGCGAGGGTGACGGGATCCTCGCCGGCCCGCCGAGCCGGATCCAGCAGCGCCGCGGCCGGCTCGCCCGCGGACAGCCGGCCCGTCTGGGTCAGCTGGGCCAGCAGCAGTCCGGTGAACGTCTTGGAGGCCGAGCCCATTTCGTAGCGCAGTTGCTCGCGGGGGACGGGCGGGGGCGGCGCGGTGCCCCCGGTGCGCACGGTGCGGCGACCGTACCGGGAGAGGGCGAAGACGACGTCGGGCGCGGGCACGGCGTCGACGGCCTCGTCGAGCCGCCGCCGCACCGCCTCGTCGTCGCCGGGTGCCTCCCTCCGCGTCACGGCGGTGACGTCGGGCGGGACGCCCGGCCAGGGGGCGGGACGCGCGGGGCGTGCGCCGACCGTCATGACGGTGTGTGGACCAGCCGCGTCAGGGCGCGGGACGTGGCCAGGACGGAGGCGAAGGCGGCGACCAGCGTCGGGTGGTAGACGACGTCGAAGACCTCGTCGGGTTCGCCCTGCGGCATCGTGCGTACGGCGGGCATCGCGCCGTCGGGCTGCTGGGCGGCGGCGAAGCCTTCCCACGCCCGCTCGTCGAACGTGGGGCGGGGCAGACAGGCGTCGACGACGAGCAGTTCACCGAGCAGGTCCCAGCGTTGCAGGTCGAGCCAGTCGTCCAGCCAGGCCGGCAGCCAGTCCGCGAGGTAGCCGGCGATCCCGGCCGGCAGGCCGTCGGGGTTCTCTCCCCAGTCGGTGAGGTGGAAGACGGTGTGGGTGATGTCGTAGGCGATGTGCCCTTCCACGGTCCAGGGTTCGGGCGAACGCCCCAGCCACGTCGCGCCGACGACGTCGGCCTCCGGAACCCGGGGAGGCAGGCCGAAGCGGCGCTGGAAGGCGGACAGGCCCAGGCGCCGGACCGGTGACATCTCCAGGGCGGCGTAGCTGTCCAGCCGCTGGTTGAGCCGGAAGGCCCGCTCGGCCTCGGGGCTGCTGTAGCCCAGCTCCTTGAAGGGCAGGTACACCTCGAAGGGGATGGGTGAGAGGGGCTCGGCGTGCTGCCCGCGCACCAGCATCCGGCCGCCGTCCAGCGTGTGACACCAGGCGTGGTCGATCAACTGCCGTGCCAGCGCGGCCTGTCGGGATCCGGCCACGCCCTCGCGGAACAGCACCTTGCAGATGAGCGCCAGTTCGCCGACCGGTTTGAAGCGTTCCAGGAAGCCGATCTCCGGGTCGACGTCCAACTCCAGCCGGAATCCGTCGCGGTGGGCGTGCAGCCACTCGAGAGCGCCGACGCCGACATGGTGGATGAGACGCGTGTTGTTCATCCCGGCACTCCCTGTCCGCCGTCCACCGCAACCGCCTCGGCGTCCCCGGCCGTCTCGCGCAGCCGGTTGACGGTCAGCACGGCGGCGAAGGCCGTCATCAGTGTCGAGTGGTAACAGTCGATGAAGTCGGGTGCGGTCGTACGGCTGCCCCGGCCGCCCACCTCCGGGACGGCGCCCGAGTCGTCCTGCGCCACCGAGAGTCTCGCCCAGGCCTCCTGGAACAGGGCGAGGTCCGGCGGGCCGGGCAGACTGCTCGCCACGGCCAGCAGTTCGCAGCTCAGGTCCCACTGCTCGTCCTCCAGACAGGTGTCGAGCCAGGGCGCGAGCCAGTGCCGGAGGTAAGCCGCGACGGGCGGGGGTACGGCCTGCGGGGTCAGGCCCCAGTCGGTGAGATGGAAGATCACATGGGTGAGCGTGTAGCCGGCGGCCAGCTCGAACGTCCACGGCTCCGGCAGGCCCGCGAGCCAGGTGCGGCGCAGTGCCCGCGGCATCTCCTCGTGTTCCGGGAGGCCGCTGCGGCGCTCGGAGTTGAGCACGCTCATGCGTCGGTTCGGTTCCTGCTCCGTCAGGTGCCAGCCGCGGGTACGGGCCACCGTCGCGGTGGCGCTCTCGTAGCCGGCGTGGCGCAGACCTGCCGACGCGAACGCCGCGTAGACCTCCAGCGGATAGGTCGCGAAGGGTTCGAGACGCTGCAACTCCACGAAGAGGGCGCCGCGTTCGGTCTGTTGCCACGCGAACGACAGCAGGTCGGACGCCAGCACGTGGACCGGGTCGGCCGGATCGGTGTGCCGTCGTACACAGACACATACCTGGGCCAGTTCACCGAGGGGCTTCCAGGTGGTGTTCACGTCGCCGTGCTCGGCGAGCGCGTCGCCGCCGAGCGCGAACCCCTCGCGGTGGGCGGACACCCAGGCCAACGCGGCCGCGCCCAGAGCCCGGACCTCGCGCCTCACCCCGGCCTCGTGCGCCGTCACACCGGCACTCCGGCGCGCATCAGTCGAGCGGCCTCGACCTGGAACGCCACACGGGAGTCCTCGCCGCCCATCTGCGCCACGAAATCCAGCCCGGCGTCCAGGCCCAGCGTCTGCGGCACCTCGTCGAGGAGGACCAGCCAGCGTCCCGCTCCGGCTGCCTGGAGCCAGTCGCGGCGGCGGACCGCCCGTACGAATCCCCGGGCGACGTCGACCGGGCGGCGCCGCGCCACACGGGCCACCGCGCAGTCCTCGCCGGGCAGCGCGAGCGGGGCGAGCACCGCGAGTTGGTGGGTCAGGAACTGCCACGGCGCGTCGTCGAGCCAGGCCGCCCCGGGCTCGGTGTCGTCGCCCGACGCGCCGTCGAGGGACGCGTCCAGCCGCAGGAGCGCCCGCCGCATGGCCCAATGGCTCCACACCGAGGTGGGAGGGGCCGCGGCAGGTGGTGGGTAGGCGTGAACAGCCCTGCTGAACACGGTGAGATCGTCCGACGCGGGGGGCGCGCAGCGCAGCAGGACGCTCGGCAGGACGACATCGGCTCCGACCACCCGTACGGCGGCGAGAGCCGGGTCGGCGGTCGCCTCGGGGCCGTTCCCCGCGACCGTGCCTGCGAGCCGGAAACGGTCTCCGCTCCGAAGAGCGGAGACCAGTTCCGACATGAGGCCCTGCACCGCGCCCGCGAGGCGGGTCGAAGTGCCTGACTGCTCCATTCGGGTTCTCCCGTCAGCCCTTCTTCGGCCGTGGCGTCGGAGGCGAGAGCAGGAGCTGGCTGTGCGACGACACCAGGGCGAGCGCCGCGCACTGGCGGCTGTCGCGGTAGTAGCCGTCGGCCTCGACCGGGTCGAGAGCCGCTTCTACGTCGATGCCGGGTGCGTCGGTGAGGTCGTCGAGCAGGAACTCGGTGGAAGACATACCACCATCTCCTTTACGAGAGATATGCGGGTCTTCTTCCATGTCACCCCATTGGGGCGATCTATGCAAAAGAGGGCGATTTGTCTAGTTCGTGCGAGATTCAATTTCCCGCTCGCGAGTAGTTGACGGTGACGCACTCTCAGTGCGAGCCCCCGCGCTCCTCACGGATCTGCGAGACCACCCGCGCCACCGTCTGCCGTACCGCTTCCGTCTCGGTGAGGAAGTGCCAGTAGTCGGGGTGGCGGCCCTCCAGGGTGGCGATCGCCCGGTCCAGGCGGGCCACGGAGTCGTCCAACGGACGTGCGTGCCTGGGGTCGGGGGTGGTGCGGCCGCTCATGGCGAGGCGTTGGGCGTCGCGGATGGCGAAGCGCGTGCGGTCGATCTCCTGCTGGGGGTCCTTCTGCACGGCGTTCAGCCGGTGCAGCCGGTCGCCGGCGGCGGAGACGGACTCGTCGGTGGTGTTGAGCAGGGCGCGGACCGTGGAGAGCAGGGAGGTCGCGTCCGGCCAGCGCTGTTCGTCCCGCGCGGCGCGGGCCTCGCGGAGTTTCCGCTCGGCCTGCCGTACGTTCTCCGCGGCCTGGTCCGGGACGTGCTGGAGGTCCTGCCAGCAGGCGGCCGTGAACCGGCGGCGCAGTTCGCTGAGCACCGGGTCGACCTGGCCCGCGCGGGTGGTGAGGGCCTCGGCGCGGGTGCGCAGGGAGACGAGCCGGTGGTCGATCTCCGCGGCCCGCTCCGGCAGCCGCTCGGCCTCCACCCGGATCGACTCGGCCTCCCGCGCGACCCGTTCGGCCCGCTCCAGGGTCTGCGGCACGCCGTGCTGTCCCGCGCCCTGGTTGAGCGCGGTCAGCTCGGGTCCGAGGGCGGCGAGCCGGGCGGCGAGGTCGTCCGCCTTCAGCCCCGACTCCCGTACGGCGTCCAGGGCGTTGGAGGCGGCCAGCAGCCCCTGCCGGGCCCGCTCGACGGCCGGGGCGAGACGGGCCAGCTGCGTCTCGGCCTTGCCGAGCAGCGGTCCGAGGCTGTCGCCGAAACGGTCCAGCTCCCGCTTGACGTTGTCCAGGTCGTCCTTGGCCCGGGTGAGCTCGGTACGCGCGTGTGCGGCGACCGAGGCCTCCAGATCGTCCCGGTCGAGGTCATGGGCGTCGACGGCCTCGATGTAGCGCCGGCTGGCCTCGTCGATCCGCCCGCTGATCGCCTGGAAGTCGGCGACCGCCCGCCGGGCGGCGGGGGAGTCGTCGACGGCCGTGATCGTCTCGATCGAGATCCGCAGATCCCGCTGGGCGGTGTCCAGTTCGTAGAACGCGGCCGCCGCGGCGTCCTTCGCGGCCTGCGCCTCGGCCCGCTGGCTCTCCGCGCGCCCGCCGAACCAGCGCCGGGTGCCGCCGCCGGCGAACGCGGCCGGCAGCGCGAGGGCGGCGAGCAGGGGCAGACCGACGAGGGTGAGGGTGTCCTTGAGCGCCTGGCGGTGTGCGCGCGGCACCGACGACGACGAGTACGGCTGCGATGGTGTCGCCGTCACATCCCTCTCCCGTGCTGTGTTCCGTCCTGGCGGTGCCCTTGTCATTCTCCCACCGGTAAAGGACGAACACACGGGCCGGTCAGTTCGCGGTTCGCACCGTGATCTTCCCGTCTCCGCTCTGGGCGGACACCATGTGGTCGCTGGAGTCGGACCGGGGCACGGACACGTCGACCCCTCCGTCGCCGGTCCTGGTGTCCACGCGGTAGGTGGCCTTCGGCAGCTCGACGGTCACGGAGCCGTCGCCGCTGCGGGTCTCCACCCGGTCCGGTACGGCGCCGAGTTCGAGGTGGAGCGAGCCGTCGCCGGTACGGGCGGTGATGCGGCGGGAGGTGACGTCCGCCCTCATGGAGCCGTCGCCGGTGCGCAGCTCCAGCGGCCCGCTGGAGTCGGTGACCCGCACGGAGCCGTCGCCGGTGCTGATGCTCAGCGGCCGGGTGAACCCCCGGGCCCGCACACTGCCGTCGCCGTCCTTCACCTTCACGCTGATGTTCCGCGGCACCTCGATGCGGTGCCTGGCCGCGCAGTCGGCCACGACACCGCTGCACTTCATGCGCAGCACCAGCCGGTCGTCCTTCATCGACCAGGTCACCTCGGGGTCCTTGCCGAGGGCGACGGTCCCCTGGAACCAGCGGGTGACCTCGACCGTGCCCGCCTTGTTCGCATCGGCGGCGACGATCTCCAGCGCCGAGTCGTCGGAGTCGACGGTGAGGGTGCGGCCGTGGAGGGCGAAGGACTTGTGGTCGGGGGTCTTGTCGTCCCCGGCGGAGGCGCCGCAGGCGGTGGCCCCCGCGACGACGAGCGCGACGACCCCGGCCGCGGCGGCGGCACGTACGGGAACGGAACGGACCATGACGATCTCCCCCTGAGCTGGCCCTGGACGGGCGGTCGCGGGCAGTCCGCGACCCTGCTTCGACCCTAGGGACCGGGGCTCCCGCGGGGGATCCGGGTCGCTCCCGGATCGGGGGTGGGGTTTTCCCCCGTATCAACCCTGACGCCCCCGCGCCCCCGAGTAAGGGTTTGCAGGACAGCGCCCCGGGCAAGGTAGGCTGTCGACTCGTCTCGGGTGCGTAGCTCAGGGGTAGAGCGCCTGCCTTACAAGCAGGATGTCGGCGGTTCGAAACCGTCCGCGCCCACACCGGAAGAGGACCCCGGCCGATCTCGGCCGGGGTCCTTCGTCGTTCAGCCGGTTTCCGGCCTGCGGGACGCGTGCTTCAGCCTGGTGCGGGCGTCCACGCGTTCCGGTGTCGCCACGTCCGTCCAGAAGCGGTGGGTGGTGACGAAGACCGCGAGTTCGTGTTCGCGCTGTCGGAGCTTTTCCACCTCGGCCTGTTCGTCGGGGGTCCAGCCGGGGGAGGCGGGGCGCTCCACCTTCCGCCAGCCGTTGCTGTCGCTGAAGCCGTCCAGCGGCACGACCGACCAGGGAAGCCGCTTGAGCAGGGCCGACAGCTCGGCCCGGACCTGATGCAGCTCCTCCTGACCGGCCAGGAGGTCACTCGGAAAGTCATAGGTCGTTGCCACGGCACAATGCTACGCCTGTTCGATTTTGGGTGGCGAGTCGCTTCGGGAGGTTCATGCGAACGGGGGCGGCCCGTCCGTCCCATCTCCTGTGCATGCCGGAAGCGTCCGCCCCAGGCGGGCGAGCGGGGACAGGGCCATCACCACCGGGGACAGCAGCATGCCCGCGGCCGTCACCAGGAGACTGGTGCGCAACCCCCACTCCTGCGCGAGGAATCCGCCGAGCAGGGAGCCGAGCGGGGTCATCCCCATGCCGACGAACGTGATCGTGGCGGCCGCACGGCCCTGCATCCCGTCCGGGGTGGCCGTCTGCCGGACGGCCATGACCGTGACGTTCACCAACTGGCCGCCCGTCCCGAACACGAAGCCGACCGCGAGAAGCACGGGAAGTGTCACCGCACTGGAGCCGTGCAGCGCGGGCACGCACAGGAACGCGCCGTCGCCCAGTGCCGCCGCGGACACGAGCACCACGCCGTAACCGAACCGGCCCGGCAGCCGGGCGGCCAGCACCGAGCCCAGGAGCGCGCCCGGCCCCGTCGCCGCGAGCGCCAGCCCGACGGAGGTCCCCGACAGGTGCAGCTCCCGCGGCAGGAACAACAGATAGACGGTCATCAGGGCCGCGAAGCAGAACTGGAAGGCGGCCGAGGCCAGGCACACGGCCCGCAGCAAGGTGTCGCCGGCGACGAAACGGAGGCCCTCGTGGATCCGCCGCCCTATGTGAGGGGGACGTTCCGAGCGCTCCGGGATCGATTCGCGGCGACGGATCCGCCGGATCGACAGGAACGACAGCGCGAAGAACAGTGCGCCGACGGCGGCGGCGATCGGCGCCGACAGCAGCGACACCAACGCACCCCCGAGGGCGGGACCGCCGATCTGCGCCGCGGACCGGCTGCCCTCGAGCGCGCTGTTGCCCCGCACCAGCTGATCGCGTCTCACCAGCCGCACGAGAGACGCCTGGTACGCCACGTCGAAGAACACGGACAGGGCCCCCACGGTGAAGGCGACCACGAGCAGCGCGGGCAGGCCGAGCAGCCCGAGGAGACCGCCCAGGGCGGCGGCGCCCAGTGCCAGGGACCGGCCGGCGTCCGTCAGCACCATCACCGTGCGGGTCCGCCATCTGTCCACCCACGCGCCGACGAGGAGCGAGAGCAACAGGATCGGCGCCTGGCCCACAGCGCGGAGGCCACCCAACTGGCCGGCACTGGCGTCGAGGGTCAGGACGGCGAACAGCGGCAACACCAACAGGCTTGTGTGTTCACCGAGTTGGGAGGCCGTCTGGCCCACCCAGAGGCGACGGAAGTCACGGTCCCGCCACAGGCTCGACGGGGCGGGGCGACCGGAATCGGACACGGCGGAGGAAGCGGATGGCACGGAGAACCTCGGATCGAAGGCTTGCTGTGCCACACCGTCAAGGGCAGCACGCGATGACAGGCCGGACGGCCTACGACGTCAACGCGCGCTCGGAAGACCGACCATGTCCTCGCTCCTCTTCGGTCACTCGCCGAACCAGAACATTAGCCGGGCGAGGCGGGGTAATGGGAGTCGATCAGCCCCTGTGGAGGAGCCGGTGTTGAGAAGGAGCCGAGGATGACCGACGACGCCTATCTGTTCCTGCTCGACGACGCGTCCGCGCAACTCGGCGTGGCCCCCGCCGCCGTCGGCGATCTCGCGTGCATGGAGACTCCCGCCGTGCGCGCGTGGCTGGACGCCCAGGGAACCACGGCGACCTCCCCGCACCTGCGTCTGCTGCCACCGGAGGAGACCGCCGCCGTGCCCGAGGGGGCCGAGCGGCTGCCCGTGCCGCTGAGCGACGAGGAACTGAGCCGGCTCCGCCACCACCTGGCGCCGCAGTCGCTCGCCGGGGTCGAGGAGGAACTGCTCGCCTACCGCGACTGCGCGGACGGCCGTGACGGCCTGATCGGACGCGCGCTGGCCGCGGGCGTGCCGCCGCACCGCATCGTGGAACTGACCGGCGTGGACCCGGCGACGGTCACCGCTGCCGCGGAAGGCTGACGACGAGACCGCCGCCCGGCCTCACGCGCCTGTGCCGGCCGCAGGCGTGCCGCCGCACCGCATCGTCGAACTGACCGGCCTGGACCCGGCGACGGTCACCGCCGCCGCGGAAGGCTGACGACGAGACCGCCGCCCGGCCTCACGCGCCTGCGCCGGCCGCGGGCGTGCCGCCGCACCGCATCGTCGAACTGACCGGCGTGGACCCGGCGACGGTCACCGCTGCCGTGCGGGGCTGACCGTTCTGGCCTCAGACACCCGGGCCGGGGTCCGGATGGACGGCCGACTCGATGCCGGCGCGGGCCGCTTCCAGCTGGGCGGCGAACGCGATGCCGAGGAAGAGCGCGACGGCGGTGAGGTTCGCCCACAGCAGCAGGGCGATGAAGGCGGTGAGCGGCCCGTACACGGCGCCGAACGCACCGCTCTCCTCGACGTACAGGGCGAGCAGCCAGGTGGCCGCCACCCACAGCAGCAGATGGACGGCCGAGCCGAAGGCCAGCCAGGTGTAACCGGGCTGCACACGGCGCGGCGACCAGCGGAAGATCACCGCGGAGGCCACCCAGGCCAGCGCGAGCCCCACCGGCAGGTCCAGCACACCCCACCAGCGCGGCCCGCCGCCGTCCCGGCCCGCGGACTCGGCCACCGCGTCGCCCACCGCCTCACCGGCCACCAGCACGACGAACCCCAGCACCAGGGGCAGACCGGCGGCGAGCGCGAGCACAAGCCCGCGCGCGTACTTGCGCGGGAAGGGCCGGTCGCGCTCGATGCCGTAGATGCGGTTCGCGCCGCGTTCGATCTGACCCATGGCCGAGGCGAGGTTCAGCAGCGCGAAGCCCAGACCGAGCCACAGGGCGAGCGTGCTCCAGACATCGCCGTGCGCGGTGCGCCGGGTCCCGTCGAAGGCGTCCTTCACGATGTCGGCGCTCGCGCCCGGCACGATCCGGCCGAGTGTGAGCTCGATGATCCGGCCCACGCCCTCCGTGTGCACCGAGGTGGCAAGGCCGACCAGCGCCACGGTGCAGGGAACCAGCCCGAGGACCACCTGGAAGGCGAGGGCCCGGGCGTTGGTGAAGCCGTCGGCGTAGCGGAACCGCGCGAAGGAGTCGGCCAGCAGCCGCAGCCCGCCGTAGTGGCGCAGGGCGGTGAAGGCCTCGTCTCCGGAGAGCTCGTCCCCGATCATGTCCCGGGTCTGCGGGACGCGGACGGCGGTACCCATGGCGTGGACGCTCCTTGCTCGGACGGCCGGTCCCTGTGCGGTTGCCCCGAGAACCAGGGTTGTCAGCGTCGTCCGCCGAACTCCCACTCGTGGACCTCTACGGCCGCGTACCGGTCCGCGGTCAGCACGGCCCGTGCCCGCTCCGGGTCCGGGGCACGGACCAGGGCCGCCGTGCCCAGCCAGAGGGTGGCGTCGTCGGACAGGAGGGGGCCGTAGGCGATCAGGTCGTCCCTGCCGGGCGGTACGGTGAGGTCGGCGGCCTCTCCCGTGCCGAGACCGAGCACCAGATAGCGCCCGCCACCGGTCCGGCCGCCGGGGAAGTCCCACATGGTGCGGCCCAGCAGGTTGCGCCAACGGCGCAGCAGTACGTCCCGGTACGCGCCCGCCTGATAGGTGGGTTCGTCGAACGCGAACGCGCGGGCGGCCGCCGGATCGGGCAGGTCGACGATGTGCACGCTTCCCGTCGGCGTCTCACCGTCGGCGGCGAACGTCGGCCCGCGGGCGATCAGTTCGGCCGCGTACCGGTCCATGTAGGACCAGTGCGCTTCCGCCAGCTCCTCCCGCAGGGGCAGGGAGCCGGGCCGGTCACGGTGGTAACAGAAGAACTCCATGACCAGGGAGCCTTGTCGACGGGCGGCGTCATCTCAACGGCATTTCGTTCGGCGGCGTGTTCGTCAGCTCCTCGAACATCGGGGCCAGAAGGGTGGCGAGTTCGGGACGGAAGCGTTCGAGCTCGGCCGTGACGACGCCGACCGTGGCGCTCAGGGCGCGGTGGAGCTCCGAGGCGGTGAGCGAGTGTACGAGAGTCGTCTCCAGGGCGGTCGAGAGGTCGCCGGGGAGCAGGTGGGCGCCCTTCGCGTGCGCGGCCGGGTGGCCGAGTCGCAGGCAGGCCAAGGTGATCACGTGCTCGCGCAGGGCGCTGATCCAGTGCTCGGCCTGCCAGTAGCGGGCGCGCTCGACGCACGCGCGCGCGTGGAGGGCGTGATGCCACAGGAGGCCCGCCAGGGTGTCGCCGTCCGGGGGAGTGAAGGGTTCCAGGGGGCGGGGCCGGCCGAAGACCGTCCGCCACTGCGGGCCCCGCGGACCGAACTCGGCCTCCGGGGCGAAGGTCAGGTCGATCTCCAGCCAGCCGGGCAGGAGGAACACCCGGATGACGCCGGCCCCGACGCGCAGATCCCAGTGGTGCCGCGCGCCGAGATCGCCGTAGAGCCAGCCGGTCCACCGCTCCAGCGTCGCCGTCAGGTCGCCGCGCACGGCCAGCACCAGGTCGGTGTCCGACCAGCGGTCGGCCTCCCCGACGGCGTACGAGCCCGTGAAGGCGGCGCCCACGACGCTGTCGTCGGCCTCCGCGCGCGCGAGCAACCGCTCCCGGAGGCGGTCCCGTTCCTCGACCGTGAACATCGGCCCCGCTTTCGTCCAAGCGTCGTCGCTTCTTTGTCCATGGACCGGTCCGCGGTCGGGACGCGAGAGTCGGTCCATGAACGCGGATCTTGAGGATTGTCGTGCATAGCCAGGTGATCGGACGGTCGCGGATGCCAAGGGGGCTCGTCGCGCTGGCCGTCGGCGGGTTCGGCATCGGGCTGACGGAGTTTCTGATCGCGGGGCTGCTGCCCCAGGTGGCGGGGAGTTTCGCGGTGTCCGAGGCTGCCGCGGGGCGGCTGATCTCGGGATACGCGTTGAGCGTGGCGGTCGGTGCGATCGTCCTGACCGCGGCGACCGCGCGGCTGCCCCGCAAGCACGTCCTGGTCGGCCTGGTGGTCCTGTTCGTCCTCGGCAACCTGCTGTCCGCGATCGCGCCGAGCTATTCGGTGATGCTGCTCGGGCGGATCGTGGCGGCGCTGTGCCACGGGTCGTTCTTCGGCATCGGCTCCCTGGTCGCGCGCAGCCTGGTCGTACCCGAGCGCGCGTCCCGCGCGGTGGCCGTCATGTTCGCGGGGCTGACCGTCGCGAACGTGCTCGGCGTGCCGTTCGGCGCGCTGGTCGGGGAGCGCTGGGGCTGGCGGGCCGCGTTCTGGGCGGTCACCGCGATCGGCCTGCTCGCGCTCGCGGGAATCATCGCGTTCGTGCCGAGCCGCGCCGGACAGACACCGCCGACCGCCTCCACCGGCCTGCGCGCCCAGCTCGGCGCGTTCCGGTCCGGGCAGGTCTGGCTGACCCTGGTGGCCACCGCGCTCGGCTACGGCGGGATGTTCGGCGCGTTCAGCTATATCGCCTACACGTTCACCGAGGTCGGCGGCTTCTCCTCGGCGGCTGTCGCCTGGCTGCTCATGGTGTACGGCGTCGGCCTGGTCGTCGGGAACCTGATCGGCGGGCGGGCCGCCGACCACGACCGTGACCGCGCGCTGGTCCTCGCCCTGACCGGACTCACCGTCACCCTGGCCTTGTTCGGGCTGCTCGCCACCAGCGCCACGGCGTCGGTGGTGCTGGTGTTCCTGATGGGGGTGTTCGGGTTCGCCGGTGTGCCCGGCATGATCACCCGCGTCACCGACTACGCGCACGGGGCCGCCCTGGCCGCCAGCGCCAACGTGTCCGCGTCCAACATCGGCAACGCGCTGGGCGCCTGGGCCGGAGGCCTCGCCATCACGGCGGGCCTCGGCTACACCGCACCGCTCTACGTCGGCGCCGGCATCGTGCTGACCTCCGTCCTCGTCATGACCGTCGCCGCACATCGAGCGAGGCCGATCGGGAGGCAGGCCCGCGAGTCGGAGGTCCGGCGATGACTTTCGCGCGCGGGGCCGGTCTCAGGGGGGACGAGGAGCATCCTGAGAGAGGACCAGCCATGGAGAATCCTCAGCACATGGACACGAGGGCGGCGGCGGACATGGAGCCGCAGACCGCCGCGGGCAAGGTGCTCTGGCACTTCACGATGTCGCTGGACGGGTTCGTGGCGGGCCCCGGGCACGGCATGGCATGGATGACGGGATTCTCGTTCCGGCCCGGCCTCGTCGAGGAGTACGCCGGGACGACCGGGGCCGTGCTGGGCGGCCGCGACGGCTGGGACGCCTTTCCCGACGCCGGTGGTATCTACGGCGGGGCGTGGCAGGGAGCGGTGTTCGTCCTCACACACCACCCCGAGGACGCGCCGAGCGCCGAGGGCGTGACCTTCCTGAGCTGTGACGTCGCCGAGGCGGTCCGGATCGCGCTCAAGGCCGCCGGCGGCAAGAACGTCGAGGTTTTCTCACCTACGATCGGCCGCCAACTCCTCGAACGCGGACTCATCGACGAGATCGACCTCCACATCGCGCCCGTCCTGCTCGGTGACGGGATCCGGCTGTTCGACAACCCCGGCGGCGATCCCCTCCGCCTCGAACTCCTCAACGGCGGCGACCGCACGGCCACGGTGAACGTGCGCTACCGCCCGGCCACGACCGATCCCAGCCAGTCGGTCAGGTGACGGCCGACCTCATCGGGGCGTTCCTGCTGGATCCAGTGTCCGCAGCCGTCGAGGAGATGGGCGCCGCGCAGACCGGGGAGGGTGGTCGGGAAGGCGTCGATGGCGTCGGAGAGCCAGGTGGTGGAGGCGTCCAGGGTGCCGCCCAGGAAGAGAGAGGGCTGGCGGATCGCCGCGCCCGCGTGGGCGGCCAGATCCTTCCAGTCCCGGTCCATCGCGCGGTAGCGGTTCAGGGCACCGGTCAGGCCCGTGCGCTCGAACTCCCCCGCGTAGACGTCGAGATCGTCCTCGGTGAGCCAGGCCGGGAGGCGGTCGGTGGGGAAGCGGTCCCGGAGCCGGCCGCCGGGTGCGACGAAGTGGGGGTCGGCGGGCACGGGGTGGGCGTCGGCCATGGGCATGGTGTCGGCGGAGAGCGCGGCATAGAAGCCGGCCAGCCAGCCCCGGACGTCCGGTTCGATCTCGCGCTCGGCCCGGCCGGGCTCCTGGAAGTAGGAGACGTAGAACTCCTCCTCCCCGCCGAGCCGCGCGAACACCTCGCTGGGACGGGGGCCGCCGGGCGGGGTGTACGGCACGCTCAGCAGGGCGACCGCGTGGAAGACGTCCGGCCTGAGCAGCGCCGAGTGCGCGGCGATCGTCGCTCCCCAGTCGTGCCCGACGACTACCGCGGAACGCTCGCCGAGTGCCTCCACCACGGCCGCGTTGTCCTCCACCAGCTCGGTCATCCGGTACGCCGCCACCGCCTCCGGCTTCGAGGAGCGGCCGTATCCGCGCACGTCCACGGCGACCGCGCGGTATCCGGCCGCGGCCAGCACCGGCAGCTGGTGGCGCCACGAGTACCAGGACTCCGGGAAGCCGTGCAGCAGCAGGACCAGGGGCCCGCTGCCCTGCTCCACGAGGTGGATCCGGCCGGCGGGACCGGGGACCAGACGGTGGGTGCGGTGCGGCATGTGTCCTCCGTGGGTACGGCGGTGCGGTGACGGCTCACGGACTGCGGCTCACGGCGATCCTGCAACGTACGGCGGGATGGTTGCGAGGCCTTTTGCCGATTCGGCAAAACCGCAGGCCGGGGGCGTTGTCAGACCTGGCGCCTAATGTGGTCGGCATGGAGACGGAGCAGGTGCGGCTGGTGCCCTGGGCGGAGGGCGACTTCTGGCTGCTGGAGCGGACCAACAGCCCGGAGATGACCGACCACTTGGGCGGGCCCGAGAGCGAGGAGAAGCTCGTCGCACGGCATCGGCGGTACGTCGAGCTGTCGGCGGGGCGGATGTACCGCGTCACGCTCGCGGACGGCGGGGAGACCGTGGGCTCGGTGGGGTTCTGGCAGCGTGAGTGGCGGGACTCCCTGATATGGGAGACCGGGTGGGGGATCCTGCCGGAGTTCCAGGGACGGGGACTGGCCGCGCAGGCGGCCCGCGCCGTCGTGGAGGAGGCACGGGCCGCCGGGGAGCACCGGTATCTGCACGCGTTCCCGAGTGTGGAGCACACCGCGTCGAACGGCGTCTGTCGCCGGGCGGGCTTCACGCTGCTCGGACAGGCCGAGTTCGAGTACCCGAAGGGGCGCTGGCTCACGTCGAACGACTGGCGGTTCGACCTGACGGGCGGCGACGGCGGCTGAGGGCGCGCGTGAGGGTGGGCGGTGGCGGTCGGGGTGGGCCGTCAGCGGGCGGCGTCCGTCAACTCCCGTACCACCCGGGTCGCGACGGGCACCTTCACCCCGTGCCGGTCCGCCGCGCGCAGCAATGCCCCGCCGATCGCGTCCAGTTCGAGGGGGCGGCCCGCCTCCGCGTCGCGCTGCATCGAGGACTTGGTCCGGGGTGGGAAGGCGTCGTAGCGGGCGAGGGCCTGGGCCGGGTCCGCGGGGCCGCCGCAGGCCGCGCTGACCGCGGCGGTCTCCTCGACCAGGGCGGTCAGCTCCTCGCGGTGGCTGGTGCGTACCTCGCCGAGGGGGAGGCCGTGCAGGGTGGTGAGGAGGGCGAAGGGAGCGAGGAAGGACATCTTGGCCCACAGGGCGGCCGACTCGTCGTCCAGGACACGGGTCGCGGGGCCGGCCTCGGCCAGGGCGGAGGCCAGTGCGTCGAGGCGCTCGCGGGGGACGCCGTCGCCGGTCAGGTCGAGCTCGGCGAAGGGGCTGCCGTGCTCGATGACGCCCGGCGCGATCCGCGTCGACTCGACGCGGATCACCGCGGGGGCGACCCGGTCCGGGCGGTAGCGGGCGCGCAGGGTCGCCGGGTGTTCCACGCCGTTCAGGAGGGGGACGACCAGGCCGTCGCCCAGGGCGGTGGGCGGGACGCGGTCGAGGGCGGAGTGGAGGGAGGTGTGCTTGACGGCGATCAGACAGGCGTCGACCGGTTCGCGCAGTTCGGTGTCGGCCTCGACGGGCGTGGTGAAGTCGCCGAAGGTGCCGCTGCGGACCTGGAGTCCGGCCGTGCGCAGGGTGTTCGCCGTGTCGTCGCCGGCCAGGCAGATCACGCGGTGTCCGGTGCGGGCGAGGAGGGCGGCGAGAAGGCCGCCGGTGCCGCCGGGGCCCAGGACGGCCACGGTGAGTTTCTGGTGCGCGGAGTCGTGCGCCATGTCGGAATGTTCCTCTCGTCGGTCGGCCCCGGAACCGGTGGCCGCCTCGCCGAGGATCATGACATTCGGAACGGGCGGACGGAAGCGCCGATCCGCTCGGGGAGGGAGACTGTCGGTATGTGCCGCAGTATCAAGACGCTTCGTCCGCCTGTGTTGCCCGAGGAAGCGACGGAGGAGGAGATCCGGGCCGCCGCGCTTCAGTATGTGCGCAAGGTGTCGGGTTTCCGGGCCCCCGCCGCCCACAACCAGGAGGTCTTCGAACGGGCCGTGGAGGTGATCGCGGAGGCCACGGCGGAGTTGCTGGCGGGCCTGGAAGTCCGCGGAGCGGCTCGCCGCGAGGCGGGGTGACCTGGGCGGGGGGCCGCCGGCCGGGGTAGGCCGTGCTCGCCGGGTGCGTCTCGGCTGAACCTGCCCGAGGGCACGGTGCTGCCTGCATGCGCGGCTCCGCCACCTGGGACCAGCCACTACCGGCCGACCCCTACCCAGCTCGGGGTCGACGTACGTACGTCCTGTGCCGCCTCGGCCGGACGTGCCCGGAGGCGCGGAGCCATGTGCACGTGCGGCTCCGCCGCGGGCGCGACCAGCCCACACGGGCCAGCGGTCAACCGGCCGTGCGTCCTGTGCCGTCTCGGCTGGACGTGGCCGGGCGTGCGGGGCTGTGTGCAGGTGCGGCTCCGCCGCGTGGGCGCGGACAGCCACCCTCGGCCCGCAGCCGACGTACGTCCTTCCGCCGCCCTCGGCCCCCAGCCGACGCACGTCCTTCCGCCGCCCTCGGCCGCTAACGCGCTCCCGCTGTCACCGGACGTCGCCGCATCACATACGCCGCCCCCGCTCCCGCCCCGAACAGGGCCGCTACCGAGACCCCCGTCGCCAGCCAGGTCGCTCCCAGCCAGTGCGCGCCGAAGTAGCCGAGGGCGACGCTGTACGCGGCCCAGGACAGGCCCGCGAGGGCGGACCAGGGGAGGAAGTCACGGGCTCGGCGGTGGGCGGTGCCGGCGAGGAGGGAGACCACCGAGCGGCCGGCGGGGGCGAAGCGGGCGAGGACCACCAGCGCCCCGCCGCCCGCGGACAGCGCGTCGCCGAGACGTTCCTGCGCCGTGGTGAGGCGACGCGAGCGGGCGATCGCGCGGTCGAGGCGCGCACCGCCCCGGAAGGCGAGGCGGTAGGCCGCCAGGTCGCCCAGGACGGAGGCGGTCGTCGCGCAGAGGATCAGGGCCATCACGTCCGGGACCTCGCCGGTCGCCGCACTGCCCGCGGCCGCGGCCGTCGCGGCCGTGATGACCAGCACCCCGCTGGGCAGCAACGGCACGAACACGTCGAGGAGCACCGACAGCGCGACCATGGCGTAGATCCATGGACTGCCGGTCAGTGACCCCAGATTCTCCAGCACCGCGACTCCCCGTGATTCCCCCGTAGACAGCCATACAGCGTACGCCGGGGCAGGGGCAGGAGATTCACGGGGGGCTCATGAGATGGGTGCGGCATGTTCACCCGGCTGCCGCGTCAGGACGGCGCCGGTGCGCTTCCGAACGCGCCGGTGCCCTCCCCCACGGACGCGGGGGAGGGCACCGTACGCGATCGCCTCAGACGGCCACGGGCTCCGCCGCCGGCTTCCGCTCCTCGGCCGAGCGCTTCGCGAACAGCCGGTCCAGGCCGAACGCGCCGGACCCGGTGAAGACCAGCAGCAGGAAGGCCCAGCTGAACATCGCCGCGGCCTCGCCGCCGTTCTCCATGGGCCACAGGGCCGTGGGCTGGTGCACCTTGAAGTACGCGTACGCCATGGATCCCGCGGCGACGAACGCGGCGACGCGCGTGCCCAGGCCGAGCAGTACGAGGCCGCCGCCGACGAGCTGGATCACGGCCGCGTACCAGCCGGGCCAGGTGCCCGTTTCGAGGGTGCCGCCGTCGGTGCCCGGGACACCGCCGAGGACACCGAAGAGGGAAGCGGCGCCGTGACAGAGGAAGAGCAGGCCGACGACGATGCGGTAGAGGCCGAGGGCGTATGGCTGGGCGCTGTTCAGGCGTCCGGTCATTGTGGGGGACTCCTTCGGTCGGGTCGGTCCCACAGGGGGGTCGCCCCAGGGGGATGGAACCGAGTGAGCCATCCACGTTAGGTGCCCCTAATCAATGCTTTCAAGTTCAACATTTGGCCACTCGTTTGCCTCTGCGGCCCCTCCTGTTTCGCCCGCCGTCGCACGTAGAACGGCTCTCGCCACCGCATCGGCGTCCGAAAGCGTGACCGAATCCACCCCTGGCCGGGCGCCCGCCGCGGTCACCCAGTGCACCCCCTCCGTGGGCACGCCGAAAGCGAACCGCCTTGCGTGGGCCCGTCCTTGACGGTCGATCAGGTGATATGGCCGCCGGGTGACGTCCAGGCCGCCGGTCTCGTAACCGTCGACGGTGTGCGGCCGGCACTGGCCCGTCTTCAGCAGCCGGGCGAGCAGTTCGTCGGCGGTGCGCCGCAGATCCGGTTCCGGAAGGCGCGCCTCTATGAGGGTCGTCACGTGGACGGCGGACCCCGGCACCTCGGGCGAGCGGGCCACCCAGCTGCCGTCCGCCTCACGGACCTCCAGGCGAGGGCCCAGCACGTCCACGGTGCCCGCTTCGATCAGCGCGGTCAGTTCCTCGATGCGGCGGCGGGGCGGGCCGATGGAGAGGAAGGCGTTGAGAGGGGTGTACCAACGGTCCAGGTGGTCCCGGCGGGACGGGCCCGGGAGGCCGCCGTGGTCGACGATCTGCCGCAGTTCGTTGCGCAGGTCCCGCAGGACGTCGAGGGCCGCCTTCAGAGGACCGGCGACGTTACCGAGCGCGGCCTCGGCGGCGTCCTGGCGCAGATGGCCGAGGAGCCAGAGCCGCCAGCTGCCGGGATCCGTGAAGGTCTGTCCGGTGTACGGCCGTGAAATACGGTCCCAGGACCAGCGGTCGGCGTGCGGGACGCCGAACTCCTCCAGTACGGCGGCCTCTTCGGGTCTGCGGTGGTCCGTGGCGAGGAAGCGGTCCCTGAACTCCCCGTCCTCGACGAGGGCTTCGTAGTAGACCGTCTCCACCTCCTTCGCCACCAGCGGCCATATCTCCGTGAGGAAGTCGGGGGCCTCGCCGGAGTCGGCACGCTTGCGGAAGCGGGCGATCGTCTCGTCGGTGAGGACGAGGGGGAGATGGCGGCCGTAGGGGCCCTTGGCGTTGTCGCCGCGTGCCTGGTACGGGACGCCGCGGCGCGAACCGGCGTACAGGCGCGGCTCCTTGCCGGAGGGGAGATAGCGCAGGGCGCCGGTGTCCGAGCGGACGAAACGGCCACCGCGGCCGGTGGTCAGCAGGGCCATGTGGTCGAAGAAGTTCAGGCCCAGGCCGCGCAGCAGCACCGGCTCGTGCGGCCGTATGCGGGACAGGTCCACGTCGGCCGGGTTGGCGGGCGGGACGTGGTGCAGACCGTGGCGTTCGGCGTGGGCGGTGTGGCCGCGCTGCGGCGTGTCGGCGACGACCGGCAGATGCCCCTGGGCGAGGACCACGGCCGACAGCCCGTCCAGCACGGTCCCGTCGTCCAGCGTCACCGTCTGCCGCCCGTCGACGGCGTCATCGACCCTTACGGCCCGCGCCGCGTGCACCTCCACCCTCACAGCCCCGGGCGCCTGCCGCACGACCCTGGCGAACACCCACGCCAGATAACGCCCGTACTGAACACGGCTCGGATAGTCGTCGGGCCCGAGCGGGTCACCCGGGGCCGGTCTCCGGTGGGGGAGCCCACAGGCCCACTCGTGCAGGCTCGGTCCTCGGCGTATCGGACCCGCGCAGTCCACGCTCTCGTCGGTGAACAGGGTGACCTGGGAGGCCACCGTGTTCATCAGGAGGTCGGGGGACTGGGTGGGGCGCCATACGCGGCCGGGGCCCGGCGGGCACGGGTCGATGACGTGGACCGTCAAGTGGGCGCCGGGCGGGAGGAGTTCGGGGGCGGAGGCGCAGAGGCGTTCCAGCACGCTGGTGCCGCGGGGCCCCGCGCCGACCAGGGCGACGGAGACGGGGGGTTGGTCCGTGGTCGGTGCGGGCAAGAGCGGGACTCCCGGGCGTGTGGGGCGCGTGGCGGAGCCGTGGAGCTCCACCGGAAGCGGACGGTCCGCCTCATCATGCCGTCGGGAGTACGGGGTGCCGAGCCTGAAGGGCCGGGAGGGCCTGGACTGTGGGATGCATCACGAGCATCCCGTGCCACGGACACAACAAACGACCGCAAAGGCTGGAACGGGACGGAAGCGGCCGGAAGGAGCCGGAAGGAGCCGATTACCGGGCGAGCCGGGACGCCTCGCGCCCGCTCCCCCCGGTGAGTTCGGACTCCGAGACCGTCACCAGCCCCGTCCGGCCCTCGCCCGTCTCCCGCGCCTGGTCCAGCCGCAGCCGCGCCGAACGCCCGCTCAGCGTCAGCGTCATGAACTGGTTGCCGAACCACGGGCCGCCCGTGTGCCGCCAGGAGACCGGCGGTTGCTCACAGCCGCCGTGCCGGGCGAGCCACCGCCCGAGCGCCCGAGCGGTCGCACTCCAGCCGAAGCGGAAGCCGAACCGGATCCAGCGGGGCACGGAGTTGTGGACGGGGGAGCAGGTGAGCTGGAGGACGCGGGCCTCCGGTCCGCCGGAGTGCCACTTCGGCTCGGCCACGTACGCGTGGTGCACGTCCCCCGACAGCACCAGCACCGTCGCCGGCGCCTCGGGCCCCGAGCCCACCTCGGCGATCAGGTCCGCCAGCGCCGCGAAGGACGCCGGGAACGCTGCCCAGTGCTCCAGGTCCGCCTTCCGCCGCAGATCCTCCCCGAACCGGGCCCAGCGCGCCCCGCGGTCCCCCCGGCACAGCGCGGCGTCCCACGCCTCGGCATGGTGCACCAGATGCGGCAGCAGCCAGGGCAGCGAGGTGCCGATCAGGAGGTGGTCGTAGGAGGCGCGCTCCTCCAGCACCTGTCCGCGCAGCCACTCGGCCTCGCCGGGGTTCAGCATCGAGCGGTTCTCCTCGTCGAGGACGCGGGCCGCGCGGGAGTCCACCATGAGCAGGCGCACCCGGCCGAAGTCGCGCCGGTAACTCCAGCGCACGGAGGCCGCGTCGGCCTCGGCCCGGCAGGCGAAGGCGCGCAACTCGTCGGTGCCGTCCGGGGATCGGCGTACGGCGGCGTAGAGCGGGTCGGCGGCCAGCTCGGCCGGGGGGAGGTTGCCCAGGTGCTGGTAGACCCAGTACGACATCAGTCCGCTCAGCAGCCGCTCCCGCCACCACGAGACGGTGCGCATGTCCTCGACCCAGGAGGCGGAGGTGTTCCAGTCGTCGATGACGTCGTGGTCGTCGAAGATCATGCAGTTGGGCACCGTGGACAGCAGCCAGCGCACCTCGGGGTCGAGCCAGGACTCGTAGTAGAGGTGGGTGTACTCCTCGTAGTCCGCCACCTGGTTGCCCGGCGGGTCCCGCAGATCGCGGCGGGCGGCCAGCCAGCTCTGGGTGGCCCGGGAGGTCTCGTCGGCGTAGACCTGGTCGCCCAGCAGCAGGAGGACGTCCGGCCGTTCGCCCTCCGGCTCGGCGGCGATACGGGCCGCGAGGGTGTCCAGGGCGTCGGGGCCCACGGGGTCCTTCTCGCCCTTCGGGGGCGCGGCCCAGCGGCAGGAGCCGAACGCGACGCGGACGGTGTCCGTGTCGGCGGGCGTGTGGATGACGGACGGCGGAAACCCCGAGAAGGGGGCGTCGGGCAGAGGCCACACGCGCGTGCCGTCCAGGAACACCTCGTACGACCGCTCGGTGCCCGGAGCCAGGCCGTCGACCGGGACGAGGGCGTAGTAGTGGCCCGCGATCTGGAAGGTGGGGGCCGCACCGCCGGTGCCGTCCGAGCAGCGCACCTCGGCGGTGCACGGACGGCTCGTCTCGACCCACACGGTCGCGGACGAGCCGTCGACGTACCTGAGCAGTGGTCCCAGCCGCAGTTCGGCCACGTGATCCTCCTCCGTCGCCCCGTACGGTACGGAACGGCGGAGGTCCGCGGGGAGGTTCCGTTACGGAATCGTCAGCAGTTGGCGAGGTAGCTGGTGAGCGCGCTCTTCTCCGCCGAGTCGACGGAGAGGTCGTAGTAGTACTTCACCTGGACCCAGGCGCGGACGTAGGTGCAGCGGTACGAGGTGACCGACGGCATCCACTCGGCCGGGTCCTGGTCGCTCTTGGACTGGTTCACGTTGTCCGTGACGGCGATGAGCTGGGGGCGGGTGACGTCGTTGGCGAAGGACTGGCGCCGGGCGGTGGTCCAGGCGCTCGCGCCGGAGTCCCAGGCCTCGGCGAGCGGGACCAGGTGGTCGATGTCGAGGTCGGAGGCGGCGGTCCAGGTGGCGCCGTCGTACGGGGAGTACCAGCTGCCGCTGGTGGCGGTGCAGGCGGAGTTGGTGACGACGTTCGAGCCGTCCCGCTTGAGGATGTACTCACGGGTGTTGCAGGTGCCGCTGATGGTGATCCACGTCGGGAACAGGTCGCGGTCGTAGCCGGTGCGGTTCTCGGTGGCCACGGTGAGCGAGGCGAGGTAGGTGCGGGCGGTGGCCGCGCTGACCGGGGTGGGGAGGGCGGCGGAGGCGGTCGGGCCGTTGAGGACCGCGACGGAGGCTATGAGGGCGGTGAGCGCCCCGAGTATGCTGAGCCGTCGACGCGCGTAGAACTTCGACATGCGAACTCCCTTGGGGGACGGGGATGTTGGAGCGCGAGCGTGGGAATGCTCGCGGCTCCGCGTTGCGGGGAGGTGTGCGTTCGGTAAGAAGTTAGTGACGCGCACATGACACGACAAGGTTTACGGCGAAACGATCACGTACGATGGATGGCGTTGAAGGGGAGTAGCTCTTCGCCGGACCGTCGACATACTGCTCAGCTCGTCTGAGCCGGCGCCCGGAGGCAGGTCTTCAGGGATCGGCCAGCGAGACCTTCGGCCAGTAGTGCACTGACTGTGTGCTGCCGTGCCGAGGCGTCGTTTCGCAGGAACACTCTCGGTGGGGCGGCCCCGACCGATTGAGGACCCTTGATCAGCTTCACCGTGACGGCCGTCGTCTTCGGCGTCGTCTTCCTCGCCGAACTGCCGGACAAGACCGCCCTCGCCGGCCTCGTCCTCGGCACCCGTTACCGCGCCTCCTACGTCTTCGCGGGCGTCGCCGCCGCCTTCGCGCTGCATGTCGCGCTCGCCGTGGCGGCCGGCAGCGTGCTGACCCTGCTGCCGCAGCAGATCGTGCAGGCGGTCACCGGCGTGCTCTTCCTCGGCGGCGCGGCCGTGCTGCTGTTCAAGAAGGACGACGGCGACGAGGAGATCCGAAAGCCTCAGGACCAGTCCTTCTGGAAGGTCGCCGGGGCGGGGTTCATGCTCATCCTGGTCGCCGAGTTCGGGGATCTGACCCAGATCATGACGGCGAACCTCGCGGCCCGTTACGACGACCCGCTCTCCGTCGGCCTCGGCGCGGTGCTCGCGCTGTGGGCGGTGGCCGGCCTCGGCATCGTCGGCGGAAAGGCCCTGATGAAGCGCGTGCCGCTCAAGCTCATCACCAAGGTCGCGGCGCTGCTGATGCTGGCGCTCGGGCTGTGGAGCCTGTGGGAGGCCGTGGCCGGATGAGCTGAACGGTGGGTGAACTGTTCCGGGCGGTTTCCGGGGATGGTGGCGGGAACCGCCCCGATTTTGTACCGTGGAGAAACAAAGTGGCTCCCGCTCGTTTTCCCTGACCGGCGGGCGGGGCCACCTTGTCTTTCAGGGGGTGCGGGGGAGACCCCTCCGAAGCCCACGTCCCGCGTCTTGGAGCTGCCGATGACGGCCACCGCCGCCCCCACCGTGCTCACCGCCCGTGCCCTCCTGCTCGACATGGACGGCACCCTCGTCAACTCCGACGCCGTCGTGGAGCGCATCTGGCGCCGCTGGGCCGAACACCACGGGCTGGACGCCGACGAGGTCATGAAGGTCGTGCACGGCCGCCAGGGGCACGCGTCGATGGCGGTCCTGCTGCCCGAGCGGCCCATGGAGCAGAACCTCGCGGACAACGCCCGCATGCTCGCGGAGGAGACCGCCGACATGGACGGTGTCGTGGCGATACCGGGGGCGCCAGAGTTCCTGGCCTCCCTGCGGGACCTGCCCCACGCGCTGGTGACCTCGGCCGACGTCCCGCTGTCCACGGCTCGGATGGCGGCCGCGGGTCTCGCACTGCCCGACGTCCGGATCACCGCCGAGTCCGTGGGGGCGAGCAAGCCGGACCCCGAGGGCTTTCTGAAGGGAGCGGCAGAGCTGGGTGTCGCGCCCGCCGACTGCATCGTCTTCGAGGATTCCGGGGCGGGAATCGCCGCCGGCAAGGCGGCCGGGATGAGGGTCGTGGGAGTCGGCGCGCGAGCCGCGGTGCACGGGCCGGACGTGGTGGTGGCGGATCTGACGCAGGTGCGGATCGAGGCGGGCGAGGACGGCACGATTCGGCTCTCCGTCGGCTAGATCTCCGTTCCCTCTGTCGGGCCCCGCCGGACCCGCACCCGAAGAACGACCTACGGCTCTCTCGTCTCCGACTCCAGCCGCTCCCGGGTCGCCAGGTCGTACACCCCGTACTCCGCCACCTGAAGCCCCCGCTGCCACTGATACGCGGACACCGCGTCCTCGACCCCCTCGTTGTAGTGCCCGCTCGCCTTGCGCGCGTACAGCCCGACCTGGGTGAGCCGCAGCTCGAGCTCGACGACCTCAGGACCCTCGGACCCGCGCCGCAGCACCTGCGGAGCCGCCTCGCGTCCCGCGTCGGACCCGGCCGCCGAATCCGTCGCGGCGGAGGCCGTCGGGGTCGCCGAGGGCGCGGTGGACAACGACGGGCTGGGCGAGGCGCTGGACCTCGACGGGGACGGGGAGGCCGACGGGCTCGCGCTCGCCGTGGCGGACGGGGGCGCGGAGGACGGCCGTACGGACGACGCGGCGGTGGACGGGGACGCCGACGCCGCGGTCGTCGTCGCATCGGGGACCGCCGGCCGTACGTCCCCTCGTGCCGCCTCGTCCCGCACCGGCGACTCGTACGTGAACACCCCGCCGGCGAAGGCGGCCGCGGCGGCCACCGTCACGACCGCTCCGGCGGTGGCGAGGAGGACGGCACGGCGTCGGGTGCGGCGCGGCGGCCCGTCGGTGGTCCGGCCGGGTGCGGAAGCGTCGGCCTCCACCTCGAACAGGTTCAGGTCGGTGCGGCTCGGGGTGGCCGGCGGCGGTGCCGGCACGCGTAACGGCATCGTGGCGTCCGGCGCGGGCGCCTTCGGCACCGGTGCGGTCTCGTCGTCCAGCTCCACGTACGGCCGTATGCGCAGCGGATCGAAGTCCTCCGCCGCGGCCGCCTCCGCCGTACGCGTGTCCCGCAGTGCGTCCGACGCGCGCTGGGTGCACCCGCAGGACGGGGTGTTGTCGGCCCCTCTCGGTGCCCGGCACTCCGGGCACAGATGGCCGTTCGACTCCGCCATGTGTTCGTCCCTCCCCTCACAAACTCCAGCGATTATGCAGACCCCCTCCACACCCGGCTGTCGGAAGCCCCCGGAATACCGGCTTCCAACAGGACTCAACAGGCCATAACCGGTCACACCGATCACGATGGACGTAACGAGAGCCACAGGAGGTCTTCATGGCCGCGCACCCGCACGGTATGACGGGGAATGTGAGAGACGAGCAGGAACAACACGTCTCCGGCAACGTCCTCGTCTCGATCGGGGCCCTGCTGCTCGGCATGCTGCTCGCCGCGCTGGACCAGACGATCGTGTCCACCGCGCTGCCCACGATCGTCAGCGATCTCGGCGGTATGGAGCATCTGTCGTGGGTGGTGACCGCGTATCTGCTGGCGTCCACGGCCGCCACGCCGCTGTGGGGCAAGCTCGGGGACCAGTACGGGCGCAAGCGGCTGTTCCAGACCGCGATCGTGATCTTCCTGATCGGGTCCGCCCTGTGCGGCATGGCCCAGGACATGACCCAGCTGATCGCCTTCCGGGCCCTGCAGGGGCTGGGCGGCGGCGGGTTGATGGTGTTGTCCATGGCGATCGTCGGCGATCTCGTCCCGCCGCGTGAACGGGGGCGCTATCAGGGGCTGTTCGGGGCGGTGTTCGGGGCGACGAGTGTGCTCGGGCCGTTGCTGGGCGGGCTGTTCACCGAGCACCTGAGCTGGCGGTGGGTGTTCTACGTCAACCTTCCGGTGGGCGCGGTCGCGCTGGCCGTGATCGCCGTGGTGCTGCGGATTCCCCGTAAGTCGACGAAGCACGTCATCGACTACCTGGGGACCTTTCTCATCGCCTCCGTCGCCACCTGCCTGGTGCTGGTGGCCTCGCTGGGCGGGAACACCTGGGCGTGGGGCTCGCCCCAGATCGTCGGGCTCGCGGTGCTGGGCGTGCTGCTGGCGGTCGCGTTCGTGGGGGTCGAGCGGCGGGCCGCCGAGCCCGTGCTGCCGTTGAAACTGTTCCGGGTGCGGACCTTCACCCTGTCCGCCGTCATCAGCTTCATCGTCGGGTTCGCGATGTTCGGGGCCATGACCTATCTGCCCACCTTCCTCCAGGTGGTGCAGGGAGTCTCACCGACCATGTCCGGTGTGCACATGCTGCCCATGGTGTTCGGATTGCTGTTCTCCTCCACCGTTTCCGGGCAGATCGTCAGCCGTACCGGCCGCTGGAAGGTCTTCCCGGTGGCAGGGACCGCGGTCACCACGCTCGGGCTGCTGCTTCTGCACCGGCTCGACGAGAGCAGTTCCACCTGGGTGATGAGCGTCTACTTCTGCGTGTTCGGGCTGGGGCTCGGACTGGTCATGCAGGTGCTCGTGCTGATCGTGCAGAACGCCGTGTCGTACGAGGATCTCGGCGTCGCCACGTCCGGCGCGACCTTCTTCCGGTCCATCGGGGCGTCCTTCGGGGTCGCCATCTTCGGAACCGTCTTCGCGAACCGCCTCGGGGACAAGCTGGCCGAGGCCCTGCGGGGCGCCCAACTGCCGCCCGGAGTCTCGGTCTCGGGGCTCGAGGCCGATTCCCGGGGGCTCGCCGAGCTGCCGGGCTCGCTGCGGCCCGAGGCACTGCACGCGTACGCCTCCTCGATCACCGACGTCTTCCTCTACGCCGCGCCCGTCGCGTTTCTCGGGTTCGTACTCGCGTGGTTCCTCAAGGAGGACCGGCTGCGGGGGTCGGTCACCGCACCCGACGTCACCGAGACGCTGGCCAGCAATCCCGTGGAGCGGTCGTCGTACGACGAGGTGTGCCGGGCCCTGTCGGTGCTCGGGACCCGGGAGGGGCGGCGGGAGGTCTACCGGGACATCACCACGCGGGCCGGGTACGACCTGTTGCCCGCGGCGAGTTGGCTGGTGCTGCGGATGCGGAAGTACGGCTGGGTGGAGCCGGCGCTGCTCGCCGAGCGCACGTCCGTGCCGTTGGGCGCGATCATCGAGGGGGCACGGCAGGTGGAGGGGCGGGGGCTGGCGACGCGGCAGGGTCTTGATCTGCTGCTCACCGAGGCGGGCCAGGAGGTCGCCGCGCGGCTCGCGGCGGCTCGGGAGGCGTCGTTGGGGGAGTTGCTGGGGGACTGGTGGGGGCCCGATCGGCCCACTGATCTCGCCCAGCTGGTGAAGGATCTCAACGACGAGTTGTGCGGCTCCGACCGGGAACAGCCGCACGAGGGGCCCACGGCTCGCTTCTCATGAGGTGGCCGCCCAGGTCACGGCCCGACTACCGCCTGCACACATGCGGAGACGGTTTGAACAAACCGTTCAGGGCAACCCGGCAGACATGTCAACAGGCCTGATCATCGCTCTGATCGTGATCGTGGCGGCCGTCGTAGTCGTGGCGGCCGTCCTGACCCTGCGTGGCCGGGGCCCGCAGCACGGCCGGGGCCTGAAGCGACGCTTCGGGCCCGAGTACGACCGCGCCGTGGCCCGGCACGACGGGGACGAGAAGGCCGCCGAGCGCGAACTCGCCGAGCGCGTCGAGCGGCACGGATCCCTGCGCGAGCAGCCACTGGAACCGGCGGAGCGCCAGCGGTACGAGGACCGCTGGGCGGCCGCCCAGGAACGCTTCGTCGACTCTCCCCGGGAGGCCGTCGCCGAGGCGGACCGGCTGCTCGCCGACCTCGCCAAGGCCCGGGGCTTCCCGGACGGCGAGCAGTACGAGGAACAGTTCGACGCGCTGTCCGTGCACCACGCGCACCATGTGCACGGCTACCGGCGGGTGCACGCGGTGGCGGGTGCCCGCACCAACGCCCGGCAGGACGGCGACGGCCGGACGAACACCGAGGAGATGCGCGCCGCCATGGTGGAGGCGCGGGCCCTCTTCGAGGACCTCGTCGCCCCGCCGCGGAGCCGCGAGGAGTCCCGTACCTCCACCGACGAGTCCCACCTGCGCGCGGGCCGGCCTCGCGACGGTCGCAGTGACGGCCGGGCGCACCTGCCGTGGGCATTCAACCGGCGTCACGCGAAGGGGAGTTGAGCGACATGACGGATGCCGTGAGCGGGGCCGGCGAGGAACGGAAGGGCCGCACCGCAGGCGACCCCTCGGGCGCTCGCAGCCCCATAGTGGCTCCCACCGGGACCGAGGCCCCGACCGGGGCACCGGATGCCCGGGAGGAGCGCCGTGAGTCCGTACCGGGCGCGATGACGCCTCCTGGGCGGACTGGGCGGAGTGACGAGGGCGGCTTCGGCACCGACTCGGTTCCCGGCCGCGACAAGGCCTCCGGTCCCGTTCGTGAGACCGAGCGGGGGCGGGACGCCGGTTCCGACACCGTCGGCGGAGTCGGTACGGGCGTGGGCGGGTCCTCGAGGCCCGGGAGTCACGAGGCCCGGCTGCTGCCGCACGAGGAGTGCGACAAACTCAGCACGCGGCTCCAGCACGCCGTCGCCGGGTTCGTGGACGAGCCCCGGTCCGCCGTCGAGGAGGCCGACCACGTGCTGGAGGAGGCCGCCGCGCGCTTCACCGAGGCCGTGAAGCAGCGTCGGCGCACGCTGCGCAACTCCTGGCAGGCCGGCGACGGCGGCCGGGACGACAAGGCGGTCGGCACCGGCGACACCGAGCAACTCCGGCTGGCGCTGCGGGACTACCGCGAGCTGACGGAGCGGCTGCTGCACAGCTGACGCGTCGTCCATGCGTACGACCGGCCTGTCGCCCGGAGTCGGGCGGCAGGCCGGTCTTGGGTGCCTTGCACCGGACACGGCCGTGCCGGGCGATTTATCATGCGGCGGCGGTGGGCCAACGGGGCTGCCGCGCAAGGACCCAGGAGGAGCGCACGTGCTCGAACTCACCATGGCCGTCGTCACCGCGGCGGAGGAGGGTGCCACGGCCGGGATGCAGATGGCCGACGCGCCCAGTGACCCGGGCACCGTGCTGCGGGTGGGCCGGGACAAGTCCGTGTGCCGGCTCGCGACACCCGACGACTGGCTGTTCGTCTCCCGGGTGCATCTGGAGTTCCTGTGCGGGCCCGAGGGCGTCTGGCAGGTGACCTGGCTCCAGGGCTCGCAGCCCGATCCCTCGTCCGAGGTACAGCTGGTGGCCGGGGCCTATGCGCAGCCGCTGGTCTACGGCGGCTCGGTGACGCTGCCCCGGGGCGGCAACGGCGAGATCGTCATCCGTGACCGCACCGCCCCGCGCAGCGTCAACGTCGGCTTCTACCACGAGGTGTGAGCGTGCCGGGTCACGGCAGCACGCGGGCCAGCGCGAAGCCGTCGTAGCCCTTGCTGCCCACTGTCTGGATCGCCGTCGCGCTCAGCCTCGGGTGCCGTCCGATCAGTTCGAGCGCGGTGCGGGTGCCCTGGACGTCGGGAGCGGGGTTGCCCGGATCGGCCACCCGGCCGCCCCGTACGACGTTGTCCACCACGATCAGGCTGCCCGCGCTGGTGAGCTTGAGCGCCCACTCCACGTAATGCGGGTTGTTGGCCTTGTCGGCGTCGATGAAGACCAGGTCGAAGGGGGGCGGGTTCTCGTCGGCCAGCTGGGGCAGCGACTCCAGGGCGGGGCCGACCCGCACCTCGGCGATCTTGTCGAGGCCCGCGCGGGCGAGGTTGCGGTTCGCGACCTCGGCGTTGACCGGGCTGTACTCCAGTGAGACCAGACGGCCGTCGGCGGGCAGGGCGCGGGCCAGCCAGATCGTGCTGTAGCCGCCGAGCGTGCCGAGCTCCAGGATCGTACGGGCGCCCTGGATCTGGGCCAGGAGCTGCAGGAGCTTGCCCTGTGGTGCCGTCACGGCGATGGACGGCAGCCCGGCGGCCTCGCTGTCGCGCAGGGCCGCCCGGAGTACCTCGTCCTCCGGCGCCAGATGGGTGGTGAAGTAGTCGTCGACGTCGTCCCAGAGCTGCGACTCGCTCATGCACCTGTGCCTTTCATATGTCTAGTTAGAGCAGCTAACTAGTTGCGCTAACGAATATAGTCCGGCACCCCGTCTCTGTCAGCGGATTACCGCTGCGGCGGCGAGCCCGGCAGCGGCCGGCCCGCCGACTCCGTCATGAACCACACCGCCACACCGCCGATCACGGCCGCGCCCATCATGTAGTAGGCGGGCATCATCATGTTCCCGGTCGCGCCGATCAGGGCCGTCACCACCAGCGGGGTCGTGCCGCCGAAGAGGGACACCGAGACGTTGAAGCCGACCGACAGGGAGCCGTAGCGCACCCGGGTCGGGAAGAGGGCCGGGAGGGCCGAGGGCATCGCCGCCGTGAAGCAGACCAGGAGCAGGCCCAGCGCGCCCATGCCGAGCGCGATCGCGAACAGGCTGCCCTGGCGGATCAGCAGAAGGGCCGGTACCGAGAGCAGCAGGAAGCCCGCGCAGCCCGCGGCGATCACCGGGCGGCGGCCGACCCGGTCGCTCAGGGCGCCCGCGAAGGGCTGGACGACCATCATCAGCGCCATCACCGCGAGCACGACGAGCAGGCCGTGTGTCTCGTCGTACTTGAGCTCGCTGGTCAGATAGCTCGGCATGTACGACAGCAGCATGTAGTCGGTGACGTTGAAGACCAGGACCAGGCCCACGCAGAGCAGCAGCGCCCGCCACTGGCCGGTGATCATCTCGCGCAGCGGGATCTTCGGGCGGCTCGACTCGGCCTTCTCGGCCTCGGCCGCGAACGCCGGGGTCTCCTCCAGGCGCAGCCGCAGATAGAGGCCGATCACGCCCATCGGGCCCGCGATCAGGAACGGGATCCGCCAGCCCCAGGACACCAGGTCCTCGCTGGACAGCAGGGCCGTCAGCAGCGTGACCAGGCCCGCACCGGCGATGTAGCCGGCGAGCGTGCCGAACTCCAGCCAGCTGCCGAGGAAGCCGCGCTTCTTGTCGGGCGCGTACTCGGCGATGAAGGTGGACGCGCCCGCGTACTCGCCGCCGGTGGAGAAGCCCTGGACCAGACGGGCGGCCAGGAGCAGCAGCGGCGCGCCGACGCCGATCGTGGCGTACGACGGGATCAGGCCGATGGCGAAGGTGCCGGCCGCCATCATGATCATGGTCACGGCGAGGACCTTCTGGCGGCCCACACGGTCGCCCAGCGGGCCGAAGACCAGGCCGCCGAGCGGGCGGACCAGGAAGGCCGCGGCGAAGGCGCCGAACGTCGACAGGAGCTGGGCGGTCGGATTGCCGGACGGGAAGAAGACCTTGCCCAGGGTGACCGCGATGTAGCTGTAGACACCGAAGTCGAACCACTCCATGGCGTTGCCCAGCGCGGCGGCCTTGACGGCACGCTTCACGAGGGCCGGGTCGACGACGACGGCATCGGGAGTCTCGGGAGTCTCGGGGTCGCGAGGGGCGTGGACAGGATGGGTGAGGGCTGGGGCGCTCGGCAAAACTTCGCTCGCCTGCCTTTCGACGGGGACAAGGGCAAAAAGCGACCATAAGTGGACTTGCCGGGTTTACGTCATGCTCCGGCCCGGTCGCGGAGCGTGCATAAATGTGCTGTATGCAGGTACCTCGTGCCTGATCACGGTCGCGCCTTCCCGCAGTCCATGTGATCCATCTCGCGCCCTGGCTGAGCGACAGCACTCGCGGCGGACTATCGTCATTCGGACAAATGGAGGCGGACGTCAGGTGAAGCGGGGGTTGCCCGCGTCCTTCCTCTCGGACGCATGGCACGACCGGAATTGAGAGGCCGACGAGGCGTGGCGAATGCGGAGCACAGTGGGACTACGGAGGTCCAGACGCGGCTGCGCGCGGCCAGGCTGGCCCTGTGGCTGGTGGCCGCCGTCCTCGCCGTCAGACAGGTGGCCGTCGTCCTCAGTACCCCCAGAGGCGAGCGGCTGACGGACCTGGAGACCTGGGTCGGCCCGGACGGCGTCCTGCATGTGAAGGGTTCGCTGTACGACTCGACGCGGTTCACCGGTACCCCGTTCGGGGGACTCGTCCTGAAGCCGCTCACCCGTGCCGCCGAACAGGCTCTCGGCTGGGGCTGGACCTTCGGCACCCTGCTCCTGGTCGTCGCCCTCGGCCTCGTCGCCGCGCGCGCCCTCCCCCAGCCGGTCGACCGGCGCACCTCCCTGCTCGCCGCGCCGGTCGCGATCAGCCTTCTCATGCTGTCGCTGCCCGTGCGCAACACGCTCTACCTCGGGCAGACCAGCATCATGCCGGTCCTGCTGGTCCTGGTCGCCTGCTTCGTCGTCCGGGGTGAGCGGGTCAGCGGCCTGCTCATCGGTCTCGCCGCCGCCCTCCAGCCCGCCGTCCTGCTCTTCGCGCCCCTGCTCTGGTTCACCGGCCGCCGCCGGGGCGCCCTGACCACGGCCGCGACCTTCGCCGCCGGCACCGCGCTGGCCTGGGCCGCGCTGCCGCACGACTCGTACACCTACTGGGTGCACCACATCGCGGGCACCGGACTCGGCGGTCCCGCCGACGCCCTCTCCAACCAGTCCCTGCACGGCCTGCTGCTGCGTCTCGGGGTGGCCGGACCGCTGGAGATCTCCCTCTTCCTGGTCCTCGGGGCGGCCGTCGCCGCGCTGGGCGTGCGGCGGGCCGTGCGCTACACCCGCGACGGCCAGCTGCTGCTCGCCGTCGCGATCACCGGGTGCGCGGCGATCGCCGTCTCGCCGACCACCTGGCAGCACCAGCTGCTGTGGGTGCTGCTCGCGGTCGTCGGGCGGGTCGGCAAGCGCGCCTCCGACCGGTACGTGTGGCCCGTGGCCGTCGTCGTCGTGATGACCCTCCCGGCGTCGATGATGCTGCCGCACATCTCGGCGCTGTACACCCTGCGGGACAACGTGGTGCTGCTGGCCGCGCTCGCCGCCGCCACGGTGATTCCCTTCCTGTCGCGGACCTCGCCGTACTACCAGGTGCCGATCCCCACGGCGTACGCCGCACCGGTGCCCGCACGGCTGCGGCACGTGCCGCTGCTGCCGTTCCTGCGGCGGGTGCTGACCCGGCCGAACCTGCTGCTCGAACTGCTGCTGATTCGTGTCACCTACGCCGCCTACCAGCAGGTCAGACTCGCGGCCACCGGCGGAACCAACTCCGCGGGGCGGGCCACAGCCGAGAAGCACGGCCAACAGATCCTCGACATCGAGCGCTGGCTGCACATCGACATCGAGCACTGGGCCAACCACGCGGTCGTCAAGGTCGACTGGCTGCGGAACTTCTTCGACTTCTACTACGAGTCCTTCCACTTCGTGGTGCCGCTGAGCGTGCTGGCCGTTCTGTACTGGCGGCGGCCGGGGGACTACCGGTGGGCCCGGGCCTCGCTCGGGTTCGCGACCCTGCTGGCCCTCGTCGGGTTCTGGCTCTACCCGCTGGCACCGCCGCGGCTCATGCCGGCGCTGGGGGTCATCGACACCGTGCACGGCGTCCAGGACTTCTCCAAGCCGGACTACGGCACGCTCACCGCCCTGACCAACCAGTACGCGGCGATGCCCTCGCTGCACTTCGGCTGGTCGCTGTGGTGCGGGGTCGTCATCGCGATCATCGCGCCCCGGTGGTGGATGAAGGGGCTCGGGCTGCTGCACCCGCTGTTCACCGTCTCGGCGATCGTGGCCACCGGTAACCACTGGGTGCTGGACGCGGTCGGGGGTGCGGCTGTCGTCGCGGGCGGGTTCGGGTTGTCGTATGTGTTCCAGGGGCCGCGGGCCCGGGTGGTCGCGGTGGCGGCGCGGCGTGCGGAAGACCGGGCCGACGGCCTCGTGGAGCCGTCGGCCCGGGGTGCCGGGACAAGGGTCAACCCAGGCTGACCTGAAGCTCCTTGACTCCGTTGATCCACGCCGAGCGCAGACGGCGTGGGTCGCCGGCCGCGCGGAGGTTCGGCATGGCGTCGGCGATCGCGTTGAAGATCAGGTCGATCTCCAGGACCGCCAGGGACTTGCCGAGGCAGTAGTGCGGGCCTCCGCCGCCGAAGCCGAGGTGCGGGTTGGGGTCGCGGGTGATGTCGAAGACGTCCGGGTTCTCGAAGACCTCGGGGTCGTGGTTGGCGGCGGCGTAGAAGATGCCCACCCGGTCGCCCTTCTTGATCTGCTTGCCGCCCAGCTCCGTGTCCTGAGTGGCCGTGCGCTGGAAGGAGTTGACCGGTGTGGCCCAGCGGACGATCTCCTCCGCCGCCGTCGACGGGCGCTCGGCCTTGTAGAGCTCCCACTGGTCGGGGTGGGTGAGGAAGGCGTGCATGCCGTGGGTGATGGCGTTGCGGGTCGTCTCGTTGCCCGCGACCGCCAGCATCAGCACGAAGAAGCCGAACTCGTCGGAATTCAGGTTGCCTTCGTCCTCGGCGGCCACCAGCGTGGTGACGATGTCCTTGGCCGGGCAGTGCTTGCGGTCGGCCGCCATGTTCATCGCGTAGGCGATGACCTCCATGGCCGACTGCTGGCCGACCTCCTCGCTGATCGCGTACTCGGGATCGTCGTACGAGATCATCTTGTTGGACCAGTCGAAGATCTTCGCCCGGTCGTCCTGCGGGATGCCGATGAGCTCGGCGATGGCCTGGAGGGGCAGTTCGCAGGCGACCTGGGTGACGAAGTCGAAGGAGCCGCCGGGCTGGGCGCGCGCGGCCTCGACGATCGCGAGGGCGCGGTTGCGGAGGCGTTCCTCCAGGGCGCGGATGGCCCTCGGGGTGAAGACGCGCTGGACGATTCCGCGGACGCGGGTGTGCTCGGGCGGGTCCATGTTGAGCAGGATCAGCCGTTGCGCGTCGATGGCGTCGCGATCGATGCGTTCGTTGAAGCGGATGATCGCCGTGTTGAGGTACGACGAGAAGATCTCCGGGTGGGTGGAGACGTACTTGACGTCCGCGTGCCGGGTGACCGCCCAGTACCCCTCGTCCTGGAAGCCGGCGACGTTCCCCGGCTGGGGGATCCAGCGCACCGGTTCGGCCCGGCGCAGTTCGGCGAACTCCGGCAGCGGTACGCGACTTTGCAGCAGGTCGGGGTCGGTGAAGTCGAACCCGTCGGGAAGCGCTGGACACGACATCGGCAACTCACTCCAGCCGTTCGACAGCTTTCTGACGGCCCATCAGGAACAGAGCTGCCGTGAAGGTAATAACGGGTTCTACAAGTGGCAAGGGGCACGGAGCCCTCAATTGTGTGCACGACCCTTGCGGTGGTGGGCGGCTCGTCAGCAGACTGCAAAGCAGCGCGAAGTAGAACACGTACTAGTTCTGCGTGGTTCTGTGTGTGTTCTACGGAAGTCCCATGGATCCGTTCGGAGGAGAGGACCCGCACCCATGGCCGCCGAACCCGTGATCGTCGAAGCCGTCCGCACTCCCATCGGCAGGCGCGGCGGCGCGCTCGCCAATCTGCATCCTGCCTACCTGCTGGGCGAGACCTACCGTGAACTCCTCGGCCGCACCGCCATCCCCGCCGACGCGGTGGAACAGATCGTCGGCGGCACGGTCACCCACGCCGGCGAACAGTCCATGAACCCCGCGCGCACCGCCTGGCTGGCCGTCGGGCTGCCGTACGAGACGGCGGCGACGACGGTCGACTGCCAGTGCGGCTCGTCCCAGCAGGCCTCCCACATGGTCGCCAACATGGTCGCGGCCGGTGTCATCGACGTCGGCATCAGCTGCGGTGTCGAGGCGATGTCCCGGGTGCCGCTGGGGTCGGGGTCGAAGCACGGCCCCGGGAAGCCGTTCCCGGACGAGTGGAACGTCGACCTGCCGAACCAGTTCGAGGCGGCCGAACGCATCGCACGCCACCGTGGGTTGACCCGCGAGAACGTCGACTCACTCGGTCTGATCTCCCAGGAACGGGCGGCCGTCGCCTGGTCCGAGGAGCGCTTCAAGCGGGAGACGTTCGCGGTGCAGGTGCCGACGACCGAGGACGAACAGCGCGCCGGGCAGGGCATGTGGCGTCTGGTCGACCGCGACGAGGGGTTGCGCGACACGTCGATGGAGGCGCTGGCCAAGCTGAAGCCGGTCATGCCCACGGCCATCCACACGGCGGGCAACTCCTCCCAGATCAGCGACGGCGCCGCGGCGATCATGTGGGCGTCGAAGCGGATGGCGCGGGCGCTGAAGCTGAGGCCGCGGGCCCGGATCGTGGCCCAGGCGCTGGTGGGCGCCGACCCGCACTTCCACCTCGATGGTCCGATCGACGCGACCCGCGCGGTGCTCGGCAAGGCGGGCATGTCCCTGAAGGACATCGACCTCGTCGAGATCAACGAGGCCTTCGCGTCGGTCGTGCTCAGCTGGGCCCAGGTCTTCGACCAGGACCTGGAGAAGGTCAACGTCAACGGCGGCGCGATCGCCCTCGGGCACCCGGTGGGGGCGACGGGGGCGCGGCTCATCACCACGGCGCTTCACGAACTGGAGCGCGTGGACAAGGAGTTCGCGCTGATCACGATGTGTGCGGGTGGGGGCTTGGCCACCGGCACGATCATTCAGCGGTTGTAGACGTCCAGTTGACGAAGGTGGCGAAGGCGGCGGGGTCGAGGGTGAGGATCGGTCCCGCCGGGGTTTTGGAGTCGCGGACGGATACGGCCACGACTGTCTCGGCGATCTCTACGCACTCGCCGCCCTGGTCGCTGCTGTAGCTGGACTTACGCCAGTTGCTCTCCATAGCGGTCCTCCATCGCGCGCCGGATCAACTCCGCCGAGTCCCTGAGGGATAGAGCGGCGGCCCGGAGATGATCGTAACGGAGTGTGCAGTCCTTGAGGGTGTCCGGATTCGCGGTCGGATGTCCGCTGCCGTATCCCTCGGTGTAGACGATGGCCGGGTCGCTCGCGAAGCGGAAGAGGGTGAACGTGCCCGTAAGCCCCGCGTGGGCTCCTGTCGAGAACGGCAGCACCTGGATGTTGATCTGGGGGTCGTTCTCGAAGGACAACAGATGGGTCAGTTGGCCGCGCATCGTTTCCTTGTCGCCGATCTCCTGGTACAGCGCGGCCTCGCTGATGACCATCCAGAAGACCGGTGGCTCCTCCTTCTCGAAGATCCGCTGACGAGCCAGTCGTACGGCGGTGCGGTCGTCGAGGTCGTTCCGTCGAAGTGCGCTGAGGGTGGCGCGGGCGTAGGCGGGGGTCTGCAGCAGTCCGTGGATCATGGTGGCCTGGAAGGTACAGATCTCGGTCGCCCGTGCCTCCAACTCGGCAACCTGCTGAAACCACGAGGGAAGTTGGCTGCGCAGCACCAGATCCACCAGCCGGGTCAGCAAACCGTCCGACCCCAGCGCCGCGTCCGCCCGCTCGCTGAACTCCGGTGTCGGGACCTTCCTCGCCGTCTCGATCTGCCCGACCAGTGAGCCGGTGTAGCTGAGGATGTCACCGAGTTGGCGCTGGGTCAGGTGGGCCGCTTCTCGGAGTCGGCGCAGCTCGAAACCGTAGTAGTCGCCGGGCGAGGCGCCGGGGTCGAGGGAGTGAATGCCGGTCACGCGGGTCCCCTCTCGGGTAACTGGGTCCACGGCTCAACCAGTTGTGTCCGTTCGATAGCCCAGCGTAGTCATGCGAGGTCACGCTCGTCCCGTGAACCCCTACATTTCCCAGTGGCGCCTGTCGCTCACCGCGGGCGAACACTCCGCCCGCCATATCCGCCGGATCGTCCGCTCGCTGCTGGACGAATGGGGGCTGTCCCCGCTGAGCGACGCCGCCGAGCTCGGCGTGACGGAGCTGGTCGCCAATGTCGTACGCCATGTTCCGGACCGTCGGTGTGTGGTGCTGGTGCTGAGGCTGGAGACGGGTGTTCGGGTGGAGGTCGCGGACGGGGCGCCCGAACTCCCGTCGTCTCCCGCCGAGTTGGACGCGGAGGCCGAACACGGTCGTGGACTGGTGCTGCTGGACGCCGTCGTGGACAAGTGGGGCGTGGGGCCGAGATCGGGTGGCGGGAAGGTTGTCTGGTTCGAGTGCGCGCCCGGATGATGGCGACATGACAGGTGCTCGTACGACTCGGCGCCCGGCGTGAGTCCGTCCTCTTCCCGCTCACCCGAGTGCAGGCCCAGGAGATCGAGGTCCGCAACTCGGCGGACGAACCCTACGACCTGGACTTCCTGGAGGACCTGGACGTGGAGGCCGTGGAGGAGCGCGGATTCCTGCGGCGTGAGGCCGACGCCATTGTGCGGTCCGGGTCAATCGAGAGCTGGGCGTTCGCGATCCAGGCCTCCGTCTCGTACGTCTCCGCCCGGGACTACCTTCCCGTGCTCTCCCGGGGTACCCGGGTCATCGCCGTCAGCAGGGACATAAACGCCGTGCAACGCGTGGAGTACGCGGTCGACGGCAGCGTCCTGTCCTCCTTCGAGCCCGGCATGAACCCCGCCTACAACGACGGGGCCGATCCGTCGGCGCTCCCTTGGCCGTCGTCGGTCGCGGACTCACGGCAGGTGCTGGAGCACCTGGAAACCGAATTCGGCCTGTGGGTACCCAAGGCCTCCGAGAACCAGCGCCTGCCGGCAGCGGCTTTGTACACCCGGTGATGAGTTTGCGGCGCTGCCACTGATTCAGGCCCCGCCATACAGTCGCCGCAGGTCGACGAGGACCACTTCGCCGCGCTCGGACGCCGCTTGCAGGTCCGGGGTGAAGCCGACGCCGCTGTAGCAGGCTGGGCGGGTGTGGGTCGTGTCGATGCACTTCGGACCGATGAGTTTCTCGCTCCGCTGCCGTCACCAGAAGGACAAGGCGGAGGAGGTCGAGGCATGGACGGATCGGCACGGCAAGACGTCCTGGCGAGGTTGGATGTCCTGGTCGGCGAATGGGACGTGGAGGCCGAGTTTCCCGGGCAGGCGGTGGGGGCCGGGCGGAGTGTGTTCGAGTGGGCGTTGGACGGACAGTTCCTGGTGCAGCGGACCGAGGCGCCGGATCCCGCGCCGGGCAGCATGGCGATCGTGTCGGTCGAGCCGGAGACCGGGGCGTACACACAGCACTACTTCGACGCGCGGGGTGTCGTACGGCTGTACGCGATGACCTTCGACGGCGAGGTGTGGCAGCTGCTGCGTGAGGAGGAGGACTTCTCCCCGCTGTCCTTCCGGCAGCGCTTCACCGGGCGGCTGAGCGTGGACGGCGACAGCATCCACGGCGTCTGGGAGCGGTCGAAGGACGGGTCGGCCGAGTGGGAGACGGACTTCGGGCTGACGTACCGAAGGAGCCGCTGACATGAGGCCTACGGCGGAGAACGCACGCGGGATCCTCGACGCGAGCCGGTACCTGGTGCTGGCCACGGCGGACGCGGAGGGGCGGCCCTGGAGTACGCCTGTCTACTTCGCGCATGTGGGGTGCCGGGAGTTCTTCTGGGTGTCCTCGCCGGAGGCGGTTCACTCGCGGAACATCGCGGTGCGGTCGGAGGTGGGGATCGCGGTGTTCGACTCCTCGGTGGAGATCGGCACCGGGCAGGGTGTGTACATGCCCGCCGTCGCGGCCGAGCTCGTGGAGGGGGCGGCGGCAACGAGCGGGCTGGAGGTCTTCTCCCGGCGGTCGCTGGGGCACGGCGGGCGGGTCTGGACCCTCGACGACGTGCGGGGCGACTCCGGAATGCGTCTCTACCGGGCGGTGGCCGAGGCGCACTCGATGCTGGCGAAGGACGGTCGCCCGGATCACCGGGTGGCGGTGGATCCGGGCTGAGGGTGCAGGACGGGGCGGGTGATCCGCCACCCGGGCGGGTGTTTCGGAGCCGTTGGCGTCAGCGCAAGGTGAGCGGGGTCTCGGAGGTGACGCGAGCCAGCTTCTCGGGGTTGCGCACGAAGTAGAGGCCGGTGATGCGGGCGTCCTCGACACGGACGGCCAAGACACCGTCGAGCTCGCCGTCCAGGTGTACGGCGAGTGCGGGGCTGCCGTTGACCACGGTGGGCTCCCAGGTGATGGTGGCCTCGACCTTGGCGGAGCCGCCGATATAGAAGCGGACGATCTTCTCGGCGCCGAAGACGGGCCTGAGCGCGGCCTTCTTGACGCCGCCGCCGTCGCTGAGCAGAACGACATCGGGGGCGAGTACGTCGAGGAGGTCCTGCGGGTTCCCGGTCTCGATAGCGCGCTTGAAGGACTCCAGAGCCGCCCGGGTCTCACTCGGAGAGGCCGCCCGGCGGGGCCTGCGGGCGTCGACATGCCCACGGGCGCGGTGCGCGATCTGCCGTACGGCCGCCGGGGTCTTGCCGACGGCCTGGGCGATCTCGTCGTAGTCGACCTCGAAGACCTCGCGCAGCACGAACACCGCCCGCTCGGTCGGGGAAAGGCTCTCCAGGACGAGCATCATCGCCATCGACATGCTCTCCGCGAGTTCGATGTCCTCGGCAACGTCCGGCGTGGTGATCAGCGGCTCGGGCAGCCACTGGCCCACGTACGCCTCGCGACGGCGCTTCATGGTGCGCAGCCGGTTGAGCGCCTGCCGGGTCGTGATCCGCACCAGGTAGGCCCGCTGGTCCCTCACTTGCCCCAGGTCGACCTTGACCCAGCGCAGCCAGGTCTCCTGGAGGACGTCTTCGGCGTCGGCCGCCGATCCGAGCATCTCGTAGGCGACGGTGAACAGCAGGTTGCGGTGGGCGACGAACACGTCGGTCGCCAGGTCGGTGGCGTGGTCGGCCATCTCTCGGTCCCTCTCCCTCGGATGCCGGGTAAGGCTGCCCACCCTCGCGGTCAGGTGCGCACGGCGACATCGGTGTTCTCAGCCATAGGTGACTCCGCCGTTTTCCAGGGGCCGGGCCGTCTTCCCGACGGACAGATCCGGCGCGGCGGCCAGGCGGCGCTTGCGCTTGGGCAGGCCGAAGGTCGGGTGCGAGGTGCCCCACAGTGACATCCTGACGATGCCCGCCTTGATCCGCGCGGCCTTCCGGCCGCCCACGTACTTCGGCTTTGCCCGCCCTTCGGCATCGACCATCTGCAGGATCCCGTCCCGCCGCCCGAGGCTGATGTGGTTGCCGAGGTACTCCAGCTTGGTGTTCGGGACCTTGCCGCCTGTCAGGCGTCCCACGATCGCGTCCGTGGCCTGTCGGCCGGTGTAGCCGGCCGAGGCGCAGGACATCGGCAGCGGCCGGCCGTTGTCGCCGATGGCGTAGGCGCAGTCGCCGACCGCGTAGACGTTCGGGTGCGAGACCGACCGCATGGTGCGGTCGACGACGATCCGGCCGCTCTCGGTGACCTCCAGCCCGCCTGCGGCGGCGATGGGGCTGACCGTGAACCCGGCCGTCCACACGGTCGCGTCGGACGCCAGGGCGGTGCCGTCGGCGCACAGCACCCGCGTCGCCTGGACGGCTTCGACGCTGGTGTGCTCCAGGACGGTGATGCCCAGCCGGTCGCAGGCCTGGCGCAGGTGGCTGCGGGCTCCGGCGGAGAGCGGGGCGCCGAGCTCTCCGCGGGCGACCAGCGTCACCGACAGGCCGGGCCGGGATTCGGCGATCTCGGTGGCGGTCTCGATGCCGGTCAGCCCGTCGCCCACGACCAGCACACTCCCGCCTTCGTCCCGCCTGCCCAGGCTGTCCAGGCGCTCGCGCAGGCGCAGCGCGGAGGGCCGACGGGCGACGTCGAAGGCGTGCTCGGCCACGCCGGGGACGCCGTGGTCGGCGCCGTGGCTGCCGAGCGCGTAGAGAAGCGTGTCGTAGCCGAGCTCGCCGCCGCCGTCGGCGTCGGCCACGGCGACGACCTGGCGCTCGGGGTCGACGGCGGTGACACGGGCCAGGCGCAGCCGTACTCCCGTGCCGGCGAAGACGTCGGTGAGCTGTGGAGCCTCGATCTCCCGACCGGCCGCGAGCTGGTGCAGCCGCAGCCGCTGGACGAAGTCCGGCTCGGCGTTGACCACGGTGATCTCGGTGTCTGCCGGGGACAGCCGGCGGGCCAGGGTCCCGGCCACGTAGGACCCGGCATAGCCGGCACCGAGGACGACGATGCTGTGCTTCACGAGTTGCTCCTGTCGGCTCGCTTGCCCCCGTGAATGGGGTTCGGCCTCAAGACACCGCGCGACTGAGCGCTGTGACAGCCTGTGAGCCAGATCACTCCACAGGTGTGGGCTCGGCACCAAGTCCTCACTCACCTCCACACGCGCCGCGGCGGGTCCGGCGGGCGCCGGCCGAAGCTCACCGGGTACGAGGCCGTACTTGCCCAACGGCTCTACGACGAGCGGGAGGTGAGCCCTCCAGTGGCTGACGTCGCGTCGGCGGTGAAGTACGTGCTGCGCGAGCGTGCGGTGACGCTCGACACCGTCGGCCGGAAGAACTGGGGACTCGTTGTGATCGAACCGGCGGATCAACTGCCGGTGGCCGCTCGCCGGGGTGAGCAGAACCGCCGACGGTTCGGCGCGCGGGGTCACCGATTTACCCGAGGCGTTCGATCGCCCCCGCCGTTTCCGCCGCCGACGCCGTGTCGCCGACCGCCGTGAACAGTTCGTGTGCCCGGGTGAGGTGTTCGCGGGCCTCACGGAGTTCGCCGCAGTGGTGCAGGGCCGTGGCGAGGCCGGTGAGGGCCTGGGCCTGGAAGCGGTCGAGGTCGCCGCGGGCGAGGGGGGTGGTGACGGTGCGGTAGGCCGCCACCGCCTCCGGCCATCGTTCGAGGGCCAGCAGATCGTTCGCGATCTCGTGGCGGAGAAGGGTCTGGACGAACTCGGTCAGGCCGGGAACATCCCCGGCGGAGGTGTCGAGCAGGGCCCGGTGCAAGGCCAGCGCCTCCTCGGCACGGCCGGACTCGCGCAGTGCCTTGCCGAGGACCCGCTGGGAGACCGCCTTCCCTGCGGTGTCGCCGGCGGCCTCGAAGAGCCGGGTGGCCCTCGCGGCGGCCTCCGCGGCCTCCGCGGGCCGCTGCAGGCTCAGACAGGCCCCGGTGATGTAGGACCACGCCCAGGCCTGCTGGCCCTCGTCGCCGGTCTCGGTCGCCAACTCCAGGGCCCTGCGGGCGAGTTGTTCGGCGCGTTCGTACTGGTACGCGCCGACCCCGTGGGCCCAGGCGAGGCAGTTGAGCTGGTGGGCCTCGGCCGCCCGGTCCCCGACGGCGGCCGCGGACCGGGCGCCGTAGGAGAAGAGGGTTCGCCACTCGGGCCACTGGGTCCAGCGGTCGGAGAACCAGTACAGGGTGCGTGAGGTGTGGATCACCTCCGCGTGCCGGCCCGCCGCGGACATCAGGGGCAGGGAGCCCGCCCAGTTGGAGCGTTCGGAGGTCAGCCACTCCTCCGCCTCCGCCGCGGACCCGGGGGCAAAGGCGGCGATCGCCCCCGCCCACGGCTCCGGCGCGCCCGGCGCCTCGAACAGACGGCCCGCCGCCGACGCCGACCGCAACAACCAGTCCGCCATGCGTAGTTGGACCTCCCGGGCCACCGACTCGGTCTCCTCGCCGTCGAGTCGCTCGCGCGCGAAGAGCCGTACGAGATCATGGAGGGCGTACCGGCCGGGTGCGGTCTCCTCCAGCAGGCCCCGGTCGACCAGGAGGTCGAGAGAGTCCCCGGTGGTGAGCGGGTCCTCGCCGGTCAGGACGGCGGCGAGGTCGGGGCCGGTGTCATGGCCGGGGATGAGCGAGAGCCGGCGCAGCAGCAGCCGGTGCGGTTCGGTGAGTTGGCCGTAGGAGAGGGCGAGAGCGCCGCGTACGGCGAGGTCGCCCGCGACCAGTCCGCTCAACCGGCGTTCCTCGTCGGCCAGTTGGCTCGCCAGGCGGGCCGGGGTCCAGCTCGGGCGGCTGGAGAGGCGGTTGCCGACGATGCGCAGGGCCAGCGGGAGGTGTCCGCACAGCTCGGTCAGCCGGGTGATCGCCTCGGACTGTCCGTCGGTGCGCGGGGCGCCGAGGATCCGCTCCAGGAGGGTCGCCGACTCCCCGCCGCTGAGCCCGCCGAGCCTGATCCGCCGTACGCCTTCGAGACCGGCCAGCGGCCGTCTACTGGTGACCAGCACGAAACTGCCCTCGGCGTCCGGCAGCAGCGGCCTGGTCTGGGTCTCGTCGGCCGCGTCGTCGAGGACGACCAGCGCCCGCCGGGTCGCAAGCGTGGCCCGGTAGACGGCCTCCCGGGCCACCGGGTCGACCGGGATCCGGTCGGGCGGGTGGCCGAGCGCCACGAGCAGGAGGACCAGCGCCTCGGCGGCCGGCAGCGGGGAGTCGCTCATGCCGTGCAGCTGGACGCAGACGCCGCCGTCCGGGAAGGAGCGGGTCAGCCGTCGTACGGCTTCCGCGGCCAGGGTGGTCTTGCCCTGCCCGCCCGGCCCGAAGAGCACCGCGGCACGCGTGCGCGTGCCGGTGGCGAGGGCCTGCAGCTCCGCCAGCTCGTGTTCCCGTCCGGTGAAGTCCGGGATGGTGCGCAGGAGATACGGCGGGGTCGGCGGGCCCCCGCGTTCCCGGCCGGCGTCGGCGAGCCGCTGGAGCCGCTCGCGCTGCTCGGTGTCGAGCCCGAGGGCGGCGGCGAGCGCGTCGACCGTACGGCGCTGCGGTCCCCGGCTGCGGCCGCGCTCCAGGTCGCCGAGCGCCCGGACGCTGACCCCGGACGCCTCGGACAGGTCCTCCAGGGTCAGCCGGGCGGCCCGGCGCAGGGAGCGGAGTGTGCCGCCGAAGGGCGTCGCGGGGGAGGAAGCGTGACTGGTCATCATGACAATGAGAACAAGCGCTCCCTACTTCCGCCTGTGTTTCTGCCTGGCGCGAACCGGCCGTCCCTGGTGAGCTGGTAGCCCCGCTACGAGAGGACCACCGACATGCCGTACGTCGCCGTTGGCGAAGAGAACAGCGCGCCGATCGAGCTCTACTACGAGGACCACGGCACCGGACAGCCCGTCGTCCTGATCCACGGCTACCCGCTCGACGGCCACTCCTGGGAGAAGCAGGTCCCCGCGCTCCTGGAGGCCGGCCACCGGGTCATCACCTACGACCGGCGCGGCTTCGGCCGTTCCTCGCAGCCGACCACGGGCTACGACTACGACACCTTCGCCGCCGACCTCGACAAGGTGCTCACGACCCTGGACCTGACCGACGCGGTTCTCGTCGGCTTCTCGATGGGTACCGGCGAAGTGGGCCGCTACCTGGGCACGTACGGCTCGGGCCGGGTCGCGAAGGCGGCCTTCCTGGCCTCCCTGGAGCCCTTCCTGCTGAAGACCGACGACAACCCGACCGGTGTGGACCAGTCGGTCTTCGACGGCATCCTGGAGGCCGTGACCAAGGACCGGTACGCCTACTTCGACGCTTTCTACCAGGACTTCTACAACCTGGACGAGACGCTCGGCAGCCGGATCAGCGAGGCGGCCGTGCGGGGCAGCTGGAACGTGGCCGCGGGTGCCTCGGCGCACGCGTCGGTGGCGTGTGTGCCGACCTGGATCACCGACTTCCGGGCCGACGTGGCGAAGATCGACGTACCGTCGCTGATCGTGCACGGCACCGGTGACCGCATCCTGCCGATCGACTCGACCGGGCGGCCCTTCCACGCGCTGCTGCCCTCCGCCGAGTACGTCGAGATCGAGGGCGCGCCGCACGGCCTGCTGTGGACCCACGCGGAGGAGGTCACCTCGGCGCTGCTGTCCTTCCTGGCCAAGTAGCTCCTGGAGAAGAGGGGGCTCACTCTCGCCCCGAGGCGGCCACCGCCAGCACCGCCACCAGTCCCGCCGCGATCGCCAGCGGAATCCCGAGGCCGTGGTGGAGCACCAGCCACGCGCCCAGCGAGGCCCCGGCGACCATCGCGATCACGGACGCCGTACGGCGGGTCGAACGGATGCCGTGGCCACCGCCGGCCCGGGAGTCGGCGGCGAGGCCGGTCAGCGTCATGGTCAGCACGGTCGTCGTCAGGTCAGGGACGCCGAGCTTGCGGACCGTGGCGTTGCGCAGGCCCATGGCGAAGGCCGTGACGGCGATGAGGGTGTAGGCGGTGGCCGTGGCGCCGGGCGCGGCGAAGGCGACCACCGCCGAGATCCCCAGCAGCACCGCCTCGACGGCGAGCGTGAGCCGGGCCCAGGTGCGCCGGGAACCACCGCCGAGCCGTACGGCGACCCGGCCACCCGCCATCGCGCCGACCACGAACGACGCCAGCGAGGTCAGCGTGTGCGCCACCGAGAAGCCGGGCGCCCCGGCCGCGGCGAACCCGAGCACGACCACGTTGCCGGTCATGTTCGCGGTGAAGACGTGCTCCAGGCCCAGATAGCTGACCGCGTCGATCAGTCCGCTGACCACCGTCAGCCCCAACAGCACAACCACCAGGCGCAGTCCGCGCGCCTCGGGATCGCCGGCCGTCTTCGGGTCGGTGCTGCTCTGTGCGCTCATCGAGTCTCCGGGCGGCCGGACGGACAGGGTGGACTCAAGTCCACCACGGATGCGGGGGACTCTCGGATGTCGGCATGACCTGCGCGTCCCTAGCGTCGAGGACATGAGTGATGAGACGCGCACATCCCAAAGAACACGGGCGCTCGCCGGAGCGGCGGCCCTGCTGCTCGCCACGCTCACCGCGGCCCCGGTGGCGGCCGCCACCGGTGAGCAGGCGCACCGGACGGGGCGCGGAGAGCTGGTCTCCGTCACCCCGGTCGCCGACCGGGACGCGGGGGCCGTCCGGGCGTTCCTGGGCGGGCGGGACGTGGCCACCGACTCCGTGCGCTATGGCGTACGGGCATACCGGCTGACGTACCGGACCGTCGACCCGCAGGGTGCACCCACCACCGCGACCGGGCTGCTGACGCTCCCGAAGGGCGGCGGCCACCGCCTCGACCTGGTCTCCGACACCCACGGCACGATGGTCCACCGCGACTACGCGCCCTCGGCGAGCGAGGACTTCGGGCGGGTGCCGTCGTATCTGAACGCGGGCGCGGGCCGTGCCGTGGCCGCCGCCGACTACCTCGGCCTCGGCAGGGGACCGGGCCGGCATCCGTACATGGACACCGCCTCGTCGGTGACCGCGTCCCTCGACATGCTGCGCGCCGCCCGGACGGCCGCGGACCGGCTCGCGCGACCGCTCACCGGGGACGTCTACGTGACGGGCTTCTCACAGGGCGGCCAGGTCGCGATGGCGCTCGGCAAAGCGCTGGACGGGGGCGCCGACCGGCACCTCCGGCTGAAGGCGCTGGCGCCGGTCAGCGGCCCGTACGACGGCGAGGGCCAGGAGATGCCCGCACTGTTCGACGGCCGGGTCAACGACATCAGCGGGGTCCTCTACCTCTCCTACTGGCTGGTCGCGCAGAACCGTCTGCACCCCCTCTACAAGGACCCGTCCGAGGTCTTCCACGCGCCCTACGCGAGCCGGGTCGAGGGCCTCTTCGACGGACGCCACGAGGAGGAGGACGTCGTCGGGGGACTCGCGCCCTCGGTGAAGCAGTTGCTCACGCCCGCCTTCTACGAGCGTCTGCGGCATCCGTCCGGCGCCGTGCTGGACGCGATCCGCGCCGCCGACCACACCTGTGACTGGAAGCCGGAGGTGCCGGTGCGGCTGTACGCCGCTGCCGGCGACACCGACGTGCCCCTGGGCAACACCCGGACATGCGCCCGCACCCTCGCAGGTCAGGGAGCGAGGGTGCGGGTGGTCGAGCAGGGAGCCGTCGATCACTTCGGCTCCCTCGCCGTGTCGGCCCCGCAGGTGGTGCGGTTCTTCGACGGCGTCCGGGGGTGATGCGCGCGGCGGCTCAGTACCAGCCGTTGGCCTGCCAGAAGGACCAGGCGGCGGTCGGGCTGCCGTAGCGGGAGTTCATGTAGTCCAGGCCCCACTTGATCTGGGTCTTGGCGTTGGTCTTCCAGTCCGAGCCGGCGGCGGCCATCTTCGAGCCGGGCAGGGCCTGGACCAGGCCGTAGGCGCCGGAGGAGGAGTTCATGGCGTCGACGTCCCAGCCGCTCTCGTGCTCGACGATCTTGCTGAACGCGGCGTACTGCGCGGCGTTCGGGATCATCTTGTGCGCGATGGCCTTGGCCTGGGCGGGCGAGTTCGTGGTGGCCGCATGCGCCGGTGCCGCGGTCAGGACCAGGCCGGCGGTGGCGGCGGCCATCGCGACGGTGGTGATGGCCTTCTTGGGAGAAGAGATACGGCGGGCGATACGGGAGACGGACACGGAGAACCTTTTCTTCGGGGACGTGGGTGCCACTCGCAGACCCGGGGGACATGCGGCGGCGCCGAGGCCCGTGGGCTTGTCGGCGCCGTGCGACGTCGTCTACAGAAACAGGCTCGGAAGGCGTCCGCAATGACCCCTTTTACTAGTTGTGGTCGAATCGCCAGGAAAGGGCATCCGTGTGATCCGGCTCTCAAAGCCCAGGTCAGAGGGTGTGTCGGTTGTACGTTATGTCTGAATTGCTCCTACTGTTCCCGTTAGTAGGTGAGCTGGGTCATGTGGGGTGCTTCACCGCTCGGGCGCCTCGAATGTGACCTGGGCCTCGAAGGCGGCACGGCGGGTGGCCCGGCGGAGCGCCCTGAGGAGGGCAGGACCGAGGGTGAGCGTCAGGACGACGGTCACCAGGGCCCGGCCGAGGTCCCAGCCGAGCGATGTGGCCAGGCAGTAGGTGACGAAACGGGCCAGGTTGGCGGGGACGCCGGCGTGCGGGTCGAAGGCGATGTTCGAGGCGAGGGCGCCCATGAAGGGCCAGCCGGCCATGTTCATGGCGGTGCCGTAGGCGAAGGCGGCGAGGAAGCCGTACGCCGCGAGGAGACGGACCTCGGCGCGGCCTCTTGTGCGGTCGGCGCCGGGCAGCAGGCCCGCGCCCATCGTGAACCAGCCCATCGCCAGCATCTGGAACGGCATCCACGGGCCGACCCCGCCGGTGAGCAGGGCGGACGCGAACATCGTGACGTTGCCGAGCACGAAACCGAAGCCGGGGCCGAGAACCCGGCCGCTGAGCACCATCAGGAAGAACATCGGCTCGATGCCGGCGGTACCCGCGCCGATCGGTCGGAGCGCGGCGCCGGTCGCGGCGAGTACGCCGAGCATGGCCACGGCCTTGGGGCCGAGGCCCGACTCCGCGATGGCCGCCGCGACCACCGCGACGAGGAGGACGAGGAGTCCGGCGAAGAGCCAGGGGGCGTCCTGGGTGTGGGTGCCGACCCGGGAGGTGGGCGGGGCGAGGAAGGGCCAGCCGAAGGCGACGACACCCACGGCGCTGACCAGGGCGAGGGTGAGCAGGGAGCGGGGGCCGAGGCGCACGGCTCGGGTCATGGCAGGGCCTTCCTCACCTGGGTCACCGTGAGCCACTTCTGGGGAGCGAGGATCTTGCTGACCTGCGGGGCGAAGGAGGGGGAGGACGTGATGACGTCCGCCGCCGGGCCGTCGGCGATCATCTCGCCCTCGGCCAGCAGGATCACCCGGTGGGCGAGCTCGGCGGCGAGTTCCACGTCGTGGGTGGCCAGCACGATCGCGTGGCCGGTGGCGGCGAGTTCCCTCAGCAGGTGGACGAGGCGGGCCTTCGCGGCGTAGTCCAGGCCGCGGGTCGGTTCGTCGAGGAGCAGGAGCGGCGGGCGGGCGGCCAGGACCACGGCGAGGGCGAGGGCGAGCCGCTGTCCTTCGGAGAGATCGCGGGGGTGGGTGTCGTCGGTCACGCCGGGGAGGAGGTCGTCGACCAGTGCGCGGCAGGTGCCGGATGCCGCGCCGGCGTCCTGGTCGGCGGCTCGGCATTCTGCGGCGACCGTGTCGGCGTAGAGGAGGTCCCGGGGTTCCTGGGGGACGAGGCCCACGCGGCGTACGAGGTCCTGCGGGGCGGTGCTGTGGGGTTGGGCGCCGCCTACGTGGACGGTGCCGGTGGAGGGTCCGACGAGGCCTACCAGGGTGTTGAGGAGGGTGGACTTTCCGGCGCCGTTGCGGCCCATGAGGGCGATGGTCTCGCCGGGGCGGACGGTGAGGTCGATGTGGTTCAGGGCCTGGATGCGGGCGCGGCGCACGGAGAGGGCGTGGACCTCGGCGGTGAGGTGGGTCGTGCCGGGCATGGGGCGACTGCGGCGGGGACGCCAACGGCGGAATACCCGGCCTTCGGCCGGGATGCTGTTCCCATCCGCACCACCCGTACACCTTTCGTCGTCGGGTGCGGGTGGCCCCTGTGGGGCGATCTCGCCGTCGGCGGCCGCGGGTGCGTCGTCCACAGGCGTGCGCCCGGACAGCCGCTCCCGCAGTTCCCCCGCCCGCCGCCGCGCGTCCCGCACCGTCAGCGGCAGAGGAGCCCAGCCCGCCAGCCGGCCCAGGTCCACCACCGGTGGATACACCGGGGATACGGCCATCATCTCGGCCGGGGTGCCGAGGACCAGTTCCGCCCCCTGGGCGGGCAGGAGGGCGACCTGGTCGGCGTACTGGATGACGCGTTCCAGGCGGTGTTCGGCCATCAGGACCGTGGTGCCGAGATCGTGGACCAGCCGTTGGAGGACCGCGAGGACCTCCTCCGCCGCCGCGGGGTCCAGGGCCGACGTCGGTTCGTCCAGGACCAGGACCCGGGGATGCGGGGTGAGGACGGAGCCGATCGCCACGCGTTGCTGCTGACCCCCGGAGAGCGTGGCCAGGGGACGGTCGCGCAGGGGCGCCAGGCCCAGCAGGTCCAGGGTCTCCTCCACCCGGCGGCGCATCACCGTCGGCGGCAGGCCCAACGACTCCATGCCGTAGGCGAGTTCGTCCTCCACGGTGTCCGTCACGAAGTGGGACAGCGGATCCTGGCCCACCGTGCCGACCACGTCGGCCAGTTCGCGCGGCTTGTGGGTGCGGGTGTCGCGGCCGGCCACCGTGACCCGGCCGCGCAGGGTGCCGCCGGTGAAGTGCGGGACGAGCCCGCTGACCGCGCCGAGGATCGTGGACTTGCCGACCCCCGACGGGCCCACGAGCAGCACGAGTTCACCCTCCGGCACCTCGAAGTCGACGCCCTGGACGGTGGGTTCGGATGCCCCGTCGTACGTCACGGAGACATCCTCGAAGCGGATCACGACGACGGCTCCTTGGGCGTGGGGGCGAGGAAGGCCGGCAGCAGGCCGAGCAGGACGGCCGCGGCCGGCAGGAGCGGCAGAGTGGGGGCGACGAGCGGCACCACACCGGGGTGCAGGGCCGCCGGATCGGTGGCGCCCGCGAGGAACATCGCCGCCGCCACGGCCGCGCCGGAACCGGCGACCAGGAAGGACCGGACGTCCCAGCGGTCCGGGCGGTAGCGGGTGCGGGGTGTGCGGCGGCCGCCGAGACGCAGACCCGCGAGGGCGGCGGTGAGTCCGGCGAGCAGGACGGGGATGCCGTACGTGCCGCCCTCGGCGGTGAGCAGTCCGTACGTTCCCGCGCAGACGCCGAGCAGGCCGCCGAGGGTGAGCGCCGTGGTCGTACGGCGGACTCCGGGCGGGACCTCGGTCGTACGGCCGTAGCCGCGGGCGTCCATCGCCGCGGCGAGGGCGACCGAGCGCTCCAACGCGCCCTCCAATACCGGGAGTCCGACCTGGAGGAGACCGCGGATGCCGGTGTCCGGGCGGCCCCGGAGGCGGCGGGCGGAGCGCAGGCGCCGGCCGTCGGCGATGAGATGGGGAGCGAAGGTCAGGGCCACCACCACGGCGACGCCGAGTTCGTAGAGGGCGCCGGGGAGGGACTTGAGGAGGCGGTGCGGGTTGGCGAGGGCGTTCGCCGCGCCCACGCAGATGAGGAGGGTGGCCAGTTTCAGGCCGTCGTAGAGGGCGAAGACGAGGGACTCCGCGGTGACCCTGCCGCCCAGCCGGATGCCCTGCGCCCAGTCGGGGAGCGGGAGTTCGGGGAGGGTGACGAGCACGTGCGTGCCCGGAACGGGGGAGCCCAGGGTGATCGCGAAGAGGAGACGGACCAGGAGGACGGCGAGAGCGAGTTTGACGAAGGCGGCGTAGGAGCGCGACCAAGGCGTGGGACGGCGGCAGGTCGCCACGACGTACGCGGACGTGGTGATGAGGAGGGCGAGGAGGAGCGGGTTGGTGGTGCGGGTCGCCGCTATGCCGAGGGAGAGGGACCACAGCCACCAGGCGCCGGGGTGCAGGGGCGCGCGGCGGTGGACCTGGGCCGGGGTGGGCGCGCTCGTCGGTGCCTGCCGGGTGCCGCCCGTTTTCGGGGCGGCGGCACGACCACCCGCAGGCCGCGCGGGTGCGTCACGCATGCCGGCGGCGCCTCGCCTGCCATACCGCCGCCGCGCCCAACGCCACCACACCCGCCGCTCCCACCCACAGGCCCACCGACGGGCCGCCGTCCTGCTTTCTCCCGGCGGACCCCGGCTTCGTCGCCCCCGTCACCTGCTCCCCGCACCCCGTCTCCGGATACCCCGCGATCGCGCACAGCAGGGCGTTGGTGTTGTAGCGGAGCGGCTTGGCGGCCGTCGCCAGGGCCTCCGCCGTCGTCGCGTCGCGGGGTACCACCGCGCACTCGGTGCGCCGGGCCGGGGGCCTCTCGCCGGACGGGGCGTCCGAAGCCGTACCGAAGTCGAGGACCAACGCCACGCGCTTACGGCCGTCCCGCGCCGCCGTGTCCCCGCAGATCGCCGCGAACGACGCCGTCCCGCGGGGCGTGTCCGCGTCCGCCGAGTCCTCGCTCACCGCGAAGCGGAAGCCCTGGACGTCGCCGTCGGAGGGGACCGCCGTCGAGGGGCCCTCGGTGGCGTAGGTCCAGGTCGAGCCGGTGCGGTCCCAGAAGGACCAGTAGCGGTACCCGGCGGCGTGGGCCGGGCTCGCGGTGGCCAGGAGCAGGCCCGCCAGGAGGGAGAGGAGGAGTGCCCGCCGGGTCACGGCTGCTTCCTCTTGTTGCGGTTGCTGAGCAGGAAGCCGATGCCCGCGCCGGCGGCGAGACCCGCGCCGACCATCCACCACACGGAGGTGCCGGAGTCGTCCTGGGACGCGGTGACCGGCGCCGGTCCCGTCGCGGTCAGCTGCTTGACCAGGTCCGTGCCGCCGAAGTCGCCCGGGTCGGCGCCACCCGCCTCGGCGGCCAGGATCAACTGGGCGTATGCCGCCGGGCCGTTCTGCTCGGCCCACTTCGCGGAGTTGTGCTCCAGCCACGCCAGGGGCTCGCGCGCGGCCGCGGGACCGCCCTGGACGGCGAGTGCGACGACCGCGTCCGCCGTGTTGCCGTAGTCCGGCTGGTTCTCGGAACCGGGCAGCGCGGAGGTCAGGTGGCCGTCCTTCGCGACGGCCTTCGCCAGGTAGGCCGAGCCGTTGGCCGCCGCGTCCTCCGGGGTGGGGCGGGCCGCGTCGATGCAGGCGGCGTTCTTCTTGTCGCCGGCCTTCACCGAGACCATGCCCTGGCCCAGCGCACCGACGACGGCCGCCGCGGTCGCGTCCGCGTTGGCCGTGAGCTTGCCCTTCTTGTCCGGCTGGTAGGCGAACGCGCCTCCGTCGGCGCACGGCAGGGACAGCTTCAGCAGGGCGTCGAACGGCGACCTGCCGCCCTTGAGGGCCTTGGCGGGGTCGTCGCCGGAAGCCTTCAGCGCGCCGATCACCACGGACGTCGAGTTGGCGTCGCTGGCCCCGCCGGGGGTGTAGCCCCAGCCGCCGTCCTTGTTCTGGACGGACTTCAGCCAGGTCACCGCCTTCGTGACCGCGGTGCCGTGTCCGCCGACCGCGGACAGGGCCTGCGCGGCGGCGGCCGTGCTGTTGGTGTCGACCATCAGCTTGGCGTCGCAGGCCTTGGCCGGGTTCGCGCGGAACGCCGGGAACGCCCCGCTCTCGCACTGCTGTCCGGCCAGCCAGTCGACGGCCGCGCGGGCGGGCTCCGCGTGCACCCGGTACAGGGCGATGAGCGCGAGCGACTGCCGCCAGACGCCGTCGTACGTGGGGTCGCTGCTGCCGTACAGCCCCGAGGGCAGGGACGGCGAGGGAGACGGCGAGGCCGCCATGGCGGGTGCGGCCGTGCCGAAGGCGGCGACGGTAGCGGCCAGGACCGCGGCGCTGCGGCGGACGTTCATGATCGGCGGATGCCCTTCTCCCTGCGGGGAGCCGGGCAGCGCGGGAGGACCCCGGGCGGCTCGGCTCCGTATACGTCGACGGTGCCGCGCACCGGCCGGTCTCCCGTGATGACGACCTGACTACTCTACTCGCCCGTAGGGAGGCGGTTGAGAGCCGTCCCGGGGGAGCCTCGGTACCAGCTATACGGCCACGTACGTCACCGGATCGCTCCCCGTCACCGCCTCCGCCCGTCCCAGCTTCACCAGCCGCCGCAGATGCGCCTCGGCCTCCGAGACCGCGATGTTCCGTGATCCGTAGGGGATCTGGTCCCAGGGCCGGTTCCACTCCATGCGCTCGGCGAGCTGCCAGGGGGTGAGGGGCTCGGCGAGGAGGGAGCGCAGGTCGGTGAGGCGTTCCTCGTGGTGGGCGAGCAACTGCCCTACGCGGGCGCTCGCGTCGGTGAAGGCGTGCTGGTGGGCGGGGAGGACCTCGGCGGGGGCGAGCCGCCCGACGCGTTCCAGGGAGTCGAGGTAGTCGCCGAGCGGGTCGGTGACGGTGGCGTCGTCGGGATCCTCGTACAGGCCGATGTGCGGGGTGATCTCGGGAAGCAGGTGATCGCCGGAGAACAGCCGCCCGTGGCCGGGCAGTCGGGAGGGGTGCTCCTCCTCCAGGTGCAGGCAGACATGGCCGGGCGTGTGTCCCGGGGTCCAGATGGCGCGGAGCCTGCGGCCGGGGAGGTCGAGGAGTTCGCCGGGGACGATCTCGCGGTCGGGCAGGGCGGGTGAGAAGCCGGGCAGTTCGCGGCGGCGTGCGGTGCGCAGGGGGGCCACGTGGTCCTCGGGGGCGCCGGCGGCCTCCAGCTTGGCCGTCATGTAGGTGAACCAGCGCTCGGCACGGGTCTCCCGGGTGCGCCGCACGATCGCGGAGTCCGCGGCGTGCATCGCGATCCAGGCCCCGGACGCCTCCCGCACCTTGCCGGAGAGGCCGTGGTGGTCGGGGTGGTGGTGGGTGACGACCACGCCGTGGATTGCGCCCACGTCGGTCCCGCACGCGGTCAGCCCCTCGGTGAGGGTGTCCCAGGAGTCCGGGTCGTCCCAGCCGGTGTCGACCAGCACCGGCCCCCGGTCGGTCTCGACGACGTACACGAGGGTGTGGCCGAGCGGATTGTCGGGGATGGGCACCTGAACGGACCGGACGCCGCCACCATGGTCGTACACCTGCGCCATGAGCTCCCCAATCACCGGCTTCCGGCCACTATAACTAGAACGAGTTTCGACGGTAGCCCGAGGTCACCAACAGTCGCGGTGTGCGGCCCGTGGACTCCTCCCAGTAGAACTGGTATCAGTTCCGTATCTGATGGATCGTCAGTACGCCGCCCCGGGGAGGCAGTCGCCATGACCGAGCTCGTGGAACACGGACAGCTGTTCATCGGCGGGGAGTTGACCGACCCCCTGGGCAAGGACGTCATCGAGGTGATCTCCCCGCACACCGAGGAGGTCATCGGACGGGTGCCGCACGCCTCGCGCGCGGACGTGGACGCGGCCGTCGCCGCCGCCCGCACCGCCTTCGACGAGGGGCCCTGGCCGCGAATGTCGCTCGACGAGCGCATCGAGGTCGTCACCAGGATCAAGGACGCCATCGCGGTCCGGCACGAGGAGATCGCCCGCGTGATCTCCTCCGAGAACGGCTCCCCGTACTCCTGGAGCGTCCTCGCCCAGGCCCTCGGCGCGATGATGGTCTGGGACTCGGCGATCACGGTCGCACGCAACTTCACGTACGAGGAGACCCGCGACGGAGTCCTCGGCCGCATCCTCGTGCGCCGCGAGCCGGTCGGGGTCGTGGCGGCCGTAGTCCCTTGGAACGTCCCGCAGTTCGTCGCCGCCGCCAAGCTCGCGCCCGCGCTGCTCACCGGCTGCACGGTGGTGCTCAAGCCGTCGCCCGAGTCACCGCTGGACGCGTACATCCTGGCCGAGATCACCAAGGAGGCCGGGCTGCCGGAGGGCGTCCTGTCCATCCTCCCGGCCGACCGTGAGGTGAGCGAGTACCTGGTCGGGCATCCGGGGATCGACAAGGTCTCCTTCACCGGCTCGGTGGGCGCGGGCAAGCGCGTGATGGAGGTCGCCGCCCGCAATCTCACGCGCGTGACCCTGGAGCTGGGCGGCAAGTCGGCGGCCGTGGTCCTCCCGGACGCGGACGTCGAGGCGGCCGTCGCCGGGATCGTCCCGTCCGCCTGGATGAACAACGGACAGGCCTGCGTGGCCCAGACCCGCATCCTGCTGCCCCGCTCCCGCTACGACGAGTTCGCCGAGGCCCTTGCCGCGGCGGCGAGTGCACTGGTCGTCGGCGACCCGCTCGACCCCGCCACCCAGGTCGGCCCGCTGGTCGCCGAACGCCAGCAGCGCCGCAACCTCGACTACATCCGCATCGGCCAGGAGGAGGGCGCCAAGATCCTCACCGGCGGCGGGCGCCCGGCCGGCCTGGACCGCGGCTGGTACGTCGAGCCGACGCTCTTCGGGGACGTCGACAACTCGATGCGGATCGCGCGCGAGGAGATCTTCGGACCGGTGATCTGTCTCCTTCCCTACGGCGACGAGTCCGAGGCGGTGAATATCGCCAACGACTCCGACTACGGCCTGTCCGGCAGCGTGTGGACGGCCGACGTCGAGCGCGGCATCGAGGTCGCCCGGCAGGTCCGTACCGGCACCTACAACGTCAACACCTTCAGCCTCGACATGCTCGGCCCCTTCGGCGGCTACAAGAGCTCCGGCCTGGGAAGGGAGTTCGGCCCCGAGGGCTACGGCGAGTACCTGGAGCACAAGATGATCCATCTGCCGGCCGGCTGGGAGGGGTGACAGGCGATGGGGGACCGCTGGCACGTCGAGGTCGACCGCTCGCTCTGCATCGGCTCCGCGCAGTGCGTGCACACCGCCCCCGACGGCTTCCGCCTGGACACCGCCCGCCAGTCCCATCCCGCCGACCCGGAGACCGACGCCAACGAGAAGATCCTGGCGGCGGCGGAGAACTGCCCGGTGGAGGCCATCATGATCACTCTGCTGGGGAGCGGGGAGCCGGTGTTCCCACCGGACGAGTAGGGGCCGAGAAAATCATGGTTTGAGGGGTTTCATTCCCGGACGAGCGTTCTATTCTGGACATAGGCCTACGAGGCGAGTGAGGGAGTCCGACCGAAGTAGCCGACTCAGGCGAGAGGCGAAGGCTTCCGCCGGGGCCGACGTCGACGGTAGGGCTGAGAGGCCGAAGAGCAGCGGGAAGGCTCGACGGCGACCCCCAGAACCTGATCCGGACCATGCCGGCGAAGGGAACCCGTCTCGTAGGTCGTCTCGTGCGATGACGTACGCTCCTGCGGTCGTCGCGGGAGTGAGGTGGGCGTGCGGAAGTCCGAGGCCAAAGAGCTGATCAAGCAGGCGCGTGCCGCCTGGGGCGCCGAGGACTGGCTGCGCGCCGCCGAGCTGTACGAGCGGGTGCTCGCGCACTTCCCGGACCTGAAGGCAAGCGCCGTGTGGTGGTACGACGCCGCGCTCGCCCACAAGTTCCTGCGGAACTGGGCCAAGGCGTACGAGCTGGGCCGTGAGGCCGCGGCCCGCTCCCCGCGCGGCGAGGGCGACCCGGCGTACTGGAACCTCGGCATCGCGGCCACGATCCAGCGGGACTGGGCCACCGCGAGAGACGCCTGGGCCGGCTTCGGCATCGAACTCCCGGACGGCGAGGGGCAGATCGACGGCCGCTTCGGGCACGCCTGCGTGCGCCTCGACACCGGCGGCGAGCGCGAGGTCGTCTGGATCGAGCGGCTGTGCCCGACCCGCGGCCGGGTCGTCAACGTGCCCGTCACGGGCGGACGGCGCTACGGCGAGATCGTCGTCCACGACGGCGAACCGAAGGGCGAGCGGGTCGTCGAGGGTTCGACGTACCCCGTCTTCGACGAACTCCTGCTCTTCGAGGCGTCCGAACTGCCCACCCTGGAGGTCACGGTGGCCGCGGGCCAGGCGGCCGACCTGGAGGCACTCGTCGGGCTGTTCACCGACCACGGCTTCGGCGCCGAGCCGTCGAGCGGCGTCCGCATGCTGTGCGCCTGCTGCAGCGAGGGCACCCACGAACAGAAGCGCGGCGTCGACGCCGGCGCCCAGCAGGTCTCCCTCGCGGCCCCCGAGGAGGAGGCCCGGCGCCTGCTGGAACGGTGGGCGGGGGAGACGGCGATCGGGCGGAACTGGAGCGGGCTGGTGGCCGTCGGCTGAGCGCTCCGCTGGAAGTGCGGGGATGAGCCGTCGATCGTCTGCGGCGCCGTCGTGGCTTGTCGCGCCCACGCGGCGGTAGCCGCAAGCAGACACAGCCCCGCGCCCCTTTGTGGGGCTGCCGAACCGTAGCGAGCTTCGCCCGGTCTGCTCAGTGCCGGGGCAGGCGGCGTTTGCCCGGTCGCGACGCCCGGCACGCCCTTTTCGACGCGAGCAATGGCAGGACGCCGCTCGTCGACGGGCGGATGTCACGTCCCGGGGTGCTGGGACCGCGGTTCCGTCAGGTCGATCAGGCGGCACACCGTCTCGATGTCGATCTTCACCTGGGCGATGGAGGCCCGGCCCGAGAGCCAGGTGATCAGGGCCGAGTGCCAGGTGTGCTCGATGACGCGGACCGCGGAGAGCTGCTCGGGCGTCGGGTCCTCGAGTCCCATGGCGTCCAGGATGATCAGCGTGGTCTGGTGGGAGACCTGGTCGACCTCCGGGCTCACACTGCGGTCCGCGAAGGTCAGCGCGCGGACCATCGCGTCCGCCAGGTGCGGCTCGCGCTGGAGCGCCCGGAAGGCCCGCATCAGGGTCTCCGCGACCCGCTCGGCCGCCGTATCGCCCTGCGGCGGCTTCTTGCGGAGCGTGCCGTGCATGTGTTCCAGCTGGTCCTGCATGGTGGCGACCAGCAGATGGATCTTGGAGGGGAAGTACCGGTAGAGGGTGCCGAGCGCCACCTGTGAGGACTCCGCGACCTCCCGCATCTGCACCGCGTCGAACCCGCCGCGGCTCGCCAGCTGCGCGCTCGCGTGCAGGATGCGGCGGCGCCGCGCCTCCTGCCGCTCGGTCAGCGGCGGTGTGTCGGGTCGTACGGTGCTGGCTTCCACTCTGGCCGGCTTGGCCACCTTGTCCACCTTGGGTTCCGTGACAGTCCGTGAGGATGTGTGATCACTCAGCATGCCAGGGTGCCGGTCGTGGCGTGAATCACCTGATCCACCGCTCACAGGACCCCTACCTGCCGGTAGATTCAGAGCCTCCTGAACGATCAAGTCTGAAACTTGTTCTAGATTACCTTCTCGTCGTAATCTCGCGGGACGGTGCAGGCAGAAGGGGGCCGAGAGTGACCGCTGAGGCCAGTCAGGCAGGGGCCTTTGACGGCCCGGCCGCCGACGGCGAGCGACCGCTCCGTATCGCGCTCCTCACCTACAAAGGGAACCCGTTCTGCGGCGGCCAGGGTGTCTATGTACGGCACCTCTCGCGCGAACTGGCCCGCCTCGGCCACCGTGTCGAGGTCATCGGCTCCCAGCCGTACCCCGTACTCGATGCTGGCTACGACGGTCTGAGCCTGACCGAGCTGCCAAGCCTGGACCTCTACCGTTCCCCGGACCCCTTCCGCACCCCGAAACGCGACGAGTACCGCGACTGGATCGACGCCCTGGAAGTCGCCACGATGTGGACCGGCGGCTTCCCGGAGCCGCTCACCTTCTCCCTGCGGGCCCGACGTCATCTCCGGGCCCGCAGCGGTGAGTTCGACGTGGTTCACGACAACCAGACCCTCGGCTACGGCCTGTTGGGCGATGTCGGCGCTCCGCTGGTGACCACCATCCACCACCCCATCACCGTGGACCGGCAGTTGGAGCTGGACGCGGCCGACGGCCGGTGGCAGCGGCTGTCCAAGCGCCGCTGGTACGCCTTCACCCGTATGCAGAAGCGGGTGGCCCGCCGCCTGCCGTCCGTGCTCACCGTCTCCGGCACCTCCCGTCAGGAGATCGTCGACCACCTCGGCGTGCGCGACGACCGCGTCCATGTCGTCCACATCGGCGCCGACACGGACCAGTTCTCGCCGGATCCGTCGGTGCGCGTGGTGCCGGGCCGGATCGTCACGACCTCCAGCGCGGACGTCCCCCTCAAGGGCCTCGTCTTCCTCGTCGAGGCACTGGCGAAGGTCCGCACCGAACACCCCGGGGCGCACCTGGTCGTCGTGGGCAAACGGCCGGCCGAGGGCCCGGTCGCCCAGGCCGTGGAGCGCTACGGCCTCGAAGGCGCCGTCGACTTCGTCAAGGGCATCTCGGACGCCGAACTGGTCGACCTCGTCCGCTCGGCGGAGGTCGCCTGCGTGCCCTCGCTCTACGAGGGCTTCTCACTCCCGGCGGCGGAGGCGATGGCGACGGGCACCCCGCTGGTCGCCACGACGGGCGGCGCGATACCCGAGGTCGCGGGGCGCGACGGCGAGACCTGCCTGGCGGTACCGCCGGGGGACCCGGGCGCACTGGCGACCGCCCTGAGCCGTCTCCTGGGCGACCCGGACCTGAGGGCGCGACTCGGCCGGGCCGGACGGGAGCGGGTCCTGGCGAAGTTCACCTGGGCGAAGGCCGCGGAGGGCACGGTGTCCCGGTACCGCGAGGCGATCGCCGGCTCCGCCACCACGCTTCCCGGCCGCTCCGCGGCCTCCCGGGGTGTCGCACCCCCGACCACAGACACCGGTGTCTATCCCGAAAGCAGGGCCACGTGCTGACCGTCGACTTCTCCCGGTTCCCGCTCGCGCCGGGCGACCGCGTCCTGGACCTCGGCTGCGGGGCCGGCCGGCACGCGTTCGAGTGCTACCGGCGCGGCGCGCAGGTCGTGGCGCTCGACCAGAACGCCGAGGAGATCCGCGAGGTCGCGAAGTGGTTCACGGCGATGAAGGAGGCGGGCGAGGCGCCGGAAGGGGCCACCGCCACCGCGATGGAGGGCGACGCCCTGGCCCTCCCCTTCCCCGACGAGTCCTTCGACGTCGTGATCATCTCCGAGGTGATGGAACACATCCCGGACGACAAGGGCGTACTCGCCGAGATGGTCCGGGTCCTCAAGCCGGGCGGGCGGATCGCCGTCACCGTCCCGCGCTACGGCCCCGAGAAGGTCTGCTGGGCGCTGTCCGACGCCTACCACGAGGTCGAGGGCGGCCACATCCGCATCTACAGGGCGGACGAGCTGCTCGCGAAGATCCGCGAGGCCGGCCTCAAGCCGTACGGCACCCATCACGCGCACGCCCTGCACTCCCCGTACTGGTGGCTGAAGTGCGCGTTCGGCGTCGACAACGACAAGGCGCTGCCGGTGCAGGCGTACCACAAGCTGCTGGTCTGGGACATCATGAAGAAGCCGCTGGCCACCCGGGTCGCCGAGCAGGCACTGAACCCGCTGATCGGCAAGAGCTTCGTGGCGTACGCGACCAAGCCGCACCTTCCGCGGGTGGCCACCTCGTGACCACTCCCCGGACAGAACACCTCGTCCTGCCCGGGGTCCTCACCGCCGAGCAGGCCGCCGCGACCGTCGCCGGGATCCTGGCCGCGCAGCGCGAGGACGGGGCGATCCCGTGGTTCCGCGGGCACCACCTCGACCCGTGGGACCACACCGAGGCCGCGATGGCACTGGACGCGGCGGGCGAGCACGAGGCGGCCGAGCGGGCCTACGAGTGGCTCGCACGGCACCAGAACGAGGACGGTTCCTGGTACGCGGCGTACCAGGACGGCGACTTCGCGCAGGTCACCGACCGGGGGCGCGAGACGAACTTCGTCGCCTACATAGCCGTAGGAGTGTGGCACCACTATCTGTCCACCGGCGACGACATGTTCCTCGACCGGATGTGGCCGACGGTGTACACGGCGATGGAGTTCGTGCTGGAACTCCAGCAGCCGGGCGGGCAGATCGGGTGGAAGCGGGAGGACGACGGCAGCGCCCTCACCGACGGGCTGCTCACCGGATCCTCCTCGATCCACCACGCGCTGCGGTGTGCCCTCGCGATCGCCGAACAGCGCGAAGAGGCCCAGCCGGACTGGGAGTTGGCGGTCGGGGCGCTGCGGCACGCGATCCGCCGGCACCCCGAACGCTTCCTCGACAAGGACCGCTACTCGATGGACTGGTACTACCCGGTCCTGGGCGGGGCGTTGACCGGCGCGGAGGCCAAGTCCCGTATCGAGGAGGGCTGGGAGCGGTTCGTCGTACCCGCTCTCGGGGTGCGCTGTGTCGTCCCCAACCCGTGGGTGACGGGCGGGGAGTCGGCCGAACTCGCGCTGGCCCTGTGGGCGACGGGCGAGTCCGACCGGGCGCTGGAGATCCTCCAGTCGATCCAGCATCTGCGGGACCCGGAGAGCGGGCTGTACTGGACCGGGTACGTGTTCGAGGACGGGGCGGTGTGGCCGCGGGAGCTGACCACCTGGACGGCGGGCTCGCTGCTGCTGGCCGTCGCCGCGCTGGGTGGCCACGAGGCCACCTGCACGGTGTTCGGCGGGGAACGCCTGCCGCTGGGCCTCGACCCGGACTGCTGCGCCTGAGCGCCCGGTCGGGTCTCAGTGGTGGTGGGCGCGGTCGGGTCTCAGTGACGGTGGGCCCGGTCCGGTCTCAGTGGCGGTGGGCCCGGTCGGGTCTCAGTGGCGGTGGGCGCGGTCGGGTCTCAGTGGCGGTGGGCCCGGTCGGGTCTCAGTGGCGGTGGGCGCGGTTGGCGATGGCGTGGCCCACGAACAGGTAGACGACCGCTGCCAGGCCGTAGCCCGCGACCACCCGGGCCCAGGCCTCGTCGAAGGTGAAGAGGTCGTAGGACCAGCCGGCGAGCCAGCGGGCGGCGTCGTGGATGAACTGCACGAAGTCGTTCGCCCGGTTGGCGTCCAGCAGGTACATCAGGATCCACAGGCCCAGGATGAGGGCCATGATGTCGGCGACGACCGCTATGACCGTCCCGGCTGAGTTGGCACCACGGCGCGTTTGAGTGGACATGTTGTTCGAATGGCCCCGAATTCCTTGACGAAACCTGGCGTCATGGCTTGTTTCACGCGTTGAGCTCCGCCAGCGCCCGCAGCGACTCCCGGTCCGGGGCCAGGGCCAGCAGATCCGTCACCGGGCCCTTGCGCCACGACTCCAGCCGCTCGGCGATGCGTTCGCGCGGTCCGACCAGGGAGATCTCGTCGGCAAAGGCGTCCGGCACAGCGAGCACGGCCTCCTCGCGGCGGCCCTCCAGGAACAGCCGCTGGATCCTGCGGGCCTGCTCCTCGTACCCCATGCGGGCCATCAGATCGGCGTGGAAGTTGCGGGCCGCGTGGCCCATCCCGCCGATGTAGAAGCCCAGCATCGTCTTGACCGGCAGCAGCCCTTCGGTCACGTCGTCGCAGACCCGCACCTGGGCCATGGGGGCGACGAGGAAACCCTCCGGGGCTTCGGCGAGGGAGGCCTCGTAGACCTCGGGCCGGTTCGGCGACCAGTACAACGGCAGCCAGCCGTCCGCGATCCGGGTCGTCTGGGCGATGTTCTTCGGCCCCTCGGCGCCCAGCAGGATCGGCAGATCGGCGCGCAGGGGATGGGTGATCGGCTTGAGCGCCTTGCCGAGCCCGGTGCCGTCCGGGCCCCGGTAGGGGTGGGAGTGGAAGCGGCCGTCCAGCTCGACCGGCGCCTGCCTCCTGAGGACCTGCCGTACGACGTCGACGTACTCCCGGGTCGCGGTCAGCGGCGACTTGGGGAACGGACGGCCGTACCAGCCCTCGACGACCTGCGGCCCGGACAGCCCGAGGCCCAGCATGACCCGCCCACCGGAGAGATGGTCCAGGGTGAGGGCGTGCATGGCGGTCGTGGTGGGGGAGCGGGCCGCCATCTGGGCAACGGCCGTACCCAGCCTGATCGTCGACGTCCGCGCCGCGATCCAGGTGAGCGGTGTGAACACGTCCGACCCCCACGACTCGGCCGTCCACACCGAGTGATAGCCGAGCCGCTCGGCCTCCTGGGCCAGCGGCACGTGGTCGGGGGAGGGGCCGCGGCCCCAGTAGCCGAGCGCGAGACCGAGTCGCACGACGCCTCCTGACGGTACGTCAGATCTTCGGGAGCGCTCGCGAATGTACGGCAACGGCCCCCCGCCCGGAAGGGGCGAGGGGCCGTCCTTACGACCTCGAAGACCGCGAGGCTGGGCTCAGCCGCGCTGGATGCCGCTCGTGTCCTGCAGCACGCCACGACGGCCGTCCTGCGTCTGGGCGACCAGACCCGGACCGCGCTGCTCGACGGCCAGGTACCAGGTGCCCGGGGCGAGTTCGGCGATCGGCGTCGGCGAACCGTCCTCCGCGAACAGCGGGCGCGGCACCGGCACGGCGAACCAGAACGGCGAGAACTCCGCGGCCGGCGGCTGCGGGGCCTGCGCCTGCGGCTGAGGCTGCGCGCCGAACGGCTGCCCCGGCTGCGGCTGACCGCCGTAGGGCTGACCCTGCGGTCCGGCCTGCTGCCCCGGCTGCTGGGCACCCGGGTAGCCGTAACCACCGGGCGGCTGGGCGCCGTAGGGCTGCGGCTGGGGCGGCTTGGGGGCCGGGACGAGACCGGCCTGGAGGGCGGGGACGAGAGGGGTGGCGACGGCGGCCCCGGCCATGACCAGGGTGGCGACGAGAGCGAGGATCAGGCCGACACCGGCGCTGACCGTGCTCGAACTGGAGCCGTAGTCCGCCGCGCTCAGCGGGTCGAAGACGTTCCCGAGGGCGCTCCAGGCGGCGAACACCGTGAACGCGGTGCCGACTTGGCCGAGGTCGAGCCCCGCCACCTTGGGCAGCTGCGGCAGGCCGCGCGACACGACGACGAGGGCGGCGCCGATGATGCCCGCGAGAACAACCCCCATCACGACCGGGCCGCTCGCCCAGGCGGTGGGCAGGTCGGCGTCGTCGGGGGCTCCGTCGACCGAGTAGAGATCAAGGAACGACGCGATGAACAGCAACACCGCTGCACCGATCACCACGCCGTCGCCTCGAGTGAGGGAGCGGATATTCACTTCAAGTCCTTCGTAGGTCGTCTCGTCGTCGGTAGACCCTATCGTCCGCCCGGGCGGAGCGTATGTCGGGATCAGTGCGCAGATCGTTGCCCGTGCAGGAAACTCACGATTCCTTCAGAGATTCCCTGCGCGGCCTTCTGCCGCCAGGCCCCGTTCGTGAGCAGGGCCGCGTCCTTGCTGTCGCGCATGTTGGCGCATTCGATGAACACCTTGGGGACCGTTGAGAGGTTGAGGCCTCCCAGGTCGGTGCGGGTGTCCAGTCCGGTGCCGTCGCCGATGTAGTTGGAGGGGTTCGTGCCCGTCGCGCGTCCGAAGTCGTGCGCGATGCGCTCGCCGAGTTCGGCGGAGGGGGCGACGATCCGGCGGGTGTCGGCGATGCCCTTGTGGACGCGGCCAGGAAGGATCACGTGGTAGCCGCGCTGCCCGGCGCTCGCGCCGTCCGCGTGGATGGATACGACGGCGTCCGCGTGTGCCCTGTTGCCGATCCTGGCCCGCTCGTCCACACAGGGGCCGTAGGGCCGGTCGCCGTCCTGGGTCAGTTTCACCGTCGCGCCCTGCCTCTCCAGCAGCGTGCGCAGCCGGTGGGCGACGTCGAGGGTGAACTTCGCCTCCGTGTAACCGGAGTTGGTCGACGTCCCCGTCGTATCGCACTCCTTGCGGTTGGTACCGATGTCCACCTTGCGGTTGATCTCGGCCGTGTGCCGGAAGTTGGTGAGGTTGTGCCCCGGGTCGATGACGACGACCTTGCCCGCGAGCGAGCCGAGCGGCTTCTTGTCCTCGGCGGTGGTGGAGGAGACCGTCGGCGGAGCGCTCGCCCGGGGACTCGCCGCGGCCGTGGTCCCGCCGCCGTCGGCCGCCCCGCTCACCCCCGCGTACACCAGCCACCCGAGCAGCGAGCCCGGCACGAGCACGGCGAGAGCGAGGGCCAGCGGGCGGCGCCGGGGGCGGCGGGGCTGGGGGGAATCGAATTCAGGGCCTGCGTATGACACGTCTGCGACTCTAACCGCGCTCTCAGATCCCCGCCCGCACCCGCCGCAACACCCGCAGCGAGTCGGTCGCCGAGACCTCGGTGAAGGCGCCGGAGGCGAGCGCCCTTAGGTAGACCCGGTAGGGCGCCTGCCCGGTGAACTCGTCCTCCGGCTCGGGGAACACGTCGTGGATGACGAGCAGCCCGCCCTCGGCCACGTGGGGGGCCCAGCCCTCGTAGTCGGCGTTCGCGTGGTCGTCGGTGTGACCGCCGTCGATGAAGACCAGACCGAGCGGGGAGCCCCAGATCTTCGCGATCTGGGGAGAACGACCGACCAGGGCGACCACGTGCTCCTCCAGCCCGGCCCGGTGCAGGGTCCTGCGGAAGGTGGGCAGCGTGTCCATCAGCCCGAGCTCGGCGTCCACCGTCTCCGGATCGTGGTACTCCCACCCCGGCTGCTGCTCCTCGCTGCCGCGATGATGATCGACGGTCAGCGCGGTGACCCCGGCCTCCCGGGCCGCGTCGGCCAGCAGAATCGCGGACCGGCCGCAGTACGTACCGACCTCCAGCAGCGGCAGCCCGAGCCGCCCCGCGTCCAGGGCGGCTTCGTAGAGGGCCAGCCCCTCACCCAGGGGCATGAACCCCTTGGCGGCCTCGAAGGCGGCGAGGATCTCGGGCTTGGGTGCGGCCGCGGCCATGGGGTTCCTCTCGGTCGTCGGTCGTGCGTGCGGGCAGACGTCGTACGACCGCGATGCCGCCGTACGTCCCTCCGGACGCCCCATGCTGCCGCACCCTCGGGCGGACGGGGACAGGGGGTGGGGAACCTACTGCGGGGGCATGCTGCTGGTCGCCGCGGGGGGCGGGCCGGAGGGGCGTGCCGTGCGGGTTCCGGTCGGCCCGGCGCCAGGTTGGCAGACGGCTGACGCATACGCCGAAGCCGGGTTTTCACGGCCGTCGACAGGACGTGGTGCTGTGCGAGGGCCTGACGGCGTACGCCGGGCTGGTCCGGACCCGGCCGCTGTACGTCGTCGTCCTGGCACCGGACGCCGGGCGGGCGTCGTTCGGATGGGCGGCTGCCCTGGTCGGCCCGGCCGTCGTGCGGGCCGGGGGCCGAGGCCCGGCATCGCGGCCGTTCCGAGAAACGCCGGCGAGTGCGGCTGCGGGTTCGGTCCTACGGCCTTCCGGGCGCCCCCGACGCAACACATCCCCGCCCTGGGGTGGGCGGGGATGCGGTCCGGTGTCGTGTCGGTCAGGCCGTGACCGTCTCGCCCGGCAGGGCCAGGTCGAGGTCGATCGCTCGGTCGTCGCCCGCGTGGGTGGCCGAGGAGGCCAGGGGGCCGTGGCCGGTGGCGCGGGCGGCGAGGACGTAGGCGCCCTGGGCGGGGACGGTGAGGACGTACGTGCCGTCGTCACCGGAGAGCGTCGCGCCCGCCTGCCGACCCCGTCGGTCGATCAGCGTGACCTTGGCCCGGGGGACCGGCGTGCCCGCGGCGTCCAGGACGCGGCCACGGAAGCCGCGCAGCACCTCGTCGGCCCGCTCGATCCCCGCCTCCTCCTCGCTGCTCGCGCGCAGCTGCGGCGCCCGGTTCGGCTTCGGCAGGAACAGGGCCATCAGCAGCCCGACCGCCACCGCCCCGGTCGCGATCAGGAAGGACACCCGGAACCCGTGCATGGTCGGTACCGCGACGCCCCCGACGTTGTTCGCCGTGTTCGCCAGCACCATCCCGATCACGGCGCTCGACACGGACGTACCGATGGACCGCATCAGCGTGTTGAGCCCGTTCGCCGCACCCGTCTCCGAGGCCGGGACCGCGCCGACGATCAGGGCGGGAAGAGAGGAGTACGCGAGACCGATGCCCGCGCCCAGCACCACCGCGATGACCAGGCTCTGCCAGGCCGCGCTCATGAGGCCGAGGCCCGCGCCGTAGCCGATCGCGATGATCAGCATGCCGAGGATGAGGGTGAACTTGGGGCCGTACTTCGCCGACAGCCGGGCGTAGACGGGCGCCGTGAACATCATCGTCAGGCCCAGCGGAGCGACCAGCAGGCCCGCGACGACCATCGACTGACCGAGGCCGTAGCCGGTGGCCTTCGGGAGCTGGAGCAGCTGGGGAAGGACGAGTGAGACGACGTAGAACGAGACACCCACCATGATCGACGCCAGGTTGGTGAAGAGGACCGCCGGGCGGGCCGTGGTGCGCAGGTCGACCAGAGGGGCCTTCACCCGCAGCTCCATGACGCCCCACAGGAGGAGGACGACGGCAGACGCGGCGAACAGGCCGAGCGTGGTGCCCGAGGTCCAGCCCCAGTCGCTGCCCTTGGTGATCGGCAGGAGGAAGAGGACCAGGCCGATGGAGAGGCCGATCGCGCCCAGGACGTCGAAGGTGCCCTCGGCGCGCGCCGAGGACTCGGGGACGACGAGGAGGGTGAGGACGATGGCGAGCGCGCCGATGCCCGCGGCGCCGTAGAAGAGGGCGTGCCAGTCGGCGTGCTGGGCGATCAGTGCCGCGAGGGGCAGCGCGAGGCCGCCGCCGACGCCGATCGAGGAGCTCATCAGGGCCATGGCCGAGCCGAGCTTCTCGCGGGGCAGCATGTCGCGCATGAGGCCGATGCCGAGCGGGATCGCCCCCATCGCGAAGCCCTGGAGGGTGCGGCCGGCGATCATCGTGAGCAGGTCGCTGGTGAGGGCGCTGACCAGGGCGCCCACGACCATCACCGAGAGACTGAAGATCAGCATCCGGCGCTTGCCGTACAGGTCGCCGAGGCGGCCCATGATCGGGGTGGCGACGGCGCCCGAGAGCAGGGTGGATGTCAGGACCCAGGTGGCGTTGCTGGGTGCGGTGTCCAGCAGTTGCGGCAGGTCCTTGATGACCGGGACGAGCAGGGTCTGCATCACCGCGACCACGATGCCCGCGAAGGCGAGCACCGGGACGACAGCGCCGGACGCTCTCCGGGTGGGCTGGTCGGTCGGCGTGTGCGTCATGTGAGCGAGGCCTCCGGGCCTGGAAGATCGGGTTACGTGTGGCTTGAACTACGTATGCATGGGCAACTATTCCGATGCTTCGGCGTACTAACGATTTCTTTATGTTCTCTTGGGGAAGCGGAGCCGGGTCGAGAGCATGACGGCCCCTCCGTCAGCGCCTCCGGGGTGCTGCTCTGCGGGGTGGCGCTGATGCCGACGTGGCTGCCGAGAAAGATCTCCGCGAACTGAGGCAACGGTCCGGGCGGCTCATGGACTCCTTAAAACATCTAGGAGGTGCCCATGGGGGATCGGAAACAGGCTCGGGACGAGGAGTTCCAGAGCTTTGTCATCGGCCGCTGGCCGCGGCTGATGCGGACGGCATTTCTCCTCACGGGGGAGCAGCACGCCGCGGAGGACCTGGTCCAGTCGACGCTCGAACAGGCCTACGTGGCCTGGCGCAGGGTCGGCTCGGCGGACGATCCGGAGGCATACGTACGACGCGTGATGATCAACGCACACGCACGCAAGCACCGCAGGAAGCTCAGGGAGTTCCTGGCGCGGGGGGACGACTCGGGCCTGGTGCGCGAGATCGCCGACACCGGTGACCGCATCGCCCAGGCCGACGACCGCAGCGCCCTGCTGACGGCACTGGCCCAACTGCCGCCCCGACAGCGGGAGGCGGTGGTCCTGCGGTACTGGGAGGACCTGACCGAGACACAGACGGCCGAGGCGATGGGCTGTTCGGTCGGCTCGGTGAAGAGCAACGCGGCCAAGGGGATCGCGAAACTTCGCGCCATACCAGGACTGGCCGACATGGCGACGCAGGGAGGGCCGAAGTGATGAGCGCGGACCGGGAGACGAGCCACGACATGAGCGACAGCGACATCACCCTCCTGCTGGCCGACGCCGCCGACGAGGTGGAGATCGGCATAGCCCCCTACCAGGCGGTGCTCCGCGGTGGCCGCAGGCGCCGGGCCCGCCGCTGGGCGGTGGCCGCAGCCACGGCACTGGTGCTCGCGGGGTCCTCGGCGACCCTCGCGGTGGCGGGCCTGCCGGGTCGGGACGGGGGCCAGGTGGCGACCCAGCCGCCCGTCCCGGCCGACGCCGACCCGTCCAGGGTCCTGCAGACCACCCTGGCCACCGGTACCGACCAGGGCACCGGGTGGCGGGTCCTGATCGACGTGTGGTCGGCCCCGCGCGACGAGAAGCAGGCCGAGGCCCAGCGCGCCGCCATGGCCCTGCGCGGTGAGACCCCGCCGGACGCCCACAACGCCTCCGACCTCATCGGAAAGATCACGTACTTCGTGTACCGCGACTACGGCGACAGGACGACGAAGATCATGGAGAACACGGTCCCCACGTCGGACACCATGACCGGCACGGACCTCATCTCCGGCTCGCTCGCGCTCCAGCCCGACGCCAAGGCGGACGTCCGTCTCGTCATCGGTTACATCGCCAAAACCGCCCAGCGCGTCACCTGCACCTGGACGAACGACACGGCGACGGTGGTGGAGAAGGCCGGCTCCGCGACCGGCACCGACGTCCCGGCGATCCGGTCGGCGGCGGGCTCCCCCTACAACTGGTTCGTGTGCGTGGCGCCGAAGGGCACCGAGTACAAGACGGCGGAGGTGATCGAGTAGGGAACCGCCGGGCTCATAGCCACCCCTGCTGCCGCGCCGCCCGTACCGCCTCCATCCGGTTGCGGGTCCCCGTCTTGCCGATGGCGGAGGAGAGGTAGTTGCGGACGGTGGACTCGGAGAGGTGGAGCCGGCCGGCGATGTCGGCGACCGTCGCACCGTCGGTGGACGCCTTGAGGACATCGCACTCGCGGGCGGTGAGGGGGTTCGGGCCGGCGCTCAGGGCTGCCGCGGCAAGGGCGGGGTCGATCACGGTCTCGCCGGTCAGCACCCGGCGGATCGAGACCGCCAGCTCCTCCACGGGACCGTCCTTGACGAGGAAACCGGCGGCGCCCGCCTCCATGGCCCGGCGGAGGTAGCCGGGTCGTCCGAAGGTGGTCAGGATCAGCACCCGGCAGTCCGGCGCCTGATCGCGCAGTTCGGCGGCGGCGTCCAGACCGCTCATCCCCGGCAGCTCGATGTCGAGCAGCGCCACGTCGGGGCGGTGGACGAGCGCCGCGTCCACGATCGCGTCCCCGGTCGCGACCTGGGCCACGACCTCGATGTCCGCCTCCATCCCGAGCAGCAGCGCGAGCGCCCCACGCATCATGCCCTGGTCCTCGGCGAGCAGCACGCGGATGGACTTGGCGGCCCGGTGCTCCCGGGGCATCTCGTTCACGGCCCAAGGGTAGGACGCGCCGGCGGGAGCGGTGGGGGTACGACGTCGTTGCGCCGACGCGCCGGATTCTTGGAAGCAGCCAGATCCTTGAGAACAGAACAGTGGACCGACCCGTACGGCCTCACCCGGCCGCCTCGCCTATCCGGGCCCCGCGCACCGCCCCCGTCGGCTCCCCGGACAGCTCCGGCGCCACCGACTCGACCGGCAGCTCGGCCCGCACCACGAATCCGCCTCGTGGCCCCGGGCCCGCCTCCAACGACCCACCAGCCGCGGCCAGCCGCTCGGCGAGCCCCTTGAGACCGGTGCCGCCGACGACCGGGACGGACACCGTGCCGACGTTCTCAGGGGCGCACTCACCCCCGCACTCACCCACGGTCGGCGCCGTGGCCGCCGCCCTCCCCCGGCCGTCGTCCCACACCCGCAGCCGTACCCGTTCCGCCGAGCCCTGTACGGAGATCTCGCAGCGCTCCGCCCCGCTGTGCCGGACCGCGTTGGTGACCGCCTCGCGGACCACCCAGCCCAGCAGGACCTCGGTCTGGGCGGCGAGCGGCTGGCCGGAGCGGTGGACGACCGGCTCGATGCCCGCGGCGCGCAGGGCGGAGGCGGCCAGGTCGAGGTCCGTGCTGAGGCTCCCCTCGCGGTAGCCGGTCACCGCCTCGCGGACCTCGGTGAGTGCCTGGCGGCCGACCGACTCGATGTCGGAGACCTGGACGAGCGCCGCGTCCAGATCGCGGGGGGCGAGGCGCCGGGCCGCCTCCGACTTCACCACGATCACCGACAGCGTGTGCCCGAGCAGGTCGTGCAGATCGCGGGAGAACCGCAGCCGCTCCTCCTCGACCGCACGCCGGGCCAGTTCCTCGCGGGCCTCCCGCAACTGCCGTACCGCCTCGGAGAGGGACATGATCGCGGCCGTCACCATCGTGGAGATCCATGTGGCGTACGCGGTGTCGAGTCCGCCCCAGCCGTCGTGGAAGACGGAGGCGGCGCCGGCGACCACGGCCACCACCGCACCCACCCACCGCAGGTGCGGCAGCCGTACGACCGCGCCCGTCGCGAGCCCGAACAGGGGGAAGAACAGCAGCCAGTTGCCGCCGTACGTCATCGCCAGACCGCAGGTGACCAGTCCCATCAGCACCAGGGCCACCCGAGTGGAGACCGCCTCCCGGGTCTCCTTGTGGAAGGCGCGGAAGGCGACGTAGATGTAGAGCGAGTTGAACGTGAGCAGCCCCAGGCCGCCGATCCACGGGTTGGAGGCCTCGCCCTGGAAGAGGTTGGAGAAGGCGCCCATCCCCAACAGCAGCCACGGCAGCAGACCGAACCCGCTGCCCAGGCCCGCGTTCGCGGGGACCTCCCCCGCCTTTTGCGCGGCCTTGCACTCGGCGTTGAGGCGCTTCTTGTTCGCCTTGTAGTACCGCTGGTGCTTCCGCGCCTCGCGGACCTTCTCGCGGATCTCGTCCACGTGGCACGAGAGCTTGTCCCCTGTTGTCATACCGACGACGCTACGGATCGCGGAGTCCGAGCGGCAGATGTGCGTGTACGGACTTGGGCAGTACAAATGTCACGGTCCCGGAACCCGGGCGAGACCCACCCGACGACCCACCTGACACACCGTCAGGAGTCTTCACAACTGCGGTGGGCTCGGCTATACAGAGGGCGCCGGACTGGAACGCGTTCTAGATCGGCCCGCGACGACCTCGGTGCGGCCGACGGTGCGGACGGCCGTACCGAGGTCTTGACTCCGCCACGGTCGGATCCGCCACTGTCAGGAGCCGTATGCCCATCGACGCAGCCAAGGCCCTCGCCGCCGAACCCCGGACCGGCGAGATCTCCTGGAACACCAAGGACGTCCAGCTCTACCACCTCGGCATCGGGGCGGGCTCGCATCCTGACAAACCCAGCCCCGCCACCGATCCCGACGAACTGCGCTACACCCTCGAATCCCGGCTGCACGTCCTGCCGAGCTTCGCCACGGTGGCAGGTTCGGGATCGCCGGGGGTGATCAGCGGTCTGTCCATGCCCGGCATCGACGTCGATCTGGCCAAGGTCCTGCACGGCGGCCAGGCACTGACCATTCACCGTCCCCTCCCCGCCGAGGGCACCGCGACCGCCACGAACCGCATCGCCGCCGTGTACGACAAGGGCAAGGCGGCCGTCCTGGTCATGCGGACCGACGTCGCGGACGCCGAGGGCCCGTTGTGGACCAACGACGCCCAGATCTTCGTACGGGGGGAAGGCGGCTGGGGTGGCGACCGGGGCCCCTCCGCTCGCCTCGACCCTCCTACCGGCGAACCCGACCGGACCGTGGAGCGGCCCATCCGGGAGGACCAGGCCCTGCTCTACCGCCTCTCCGGCGACTGGAACCCACTGCACGCCGACCCGGAGTTCGCCAAGGTCGCCGGGTTCGAACGGCCCATCCTGCACGGGCTGTGCACCTACGGCATGACGCTGAAGGCGGTTGTCGACACGCTGCTCGGCGGGGACGTGACCCGGGTGCGGTCCTACGCCACCCGGTTCGCCGGGGTCGTGTACCCGGGGGAGACCCTGCGGATCCGTATGTGGCACATGCCTGAGTCCACCCGGGTCGCCGTCGGTGCCGTGGAGCGCGACGACGCGCCCGTCCTCGCCGACACCATCGTCGAACACTCCGAGCACTCCGAACACTTCTGAACCAGAACGCCGTACGAGGGGAGCCCGCACCATGCGCGCAGCCGTACTGCACGAGATCGGCCAGGAAAAGCTCGAGGTCCTCGATGACGTCGAGGCGGTGGGTTTTGGACCCGGCAGGGTACGGATCCGGGTCCGGGCCACCGGACTGTGCCACTCGGACCTGTCCGCCATGGCCGGGGTCCTCCCACAGCCGGCGCCCTTCGTCCCCGGACATGAAGGCGCGGGCGAGATCCTCGAAGTCGGGGAAGGCGTCAGCCACTTGAAGGCCGGCGACCGGGTCGTCGTCTGCTGGCTGCCCGCCTGCGGCGCCTGTCCCGCCTGCAAGCGCGGCCAGACCGAGCTGTGCCTGGCCGGGTTCATGAACGCGGGCACCCCCAACTTCCGGCGCCCCGGCGGCGACGTGTTCGGCTTCGCGGGCACCGGCACCTTCACCGAGGAAGTCGTCGTCGACGCGGGCTGCGCGGTGCCGATACCCGACGACGTGCCCTTCGACATCGCGGCGCTGATCGGCTGCGGGGTCACCACCGGACTCGGCGCCGCGCTCAACACCGCGGACGTGGAGGCCGGTTCGTCGGTCGCCGTCATCGGCTGCGGCGGCGTCGGCATCTCCGCCATCCAGGGGGCCCGTCTCAAGGGCGCCGCCGAGATCGTCGCCGTCGACCCGGTCGCCTCACGCCGCGAGGCCGCCCTTCAGTTCGGCGCCACCCGGGCCGTCTCCCCGGACGAACTGGCCGACGCCAAGCAGCAGGTGACCGCGGGCGAGGGCTTCGACTACGTCTTCGAGGTCGTCGGCAAGTCGGCGACCGCTAGGACGGCGTACGAGACGACCCGGCGCGGCGGCACCCTCGTCGTCGTCGGCGCGGGTGCCATGGACGACTTCCTCCAGCTCAACATGTTCGAGCTGTTCTTCGACGAGAAGCGCATCCTGCCGTCCATGTACGGCGGTGGGGACGTCCTGCGCTCCTACGAGCGGACCATCGCCCTGTGGCGGGCCGGCCGCGTCGACCTGGACCGTCTGATCACCCACCGGGTGCCGCTGAGCGAGATCAACGAGGCGCTCGACCAGATGCGCACGGGGGCCTCGCTCCGTACGTGCATCGAGATCTGAGGGCCGCGATGACCGAGCCACTGCCCCTCGAAGGGCTCGCGGCGATCGTCACCGGCGCCGGCCGGGGGCTGGGCCGGGCCGAGGCGCTGGAGCTGGCCCGGCTCGGCGCGGCCGTGGTCGTCAACGACTACGGACAGCCGGGCCGGGACGGTTCCGGCGAGGCATCCGCGGGCCCCGCTGAGCAGGTCGCCGACGAGATCCGGTCCGCGGGCGGACAGGCCGTCGCCCACACCGGGGACGTGGGCGACCACCAACAGGCCCGTCATCTGGTCGAGTTGGCCATCAGCGAGTTCGGCAAGCTCGACATCCTCGTCAACAACGCCGGAATCCTGCGCGACCGCATGGTCTTCTCCATGACCGAAGGTGAATGGGACGCGGTGATCCGGGTCCACCTCAAGGGCCACTTCAACACGACCCGGTTCGCGGCCGCCCACTGGCGGGAGCGGTCCAAGGCGGCGGGCGGGCCGGTGTACGGCCGTATCGTGAACACCTCCTCGGAGGCGTTCCTCGCCGGGTCCGCGGGACAGCCCAACTACGCGGCCGCAAAAGGCGGAATCGTCGGGCTCACCACCTCGACGGCCCTCGCGCTCGCCAAGTACGGCGTGACGGCCAACGCCATCTGTCCGCGCGCCCGCACCCGGATGACCGAAGACGTCTTCGCGGGCCTCGAGCAGCCCGAGTCGGGACTCGACCCCCTGGCCCCCGAGCATGTCGCCCCGCTCGTCGGCTACTTGGCCTCACCGGCGGCCGAGCGCGTCAACGGCCAGTTGCTGGTCGTCCACGGAGGGATGGTCGTGGTGGTCGAACGACCAAGGGTGCAGGCCAAGTTCGACAGCAAGCAGGACACCTTCACCTACGACGAACTGGACGCCCTGCTCACCCCGCACTACGCGCGGCGGCCGGCGGGGGAGACGTTCGCGGCGGCCGAAGTGCTGGGACTCAAGAGGGAGTAAAGGGAGTAGGGGGAGTGGACGCGCAACGGCCCGCTCCTCGGACAAGGAGCGGGCCGTGTGTCGTCGTCTGCCCTCAGGCCGCGGCCTCGGACTGCTCGACCGACTTGCGGTGACGGCCACGCGGGGCCGTCTCGCTGTCCTGGACCGAGACCGGACCCCGGTGCTTACCGTGGCCCGTGGACTCCTGGACGTCTGCAGTCGACTGGTTCGTGCTGGCGTCGCTCATGGAAGAAATTCACCCCGTCAACATGATCTTTCTTTACAGCGGGGCGAGTTTAACCGGCGCACACAGGGCCGAATCCAGGCGGCCGGGCCAACCGGCACTACTTCGTTACAAGATTGCCCAACGGGGCTTGCTGCAAGGGCACAGGACGTGCCACGACAGGCTCCGGAGGACCCGGTTCGGGCGACTGCGCGGCCGTTCCGCCGCCGCCCTCCGGACCCTCCGGGCCCGCGTCCCCCGTCCCCGTTCCCCCCGGGCCCTCCGCCTCCCCGGTGAGGGCCCCGCTCCTCGGTGCCGCCGCCCACCGCGCCACCCCGCACGGCGCGTCGGCCGTGGCGTACGGCAGGAGCAGTTCACCGGCCTCGGTCCACAGCCCGGAACCCGCCAACCACCCCTCGGGACCCGGGAGATGCTGGACCTGCCGTGCGGCGGGCCGCCACACCCCCACCCAGCCGCCCATCGGGCCGTCGATGCGCAGTGCCACCCCGCAGCTCTCCGGCGTCAACACCTGCCCGGGCTGGATCGCGAACGGCGTCACCGCGCAGTCCGGCACCCGCAGGCACTCCGGGAACCGCACCGGGAACGTGCTGCCCAGCACCCCCCAGCCCAGCCGTGCCCGCCCCGGAGAAGGCGCGTCCGAGGAGATCAGCAGCAGCCCGCTGTCCGGGTCGGCCAGCAGCAGCCGGTCATCGCTGCCGTCGGCGATCTGCAGCAGCGGCGACACCTCCCCACCGCGCCCCAGATCGACCACGACCGCCTTGGTCCGCCCGCCGGCCTCCCGGTCCAGGGCCAGCATCCGCCCGGTCCGGTCCAGCCACACCCCGCCCGAGCAGCGCCCCGGGATCTCCGCGAGGTGCTCAGGGCCGAAGGCACCGCCCGCCACCAGCCACACGGCACTGGAGCGCGGGCCCACGGCGAGGGCGTACGCCTTCTCACCGCCCGGCGCCGGCGGGAGCAGCCGTAGGAGCGCCCCCTCCTCCGGGCACTCGACCGCGCCCAGCGGCAGCTCTCCGGTGGTCGGGCCGGTCGGGTAGAGCAGCGAGAAGGTGTGCCGCCCGTCCGCGAACCGCCTGATCAGCACCCGTCCGTCACCCATCGGCTGCACCTCGGTGCCGGGCTCCTCGGGCTGGTTGCCCGGCAGCGGCACCGCGTAGGGCTCCGGGCCGTCGAGCGTCCAGCGCTCCGGGAACCACGAGCCGCCGTCCTGGGCGAGACGGGCCGCATAGGAGCCGTCGACGGTGATCACGCACTCCGGCCGCGGGGTCTCCCCGTTCCCGGTCCGCGGTGTCTGCCCGTTCTCGGCGATCGCGTACTCCGTCCGCGGGGTCTCCCCGTTCCCGGTCCGCGGTGTCTGCCCGTTCTCGGCGATCGCGTACTCCGTCCGCGGGGTCTCCCCGTCCGCGTTCTCGGCGTTCTCCTCGTTCGCCGCCGCGGGTTCGATGGCACAGGCCGTCATCGTCCGGTCACCTCCGGCCACGAAACTAGTTTTCGCACGCACAGGCGTGGGACGGGCGGGCTCCCCCTTCACACAAAGGGGTGGCCCAGGAACGATTCGCCTGAGGAAACCGGGGCGACTGTGCTGAGCGGGACAGCCGTGGGCAGCTCGGGTTCAGCAGGACAGACCAGGCAGGTAGCCTTTCCCCGTGCCCCGTCTGTCTGAAGTCATCGCCGCGCTGGAGAACCTGTGGCCCGCCGAGCGGGCCGAGTCCTGGGACGCGGTCGGAACCGTCGTGGGCGAACCCGACCAGGAGGTCACGCGGGTCCTCTTCGCCGTCGACCCGGTCCAGGAGATCGTCGACGAGGCGGTGAAGCTGGGCGCGGACCTGCTGGTCACCCACCACCCCCTCTATCTGCGCGGTACGACGACCGTGGCGGCCTCGCACTTCAAGGGCCGGGTCGTCCACACCCTCATCAAGAACGACATCGCGCTGCACGTCGCCCACACCAACGCGGACACCGCCGACCCGGGCGTCTCGGACGCGCTCGCGGGCGCGCTCGACCTCCGGGTCGTAGGGCCGCTGGTGCCGGACCCGACGGACACGTCGGGGTGCCGGGGGCTGGGGCGGGTGTGCGAGGTGGACCCCCCGATGACCGTCCGCGAGCTCGCCGCGCGGGCCGCCGAGCGGCTGCCCGCCACCGCGCAGGGCATCCGCGTGGCCGGCGACCCCGAGGCCACGGTCCGCACGATCGCCGTCAGCGGCGGCTCCGGCGACAGCCTCTTCGACCAGGTCCGCGCGGCCGGCGTCGACGCCTTCCTCACCGCGGACCTGCGCCACCACCCCGTATCCGAGGCCCGCGCCCACAGTCCTCTCGCGCTGCTCGACGCGGCGCACTGGGCCACCGAGTGGCCCTGGTGCGAACTGGCCGCCGCCCAGCTCGACGAGATCTCCGACCGCCACGGCTGGGACCTGCGCGTGCACGTCTCCAGGACGGTCACCGACCCCTGGACCAGCCACTCCCCTTCACCTGGAGCCCCCAACTGAACGCCGCGCCCGCCGACCAGATCCGACTTCTCGAGGTCCAGGACCTCGACGTCCGCCTCCAGCAGCTCGCCCACAAGCGCAGGTCGCTGCCCGAGCACGCCGAGATCGAGTCGCTCACCAAGGACGCCACCCAGCTGCGGGACCTCCTCGTGGCCGCCCAGACCGAGGAGAGCGACACCGCCCGCGAGCAGACCAAGGCCGAGCAGGACGTGGACCAGGTGCGCCAGCGCGCCGCCCGCGACCAGCAGCGCCTGGACTCCGGAGCCGTGACCTCGCCCAAGGACCTGGAGAACCTCCAGCGCGAGATCACCTCCCTCGCCAAGCGCCAGGGCGACCTCGAGGACATCGTCCTGGAGGTCATGGAGCGGCTGGAGTCCGCGCAGGAGCGGGTGGCCGAGCTGACCGAGCGGGTCGCCTCCGTCCAGTCGAAGATCGAGGACGCCACCGCCCGCCGGGACGCGGCCCTCGAGTCGCTGGACGGCGAGATCGCCTCGGTGACAAAGGAGCGCGAGGTCATCTCCGCCTCCGTCCCCGCCGACCTGCTCAAGCTCTACGACAAGCTCCGCGAGCAGCAGGGCGGCATCGGCGCGGCCAAGCTGTACCAGCGCACCTGCCAGGGCTGCCGCCAGGAGCTGGCCATCACCGACATCAACGAGATCCGGGCGGCCGCGCCCGACACCGTGGTCCGCTGCGAGAACTGCCGCCGGATCCTGGTGCGCACGTCCGAGTCCGGCCTGTAGGGAGCGGTGGGCGTGCGGGAGTTCATCGTCGAGGCCGACGGAGGCTCGCGGGGCAACCCGGGCCCCGCCGGCTACGGCTGCGTGGTGCTGGACGCGGCGACGGGGGAGACGCTGGTCGAGACGTACGAGTACCTCGGCGTCGTCACGAACAACGTCGCCGAGTACCGGGGTCTGCTGGCCGGACTGCGTGCCGCGCACGATCTGGACCCGTCGGCCTCCGTGCACGTCCGCATGGACTCCAAGCTCGTCGTCGAGCAGATGTCGGGGCGCTGGAAGATCAAGCATCCGGACATGAAGCCGCTCGCTCTGGAGGCGGGGCGGGTGTTTCCGCCGGGGCGGGTGACCTACGAGTGGATCCCTCGCGAGCAGAACAAGCGGGCGGATCGGCTGGCGAACGAGGCGATGGACTCGGGGTCGTCGGCGAGTTCGGTACGGAAGCTGTCTTCTGCTGCTGACGCCGAGGCTGTCGGTGCTGCCAAGGCCAAGGCCGAGGCCGATGTGCGCGCCGCCAAGGCCGTCGCGAGTCCCGGCTGGGCCCCGGCCGACATGGGGGCGCCGGCCATCTTCGTACTGCTGCGGCACGGTGAGACGCCCCTGACCCCCCAGAAGCGGTTCTCGGGAAGCGGCGGCACGGATCCCTCTCTCTCCGCGGTGGGCAGGGGACAGGCCGAGAGGGCCGCCGAAGCCCTGGCCGACCGGGGCACGATCCAGCACATCCTCGCCTCGCCGCTGACCCGTACCCGGCAGACCGCCGCCGCCGTGGCGGAACGTCTGGGCCTCGAGGTCACCGTCGAGGACGGCCTGATCGAGACCGACTTCGGCGCCTGGGAGGGCCTGACCTTCGGCGAGGTGCGCGAGCGCTACCCGGACGACCTGAACACCTGGCTGTCCGACCCGGAGGCCGAACCCACCGGCGGCGGCGAGAGTTTCGCGGCCACGGCGACCCGGATCGCGGCGACCAGGGACAAGCTCGTGGCGGCGTACGCGGGCCGCACGGTCCTGCTCGTCACCCACGTCACCCCGATCAAGACGTTCGTACGTCTCGCCCTCGGCGCCCCGCCCGAGTCCCTGTTCCGCATGGAACTCTCGGCGGCCTCCCTGTCGGCGGTCGCGTACTACGCCGACGGCAACGCGAGCGTCCGGCTCCTCAACGACACCTCACACCTGCGCCCGTAGCGTCTCCAGCCTCAGCTTCAGTTCGGCGGCCTCGCGGGCCAGCGCCTCCACCCGCCCCCAGTCCCGCGCTGCGATCGCATCCGCCGGAAGCATCCAAGTCCCGCCCACACAGCCGACGTTGGGCAGAGACAGGTACTGGGGAGCATTCTCGGGCCCGATCCCTCCCGTCGGACAGAACCGCGCCTGCGGCAACGGCCCGGCGAGCGACCTCAGATACGCCGTACCGCCGGCGGCCTCGGCCGGGAAGAACTTCATCTCCGTGACGCCCCGCTCCAGCAGCGCCACGACCTCCGACGTGGTCGACACCCCGGGCAGGAACGGCACCCCGGACGCCTGCATCGCCGCCAGGAGTACGTCCGTCCAGCCCGGGCTGACGAGGAAGCGCGCACCGGCGGCGACCGTCTCCGTCACCTGATCCGGCGTGATGACCGTCCCCGCGCCCACCACGGCCTCCGGCACCTCCCCGGCGATCGCCCGGATCGCGTCCAGCGCGACCGGCGTCCGCAAGGTCACCTCGATCGCGGGCAGCCCTCCGGCGACCAGGGCGCGCGCGAGCGGTACGGCGTCGGAGGCGTCCTGGAGGACGACGACGGGCACGACGGGGGCAAGGTCCAGGATCGAGGGGGCCATGGCGTCATCCTGCCCTCGGCGTGCAGCATGCGCAAAGGTCGTTGCGCATGCTGCAATACGCATCTGGGTGCTCAGTGAACCTCGTCCACCAGCACATCCAGCGACCAGGCCACCCCCGCCTTCGCGGGCGCCTCGGCCTCCACCTCGTACCCCAGCTCCCGCAGCGCCTCCACCAGCTCGGCGGGGTTCTTGGGCGCGATCCCCGCCGACAGCAGACTGCGCACCATCCGTCCCTTGGTCGCCTTGTTGAAGTGGCTGACGACCTTCCGCGTCGGCGCGTGCAACACCCGTACGGTCGCCGTCCGCCCCGCGACCTCACCCTTCGGCTTCCACGCGGCCGCGTACGCGGAGGACCGCAGATCGAGCACGAGCCCGTCCCCCGCGGCCTCGGTGAGCACGGAGGCCATCGGCGCACGCCAGTGCGCGCCCAGCGCTCCGAGGCCCGGCAGCTTCACCCCCATCGAGCAGCGGTACGACGGAATCCGGTCCGTCACCCGGACCGCTCCCCACAACCCCGAGAACACGAGCAGCGAACGCCCGGCACGCTTCTTCGCGGCCGCGTCCAGAGAAGCCAGGTCGAGGGCGTCGTAGAGCACGCCTGTGTAGATCTGCCCGGCCGGCCGGGCCCCCGCGGTCCTGAGCCCGGCGTTCTTCGCGATCTCGCCGCGCAGTCCCTCGCTCAGCCCGAGCACCTCGCGCGCCTTCTCCTCGTCCCCGGCGCACAGCTCGACGAGTTCCTCGAGGATCGCCGCACGGGCCTCGGTGAGTCCCGGCAGCGACAGCGTCTCCAGCTTCAGCGGGGCGCCACGACCGGAGGACGCCTTGCCTTCGGAGGGAGGCAGCAGGACAAGCACGGGATCGATCTCCTTCGGTTGAGCTCCGAGACAGGGTACGGCGTGCTTCCCGGTGGCCCCGGTCCTGCGGGTCAGTGAGCTCGTCGACTGACGTCGCTCATGATCGTGTGCCACGATCGAGGGAACGGTTCCCGATCTCTCGGACAGGTGATCTTCCGATGTCCCAGTCTGGCGAAGGACAGAAGGAGGGGGGTGACATGACTGCCGTGACGCATGAGCCGCTCACGCCGGCTGAGGGACTGCTGGAGATCTTCCAGGCCCTGGATACCCCGGAGGGTTTCCGGGCCGAACTGATCGAGGGGGAGATCGTTGTGACGCCGCCGCCGGACGGGGAGCACGAGAAGTACATCAGCCGAATCGTGCGGCAAGTGATCAAGCACGCGCGGATCGAGATGGACTTCTCCGGGAACAAGGGCCTGAAACTGAGAAGCGGTGAGGCCTGTCCGAAGAACCACGTGGTTCCGGACGTCACGCTCGCGCCTCTTGAGCTCGATCTTTTCGGGAGCGCCGACTCCTGGATGCCCTGCGACGGCGTCGCCATGGTCCTGGAGGTGACGTCCACCAAGCCCAAGGCGGACCGCGAGGCCAAACGGCGTTGCTACGCTCGCGGCGGCATCCCTCTCTACCTGCTCGTCGACCGGGAGACGTCGTCGGTCACCCTGTTCAGCGATCCGGAGAAGGACGACTACCGGGAACACTGCACCCGCCCCTTCGGGAAGCCGCTCGCCCTGCCCGACCCCTTCTCCTTCGATCTGGAGACCGCGGACTTTCTCTGACCGCTACGGCGTTGCACCCTCTGAGCAAGACGGACAGGGGGACCGACCGTGGCGGAGCAGGCACTGTGGACCAGGACGCGGCTGGGCCGTTGCGGCCCTGCGCTCGACCTCCTGACCGCTCGCTTCGACCGCCACGTCTACGCCTCGCACACGCACGAGCAGTTCAGCATCGGCATCTGCGTCGGCGGCTCCGAGGTCATCGACTACCGGGGCGACCACCTCCGCCCCGGCCCGGGCTCCATCGTCGTACTCGCCCCAGGCGAAATGCACACCGGCCGCCCCGCAGCGTCCGACGGCGGCTACGCCTACCGCGCCCTGTACCCCGACCCTGACCTCCTCACCGAAGGCACCCTCGGCGGCGGCCTCCCGTACTTCCGCGAACCCCTCCTCGACGACCCCGAACTCACCACTGCCCTCCGCCGCGCCCACGCCGAACTGAGCGCCTGCCCCGACCCGTTGGAGACCGAGTCCCGTCTCCCGTGGCTGCTGACGGCCCTCGCCCGCCGCCACTCCACGGCCCGCGCGACGAACGACACGGTGCCGGGCGCCGCCCACATCGCCCACGCGGTACGGGACCGCCTGGCCGACGACCTCCTGGAGCCCCCCTCCCTCGCCGAACTCGCCACCGCTCTGGGCCTGTCCCGCTACCAACTCCTCCGAGCCTTCCGTACGACGATGGGGATACCCCCGTACGCCTGGCTGGCGCAGCACCGGGTGCACCGGGCCCGCGGACTACTGGAATCCGGACTCAGGCCGGCCGAGGTCGCGGGTCTGGTGGGTTTCGCCGACCAGGCGCACCTGACCCGCTGGTTCCGGCGGGTCCTCGGGGTCACCCCGGCGGCGTACCGCAACAGCGTTCAAGACGGCCGCCGCTGACGTGGCGAACATGGCCGCATGACTGCACGCGGCTGGTTCCTGTTCTCCCTGATGGGAGTGGTCTGGGGCATCCCCTACCTGTTGATCAAGGTGGCGGTGGACGCCCCGCTGTCCCCGTCGATGGTGGTGTTCACGCGCTGCGCGCTGGGCGCGGCCCTGCTCCTGCCCTTCGCGATACGGCAGGGCGGCCTGCCCGCCACTGTTCGAACCCACTGGCGCCCGATGCTGGCCTTCGCGTGCATCGAGATCATCGGCCCCTGGTGGACCCTGACCGACGCGGAACGCCACCTGTCCAGCTCGACAGCGGGCCTGCTGATCGCGGGCGTCCCGATCGTAGGAGTGGCCCTGGCCCGCTTCTTCGGCGAGACGGAGAGGCTGGGAGTGCGGCGCGTCGTCGGGCTCGGCCTGGGCCTGGCCGGCGTAGGAGTCCTCACGGTCCCGCACCTGACGGGCGGCGACGCCCGCTCCCTGGCCGAGGTGCTGATCACGGTGATCGGCTACGCGACGGCCCCGTTGATCGCCGCGCGCTACCTCAAGGCTGTCCCGACCCTCCAGCTCATCGCCCCCTGCCTGGCCCTCGCGGCCCTGGTCTACGCCCCGGCGGCGGCGATGACCTGGCCGACGGCGATGCCCTCCCTCTCGGTCCTGACCGCGCTGGCCGTCCTGGGCGTGGTCTGCACCGCGGTCGCCTTCGTGGCCTTCCTGGAGCTGATCAAGGAGGCGGGCCCGACCAGGGCAACCGTCTTCACGTACGTCAATCCGGCGGTAGCGGTGGCAGCGGGCGCGATCTTCCTGTCCGAGCCCCTGACGGCGACCATCCTGGCGGCCTTCACCCTGATCCTGGCGGGCTCGGTACTGGCGACCGCCTCCGGTCAGCGGGCCGCCACCCGTCCGGTGCTGGGTCAACCCGAGGGCGAGGCCGTGCACGGCGACTCCGGGCTCCGCCGTGGGCCGGAACCCCGGCCCGACAGGCCGGACAGAGGCGAGGCGCGCGCCCGGTAACATGGTCGACACGGCAGACGAGCCGGGCGGACGGCCGCGTGAAGTCCCTCAGGGGGCTTCCCGAGGAACGTCCGGGCTCCACAGGGCAGGGTGATGGCTAACGGCCACCCGGGGTGACCCGCGGGAAAGTGCCACAGAAAACAAACCGCCCAGCGCTCCGGCGCTGGGTAAGGGTGAAACGGTGGTGTAAGAGACCACCAGTGCCCAGGGCGACCTGAGCAGCTAGGTAAACCCCACCCGGAGCAAGGTCAAAAGGAAACACCCTGGTGTTTCTGCGGGGACGTTCGAGGGCTGCCCGCCCGAGTCCCCGGGTAGACCGCACGAGGCCGGCGGCAACGCCGGTCCTAGATGGATGGCCGTCTCCCCGGCCGCCGCGAGGCGGCTGGGTGACAGAACCCGGCGTACAGCCCGACTCGTCTGCCGCTCTCGGGACTCTGATGGTGAGCTGGTCTGATCGCGATCGTGGAGCACCATCAGGCCGTCGCGAAACCCAGCACCAGCGGCGCAACGGCAACGAGCATGATGGTGGCCGGGATGCCGATTCCCTTCGTGTCGCCTCCACGGATGTGCGTGATCACGGCGCCCAGGAAGTACAGGACGACACCGATCGCCGCCGCGATGCCCAACGGTCGGTAGACGATGCCGGCGAGCAGTCCCAGAGCGCCTGCGATCTTGACCAGGCCAAGCGGCAAGAACCAGCTGTCGGGCACCCCGATCGCCTTAAGCCCGTCTGTGATCTTCGGGTCGCGGGTGAGGTCGGGAACGGCAGAGAGGACCAGCACCAGGGACAGCACGACAGCGATGACGACATAGGCGAGGTACACGGAGAACTCCGGAGGGGGATTGGGGGGACCGTCGATCGGTCAAGGAGTACAGGGCGGCAAGCGATGAGCCGCGGTCATGTGATTGCCTCGCGTCCGCGGCACTGTTGTGGGCGTCGCCGAGGTGATCCTGGTGAGCCGAGTGTGAGCGAACTTGCGTCGGCGGATGGTCAGGCCGGGCGCAGCGGAAGGGCGTTGAAGGTGTGGTCCGCCCAGATGCGGCGGGTGGTTTCGGCCGGGTAGGGCGTGACGCGGGGTTCGGTGTCGATGAGCTGGCCGTGTACTGCTCGGGTCGCTGCAGGTCACTGCGTTGGCAGCGCTTGAGCCGGCCTGGCTCCCCTGTGGGTGGGGGAGAGGAGCCCCGGCCGGTCACCGACTGCAGCGATCAGTCGTGCTGCTCGGCGTCTATCAGTGCGAGGGCGTTGCGGATGCCCTGTTCGAGGAGTTGGTCGGCGAGTTGCCGGTCGGTCAGGGCGCGGGAGAGTTGCAGGGTGCCGGCCATCATGCCGAGGAGGCTGAGTGCCGTCAGGCGTGCCGAGGGCGGTGGCGACGAGGTCGTCCTTGGAGGCGAAGTAGGCGTAGAAGGTGCCGTTCGTCAGCCCGGCGTCCTTCATGAGGGTCGCGACGCCGGAGCCGTCGATGCCGTTGTGCTTGAGCCGGCGGCCGACCGTCGCGATGATCCGCTGCCGTGTCTGCTGTTTGTGTTTTTTTGTGTACCGCACGGTGTGTTCCTCCGTCGCAGCCGGGGCGTGCGCCCCGGCTGCCGTCTGGTCGGGTCAGTGGCCGGCGCCTGCGAGGAGCGCGGGGAAGTTGATCCTGGCGGTCTGCAGTTTCGGGTCGTGGGGCTCGGGGACGCCGCCGTCGGTGATGTACAGGCGGTCGCCGCGGACCGCGGTGGCGGAGGGCGAGGCGAGGCCGTCCGCGCTGGTCAGGACGGGCTTGTAGGTGCCGTTGGGGTAGATCACCACGACCCTGTCCGGGCCGTTGTTCGAGGAGGAGCCGTTCTGCGCGGCGAACACCACATCGGAGAAGGGGGTCAGGAAGCCGAGGTCGTCGATGTTGGGCAGGCCGCCGGCGACCTGGCGGATGGGGCCGGGAGCGCCGGCGGGGGTGATCGGTACGCGCAGCAGGGTGCCCTTGTTGAAGTTGCTGATCCACAGGGCGCCGTTGTGGAAGCGGAGCCCGTTGGCGCCGATCGGCAGGGCCTCGGTGGGCACCGGGGCGAGGGCGGTGTCGGTCAGCAACGGGGTCGGCGTTCCGCCCGAGGCCGGGACGGACCAGATGGTGCCCTTGAGGCTGTCCGCGATGTAGAGGGTGCCCGTGCTTGAACCCCGGCGAGCCGATGCTGCCCAGCGGTCCGTGGGGGCTGTTGTACGAGGTCAACCAGCGTGATCCGTACAACCGGGAGGCCTACCACCGGGTGCTGGCTCTCATGCAGGAGCCGCGGGCGCGCTGCCCAAGGACATTGCAGGTGCCCAGGTCACCGCGACTCCACCCTGGGGGCGGCGGTCAGGGGACGTTCGACTTCCAGCTGTGAGGACCGACTTCCGGAAGGGAAGTGAGGAAGCGGCTCGCCCTGCCGCTGTACGACACGGCGAGCTCCTCCCGGGCACGAGTGCAGGCGACGAAAAGGAGGCAGCGCTCGGTCAGCATGTCCGCCTGATGCTGGAGCTGATCAACCTCCGGCGGCGTGATGGCCGGCGGGAAGGGGAAGGCGCCTGCCGTCACGCCGATCACCGCCACGCACCTGAACTCCAGGCCCTTCATGGCGTGAAGCGTGGCGAGTCGCACCCCGGGGTCCTGCTGTGTCGGTCCGTCCTTCACCAGGGCCGCGGGCAGCCCGGCCCGCTCCAGTCGCGCCCTGACCTTGTCCAGCGTCTGATGGAAGCGTGCGGCCACCGCGATGTCCGCCGGTGCTGCCCCGCCGGCCACCCAGCCGCGAATCCGCTCCACGACCGCGGCCAGTTCGGCCTCCTCGCTGTTGAAGCGATCGAGCGCCGGACGGCGGCCGTGGAGGAGGGAGCGGTAGCCGGCCAGCGAGTCCACTCCCTCGCCCGAGAGGGATTCCACCGGCTCGTCCTCCATCAGGCGTGCCGCCCAGCGCAGAATCTCCTCTGTGCTGCGGTAGTTGATGCGCAGTCGGCTCGATCGCCCCGCGACGGGGATGCCGAGCGAACCGAGGGAGACACGCGAGTCGTAGATGCGCTGATGAGGGTCGCCGGTGATGAACAGGTCGTCCGGCCCTGGCGCGACCGCCCCGCGCAGCACACGCCACTGGGCCGGGTGCAGATCCTGGGCCTCGTCGACCACGACATGTTCGTAGGGAGTTTCACCGGCCGTCGGTTCGCGCAACAGCCGTGCTGCTTCCGCGCACAACTGAAGGTAGGTGCACTTCCCGTCTTTGCGCAGTTCCTGCTCGAACCGCTTCATTGCGCGCCACACCTGGACGCGCTTGGCCGGCCCCAACGCCGTTCCCCTGCCTTGACGCACCGCCCTCAGGTACTCGTCCTCGGTGGACAGCGACTGGGCGAGGACGACATGCCGGTACTCCTGGGAGAGGAACTGCTCGCTCCAGTCGAGCTTGAGGCTCTCGCGGATCCTGCGCCAGCGGAAGCGCTCGTCGCTGTCGTCGCTGAGCTTCGGGACGGAGCCGTGCCGGCGCCGGACCACGTCCCGGGCGAGGGCGTCGACGGTGGTGACATCGACGCGGCGGATGAGCGCGTCATCCTCCAGTAGCAGTGCCAGGTTCTCTCGCAGGGACTTCGCGAGTGCCGTCGTGTAGGTCGTGAGCAGGATCCTGCTCTGCGGTGACCGCTGCAGCAGGTGTTTCGCCCGGTGCAGTGCCACAACTGTCTTGCCCGTCCCCGGGCCGCCGCTGACCTGGGCCGGGCCCCCGAACGACGCACGGTAGGCGACCCTGCGCTGAGCGGGGTGGAGGAAGATCCGCCAAGCCGCGAACGGCTTCGTGAGGATGTCCTCCAGCTCCTCCGCGCCGGTGACGACGGTGATTCGGCTGCGGGTGTTGGCGATGGCCGAGGACAGGTCGTCGGGATCATACGGCCCGGGGTCCGCGGGCCGGCGGAGCGCGACGACCTCTCTCCAGACGGTGTCCTCGTCGAATCCTTCGGCGAGGAACTGCAGGACCTCGAACTGGTCCTCGGGGAACAGCGAGGCGAACGCCTCCAGTTGGGGCTTGTCGATAATGGTCCGGGCTGCCTTCAGCGTGCCCTCGTCGATTCCGAGACGCGCGAGCGACCCGTCCGAGAAGCCGTCGAAGAGCCGGGTGCGCGCCTGCGCCGCCGTCTGCTCCAGCGCCGGTGTGAGCTGCTCGATGGCAACGACGTTGCGCACCTCAAGACCGCGCGTCGCGGTGTTGACCGTGTAGAGGCGCTTGGCCGCCCAGTCGTACGCTTTGTCGTGCTGGACGACGTTCACCAGCAGGAACGTGTCGCTTCCGTCATCGGGAGCGAGCACCACGCCCCGCCAGAAGTCGGTAATCCTGATCGTGCGCATCCGGTGGTCGGCGGCCTTCTCCACGGATTCGAGATGGAGCCCCTTGTCGGCCCGGAGTTCCGCGACGGTGAGTTGCTGGAACTTCTTCATTGCCTTCCGCACGCCCGCCCGGACCGGCTTCTCCAACTGCTCGAACCTGTCCCAGAACGTGTTGGCGAACGCCAGCTGCGGCAACGGACCGTCCCTCCCCTGTGCGGTGCGATGTGGCACAGCCTACGCACGAGTAAACGCGTAGTCGCCCATCACGGAGTCGTACGGTTTGAGCAGCGGCTGGAGCTCCCGCTTGAGCAGGGCCGCGTCGACGTCCGGCAGCCGCAGCGAGGCCCGGCGCAGGCGGACGCTCCAGGAGCCGGCATCCGGGAACACCTGGAGGTCCTTCACGAGGTCGCGCAGGACGACGCCCTCCCTGAAGGGCGCCAGGCCGTGGACGCGCAGCCGACAGCCTTCGGTGAAACGGCGTTCCTGGAAGACCACGGGCTCGTCAAGGGTGTGGACGTCGCTGGTGATCGTGGCCAGCCCCATCACGCGGCCGAGATCCCGGCCCGGGTTCCTGAAGCATCCGCGGGTGGTGTACAGCAGCAGTTCGTCACCCTTGCCGAGGGTGAGTGACTGCCGGGTGCGGCCGGCCGGGAACGCCATGCGTTGGTTCTCCAGGACCCAGGCGAGGGGCTCGTGGTCGCTGATGATCAGCAGATGGGTGGCGGCTTCGCGCGACGAGGTCACGGACGGATCTCCTTTCGACGGGGCGGGAGGAAACGGCGGTTGTGCGACGGTCGCTCATACCGTCCCGGCGGGCCGGCGCAGGGACTTGAGCTCCTCGCCGCTGCGGGTCACGCGCCAGAAGGACCAGCCGTTCGCGTGCGGGGACGTTCGGTCGGGATTGACGACCTGGATCACGGCCATGGCGGCGGCACTGGGCGAGGAGTAGACCTCCCCGGCCGCCGGGCCCTCCGTGACGGCGAGCGTGCGGGTCGCCGGGTCGAAGAGACCGGTGACCCGCGCCCCCCGGTACACGGCGTGGACGCGCACGTCCTGCGGCCCGTCACCGGATTCCTCCGGGGTGCTCAGCGACTCCACCAGCCGCCTGACCACCTCGGACGGGGTGCACCCCATGAGGCGGGCAGCGAAGATGACCTTGCCGTGTGTACGCTCATCAAGCTCAATAGCTGGCATGCGTACTAATAGTACTCAAGTTAGTCTGTGTGTCAACCCTTTCCCGGCGAGGGCGACCGGCGACTCCTGATCGAGATCGAGCGCGTGCTGGGCGAGGACGGCGCCGGACCGGTGCTCACGATGTCCCTCCCGACGGCCACGAAGTCCTCGAAGACCTTCGCGAGGTCGAGCAGGAGGCCGCTCACCGTGGTGTCTGTGCCGCGTTGCTCGACGGAGGCCTCGCGGAGGATCAGCTCGGCCAGTCGGAGGGTGGGCACGTAGCGGCTGTTGAGGCGGGACGGTGCCCACGGCGCCAGAGGCGCTCCTCGTCGTAGGCCGCCGACGCCGTCCAGGCGCAGCCGCACTGCGCATCTGGTCCGACTCCCTGGTCCGGCCACGGACGACGGGCAGCGCGTCCTCAAGCGTCCGGCTGCTCGGGTAGCGGCTTCACTGCACCCCGTCGAGGATCTGCCAGATCCTCCGGTAAGCCGGTCCTTTGGGACCCAGGGCCGACTGCCAGGCAGCGTCGGGGAGCCCGGCGAGACGGGTACGGACCTCCACAGGGGCCGTGGCACTCCCATCGCGGGCCGCCGAGGCCATGCGGGCCGCCGCCGACCTCGGGACACCGGCCAGCCGCATCGCGATCGCCTCCTCGGAGCGTACGCCGTAGAAGGCGTACGACGGAATATTGCGCAGCTCGCGCTGCGCTTCCGGCGGCAGGGCGGCGAACTCCTGCCCCAGAGTGAGGGATTGGAGGGCCGACAGGCCCCAGGACACTGTGGGTGCGATGTCGCCGAACAGACGCTGGCAGCATTTGGTGATCGCCTTGAGGCGGTCGGACTCCTCGGCCTTGCTGAAGTGGTCGGCGGCCAGCTGCGGCACTGACGCGCCGTTGACCCAGTCCTGCATGACACGGGCGACGAAGTCACCGGTGCGACCCTCGTGGTCCTCGGTCACCTTGGTCAACTGGGCGCGCAGCTCGGGCACTTCGAGCATGACGCCGACGAGCTGGGCGAGGGGCTGCCGGTCTCCCTGGAAGAGGGGCTGCTGCCAGACCTCGCGGTCGATCCGCGCGGCGTTCAGGCGGCCGAGGGTGGCCTCCACGCTGTCCCAGGAGAAGCCGGTGCTGTCGACCAGTGCCAGCGCCTTACCGGTCAGCCGTTCCGCGTACGCCCTTACGCTGCGGGTCAGTTCGGCCGCCCAGCCCCGGTCCCGGCGCCGCAGGTCCTGGAAGCCCAGGGTGCCGCGCAGGATCTGCTCGATCTCCTCCGCGAACTCCTCGTGATCGCCGATCTGCCGGTAGGTGTGGGCCAGGTACTGCACGAAGGCGGACCACTCCGGGGTGTGGGAGAGGAGCCGAAGGTCGAGGTGGCCGTGGAGGTGCATGGCCTTCTCCACCATGGCGACCAGGGTGGAGTTCAGGTCCGCCACCTGCCGGCCGACGAAGGCGCGCATCTCCCCGGCCCGGATCTCGTCCGGTGCGGCCAGCGCGATCAGGCCGACCTCGCCCTGCTCGACCCGGCCCGCCCGTCCGGCCAGGTTCCAGAAGTCCGCGGCGGGCATCTCGTTGCCGTAGGCGAACTGGTGGGAGGCCAGGACGACGTTCGCCACGGGGAAGTTGACGCCCGCGGCGACGGTCGTGGTGGCGACCAGATGGGCCAGGTCGCCGGCCTCCATCAGGTACTCCGTCAGCGTGCGGATCTCCTCCGGCAGGCCCCGGTGATGCACGCCGATCCCCTTGGCGAGGAGCCCCACCAGTGGGAAGTCCGTCCCGAACTCCTCCTCCACCACGTCCTGGACGGCTCTGAGGTCTTCGCCCACCTCTGTCAGTTCCTGACGGCCGCCCCCGATGGTCTTGGCGATCGACCAGGCGTAGTCGGGCCGCCCGGCGAGCGTGATGGTCTGGCCCCGGTCGGCCAGGACCGTGGCCGTGGCAGCGGCGAGCTTCGTCGGGCTTTTCGCCTGCGACCAGGTCAGCTTGAGGGGTCGGTACCCGTCCAGCGGCAGGATGCCGGGGACGCTGAGCGTCCGCCGGCTCGTGACCAGTGTCTCCAGGGCGACCCGGAACCCGCCGTTGCCCGGGGCGTGCTCGCGTCGGGCGAGGGCCAGGATGCGGTCGTTCGGGGACCAGTCCACGGACAGCCCGACCGACTGCCGGCTGCCGCTGTCCAGCCACTCGGCGATGAGGTCACCGTTGTCGATGAAGGGGGTCAGCAGCAGGAAGCCGGCGTCCACGGCCTCCCGGTTGACGTTCGCGAGCAGCAGCTCCAGTTTGATCCCGCGCTCGTCCACCCCGAGGTGATGGGCCTCGTCGGCCACCACCAGACACAGCGGACGCCCGATCTTCTCCTGCCAGCCCGACCGCAGCAGCAGGTCCAGTTTCTCGGGAGTGGACACCAGCACCCGGAACCGCCGCTCGCCGCGGTCGGTCAGCATGTCCTCTTCCAGGCCGTCGAACTCCAGCGCGGGACTGACCCGTTCCACCCCGATGCCGAGAGGGGCGAAGTCTCGGCGCAGCCGTCGCGTCACCTGGTTGACGAGCGCCCGGTTCGGGGCGATGTAGGCGACCCAGCCGTGCTGCCTGTCGTACGCGTTGAGTGCCTGGAGGATCCGGAACTCGGCGATCAGGGTCTTGCCCGCGCTGGTGGGGAGGCTGACCACGACACTCCGGTGCGCGGTCCGGATCAGTCCTTGCTCGGCGAGGGCCACGCGCTGCGGCGGCAGCACCTCGAAGATCGGGCGCGATCGGCCCCGGTCGACGAGGGAGGCCACGAAGGCGTTCACCTCGGGGCTGACCGCGCGGGCCACCGTCCACAGGCTGTTGTCGACGATCTGGTCGGCGGTGGCAGCCAACAGCCGTACGAGCACTTCCAGTTCAGGGTCACCGGCGGCCATGGCCGCGTCCAGCGCGCGGTCGCAGTGCGACTGGACGCGTTCACGCACGCCGTAGTGGCGGCTGGGGCGGCGCTCGCGCATGAGGGCGCCGGTTGCCAGGTACTCGGCGAGCAGTTCCGCCGTCTTGAGCAGGTGGTAGTGGGCGGCGAGCGACCATGCGGCGGGGCGGGCGTCGTCACCGACCCAGGTGAGGTACGCCGACTCCATCCCGTCCTGCTCCTCCCGCAGCTGTAGCAGCAGCCGATCCAGGGTGTCGAGGTCGTCCCACCCGCGCTTGCGCAGCAACAGCAGCCACGCGTCGGCGGTTCCGCGCCGCACCCGCGACTCCCAGTGGTCCACCAGGGCGGGTACGGAGGGCAGCTCGACGTCCGCGAGGAGTCGGGCGGCGAGCGGGGTCTCGTCGGCGATCCAGCCGAGGCAGGCGGTACGCAGCAGTTCGAGCCGTGCCTCGACCGAGTCCTCCTCGGGCAGCCGGGCCCGCGCCAGCGCGAACATCTGCCCGCACAGCCGCCGCGTGGACTCCGCCTTCGGATCCTCGGCGATCGCGTCCCATGCCAGCAGGTCCAGGGCGTCCACCGCGAAGTCGACCGCCTCGCGGCCCTCCGCGGGCCCCTCCGGGACCTCGCCCTCGACGGCCCGCAGCGCGTCACCGATGAGCACGCGCTGCGACCGCTCGCCCGCCTCCGCCACGAGGCCCGGGTCGAGGGCACCTTCGAGCCAGCCGAGATCAGCCAACGTCGAGCACCCCCACCTGCTGCGGCCAGGTCGCCATCGCAGCCGGGAGGTACCAGGCTGTGAGCAGCGCGTGCATCGGCTCGACGACCGTCTTGGCCAGTTCCGCCGCGCGGTTGCTCAGATCTTTCGGCTCCGGGGCGGTGTCGCGCACCAGGCAGCCGAAGAGCTGGATGTCCTTGCCCATCGACTTCGCCCAGCGGCCGGTTGCCGTATGGTAGGCCGCCTTGTGCTCGGGCGTCCGGCAGCGGAAGCGCAGCCACTTCATGAGGGTGACGTGGTCGTCCTTCGCGGACAGCCTCTTGAGCTGGTCGATCATGCCGTCCGAGCCCGTCATGACACCCGGCGGACTGGACTGCTCCGACGACGACTTGACCTCCCCGAACAGCAGCCGCGCCGAGCCGTCCGCCACGCACAGTCCGACCAGGTCGGCGCCGGGGAGGCTCGCCTTGCGCGTACGCCGGTCCCGGGCGCCGTCCCACACCCACAGCGCCCCGTGCCAGTGCTCCAGCAGCACCTCGGCGAGGGCCTCGCCGACCTGCCACGGCAGCGGTTCCGGCTCACTGGCCAGCAGAGCGCCGATGAACTCGGTCTCCATGTCGGTGGTGGCCAGCCCCCGCAGATGGGTCACGAAGTCGCGGGTGGCCTCCAGATCACCGACCCGTTCGGCCCACGGTCCCGCCCCTAACTCCCGCATCACGTCGGCCGTCAGCTCGACGCCGCTCCACGACACGGCCCCGTCTTTGCCGCCGTACACCTCGATGCCCCGCGAGATGCGCGGCACGGCGCCGCCCATGGCGTTGCCTTCCCCCACCCGCCCGTCCTTCCCCCACACGACACCCCCGGGGTGAGCGGTGATGCTCCCGACCACTCCTGCGACCGACGGTGTGATCAGGATTCTCTCCACCTCCCCGGGAGTTGTCCACGCCGTGTGCCCGCCTGTGGACGGACTGTCTCGTATTCCCTGTCAGGGGAGTGGGAGACATGCCCAGACGGTCTTCCCGGAGGGCGGTGATTTGTGACTTCATGTCACCGAGCGTGGTCGGGTAGCTCTACCCTGACCAGGGAGCCTTCGGTACGGAGGGTGCGTGTACCGGCACGCTCGGTGTTCCTTGCGGGGTGTCGGTCGTGACGTGGATGGGGGTACGGGGTGTCGGAGGCGCAGGAGCCGTACGACGAGGGTGAGCTGAGCAGCGACCTGATGCGGGCGGTCGGCAAGCAGGTCAGGGTGCTCCGGGAGCGGGGTGGGTTCACCCAGAAGGAGTTGGGGGACCGGCTCGGATACAGCGAGGATCTCATCTCCTCGGTGGAGCGGGGGAGGCGAACACCGCAACGGGAGTTGCTGGCGGCCGCGGATGAACTGCTGGACGCCGGTGGAGTGTTGAAGGCCGCGATCGAGGATGTCGAGGCCGCCAAGGCGAAGGCGAGGGTGCGGCATCCGGCGTGGTTCAGGGATTACGCGCGGTTGGAGCGGGAGGCGGTTGAGATCAACGATTACAACTGCCATGACATCCCGGGGCTGTTCCAGACCAAGCGGCGGATCCTGGCCCTGTACGAGATGCGTAAGCCGCTCTTGGACGAGGAGACCATCGAGCAGCGGGTGATCTCCCGACTGGCTCGGCAGGAGATCCTGATGAAGTGGCCTCCGCCGATGATCACTTCCGTCATCGAGGAATCGGTGCTGCGGCGTCCTCTCGGAGGGCGAGAGGTCCACAGGGAGCAGTTGGAGCAGTTGCTGCGGCTCGCAAGGATGCGCAACGTAGAACTGCAAGTGATGCCGAACGACCGCACAGAGCATGCCGGGATGGGCGGCTCCTTCATCCTGCTGACCCCCAAAGGGAAGCCTCAGCTGGGATACACCGAGGCCCAGAGCTCCAGCAGGTTGATCACGGCTCCGGAGGAAGTCCGTATCCTGGCCGCGCAGTACGGCAGCATCAGAGCGGACGCGCTTACGATGCGGGAGTCTCTCGCCTTGATCGAAAAGTTGGTGGCAGAACTATGAGCACCTCGGAATCCGTACATCTGGCTTGGTTCAAGAGCAGCTACAGCGGCAACGAGGGCGGCGCATGCCTTGAAGCTGCTCTGGCGCCCGGCACCATTCACATCCGCGACTCCAAAGCCCCCTCCCAGGCTCAACTCACCTTCCCCCACTCGGAGTGGGCCCCGTTCGTCCGGTACGCCGTCGAACGCTGACCCACTCCGCCAGGCGCCGCCCGCTCAGGACTTCGTGTTGGTCAGGTGTGGGCCGAGGTAACCGACGTAGACGAGACCGGTGTGCGGGCCGTCGTCGTAGAAGTAGAGGCGGGGGGAGACAGTGTTGCCGCCGCCGATGCGGAGGTGGGCCTCCATGAACAGCTTCTTGGCCGGGTCGACGGTCTCCGGTACCGGGAACGTGCGCTCGCGGCGCCAGTCGTCGCGGTTGCCGACGGTCTTGGACTCCTTCATCTTGACCTTGCCCGCAGGGAAGGGGCACGCGCAGTCCTCCGGCAGGTGCGCGCACCAGTAGCGGAAGTCGCCGCCCGCCGTGCCGGAGGCCGACGCGGCGGCGTAGTTGTCGAGAGCGTGCAGGGCGTCCCAGGCGACCTCGACCCAGTTGCCGATGGACTGGGCGTCCAGTTCCCGGGTCCTGCGCCTGTCACCGGTGAAGCGGAGACGGGTGAACTCTCCCATGCGGTCGAGGATTTCGGCGAAGGTGGCGGGCGCGTCGGTCGGAGCGTCGACGGAGGCGTGCGCGAGGTCGTACTGGCCGGCCCTTTCCAGCCGTATCTGAAGGGCTCGCATCTGGCGCTCGGCGTGCTTGAGCTTGGCGTACAGGTCCTGGTTCTCGGCCGCCTGGTCGAACTCCTGTTCCTCCGCGACCTGGAGCTGCTGGCGCAGGTCGCGGAGCACATCCGCGTTGGCGATCTCACGCTGCTCGGCTTCGTCGAGCATCTTCGTGAGGGTCTCGTTCTCGGCGCGGAGGTCGTCCAGACCGGAGCCGTGGGCCGCCGGGCGGGGGCGGGTGCGCTGGACGGGGAGGGAGTCCAGCGCTGCGGGAAGGGGGAGGCGCAGTGCCAGTCGTTGGGGGAGGACGGCGAGGAGGGCCGCCGCGCGCCTCGGGTTCGACTCGACGGTCGTGCGGGACATCACCAGGTGGCGCTGGGCGTCGGGCTGCCAGGCCGGGTCGACGCCGGGGAGATAGGTGCGGAGGCCGCCGCCGAAGACGGGGTGGTAGGTGAGGGCGGCGTTGAAGAGGGTCTGGGCGTCCGGTCTGAGGACATACATCACGGCGAGGCCGGTCAGATGCTTGTAGGCCGGTTCGACGACCTTCTCGGTCCAGGTCTCGGGATCCTGCCCGTGGGGGACGCTGGCGATCACGATCGGGAGTCGGCGGCTCTCGTCGCAGAGTTCCTCTATGACCTCCTCCACGTCCTCCGGCTCGATGAACTTCGGGACCGTGCCGACGTCGGCGAGACCGTCCTGCGTGGGGATGGCGTCGAGCAGGAGCCTTGCTATGCCAGGGGTGTTGGCCCTGATGGGGTGGAGGTCGGGGATCGCCGGGTGGTGCTCGATGTCCACCTGGAGCCAGGTGCGGCGGTCGTCGTCGCGGTTGCCGGAGCGGACCACGAGGGTGGACTGCCATGTGCCCTGGTTCTTCGGGCGGGTTTCGCGGAGGCGCCAGCGCGAGTACGAGCCGTGCCGGCCGGCAGCGGCATCGTGGTCGAGTGTGATGCCGTTCGCTAACTCGTTGCGGCCCTCGTCCAGTGCGGACGTGTCCAGTCGCTTGATCTCGCCAAGCCAGCGGTGCAGTTGGCGGTCGGCTTCGGCCGAGGCCGTCACGAAGTCCTGAGCGGTCGAGACCACCATGCGGTAGTTGCGGGGTTCCATGGGCGGCTGCCTGTGCGGTGAGGTGGGCGGGCGGTGTGCGCCGAGTCGACGCGCGGCCCGGGGTGGGCTGCGCGCCGGTGGGGGTGCTCAGGCGAGGAGTGGGGGTGGGGTGCGTGAGGTTATGCGGGGTGGCGGGGGCCGTGGCCGGGGGGTGGGTCGAGGAGAGTCTGGTAGGGGGTGCCGGTTGTGCGGGCCTCGGCCATGCGGTCGTAGATGTCGAGGATCAGGGTCTTGGTGCGGTAGGTGCCGTGGGTGGCCTCGTCCTCCCTCTTGACGATGGGGAACGTCTCCATGATGTGGTCAACCTCGTCGCGGTCCAGGTCGTAGAGGTGGAAGAAGGCGGCGTCCAGCTCGGCGCGGAGCAGTTCGCGGCGGGGTTCGTTCCAGCGGAACGGGGGGCCGTCGTCACCGAGGTCGGCAGCGAAGGAGGCCATGCTGGAGCTGGTGTACACGAGCTCCAGAGCGCGAGCCCCGAGCCAGTCGGCGACTCGGCCGTCCAGGTAGGGCTCCTCGGCTTCGTAGGCGCCTGGAGGGAGCACTGCGAGCTGCTCGAACTGGAAGAAGTTCAGGTTCGTGCCGGCCAGCTTCTGACGGAGCACGTAGTCGAGAGCGAAGGCCGTCGTGTTCGCGTACAGAGCGGCTCGGCTGCCATCTGCGGTGGGCAGCATGAGGTTGGCCGAGTCGCCGAGGCCGTGGGCGGGGAAGGCGAACGAGAGCACCGTGCGGCGGTCGGTCGATCGGCAGATTTTCCGGAAGCCGGTCAGCCACTCGCTGTCCCAACCCTGCTCCGCCAACCGCGAAGCCACCCCAGGCTCCGCGACCGGCTTGCCCTTCCTGTCCTTCTTCCCGGCGAACACGTCGAACTCCGGCACCCAGTACCGCGGCATCGGCACGAACCCCGGATCATCATGCTCCTCCGGCGTCAGCCGAGGCAGCGTCCCCATGTTGGCCTGTGCCTCGGTCTGCCCCTCGTACGTGCCGAGCCGGTGGTCGAAGTGGTGCAGCATCTTCGCCTCGTACAGCGGGAGGTACCGCTTGCCGTCCCGCTCGAAGACGTTGCCGTTGAGGGTCCAGTCCTCGGCCGCCAACTCGTCCTGTGTATGGAACAGGTGGGAGTCGTTGGACATGTGGAACATGGTCATGAACGACAGCCCCCACGGGTTGCCCTCCGGATCCCCCTCCCGGATGAGCACCGGCACCCGGCGATAGATCCCCAGCGTGATCTCCGCATCCCGCCGCGACCGGAACACCGGCAACGTACCCGTGTTCGGGTTGACCAGCAGAATCTCCTCCGGCGGCATCGCGAAGCGGCGGGTCGGCAGGTCCTCCATGTACCGCGTGCCGAAGGCGAACGACGCCTCTCGCACCCGCTCCTCGCGGCCCGCGACCGTCAGGAGGCAGAAGCGGACCGAGTGGTGCACGGCCCGGCTCAGAATGAACGCCTCGTTCTCGAAGTCCAAGAAGGACGCCAGCCGCGCACTGCGCACCAGGTCCGAGAAGAACGGCGCCGTCGTCGCGTCCGTCGCGATGCCCGTCGGCAGCACCAGGCCGAAGCGCCCGTGCGGGGCGATCCCGTGGGACGCCGTCTCGGCGAACACCGCGTACGTGTTCACGTCGCCCCGGCCCGCCAGCGGGAAGCGCCCGGAGTCGCGCAGCAGATGGCTCACGCCTTCCGCCACGCGCTTGGCCGCGACGAAGTCCTTGAGCAGGTCGCGCTCCGCGCGCTCCTCGCTCGTCGCCAACGCCCTGATCAGCCGCTCCCGGGCCGCCTTGTTCGCCGCCGTCGCGATCTTCTCGCTGCGCGTGGCGAAGAACTCCTGCTCCTGGAGCTTGACCCGCTCCCACGGCGGGTTCCCCAGCACACAGCTGAACCCCCCGCCCCACCCGGTCCGCTCATCCACCCCCACGGCCGACACATCCGAGTCCTCCGGCACCGAGAACACCTCGGGAAACTCCAGATGCCAGTGGAAGAACCGGTACGCGTCCCGCAGCCGGGCGACCTCCCCCCGCGTGCCCTCCGGCAGCTTGGCCCAGCCGCCCTCCCGCAGCGCCAGCAGCCCCTCCACCGTCAGCGCCGGCGGACGCGCCTCCTCGGTCTTCTCCCAGACGAACGCCGCGCACCACGCGTCGGCGAGATCCCGCTCCCGCACGTACTCCGAGTCGGGACCCTCTGTCAGCTCCACATACGCGTCCCGCTGCTTGTGGACGTAGTGCAACTTGTCGTTCCGCGCCGCCGTGATCCCCGCGGCCCGCTTCGCGAGCCTCCTGTTCGAGGCCGCCAACGCCGTCGTCGACCCGAACAGCTCGCCCTGGTGGACGCCAGCCAAGCGCGCCTTCCAGGCCTCCCGTTCGGCCTGATTGCGCTTCCTGAGCCCGGTGACCCACTTCTTCTCGTCGCCCTCGATGGGCTTGAAGGCGTCGTCCGGCAAGCCCTCCGCCAGCAGTTTCGGTGTCGCGCCGACCAGGCCGTTGCCGTACTTGATGTGCGAGTCGAGGAAGCTGAGCGGCTTGCCCGGCTCCAGGGACTCGATCCACAGCGACACCTTGGCCAGCTCCACGGCCATGGGGTTGAGGTCCACGCCGTAGACGCACCGGCTGATCACGTCCCGCAACGCCGTCCTCGTCGCCTCCGCGCTCGGCTCCGGCGAGTCCGTCCGAACTGCCGCCAGCCGCTTGGCGATACGGCGGGCCGCCGCCACCAGGAAGTGGCCCGAACCGCACGCCGGGTCGCAGACGGTCAGCCGCAGCAGCGCTGCCTCCTGCTCCTCCGGCGTCGCGCCCGACTTGACCGCGTCGTCTATGACCGGGTCGAGTGCCGAGTCGAGCAGGCAGTCGATCAGCGGGGTCGGGGTGTAGTAGGAGCCGGTTGTCTTGCGCTCGTTGCCCGCCAGCGTGCGCAACTCGAAGGTGTTCGCAGCGGGGTTGAAGCGCGGCACCAGCTCCAGCAACGACTCGTAGATCGAGCCCAGTTCCTCCGCGCCCAGGTGGCGGTAGTCGACCCGGCGCGGACGACCCAGCTTCGGGTCGATCACCACCGACAGTGCCTTCACCGCCGTGTACAGCGCCTCGTTCGGCAGCTCCAGGCCGTCCAGGACCGCGTCCGCCTCCGTACGCTCGAACAGGCCGCCCAGCCCCGGCAGACCCAGCTCGGGCCGGCCGCCCTCCCGGCCCAGCCCCTCCAGGACCAGGCGCAGCGCGTGCCACTGGTCGCCGTGCGGGCCGCCGGTGCGGCGCGTGGCCGTACGGCGCAGGCGGGCCGTCGAGAAGTACTTCTCGTAGCGCTCACGCACCTCGGCCGAGGCGTCCTCCGGGACCAGCAGGCCGCGGTCCTCCGCCACGAACAGGAACAGCAGCCGGTACACTAGGTGCAGCAGCGCCGGGTGCATGGCCCGGACCGTCACCTCGGACTCGTCCAGTTTCCGGCGGAACTCGGCGTTGTCCCGGTGCTGGATGAAGCCGCTGCCCAGGGTCACCAGGGCCTTCTCCACGCCCAGCCGGAGCTGCTCCATGGCGCGGGTGCCGCTGGCGATCGCCTCCGTGCGCCACTTCTCCAGCCAGCACGCGGCCGCTCCGCTCTCCCCTCGCGGTTCGAAGCGGGAGCGGTGGGTCAGGCGCCAGAGGAGGAGGAAGTCGGCGAAGCGGTCGCCCTCGAAGACGGCCTCGATGTCGAACTCGACATAGGCCGAGCCGACCATGGACGTCGAGTCGCGGAGCAGACGCAGCAGGCGGCCGTTGGACAGGAGTCCCCACAGGGTGGCCTGGCCGCTGCGGTTCAGGTACTCCTGGAGCAGCGACTGCGGGGCCGGGCCCGGCACCAACGCTGCCCTGCGGTCCAACTCGACGTTCCAGCCGGTCAGATGGACCGGCACCGCCTGCCAGACGTGGCTGACGGCGAACCGCTTCTCACCGTCAGCGGACATCAGGCCGCCCGTCGGGGCGTTCGCCAGGCGGCCGTAGCCCAGCTGCTCGAACAGCGGCAGCAGCCAGCGCTCAATCGTCACGCCCACCGCAGGGACGCCCGTGTTGTCGAGGGCGCCGTCCTTGTCGAGCGCGTCCTGGTAGGCCGTCCACACGCCCTTCAGATAGGCCCAGGACCGCTCGGCCGCGTCACGGACCGTGTCGTTGGCCGCGAACAGGCCGTAGTCCTTGGGCTGCGCGCCCGGCACGTCCTTGCCGTCGCGGACGCGGGTCAGCATGTCCGGCGGCAACAGGCCGCCGACGGTGAGAACGGAGTCGGTGACGACGGTCTTCGCGAGGCTCATCAGAGGGCTTCCCCGTTCATGGTCGCGGCGTCCGTGCCTTCGAGGACGGGGACCGGCAGGTAGTGGTACACGCCGAGCACGTCCGGGCGGCCCTGGACGTCCACGCGCAGGCCCCGGCGGAACGGGCCACTCACGCCGCGTACGTCGCGGAAGGCACCGCGCACCCGGCGGTGCGAGTCGAGGAGGCGGGCCGCGAGGTCCTCGCCGTGCTCCTCCAGGTTGGGCATCAGGGACTCCAGGGAGCCGAGGATGCCCTCGACGCGGTCCTGGGCGAAGGCGCGGTCGGTGTTCTGCGCCGCGCGTGCCTCCAGCAGCGCGATCGCCTCGTCCTCCGGCAGCCAGTCTGGGTTCGCCGCAGAGCCGCGGAACGCCAACAGGCGTGCGTCCTCGGCCAGTTGCGGCCGGACCACGCCGTCACGACCCGGCAGTGACAGCTGGAAGCGGTAGCGGACCAGAAGGAGCGTGGTGCGCTTGGTCACCGCCGTCGTACGGACCACTCCGCAGCGGCGGGCCGGACGCTGCCACGGGGGCATCAGGTCGTCCAACGCCGCGTCGAGCACGAAGCGGGCCACCGCCGCCACCACCGGGTCGGTGCGGGTCAGTGCCACCTCGCCGCGCGGGGCGGTCGGGGTGGCGTGGAAGGCCACCGGGCGGGGGTGACGCGGGCCGAGGAGGGTGGCGAAGGCGTCCCGCAACGCCGCGGGCAGCGCCTCGGAGTTGAGGGTGAAGCCCTCCGGTTCGTCGCGCACGGGACCGGCGATCCCGCGCAGGGCCGTCAGCGCGTGGCGGGCGAAGCGGCGTACCTCCTCGCCGGTGCCCAGTGAGGCGCGGACCTCGGCGACTTCCTGGGCCACCTCCTCCCGCTTCACCGCGTTCTGCGCGTACCGGGACTGCGAGGTCTTCTCCCGCTCGGCGGCGCTCTGCCAGGCCTGGTGCAGCTCGGCCGTCCGCCTGCCGACCTCCGACTCCACCGCGAACAGGGTCTCCTGCTCGTACTCCGGGCGCTCGCCCCGCAGGATCAGGCCCTCCAGGACCGCCTGCATCACGTTCTCGGAGGAGTCCGGCACCGGCACCGAGATACCGGTCGCCTTGCGGATGCGGGCGTGCTTGCGCAGCAGGACGTCCAGCACGATGCCGTCGATCGCGTTGTCGGCGCCGTACAGGGTGACCGCCTTGACGACGTCCCGGCGCTGGCCGAAGCGGTCGACGCGGCCCTCGCGTTGCTCGTGGCGGGTCGGGTTCCAGGCGAGGTCGTAGTGGATGACCGCGTCGAAGCTCTCCTGGAGGTTCACGCCCTCGGAAAGGCAGTCGGTGGCGACCAGCACCCGGCGCTCCGGGGGAGCCTCGCCGTTCTCGTCCTCCTCGGTCAGCTGGGCGATACGGGCGACACGCTGGTCGGGGGAGAGCTCGCCGGTGACCGCCTCGACTGCGTACGCCGTCCTCCCCGTACCCTTCTTGCCTTTGCCGCCCTTGTTGAGGGCCGCGTCGAGGTGCGTCCTGACGTACTCGGCGGTGGAGATGAAGCGGCAGAAGACGATCGGGTTGTAGCCCTCCGCCAGCAGTTCCCTCACCGTGTCGATGAGCTGCTTCAGCTTGCGGTCCTTGACGGGGCCCGCGAGTGCCTCGGCGGCCTTCGCCATGGCCAGCAGCCGGGCTCTGTCCTCCTCGTCCAGCGTCTCGGCGTCCGGGGCGGAGGCGCCCGGGGCGAGCAGAGTGCCGGGGACGGCGTCGGCGGAGTCCGCCGCCTCGTCGTCCGCCGGGTCCGTGACCGTACGGCTGCCGATCGCGTCGGCCTCGGTCACCGAGTCGGCGTCCTGCACGCCGGCCCGGGTGTGCAGGGTCTTGCGGACGGCCGCGGGGGAGGAGCCCAGGGCGCGCAGCAGAGCGAGCGCCGACCACCAGCGGATGCGCTGCTGGAGGGCGCCGTCCGCGCTGCGGACCGTCTCGCGTGCGTAGGCGATGACCTCGTTCAGGAGCTGCCGGTAGTCGGGGTGCAGGGTGTAGTCGACCTCGGCCGAGAGGCGGTCGCTCGGGAAGTTCGCGTCGTCGTGGAAGTCGTCCCGGATGTCGGCGCGGCGGCGCTGCACGAAGTGCTGGGCGAGCAGGTCGCGGCCCGCCTGCCGGTCGAGGCTGATCGACTCCAGCCGCTGGTCCAGCAGGCCGAGCAGATTGCGGAACGGCTCCTCCTTGCCGCTGTGCGGGGTCGCCGTGACCAGCACGAGATGGCGGTCCGGGTCGTTGGCGAGGGTGCGCAGGAGGGAGTACCGCTGCTGGCGCTGCTGCTTGGCGCCGCCCTGGCCGGTGTCGGCGACACAGGTGTGCGCCTCGTCGACGATCACCAGGTCGGGGCAGTTGTTGATGAACTCGTCCCGGTGGCGCGGGGACTTGATGAAGTCGGTGGAGACGACGTAGTTGCGGTCCGGGCGGAACACCGACTGCCCGTACAGGCGGCTGCGCTCCAAGCGGCCGATCGTCGAGGCCAGCACCAGCTCGGCGTCGATGCCGAACTTGCCGCGCAGCTCCGCCCGCCACTGCTCGGCCAGCGCCGGGCTGCACAGCACCACCAGGCCACGGGCATCGCCCTGGGCGAGCAACTCGGCCGCGATCAGGCCGGCTTCGACGGTCTTGCCGATACCGACGTCGTCGGCGATCAGCAGCCGTACGGTCTCCTGGCGCAGCGCCATGAGCAGCGGCACCAGTTGATAGGGGCGCGGCTCCACGGAGATCCCGGCGAGCGAGCGGAACGGACCGGCGCTGGAGCGGAATCCGATCCGCAGGGCGCTGCGCAGCAGGCCGGCCGCGCCCTGGTCGCCCAGATCCGACGGGCTCGGCGGGGCGAAGCGGGCGTGCTTGACCGTTTCCATGGCGGTGAGCACCCCGGCGATGTCGTCGTCCGTGCCGCCCAGCGGGCGCAGCACCAGCAGTTCGGGCGTCGACTTGGGCAGGACCACCCATTCACGGCCACGGGCACGCACCAGCAGGCCCACCGGGAAGTCCGGGTGGCCGTCCTGGGCGGCTGCGGCGGTGGTGGACTGGCTCGGCGACGGCATCGGCGGACCTTTCGGGAGGGACGTAAGAAGGAAGGGCGTGATCGCGGTCAGTCGTCGTTGCGGCCGAACACCGAACCGTACCTGCGGGTGATCTCGGACCAGTCATCGTCGTGGCGGAAGCGGACGACCTCCCACCCGTCGTCGTACAACCGCTCCTGGGCATCCTCGTCACGCTGCGCCTGCACGTCGGAATCGTGGTGCGGCCCGTCGATGAAGACTGCGACCGGGCCCACCTTCGTCTGGTACACGAAGTCCGGGCGGGAGAGCGCGCTGGAGACGAAGAACTGCTGCTTGTCGGGCAGCCGCAGGCCGTTGCTGACGAGAAACGCCACGAACTTCTGCTCCAGCGAGCTGTCGGCGCCGTCCAGGAGTGCCTGGGTGCGCTCGTCGCGGGAGACGCCGGGGACGGTGTCGGTCACCCGGGCTCCGGCGAAGCGGAGCAGGAGGTCCCGCACCAGCTTGCGGTCGATGACCTGGTGGTGGCGCTGGTTGCCGAAGGACAGCAGGCAGTCGTAGCAGCCCATCTCGCAGGCGGGCCCGCCCTCCCGGCCACCCTTGTCGGCGCCGTCCGTCCCGAAGTGGGCGATCTCCAGGGCACGGGCCGCCGCCCGGCGCAGGGCGTCCGGCTCGGCCTGCAGCCGGCGCAGGACGCCCGCTCCGCCCTCGGCGCTCTCGATGAACAGGATGCGGTCGCGCGGGCCGTCGTAGGGCGGCAGCTGCTCGGTGTCCAGCTCGCCGTCCTCCAGCTGGAACTCGGCCTCGATACCCCGCTCCAGCGCGTACTGCAGGGTCACCGCCACGTCCGGGGCGATCTTCTCCGCGAGCTGGAGCACGAGGATGTTGCGGGTGTCCTGGACGTAAGGGACCACCGGGACCTTGCGCTCCGCCTTCTCCGCTGCCTCCAGCCCGTCCTGCTCGTCCGAGGTCAGCGTGCCCGGCTTGTCCTTGTCCTTCTTGGCGTCCAGCCACTTGCCCTCGACCGGGTCCAGCCAGAAACCGGAGCGCTGCTTGCTGCGGCGGTAACCGAGGTTGGTGAGGCGGACCGTCGCGCTGTCGCCGTAGGTCAGCCCGGCGAGCGGGGCGCCGTCGGCGTCGCGGGCGGCGGCGTTGAGCGAACCGTCGCGCTCGCCGTGCTTGTTGAACTTGTACGACACCTCGACCACGTAGCCCGTGCGCTGCCGCTCCTCCTCGTCCGAGGAGATCCGGTCCCGGCGCTTGGTGAAGACCGTCCGCAGCTGGAGCAGGTTGTAGCGGGCGTCCGTCAGCTCGGTGTCACAGAAGTCGCACCTGTTCTCCAGCTGCTCGCCGATGTGCAGATAGCCGCAGTGCTCGCACACCTTGGCCTCTTCGGTCTGCAGATCCCCCGAGGCGCTGGTGGCCAGCTGGACGCGGTCCACCTGGTAGCGGCTGCCCTCGTGGTAGATGAAGGCACCCGGGCCGAACTCGCGGATCGCGATGAACCGGGAGCGCTGAAGGTAGTCGCCGTCCCGGCCGCGCGCGGCACGGCCCGTGCCGGGAACGAACGCGGCGAGCGGCAGCCGGGGGAAGGAGTACCCCGGCAGGAAGCCCTCGGAGGCCAGGTAGCGGTACGGCGTGAAGTCCGACAGCGGGCTGTTGCCCCCGGTGTCCTCGTTCTTCAGCAGCTTCAGCTGGGTTTCCGCCTGGTGCCGACGGCGCTCGGCCTGCGCCGAGGCGTCTTTGCCCAGGGTGTTGTCGAGGATCCGACGGTGCTGGATGTCCCTTTCCTTGAGAGCCTTGCGGAACAGCTCCTCCCAGCGGCCCAGCGCCTTCTTGAACCGCCCCGGGGCCCTGTCGACGGTGCGCTCGAGCCACTGGTCGTCCCACCAGGAGGTGTCGGAGAGACGGTCCATCGACTCCTTGAGCACCGCGATGGCCCGGCGCAGCGCACGCCGCTGGGCGGCGGGGTCCTGGATCTGCTCGACAACGTTCGGGAACAGGCGCAGCGACGGCGAGTCGCCCGCGGCGTCCAGGATGTGCGGGATGCGCTTGCCCAGCTCCAGCCCCGTCTCGGCGAGCCATATGGCGTTGATGTGCGAACGGACCAGGTCCTCGTTGGCGAGGTCCAGCCGGGGCGGGGCGACGGCACCCGCGACCATCAGGTTCGAGCGACGGAAGTAGTACTGGTCATGGCTGTTGCCGGTGGCGCAGTACGTGGTGACCAGAGCCGGCTGGCCCTGGCGTCCGGCCCGGCCGCTGCGCTGGGCATAGTTGGCGGGGGTCGGCGGGACGTTGCGCATCGCGACCGTGTTGAGGCTCGCGATGTCGACGCCCAACTCCATGGTGGGTGAGCAGTAGAGAAGTGGCAGCTTCTTGCCCTCGCGGAAGTCCGCCTCGCGCTCCTCGCGGATCTCCGTGGGCACCTGAGCGGTGTGCTCCCGGGCGACCAGACCGGCGAGGGTCGAGGCGACCTCCTTGTAGAGGTTCTTGAAGAACGGGTTCACCCGCGGGCCGCGGCCGTCGCCGTAGGTGCGGCGCAGCCGGTCGACGGCACCGAACTCGTCGTCGCGGGCGGTCCACACCACCGTGGTGTGGTTGATTCGGTAGCCCGGCTCCTCCCCGCGCCCGGTGGGCACCTCGGTGAGCAGGCCGGCCTCCGCCAGCACGTGCGCGAGGTCGACGATCACCTCCTGGGCCTCGCTCATGTCCAGCGGCCTGCTCACCCCCGGGAACTGGCCCGGCCTGCGCAGGAATCGGCCGAAGCCACCCCTGGCGGTGATGTTCAGCTCGCTGCGCGCCCGGTTCGGGCGGCCCGGCCGGACGTACGCCGTACCGGGTGGCGGCGGGGTGCGCTCGGTCTCGGCGAGTCCCCAGGCGTCGTTGAGCAGGTACGACAGTTTGCGCATCTCGTCGAAGTCGGCCTGCTCGAAGGCGGGGAAGTCCACGGCACGCACGCGGCGCAGCTCGTCGAAGAGGATGCCGGCGAGTGCCGCGCGCTTGGCCGGGTCGGCGGCGCGCAGCGGACGGCAGGCCCGCTCCCAGCGCTCCTCGTCCTCGGCGATCTCCCCCAGGTCCGCGTACTCCAGCCGCAGCAGGCCGGTCTGCTCCAGGTTGGGCATGGTGACCCGCCAGCCGCGCTCCAGGTCCAGATACAACCGGTACTCCACCACCCGGGTCAGGGCCCGCAGGGTGCGCTTCGCCTGCTGCGTCGCCTCCTTGGGGTTCTTGGAGTAGTCCTGCGGCACCAGGCCCAGCTTGGCGACCACGGCGGGCGCGACGTCCTCGTGCGGCAGCCCTTCCTCGCCGGCCTCGACCATCGCCCGGTAGAGGCCGCCCCGCAACTGGGTCACCAGAACGAAGTCGTTGAAGTGCCCGGCCTGCAGGCTGGCATCCTGGCGGTTGTCGACGAAGGTGAGCAACTTGCGTGCGTCCTCCTTGAGTTCGCTCTCCGGAAGCTCCTTGAGGTGCCGGACGACGCTGGAGCTGATGAGGGAGGTCGCCGTGGAGCGGCCCTCGCGTTCCATCGTCATCAGCTTGGCGAAGTCGTTGCCGCGCGGGGACTCGTAGCTGACCCCGCAGTTCAGGCAGAACATGAAGGGCATGGGGATGTAGGTCGCGTACAGGCCCTGCTCGCGGTCGACGACCGAGCCGTCGGGCTTCACCCACACCGGCTGCGGCACCCGCTTGCGGCGGCTGTCGGCCAGTACCTGGACGCCCTTCTTGTCGTCCGTCACGATCCAGCTGTCCGGGAAGCGCTGCTCGTCGATCGCCCTGCCGGTGTCGTCGGGCCACGGGTGCTCGGCGCTCACGTACAGGTAGCCGTTGTCCTCGTCCTCCTCGTTGCGCGGCCGGAAGGCGAGGGAGCCGTCCTTGCGCTCCTCGCGGGCCACCGTCAGGTACTCCTGGCCGCACTCGCGGCAGAAGGACAGCGGCAGCAGGATCTTGTCCTTGGCGCCGGGCACCCGCAACTGGTAGGTGCGGCTGATGTGCCGGGTCTCCTCGTCCTCCAGCGATACGTACACCGAGTCGCCCTTGGACATGAACTGGTGCAGCCGGAAGGCGAACAGCGGCCGCTTGTCCTCGTTCTTGGCCTGCGAACCGGCGTGCAGGGTGTCGCGGATCGCGGCCACGCAGCCCTCGTACGACTCGCCGGTGCGCTCGGCGAGCCTGCGGGCGGCCTTCTCCACCGTCGTCGGCTCGGCCCGCACCAGGGCGCCCTTGTCCGGGCCTTCGGTGAGCGTGCGCAGACCGAACTCGGTCTCGATCCAGCAGGCGAGCGGATCGTCCCTGAGGGCGTCGTAGTCCGTCGAGGGCGCGTTCGCCCTGATCCGCACGGCGAGTTCGGCGTCGGTCGGCTCCTGGTCACGGGTGGCCCGCACGAGGGTCTCGCCGACCACGCGGTCCGGGGTGACAGAGGCTGAGAAGAGGGTGGTCGCGACCTCGGCCACGGCCTGGCGCCGGTCCTCCAGCGTCCCTTCCGTGGACATGGTCGCCGACGTGCCGACGACCTGGAGTTCCGGTGCCGCGCAGGCGTCCCGGACGCGGCGGACGAGCAGGGCGACATCGGCGCCCTGGCGGCCGCGGTAGGTGTGCAGCTCGTCCAGCACCAGGAACTTCAGGCCCCGGGCATGGCGCTCCAGGACCTTGCGCTCGGTGGGCCGGGTGAGCATCAGCTCCAGCATCACGTAGTTGGTGAGCAGGACGTCCGGCATCCGCTGGAGGATCCGCTCGCGCTCGTCCTCCTTCTCCTGCCCGGTGTAGCGCTCGAAGGTGACCGGCTCACGGCCCTCGCCGTAACCGTGGCGCAGGAACTTCTCCAGTTCGAGCATCTGGCTGTTGGCCAGGGCGTTCATGGGATAGACGATGATCGCCTGGACGCCCGAGGCGGTGCCCTCCTGCTTGGCGCGCAGCACCTCGTTCACGATCGGGACGATGTAGCCGAGGCTCTTGCCGGAGCCCGTGCCCGTGGTCAGGACATAGCTGCCGCCGGCGCGGGCCGCCTCGATCGCGGCCCGCTGGTGCCGGTGGAAGGCGATGGGGCGCCCCTCCTGGAGGGAGCCGCCCTTCTTCTTGCCCACTCGGAAGATCCGCTCGCACTCGGGGTGCAGCAGCCCTTCCTCCACGAGTTGGGTCACCGTGCCGCCGGGGGCGAAGCTCGGGTTGAGGGACAGCCAGGGGTCGGGCCACTGGTCGCCCTGCACAAGCGCTTCGTGGACGGTGTCCTGGATCCGGTCGTTCTTCACGAGGACCGAACTGGTGGTGAAAGCCCGGTAGTCCGCGATCAGCTGCTCGTGCACCTTGAAGACGTCCACAAAACCCTCGCTCGTTGCCGCGCCTACCTGCGCCTTTCACCGTATCGGGTGAGATGGGGCCGGTGACACTCATTGTCTGAGTTCCTATCCGACCATAGGATTGTGAACTCAGTCAATGGATGCGGAGGATCATCTTTGTGAACTCGCATGGTTGAAGGGTGGGATGCCCCGGCGTACATGACAGTGGCACACTCGGTCACCTATGGACATCGGAACGCTCATCGCCAAGCGCTACCGCGTCAAGAGCGCCATCGGTCACGGCGGTATGGGACAGGTGTGGATGGCGGACGACGAACACCTGGGCCGGGGTGTCGCCGTCAAGACGATGACTCCGGCGAGCGGGCTGACACCGGCCCAGATCGCGCTGGACAGCGCGCGGTTCGAGCGGGAGGCCAAGGCCGTGGCCAGGCTCGACCACACGGGGCTCGCCGCCGTGTACGACCTGGGTGTCGAGACCGGCACGCACTATCTGGTCATGCAGTACGTCCAGGGGCTCGATCTCGGTGACTACATCGCGGAACGCGAGCAGCTCACCCTGGAGGAGGCCGCCGCTGTCGGCGTGCAGATCTGCTCGGTGCTGGCGGCCACCCACACGCGCAACATCGTCCACCGGGACCTGAAGCCCGGCAACGTACGCATCCGCACGGACGGCGTCGTCAAGGTGCTGGACTTCGGTGTCGCCGCCATTCTCGACGGCGACACCAAGAAGCTCACCACGACCGGTGAGCGGCTCGGCACCTTCCAGTACATGGCGCCCGAGCAGGTCATGGGTGAACCCGTCGATCCGCGAACCGACCTGTACGCCCTCGGCTGCCTGCTCCACGAAATGCTCACCGGCAAGCCGGTGTTCGAGCACGAGGCGCCGCTCATGGTGCCGAGCCTCCACACGGAGGCCGCCCCGGAACCGCTGCGGCTGCTGTGCCCCGACGTGCCGGAGGACGTCGAGACCCTCGTCCTGGAACTGCTGGCGAAGAAACCGGCCGACCGGCCCGTGCACGCGGGCGAGGTGTACCGGCGGCTGGCCGCGCATCTGCCTGCGCCGGGCACCCCGGAGGGGGCCCTGGTGCCATGGGCGGAGGCCGATCCGCGCCGGCCGTTCCGCCACCCGATGGCACCGGACGCGCGCCCCGTCCGGCAGTGGGCGAGGGAAGCGGGCGGGGCGCGGTAACCGGTACGTCAGCGCAGCTCGGCGGCGTCGGCCGGGGCCTGCTGCGCCGGGACGGCCGGGGTGGGGTCTCCCGGCTCGGGGGCCGTCTCCACCCCCGGCGCCGCCGACGTGTCCGGGTCGGCGTCGGCCGCCGCGTCGGTGATGACCTCGCTGTCGTCGCCGTCTTCGTCCCGCGTGGGCAGCACGTACTCCTGAGCGAGCCCCGCGAGGTGCAGGGGCAGTGGCAAACTCAGCGCGTCCGGCAGGTCGGGAGCCTGCCGGAGCTGATGGACGGCCAGCGCCAGCGCCTCCGGCGCATCCCCGTCGTCGGCGTGGCAGCCCAGGACGGCCAGCTCCACCAGCCCCGGATTCCAGGCGGGCTTGTCGGTGTCGATGGTCACCTTGCCCTTGGTGTTGACGCGCGGCGCCAGCTTGTCGGCGGCCACGGACAGCTTGAACGTGCGGGCCTTGGGCGTCGTGGACCAGAACACCCGGGCGGACTCCGGGTCGGCGGTCGGGTCCGTCCACAGGTGGGCGGCGAGACCGTTCGCGCCGTCCGGGTTCACAGCCCACCACTGAGCCGTCTCGCGGTTGCGCGCCGTACGCACCCGGACCAGGCGCAGGTCCGGGTCCAGCCGGCGCGCGGGCGCGTGCCCGTCCCGGAACTTGTCCCGCACCATGTTGCCGTCCTGCAGCCAGGTCCAGTGCGAGCGCATGTTCTGCCCGTGGGCCAGGAGCAGGGTCGGCGTGCCGCGCAGCGTGCGGCGCACCCGCTGGAGCCACTCCTCGGTGGCCTGGCGCTGCTCGGTCATGTCCGCCCACCAGGAGAGCCGGGCCACCGGTGCCTCTCCCTCGCGAGGGAGAGGCACCGTGCCGGTCGGCACCTCGGCCCGCCTGGTCAGCCGCAGCAGCATCACCGGGTACGGCACCCAGGTGCGCGCCTCGTCGTCCCAGCCCTCCACCCGGGCCAGTCCCTCGCCGGACGGATCCGGAGTGACCAGCACGGCGACGGGCACGTACCCCGCCCAACGGGTGCGGCTGCGCCCGTTCTTGCGGACCATCCACACCGCCGCGTACCGCAGACCCTCGGGCAGCCGCTCCCCGAGACTGTGCTGCGGGTGGACGCGCACACCCAGTTGCCGCAACCCGTCGTCCCAGGCCTTGGTGGCGCGGAACTCCTTGTTCTTCTCGCTGTTGTAGCCCTTCGCCTTCTTCGGCACGGCCATGAACTGCGTCAGCACCCCGGCGTCCGCACAGCCGAGCCGCAGCGCGAACTTGGCGTCGTGGTCGGCGGAGGTGAAGTCCTTGGCCCGGTCGATCTCCACCAGGGCGAGCGTGGGGGCGGGCGAGAGGGAAGGGGTCTCGTCCTCGGTGAGGAAGGCCCGCATCTCCCGGCGGCGGTCCCGGATGGCGGTCGTGACAGCCTCCCGCGAGTGCCGGGTGCCCTCGGGCAGGGCCAGGTCGTGGCCGAGAGACCGGACGAGCCGACGGCAGTGGAGACGGACGGTGAGTTCGGGTGACTGCCATTCCAGGGTCACCACGTCGTCGTACGCCTTCTCGGTGGCGGCCGGGGCACCGCCGTCGCCCTTGAGGTCCAGGTGCGTGACGAGCGCGGCGATCGCGGTGTCCCGCATCTCCTGCGTCTGCCAGAGCAACCGCGCCTCCAGGGTGGGCAGTTCGTCCGGAGCGGGAGCCGCGGGCAGCTGACGCAGCGCGAACGCCGCCCCGGTACGACGGGCCTCCGCCCGCTTGCTCTCCTCCTCGGTCTTGGCCGGCTCCTTGGAGGACTCCCGGCGGGGATTGCCCGGCGTGCTGCTCGACAGGCGCGTGCGTACCAGGGCGGGCACCGGGATCAGCTCCTCGGGCAGCGCCCGCAGCGCCCACTCCACGATCTTCGAGCGCTGGTCCGTCATCAGGCCTGCTCCCACCTCGTGGGACCCCATGGCGGTGCTGTACAGGACGGCCGCCCGCATGTCCGAAGTGAGCCATCCCGCCGGGTCGGTGAGGACGGACTGCGCGTCCGGGAACGACTCGGTGAGGGACATGCTCCTCAGCATCCCGGCGGGACCCCCGCCGACCCAGTCGTACCCGCCCGGGCTCCAGGCGAGCCGCGCCACCGCGAACCGGTCGCTCGCCGGCGCGCCGGGCAGCCACGGCACCCGAGGCCGCAGCAGGACCGTGGTCCGGCGGCCGAACGGCAGATACAGGCGGCCCGTCCTGGCACTCACCCGGGTCGCGTACCGCCGGATGTGGCTGTGCACGTGCAGGCGGGGGAGCGGATCGAAGGGCACCGTCTGGAGCGTGATGTTGAGGACGACGGAGTACCACTCGGAACCCCGGTCCCCCTGGAACTCCAGCGCCTGCGAGACCAGTTCGGCACCCTTGTCCTTCGGGCCGCGGGGCATGGCCCGGAACCGGAGCCGCCCCGCCCCGTAGTCGTACGGCTCCAGGTCGAGGATCCGCCGGGCCATCCAGTCGGTGGTCAGCTGGAACTGCCGGGCATCCGGAGCGGCCGTGCCGCCCTCGGTGGGCCGCTCGTAGCGCAACAGTTCCACCGGGACGCCCTCCTGCCAGCGGGGAGGGTGCTCGAGGAGCGCCGACCGGGTCTCGGAGAGCAGCGAACGGTACTCCGGCTCCGGACGCAGGTCCTTCAGCCAGACCCCGAGGAGCCCCTTCAACGCGGCGTCGGGCAGCGGATCGGGAATGTCCTCCGGGGCGTACAGCCAGAAGTCGGGGCCTTCTCCGCGGTGGCGGTTCGGCCGGGGGCGCACCAGCACGTCGGGCGCAAGCGCCTGCACGACCTGGTCCATACGGAACGTGGGCACCGTCTCCAGGGGCTTGTCCCGGCCCGCGTTGCACAAGGTGAGCAACGCGGGTGTCCACTGCTCGGGAAAGGGCAGCGCGCGGTACCGCCCGACGACGGAGGACTCGGAGGAGACGGGGCGGGCGGCGGCGGTGCGGATGGAGTCGTAGGGGCGAGCCATGGCCAAGTCCTTTCGGCGGGACGGGTACTGGTCAGGAGGCGTGGTGCGTGATCTCGCGCAACGCCTTGTACAGCGGCGCGTAGAGGAGGCGGGCGACCACCGGGTCGGCCGGGTCGGGGCACTCGGGCGGCGGGGCGCTCTCGGTGAAGTACGGGGCGAGGACGTCCCGCAGACCGGTCAGCAGGCCGTCCTCCGGCGGGAGCGGCGCCGCTGCGGCGCCCGGCGAGAGCAGCCTGGCGGTGCGCGGCGCGAACCGGGCGTCCACGAACACCACCCGGGCGGGTACGCCACCACGGACCAGGCGGCCGATGACCTGCCAGATCGTGACCAGCTGGTCCCAGGTGAAGGACTGCTTCTCGTGGTCGGACAGGCGGGAGTAGATGTAGCGGCGGGAGAGCAGCCGGCGCCATTCGGCTCGCGCCACATGCCGGAAGGCGAGGCCCGCCTCGTCCAGTCCCGCCGCCTTCATCGCCAGTTTGCCGAACGTGCCCTGCGGCAGGCCGGGTTCGTCCCGGGCGAACCGGGTCGCCCAGTCGTTGATGGCGAACACCGCGAGGGCGAGGTCGTCCGGGCGCGGGTGCGGACGGGCCAGGAACAGGGCCGTGCCGAAGGCCGCGTTGCGCTGGGTGTTGAGGATGTTGTGTCCGCGTTCCACGGCCATCAGCGGTGCCACGAGGATCTCGGCCGTGGGGTCCTGAGCGAATGTGGCGAGGTCGCCCCGGCGCAGGGCCGTGGCCCGGTCAGGTCCCGACGGAGCGGGGCTCGAGCCGCGGACCGCCTGCTCCAGGTCGGTGTCGTCGGCGGCCAGGACCCGGACCCGGCCGTGCCAGCGCTCCATCTCGTGCAGAGCGTCCGCCGCGGTGTTCGCCTCCTTGTAGCTGCCGACCAGAAGGATCGCCCGCCGTCGGCGGCTGTCGGCGACCTTGGCCAGCTCCTGCTCCAGCGGGCTCGGGGCCCCGCCCCGGCCGGGCGAACCGAGTCGGCGGACCATCGACTGGCACGCGGCGGGCCTGGCCTTCGGCTCCGTGCCCGACAGACTCAGGGGGCGGCCCTCGTCGTCGTACAGGAAATGCGTGGTGAACACCGACTCGCTCACGGCGTCCAGCGACCGGGGCGAAGGCGTCAACACCGCGCCGACCGGGGCCACGACGTGCGCGCGCGTCGAGGTGCCGGCCCAGCTGGTTCCTGACATCAGTACGACGTGCGGTCCCCGGCGGCCGCGGCCCGGGTCGGCGCCCACCTCGGGGAGTGTGAGAAGGAGTTCGCGGCCGACGCCCGCACAGCGGAAGAAGCGCAAGGTACCGCTGTGCTGTCCGTCGACGTTGCGCTCCCGCTCGTCGGGCAGGTACTGGAAGCCGAGGACGTTGCCCATCGGGGCCTCCGGGACCAGCGGGGCGTAGTCGAGCGGCGGGCGACGGGAGAGCTCGTTGCCGGTCGAGTCGAGGTGCAGGGCCGCCTCGACCTGGGGCCACAGGAAGACCAGCCGGTCCAGGCGCTGGTTCAGGGCGCTCAGCAGCAGCATGAACTCCAGGCGCCGGGCCGTCAGATCCAGCCATGCCTCGTCCTGAGCCCGGTCGGCCGCCGGGGTGTTCTCCAGCAGCGGCCGAAGCACCGTGATCACGCGCGCCCGCGTGTCGGAGGCGGACAGCGTGGTGAGCAGGTCCTGGGCCAGTCGCACCAGACTGTCGGTGGTGTTGTCGTACGGGCCCAGGCCGCCGAGCGGATCGTCGCGGAAGTCGTCGAACCGGTCCGTGAGTTCGGCGCGGTGGGCGTCCGTCTCGGGCCCCGCCGAATCCGGCTCGGGCGCGTCGTCCTCGTAGGCCTCGTACAGCTCCGACTCGTCGGACACTCCGTCCGGCGCTCCGGGAACGGAGTCCTGGGCGAACCAGGAGCCCAGCAGCTTCTCCTGCAGTGTCCAGGGGCTGAAGTACTCGATGTCGGCCCACTCGCGCAGGTCCTCGTCGGAGATCAGCAGTTTGTAAAGGCGGTCCGTCGCGGCGTGGACTACGGTCAGCGAGGCGGACCAGCGCTCGATCTCCTGGTCGGTGAGCGGCAGTCGGCCCTGCCGGGAGAGCTCCTCGATGCGGTGCGTCTGCACCTGGTCCAGCCATGACTCGGGGCCCGGTGAGACGAGCGTCGCCGAGGGCGCGAAGATCTCGTCCAACTTCATCTGCACTGAGTCGGCCTCGTCCACGACGATGATGTCGCTGCGCAGACAGGCCAGTTCGAGGTGGCGCAGCCGCTCGTCCCCCAGATGGCGCGGTACGGCGGTCTGCACGAGGCTCGCCGGATTGGCCACCCAGATCAGCGAGTCGACGAGTTCCCGGGCCGCAGTGTGACGCGGGCACGTGTACCAGAGCGGGCAACCGCGCGGAGTGCCCTTGGTCTCCGGCGTGATCTCCGGAGGCTGGTTGTCGCCGGAAGCGGACTGCCGCTGCCCGGGCTGGTATGGGCTGGGCAGCGCCTCGGTGGTGGGCTTCTCCTCCGCCCGCCTTTTCTCCGGGTGGAGCGAGGCGCACGGAGCGTCGGCGAACCGCAGCGGCTGGGCGGCTTCGGTGCCGCGCAGGGCGTCCACCACGCACACGGTGCTCAGCTGGTCGAAGCCTGGGTCGTCGTGGTCCAGAAGGTTGGTCAGCCCGCGCGAGCCGAGTCGGCGGTGCAGCCGCTGCACATGGGTCTCGCGGGTGGTCAGACCGAGTACGGGTGTGGCGGTCAGGCCGAGGTCGCGGAACAGGGCGGTCAGACGCAGCTGTTCGGCCACATCGCCCACGACCAACGTGGTGCGCAGCTGCGGGTCCCGACGGGCACCCCACACGGCGAGCAGCGTCATCAGGGTCGACTTTCCCGCGCCCACCATGCCCGCGAGATGGAGCAGGCCGTCGAGGCGTAGGGCGCCGTCCTCGGAGAAACCGAGCCCGTCCGCGTCTCGCGGCCTGATATGCAGCTCGGTGAGGCGCTCCTCCCAGTGGCCGGGACTCTCGACCTCGTTCGCCCGCTCCGTCGCGTCCATCCACCGTGCGGTCGCGAGGAGTTCGGCGCGGTCGATCGTGAGGGGAGCACCGTCCCCGGGGCGTCCCGCCTCCGGCCGGTGCCCGGGAACCGGCTCCGCGGCCGCCCACTCCGGCAGCGTCACGGACGTGGGCCTGCGCCGGTCGACGAAGGTGGCACGGCCCTCCGTGGCGAGGGGCAGGGGCTTGCGGGCGAGCGGGGGAAGCGCGGCGAGCGCTGCGTCGTAGACGGCGAACCGGTCGGAGGCGACGGCCGGTTCTCGTCGGCGGGCGGGCAAGTCCGGTGTGGGGAGGCCGTAGGCGCGCATCCGGTCCGGCAGCACCAGGTACGTCTCGAGGGTCTGCTGCCAGGTACGGCGGCGGCGCAGATGCCACAGCAGGTGGCGGCCCGCGGTGAGCATGACCTCGTGCTCGGGGGTGAGCACGTGACCGCGGGCACGGGCGAAGCCATAGCCGCCGAAGAGGGTGTACGCCCCCCGCGCGGGCTCGTCCGGTGCAATGTGCTCGATGAGCCGCAGGGCCAGTTCGACCTGGCACAGCAGACTCGGTTTCACGGTGCCCAGGTCGTCGGGCACCTCGCTCCACAGCCGGGAGAGTTCCTGGCTGACCGGCTTGTGCCAGCTCTCGCGGTCACGCATCGTCGTTCTCCTGTCGCTTGGCGCGCCCCACTCGGGAGAGCCGGTCCTCGGCTCGGGCGACGAGTTGGGTGTCGGTGAGCAGCGGCACATGGCGTGCGGAGGCGGGGCGATTGCGCTCATACGCGGTGACATAGCCCGGCCGTTCGTCGACGCGGTCCTGCGGCACCACCCAGAACGCCTCGTCGTACGGCGGCGTCTGCGGCACGGGACGGGCGGCCCGCCCCAGGAACGCGGGATGCGCCCAGTCCTTCACGTCCACCGCCCACACCCAGCCGTCGGGAAAGGTGACATGGACGTCGTACGCGTCGTACGCGGGCCACATCCGCACTCTCAGCCCGAGCGAGGTGAGCCGCTCCTCCAACGCCACCTCGGCGCGGCCGGGGCCGGTGACGAACTGGCGCAACGGACGGGCCAGGTGGAGCAGTTGACCCGCCTCCTCCCTCGGGATGCGGCGGCCCACCGGCGGCCGTCCCCGCCGGCGGCAGCGGTCCCGCTCGCACCACCAGCCGCCCCCGTGCAGTGGGGTGAGCAGGGTGAGGCAGCGGGCGCACGTCGCGTATCCGCCGCCGCGCAGATAGCTGTCCGGGACGGGCAGGTAGATCCGGCTGAGGAGCTCCTTCACCGGATCGAGCACGTGGTCCATGGAGACGGTGAAGTCCTCCGCGGAGGTGAGGACGGGCCGCGTGACGAGGAGCCGCCGGAACTCCGTGTACGCGTCCTCCTCGCCGAACTCCCGGCACAGCCGCAACGCGGCGCGGATGATCTCGCGGTCGTACAGGACGAGTGCGCTGTCCGAGAACTGCTCCGCCCACTCGTAGCACAGTTCCGTGGGGCGGGAGGAGTCCGGGTCGAGCAGCAGATCGTCCGGGCCCGCCGCCTCCGGGGGCAGATCGACCGGCCAGTCCGCCACGGGGCGCTCACGGCACCACGACACCAGGTCGGGCAGGCTGACGGGAGGTGTGGCGCCCCGCTCCAAGCACGCCAGAACGGTCCGGTCCAGGGCACGTTGGACCTCGGGCGGGTAGGGGAGGGCGAAGGCGCCGGGACCGTCGGCGGCGTCCAGCACGGTGAGAGCGGTGGCCAGCGTGCGCATCAGGGGGATGCCACGGTGGGCGGACCAGTCGGCGGCGTGCGGAGTCGCGGTCACCGGGCCTCCAGATGCGCACGGCCTGCCGCGCAGTGCGTGAGCACGTCACACCCCGAGCAGTGGTTGTCCGGGCGCGGGGCATACGTCTCGTCGATGGCCCAGGGCCCGGCGAGCCCGGCGATGATCCGGCGGGCGTCCGCCTGGGTGTCCGGATCGCCGGGGTCGATCTCCTCGCACCGCGAGCCGTCCTCGTACAGTACTTCGAGCTCGATGAGTGCCCGGCGAGGATCCCCGCCGGGCACGCCCGCGGCCATGAGGAGGACCGCGAGAGCGAGCTGCGGATACGTCTCCAACAGCTCCTGTTTCTCCCAGGGGCGCTTCGCGGCGGTCTTCGTCTCGTGCCAGATCCAGCCGCCGGACCGGGTGTAGAGCAGGTCGGGATCGGCGATCAGGACGACGTCCAGCTCAGGGTCATAGGCAGTGAGGCGGTGCTGAACACGGACGACCTCCTCGGTCGGGAGCCCATCGAGCGGACAGGCCCGCTGGTGTTCAGCGAGCATGGCGAGCGCGGTCGGCAACTCGGTGGCGGACAGACCAGGAAGGGCATCGGGCAGTGGAGCTGCACGGCAACAACCCTTCTCATGACGGAGGTTGAGCCACTCGTCCACGGCGCGACCCCTGCGGATCGGCTCGTTCTCCGGCTCACCGGACTTCAGGTGCAGGACCCGGGTCAGATGGAACTGCGCCGCGCAGCGGCCGTGCACACGCAGATCGGTCGCTGAGACGGAACGGCGCCCTCGCGTGCGGCGGGGGCCTGGCACACCGAGGATGCCGGGGGCCCGGTGGGGTAGTTCGCATCCCGCGAGCCCCTCGCAGCGTACGCAGCTGGATCCGGGGTTGAGCCGATCGTCCTCGACCACGCGGCCCAACACCGGTTTTGCGTGGACGGTGAACTGCTGCTCGACCTCGTCGGTGTTCCAGTCGGCCAGCACTTCGTGCTCCCCCGTGCCGCAGCCCACCCCGATGACACGGACGTGCCGAGGTGGCACGTCGTCGCCCGTGAAAGGACGGTGGATACCCCCGAAGGCCGGCCGGGAGGGGACACCCGTCGCCGCCACGGCGGCCGCCTCCGCGACCTCGGCGAGAGGCCGGTCCTCCTTGACGGAGTTGACGGACAGCAGCCACAACTCACGTTCGGACCCGTCGGACGACGCGTAGCGCCGTCCCCATGCGGTGCGCTCATAGCGGGTGGCTCCGCGTGTGTCCGGAATCTCGCTCTGGGTGAGGGCGACCCACTGGGCACGTACGGGCAGGGTCGCCGGACGCCCGAGCGCGCGCCGCTGAGCTTCCCGGGCCGCACGTGCCGCAAGATAGGCGCGAACTGAGGATTCGGCCCAACTTGCGTGCCCAGCATGGTACTTGTGATTGGTTCGCAGCCGCACCAGCGCACGCTCCATGTCCACCCCGTCGTGCTCGACCGCGTCCAAAACGCTCATGACCGGTCCGAGCGCGAAGTCCTCCAAGGGCTTGTCGCGTTGACGCTTCGGCACCTGGCGGACGAACGGCCTGGCGCGCAGGGCGTTGCCGCGCGGGCAGTCCTGCGGATCCTCGCGGAGGAGAGGCAGCGACGTGCGGATCAGCCGGATGTCGCCGTCCGTTCCGGGCGGAGGAAGGTGAAGCGGCACGATGCACCCCTAACAGGCATGCGGGACGGGGACGCCAACAGAGTTACAGAGAAGCCCATGTTTGTGAACTGAGTCAAGCGATTACCTGGATGTGGCCTGTGAACCGCTACAGTGTGGCTGACACCCTGTCATCGAGAGGTGGGTGAGGCGTGGAAGCGGGGGAAGTCCTCGAGGGTCGCTACCGGGTCGAGGAGGCGCTCGACCAAGGCGGCATGGGGATCATCTGGACGGCGACCGACCTGGAGACCGGGGAGCGGGTCGCGGTCAAGGTGCTGCGACTCGACGCCTATACGCAGGGCCGGTTCAGCCCGGCCGAGCGTGCGCGGCGACGGGCCGAGCTGCTGAAGCGGTTCGAACGCGAGGGTGCGATCCTGGAGGAGCTGGACCACCCCGGAATTCCACGCCTGCTCCACCGCGGCTACCTGAGCGAGGAGCCGTACCTCGTCATGGAGTACGTCGACGGGGTCAGCCTGCGCGAATTCCTGGACCTGCGCCGCCCGTTCCCCTTCGACGCCGCGGTCTCCATCGCCGTACAGGTCGCGGAGGCACTGGGGCACGCGCACGCCTGCGGCGTTGTGCACCGGGACCTGAAGCCGGACAACGTGGTCGTCGCCTTCGACGGCGGCATGGTGAAGCTGCTCGACTTCGGCATCGCCCACCTCACCGACCCCGACGCGACCCGCTACACCTCGCTCGGTGACACGCCCGGCACGGTCGGGTACATGGCGCCCGAGCAGCGCCGTGGTCAGCAGGACATCTCTGCTTCCGCGGACCTCTACACGTTCGGATGCGTCCTGTTCGAACTCCTCACGGGGGAGAGGCCGTTCGAAGACAAGCCGGACCGGAACAAGGACATTCAGCACCTCGAGGACCTGCCGCCGCGACTTCGGTCCATCAACATAGGCATCTCCGAGGAACTCGACGAGCTGGTCTGGGATCTGCTGGCCAAGGCGCCGTCCGACAGGCCAGGCTCGATGGAGGAGGTGCTGGAAGTCCTGCGGGGTTACCTGCCCAAGCCCGGCGACCCTGCCCCTGACCCCCAGCTGGATCCGGACCCGACGACCCCCTACCGGACGCCGGAGAAGACTGCGGCCGGTAGCGGAGGCACACCATCCGGGCGGCGTGCCGTGTCACGCCGCCCGGCCCGTCGCCCGGGTGGCTGGATGGGGCGGAACCAGTTCGCCGGAGGCATCGCCTTCGCCCGGGCGGAGCTGCTCGCGGATGGTCCCGGCGCTCGTTGCGCCGAACTCGTCGACCTGCTGTCGCGTGCGGATTCGGACTGGGGTGACCGGGACTCGATGGTCCTGGAAGGCCGACTCGTGTGTGCTGACGCTGCCCGGCTGGACGGGCGCACGGCCGACGCGAAGAGCCTGTACGAGGCAGTGGCCGACGGCGGGGACCCGTCGGACCCCCTGATTCTCGAGGCCGAGCTCGGTATCGCCGAATGCCGGATGCCCGAAGGGGATTTCGTCGGGGCGTTCCATAGCTGGCGCGCGACGGTGGGGCGTATCGTCGCCTTCGCAGCGACCAACGACAGGCTGATGGACCGCAGTCGCGAGATCGCCCTCGAACTCGCGGAATCAGGCTATCGAGCAGAGGTGGCCGATCTCCTCTCCGGGCTGCCCACATCGTAGGCGGTCATGTGCGGGGCAGCTGCCCCGCGGCCAGCAGGTCTCCGAGCGATCGGCTCAACTCGGCGCCCACTGCCTTCATCTCCCGCAGATCGCGCTCGAAGACCGAGATCCGCCGGTAGATCTCCCCGTACCGCCGCTGCTCGTCCAGGGAGAGTCTCGGTACCTGCAGACGCCGTACGTCGATGCGGGATGTCGTCGACGCGTGGGTGCCCGCGCGCTGCACATTGGCGGGGGCACGCAGACAGCCCACCAGGAACCAGGCGTCGAGGACCGCGGGATTCACCCTGAGCGCCGAGAGCTGAGGACCGAGGACCGACGGAACGTCGGTGTCCACCTGTACGTCGAAGGCTCGGGCCAGCGCCGAGACGATGACGTCCTGAGACGCGGTCACGGTGAGGGAGCCGTCCTGCTCACCCTGGACGGCGATCGGGGCGGGGAGCCACAGCTGCGTCTGCCCGGAAAATGGTGCGCCGGTGAGCACACGGGCTTCCCCCTTCCGGCGCTCTCCGCGCCGCACCAGGTCATCCGGCAGTCCCTGACCGGCCCGGATCTCCAGTGCCCCGGCCCGTTCCAGCTCTCCGACGCTGATAAGCGCCACAGGCTCGTCGTGCTCTGTGGGAGCGAGTTCCGACAAGGTGTCGGCGACAGCCCGCAGTTCACTGAGATGGGCGTCGAACCGGGCCCAGAACTGTCGTAGATCGACCATGGTCGCGGTACGTGTCCGGGGAATGTGGCGCGCCGGTGTGAGGTCCACCTGCTCGTCCAGCAGATCGACAACGGGAAGGGAAACACCGCCCTGCGTCCCCTTGCCCCCGAGGACATCCGTGACCTGTGTGGTAACCGCGGGCCAGTCGACGCCTCCCCTTTCGGCCGCGACCGAAGACCCGTCCTGTGCTGTGTCGACCAGGGTGAGTTCGGCTGGGACTTGGCTTCCGGACTCGGTGCCACTTTTCGCGCGCAGAATCCACAGATGCATGCCCACGCCGTAAGGCGGGGCAGCCCCTGGGGGCAGGGCGACAACGGCCCGAAGCAGACCGGCTCGTAGGAGGCCGGCCCTGATCCTTCGGCCGGCGCGACGTGCGGCGACAGCCGGCGGCAGCACCAGCACGGCCACTCCTCCAGGAGCAAGCGCGGCCACGGCGTGCTGAACCCAGGCGAGTTCCGGCTCGGTGCGGGGCGGCTGTCCGTATACCCATCGGGGGTCTGTCGCGAGTTCGGCGTGGCCCCAGTCGCGTTCGTTCGACGGCGGATTACAGAGGACCACGTCCACCTGTTGTCGGGAGTGGGCATCAGCGCGCAGAGTGTCGCCCGCTGCCAGCGAGACGTTCGAAAGGTCGTCTGCGGCGAGGCCGTCCACGGCGAGTCGGGCCTGCGTCACTTGCACGAGCACCGGGTCGCTGTCCTGGCCCAGGAGACGGACCTCCGCCTCGCTTCCGTTGCCCCACTGCCGCCCGGCGGCAGCGAGCAGCGTTCCCGTGCCGCAGGCAGGGTCGAGGACCGTGCGTACCGGCTCCGGGTGGAACAGGTCCGCGATCTTGAGCATGAGTTCGGCGAGTCGTGGCGGGGTCGTGGTGATCTGCCGTACGTGAGTGCGGAGCCAGCGTTCCAGAAGAAAATGGAAGGTCGCAGATGAACCCTCCCTCGCTGCGAGTTCCAGCGTGCGTTCCAGGAGATCGGCGTTGCGCCGGTCCATGACGGCTTCGTCGGAGGAGCCGACCGGTGCGGCGCCGCTCGATCGAAGTCCCACCTGGGCCACCAGTCGGCCTGAGGTGTCCCGCTCTCCCAAGGATTCGTACTCAGGCCAGAGACGATCAAGAGGGTTCGCGACGGTCTTGAGCTTGTTCTCCTGCCTGAGCCATGCCTCGACATCGGCGAGTGAGAACTGGGGGCTCGTATCGGTGCCGCCGACAGGGACCGGAAAACTCTCGTATCGACGCCGCCAGTTGCTCACAGCGGCCCGCCCGACTCCGGCGATGCGGGCGATCTCCGCAAGGGTGACGACAACCGGGGACGACCCTGTGCTCATGGACATGACCTTCTCCCGGAACGCGCCGCGCCTTTCGTTAGCCTGGCCCCCAAGAATTGCACTTGAGGGCACTAGAAGGCGTTGATTGACTAAGTTTACACACGAGTAGGATCGTTGCCCACAGGTATCCGATCGGCGAGCAGGAGGGCCGGTATCAGGTCAAGGTCAGTTCCAGCACCGTCACCGACAGCGGTGGCAGCGTGCTCGTGAACGTCGCTGCCGCGCCGGTCACCGTGCGGGACGTGGGCACGAGGGTGTCGGGCGCGGTCAGGGTGTTCGTCGCCGTCGGGGACGGGCCCGTCAGGACCGTGGCCGTGGCGGTCTTCCTGACCCCCTTCGCCAAGCCCCGCAGTTCCACCGGCACATCCACCTTCTCCGTTCCGTAGTTGACCACCGCGAGGTAGAGACGGCTCCCCGAGCGCGTGGCCACCGTCGCCAGACCCGGCAGCGCGCGGGCCGTGGCCGGGAGGACCGTGTCGCCCAGGTTGCTCGTCAGGATCTGTTGGGCCCAGTAGCTGGGGGAGACGTAGCTCGTGAGGTTGTCGTAGGCGATCAGGTTGGTGGCCCAGACGTTGTTCTTCACGTGGGAGAACAACGGGGCGTAGCACTCCATCAACACCTGGTCGGAGTTGCGGATCAGGCCCGCCAGCCAGGACGCGTCGCCCAGGGCCGCGTTGAGGTCGGGGGTCGGGCGGCCCTCCTGTGCTGCCCATTCGCCTACGAAGACCTTTGTCGAGGCGCGGTCCCTGTTGTCGTACTTGTGGGTGGATGCCTGGGCTGCGGACGGGGCCAGGTAGTAGTGCTCGTCTATCAGGTCCGGGGTGCGGCTCGTCACCGTTGTCGTCGCGATCAGCTTGAGGTGCGGGTACTTCGCCTTGATCGCGTCGTAGAACGCCGTGAAGCGGGAGTCGTAGGAGCCCGACGAGTCGAACCAGTCCTCGTTGCCTATCTCCACGTACTCCAGTGGGAACGGCTTCGGGTGGCCGTCGGCCGCACGCCGGGCGCCCCAGGTGGTGGTGACCGGGCCCGTCACGTACTCGATCTCGTCCAAGGCGTCCTGGATGTACGGCTTGAGCGCGTCGCCCGTGACGTGTTCGCCCCTCAGGGTGTAGCCGGCGAAGACCGCCAGGACCGGCTGGGCCTTCATGTCCTCTACCCAGTGCAGGTATTCCATGAGGCCCAGTCCGTCCGTGGACCAGTAACCCCACGCGTCGTCCATGTGGCCCGGACGTTCCCAGACCGGGCCGATCGTGTTCTTCCAGTTGAAGCGGGTTGCGATCGTGTTGCCCTCCAGGAAGTTGCCTCCGGGGAAGCGCAGGAACTTCGGCTTCAGGGCTACCAACTTCTCCATCAGGTCGATGCGCAGGCCGTTGGGGCGGTTGTTGTAGGTGGGCGGGAAGAGGGAGACGTGCTGGAGCCACAGCGTCTCGCCCGCGGCGGTCGGGTCGGTCGTGGTGACGGTCAGCCTTGCGTCGCCCGTCACGGGGGCGCCCGAACCCGTACTCAGGGTCAGTTCGAAGGGGCGGTCGGGGAAGGCCGTACCGATGTGCGGGATTCGCGCCGAGGCGTAGACCGTTCCTCCGTCGGCCGACTCGATGGACACCGTGAGGGGACCGATCCCGCGCGATGCCTTCGCGAACAGGCGGGCCGTGTACGTGGTTCGGGGACGGACCGGGATGCCCCAGAAGCCGTCGTTCGCAACACCGGCTCGGTTGCCAGCCCCTGTGCCGCTCGGGAGTTCCACCTTTAGGGAGCGGTTCAGCGCCTCGTTCAACGGCGTCGCCGTGTCCAGCGTCAGCGTTGTGCCGCCCACCGCCGACCAGTGGACCGGTGACGTGTCGCTGGCCATCATCGAGCGGTTCTGCACCAACTCGGCGTAGATACCGCCCTCGCCGGAGTGGTTGATGTCCTCGAACATCAGGCCGGGGAGGATGGGGGAGACCGCATGAGCGGGATGCGCCACGTCCACGCTGAGCAGTGGGGTCGTGGTCTCCACCGGGACGCCGGCCAGCGTCGCCACCTGGTCTGAGGTGAGGGCGGTCGGGAACAGTTGTACGTCGTCTATCAGGCCGTGCCACTGGTCTACCTGTCCGCCGCCGTACAGCGCGCGGCCGATCGCCGTCGCCCCCGTGCCGGCCCAGCCCGCCGTGTAGGCCGTCTCCCCTTCCAGTACGCCGTTGACGTAGAGGCGGGTGACACCGGCCGCGGCGTCGCTGACGCCGACCAGGTGGGTCCAGGTGCCGGCGGTCGGGGCGGAGGCGGCGGCCGCGACGGCGGCTCCCTGGGTGGCGTCGGACGCGAGGCGGGCGAAGGCGAAGGTGCCGGTGTCGTCTCGTAGGCCGAGGTAGAAGGCGCTGACCACCTTGCCGTCGATGCTGACTGCGGTCTGATAGCCGCCCAGTTGGGCGAGGTTGACCCAGGCGGCCACCGAGAAGGCCTTCGAGGTGTCTACGACCGGTGCGGACGCGGTGGCGTTACCGCCCGCCGTGAGGCTCAGGCTGTGGGCGCCTACCTTGCCGGTGTCCCAGCCGGCCGCGCCCTGCAGGGTGGCGGTGTGGGCGTTGCCGGACGCGTCGGCGGCGGTGGTGCCGGAGCCCTCGTTGAAGCTCCAGTGCGCGGCCGCGGCGGGGAGGGCGACGGGAGCGGCCACGGCTGCGGGAGCGGCTGCAGCGGGAACGGAACCGGCGAAGGTCCCGGCCAGGGACGTGACACCGAGGGCGGTCAGGAGGGTCCTGCGGGACGGTCCGGCGGCTTCTGAGGGCATGCGCAGTTCCTTCGCGTCAGATGTAACCAAGTGAACTCAGGTGAACTCAGGTGAATCGATGAAGCGCGGGCCCGTCGGGGCGGAGGGAGGGGGAGGGGGCAGCCGACGGGCCCGCGATGGCCCCGACCGTCAGGTCACGGCGCGATGTTCCACTGCTGGCACGCGTTGTCGAGCTGCTGCCACTGGCGGACCGCCGTGCCGTTGGCCGTTCCGCAGTTCGCCACGTCCAACGTCATGCCGGTGTTGACGTTGGTGATCGTGTAGTGGCTGCCGACCTTGGTGACGTCCCACTGCTGGCAGGTGTTGCCGAGTGAGGCCCACAGCTGGACGGCCGTGCCGTTGCTCTGCCCGCAGTTCTTGTCGTCCAGGACCGTGCCGCTGTTGACGTTGGTGATCGTGTAGTGGCCGTTGCCCGCACTGGCGAACTTCCACTGCTGGCAGGTGTTGCCGAGTGAGGCCCAGATGTCGATCGACGTGCCGTTGGCGGTACCGCAGTTGACCGCGTCCAGGACCTTGCCGGAGTTGGCGTTGGTCAGGCGGTAGGCGGTGCCGGTGACCGGGAAGTTCGCGGCGGGGGTGGTGTAGCCGACGGAGGTGATGTTGGCCTGTACGGCGTTGTCGGCGGCGTCGGTCGGGTAGCCGGAGGTCATGACGCCCTCGAAGAAGGAGCCGTCGGACCCGTTGCTGTTGTCACCGCCGGTACCGAGGACGATGGCGCCCTCCATGTGCATCGGGGTGTATCCCCCGAGGTTGGGTAGCGCGCCGTTGTACCAGGTGGTCAGTGAGCCCGATTGTGCGTTGCCGCCCTTGATCGCATAGGTGCTGGTGCCGTTGTTCTTCTCCAACGCGGTGACGTACTCACTGGAGTTGCCCTTGTTGTTGGTGTTCGAGCCGTTGCCGCCGGCGAACAGACCGTTCTCCAGGTCGGCCTGGACCCAGGGTCCCGAGCCGGAGCAGGGGGAGAACCAGCACTCCGTACCGAAGTTGATCGCGTCCATGTGGCCGTTGCCGGTGTCGTTGCCGGAGGTCTCGGCGTTGCCGTAGTCGAAGCAGCAGCGGTTGTTCACGTGGTGGCCGCTGGTCACCATGTACGCGCCCTCGGCGGCGCTGCCGGTGGCGATGCCCGTGGTGCTGTTGTCGCGGTAGCCGACGCCGGCCGACACGAAGACGCCGTACGCCGCGTGGCCGCCGACCGTGACCGGAAGGGCGTCGGCGATCGCGCCCACATCCTGGCCGCCGTTCCCTCCGGGCCCCTCGATGGTCAGGTCGTTGTGATTCGCGCTCTGGTCGTAGATCTTGGTGATGGTGCAGGTCGTCCCGGAGCAGAAGGAGTCCTGGGCCGCCGCGTTGGCGTAGCCGCCCGTGCTGAGGACGCCGATGTTGGTGGTCGCGCCGTCCGAAGCGCGCTTGACCTGGTAGAGGGAGCCGCTGTAGGAGGCGTAGAGCGCCCGCGTGGTGCTGTGTGCCGCGGCGCACGGTGTCCCCGCGGAGGCGTAGATGTCGCAGGGCAGGGAGGTGGCGGCCGCTGCTGTGCCCGCGGTGCCGACGACCCCGGCCAGGATGCCCCCGACGAGCGTGAGGATCGCGCCCAGTGTCAGCAGGAGCCCTCTCAGACGCGGGCCTCGCACTCGACTTCGCACTCGACCGCTCACTCGGCCTGTCACTCGACTCACTCGACTCACTCGACCTGTCACGGTGAACCTCTTCCGTCGTGGGTTCTTCTCTCGTCCGGCGCCGTGTGCTCCGGGAGACGGGAGACAGAAATGTTGGCGCTAACAATTCGGGCCCTCTGAGATCGGCGCACATGCGAGCCGTACGGGAGGGCGAGGGGAGTGGAGGGAGGGGGGAGGGGGAGGGTCGGACTGGGTGATCCGCGGATCGAGCAGCGTCGTGGGGAGTGTCACTGCTGGTCAGGGGGGCGGATCGGTCCGGAGTGGGGGGTTGGGGGCGGGTGCCGTTCTCGCGCGGTCGGCGAGCTGGTCGACCGCTCTTGTGGCACCGTCTTTTTACGGCCGGATGAATACCGGGTCAACATGGTCGAACAGTCAAGAGTGCGGAAACAAAAGCTGTGCCGTCTGTTTACCTGGGTGCTCGGCGATGCCGGAAGGGACGTTCGGGTGGACGGTACTGCCAGGTCACACGGCTCTTTGCCTGCGCGTCGAAGTCCGGGAAACGCGCAACAGAGGGGCCCGAGCTGCCTTGCCGCCGAGGAATGTGTGCGCTAACAATTCGTCACGGCCTGCCGGTCCCACCGGAGTAGTGGCTGGTCGACAACGACACGACGGTGTGTGAGGAGGCGGGACATGGACGGCGATCGCGCACCGGTGATGGCGGACGTGGCCCGGATCGCGGGAGTCTCGCACCAGACCGTCTCCCGGGTCCTCAACGACCACCCGAACGTCCGCCCCCGCACCCGGGAACGCGTGCTCGCCGCCGTCCGCGAACTCGGTTACCGGCCCAACGCCGCCGCCCGCACCCTGGCCTCCCGCCGCACCCGCACCCTGGGTGTGATCAGCTTCAACACCACGCTGTACGGCCCCGCTTGCATGCTCTACGGCATCGAGCAGGCGGCCAGGGAGCACGAGTACTCCGTCACCGTGGCGGCGGTCGGCACACTCGACCGGCACTCGGTGCTGGACGCCGTGGACCGGCTGCGCGACCAGAACGTGGCGGGGATCGTCGTCATCGCGCCGCAGACCGCCGCGGTGGGCGCACTCGCCAACGTGCCGGCGGACGTGCCCCTGGTCGCGGTCGGCTGCGGCACCCACACCGCACTGGTCTCGGTCGCCGTGGACAACGAGGCGGGTGCCGAACTGGCCACCTCCTACCTGCTCGACCTCGGCCATCGCACGGTGCACCACCTGGTCGGGCCGCGTTCCTGGCTCGACGCGCAGGAACGCGAGGCCGGCTGGCGTGCCGCTCTGGAGAAGCGGGGGGCTCCCGTGCCCGAACCGTCGGCCGGCGCCGACTGGACGGCTCGTACCGGATACGAGCACGGCCGTCGGATCGCCGCCGATCCCGAGGTCACCGCGGTGTTCTGCGCCAACGACCACCTGGCCCTCGGCCTGCTGCGGGCCCTGCAGCAGGCAGGGCGCCGGGTGCCGGAGGACATCAGCGTCGTGGGTTTCGACGACATGCCGGAGGCCGAGTACTTCGGCCCGTCGCTGACCACCGTCCGCCAGGACTTCGACGAACTCGGCCGCCGTGCCCTGCGGGCGCTGATCGAGCTCGTCGGCGATCCGGATGCCGGGATCCCGGCATCCGGCGAGAGACCCCACATCGTCATACCGCCCAGCCTTGTCGTGCGGACCTCGGCGACCCGCCCGCGACCCCGAACGGAAAGTCCGACATGATCCGTCCCTGCTAGCGCTTCGGTGCCAACTCCGTTACCAGCACGTACTGTTGTGAGCAGTGTGCCGTTCGGGCAGCCACCGCGCCGACCATGAGCGAACGGCTGTGACGTCCCCGACGTGGGACGGCTCCCACTCCAGCCCGTACCGCCCCGAGCGGTCGGCTCCTCCCCGCCCTGAGACCCCGTCAGGCATCCCGCGCCTTGCCGCGCTCACCCCGATGAGCCCCCCGCCCGGCGACTACGGCGCCCTCCGCCACGTACCGCTTCCGAGTGCCCCCACACCTGCCCCGCCTCCCCGGCAGTCGGCCACGGCATGCCCGTGAACAGGTGTGCGTGCCCAGCGTTCCCACCCCTCCCGAGACACCAACCAGACACGCCAACCAGACACGCCAACCAGACACGCCAAGAAGGGCGCTGATTCCCATGCTCCGCACCAGAAGGTCCCGCACCCTGGCCACCGCCACCGCCGTGCTCCTCTCGCTCGCCGCCGCGGGCTGCTCCAAGAGCGCGGGCGGCTCCGACGCGTCCAGCTCGGCCGGTACCAAGGCCGCCGCCCCGGTCGCGCTGGCCGGCTCGGTCACCTTCAACCAGACGAACCTCGCCAAGCTCGACGCGGCGCTGAAGTCCGCGCTGGCCGGCAAGGACCTGTCCAAGGTCGACATCGCGATGGTCGTGAACGTGGCCGCCGACTACTGGAAGGCCGGTCAGGTCGGCTTCCTCAAGGGCTGCTCCGACCTCGGCATCGCGAAGGGCAAGTGCACCTACTTCGCCCCGCCCGGCGGCAAGCTGACCGAACAGAACTCCGAGCTGGAGACGCTGCGTTCGCAGGGCGTCACCGGCTACTCGATCTCGGCGATCGACCCGACCTCGGCCGCCGGGACCATCCACACCGACGTCCAGAAGGGCATCGGCGTCCTGGCGATCGACTCACCGCTGCCGGGCACCGACGCCGCCTCGCTCTACCTGGGCACCCCGAACTACACCGCCGGCTTCCAGGCGGGCACCGCGATGAAGCAGGTGCTCGGCGGCAAGGGCAAGGTGGCGATCCTGGTCGGCTCCCTCACCGCCTCCAACGCCACCCAGCGCATCGCCGGCTTCGAGGCGGCTCTCAAGGGCACCAAGATCACGGTCGCGCAGAAGGTCAACGACAACCTCCAAGCCAGTACGGCGACTTCGGACGCGGAGACCATCCTCGCGAACAACCCGGACGTGAACGGCCTGTACGGCGTCTACTCCTACGACGGTCCCGCGCTGGCGCAGGCGGTCACCTCGGCCGGAAAGACCTCGTCCGTGCACATCGTCTCCGACGACTCCGACGCCCAGACGCTGAAGTTCATCAAGTCCGGCGTGATCTCCGGGACCGTCGTGCAGATGCCGTACCAGCAGGGCTACACCGGGGCGTACATCCTGGCCGCGGAGAAGGTGCTGGGCAAGGACAAGACGATGGCGCTCGTCAAGCCGTATCTGGAGAAGGACGGTTCGACCCTGAGCTCCGGCGTGGGCCTGGTCACCAAGTCCGACCTGGGCGCGTACCAGTCCCTCGAGTCGCAGCTCGGGATCGGCTGAGCATGACGGCCACGAAGAACGTCCCGGACAACACACCGGACAACGCCCCGGACCGCGCGGTCACCGCGCGGCTGCGGGGGGTGCACAAGTCCTACGGCCCGGTGCGCGTCCTCGACCTGCCCGAACTCGACCTCTACGCCGGCCAGGTGATCGGCGTGGTCGGCGAGAACGGGGCCGGGAAGTCCACGCTGATGGGCACGCTGGCCGGATCGGTGCACCGGGACGGCGGCGAGATCCTGATCGGCGGGGAGCCCCTCGCCGCCGGGTCCACCGAGGCCGCGGGGCAGCTCGGCATCGCCATGGTCTCCCAGGAGTTCCCGCTGGTCGGACAGCTCTCGGTGGCCGAGAACCTGCTCCTCGGCCGCCGCCCCCGCCAGTCGAGGCGACGGCTGCTGGTGGACCGTACGGCACAGCGGGCCGAGGCGAAGGCGATGCTCGCGGAGATCGGCCTGTCCGCCGAGACGATCGAGGTGAACCGGGAGGTCCGCACCCTTCCGGTGCCGACCCGCCAGATGATCGAGATCGCCAAGGCCTGGGGCCGCGAACCCAAGCTGTTGATCCTGGACGAGCCGACCTCCTCCCTGGGGCCGGTCGAGGCCGGCATGGTGCTCGGCCTGGCCCGCCAACTCGCCGACCGCGGCGGCACCGTGCTGTTCATCGGACACCGCCTCGACGAGGTGCGGGAGATCAGCGACCGGGTCCTGGTGCTGCGCAACGGCAGGCTGGTCGCCGACCTCGAACCGGCGGAGGCCGGCGAGGAACGGCTGATCCGGGAGATGGTCGGCGGCGAGGTCGCGCAGGGCGAACCGAAGGCACCACCCGCGACCAGCCCGGTCCTGCTCCAGGCCGAGGGCCTGACCGCGGAGGGCCTCGGACCGGTCGACCTCGACGTGCGTGAGGGCGAGATCCTGGGCGTGGCCGGGCTGATGGGCTCGGGCCGCAGCCGCCTGGTTCACACCATCGCCGGGGCACAGCCCTCGACCGGCGGCCGGATGCTGCTGGGCGGCACGCCCTACCGGCCGCGGGGCGCGGGTGACGGCGTGGCGGCCGGGATCGCGCTGATCCCCGAGGACCGCAAGGAGCAGTCGCTCGTCCTGTTCGCGTCCATCCGGGCGAACGTCGTCGTCTCGGTGCTCAAACGGATCAGCACCCGGGGTCTGCTCGCACCGGGCCGGGAACGCGCCGAGGCCCGGAAGATCACCGAGAACGTCAACGTGCGGATGCAGTCGGTGGAACAGCCGATCGGCTCGCTGTCCGGCGGCAACCAGCAACGCGCCATCTTCGGCCGGGCGTTCGCCGCCGAACCGCGCCTGCTGCTGCTCGACGAGCCGACCCGTGGCGTGGACGTGGGTGCGAAGGCGGAGATCTACAAGCTGATCGACCAGGCGGCTGAGCAGGGCATGGGGATCGTGGTCGCCTCCTCCGAACTGGAGGAGCTGCTGTGGATCTGCCACCGCATCGCGGTGATGAACCACGGCCGGGTGGTCACGGTCATCGACCGGGCCGACGCCACCAAGGAGCGGATCATGACGGCCGCGGCCGGCACCGCCCCTTCCGACAACCACCACGTGACGAACGGAGTTACAGCATGAGCGCGCAGACCACGCTCGCCCCGAACGAGGTCGCGCCGCCGTCCCGTTCGGCCGCATCGACCCTCGCCCGCAGACTCGCCGCCTCCCCGGAGGCCGGCGTGATCATCGCCTGCGTGGTGGTGTTCGTGGCCATCGCCGCCAACGCGGAGACGTACACGGCGGTGGGCAACCTCCAGGTGATGGGCCGCGACCTCTCGCAGGTCGGGATCCTCGCGATCGGCGAGGCGCTGGTCATCCTCACCGGTGGCATCGACCTGTCGGTGGGCGCGCTGGCCGGTCTGGCCGGCATCCTGGCCGGCTGGATGAACGTCAACGAGGGCCTGCCCGCCCCCCTCGCGATCCTGCTCACACTGGTGATCACCGCCGCCGTCGGTCTCTGGCACGGCGTCATGGTCACCCGCCTCAACGTGCCGCCCTTCGTGATCACCCTGGTCACCTACACCGTCGCGCAGGGCACGGCGCTCGCCATCACCAGCGGCTCGCCCATCAACAACCTCGACCCGATGTTCAGCAACCTGAGCCAGTACTACCTCGGCGAAATACCGGTCCCCGCCCTGTTCTTCGTCGGCGCGGCGGCCGTCGCCTGGTTCGTCCTTGAGCGTACCTACGTGGGCCGCCAGATCTACGCGGTCGGCGGCAACAAGGAGGCCGCCCGGCTGGCCGGCATCCCGACCGCGCGCCGGATCACCTCCACCTACGTGGCCAGCGCGGCCCTCGCCGGCCTGGTCGGCGTCCTGGTGATCGGCCGTATGAACGTGGCCGACCCCTCGGTCGGCGCCGGCTGGGAACTGACCGCGATCGCCGCCGCGGTGGTCGGCGGGATGTCACTCTCGGGCGGTGAGGGCCGTATCGCGGGGATCGCGGCGGGCGCGATCCTGCTGGAGTTCATCACCAACGGCCTGCTCGCCCTCAAGGTCAGCCCCTACGACCAGCAGGTCGTCCAGGGAGCGGTCCTCGGCGTCGCCATCCTGCTGGACCGGGCGCGCGCTCGTTACTTCGGCAGGAGCCGGAGTTAGTACGGCGGGCATCGGTAGGGAAGTCGCCCGCGTCCCCAGCTTCTGGAAATCGAACGTAGATCGATATGTCGAACACCTCAGTGTGGAGGAGGCCGCCGGTGAACGCCGGACGAGAGACAGCCGCGCACCCGGAACCCTGTGTCGTAGGAGTCGACTTCGGGACGCTGTCCGGACGGGCCGTGGTGGTCCGCGTGCGCGACGGCGCCGAGTTGGGGACGGCCGAGCACGCGTACCGGCACGCGGTCCTGGACCGGGAGCTGCCGGACGGTACGGGACTGCCCCCGGACTGGGCCCTCCAGGTCCCGTCGGACTACGTCGACGTGCTCCGCCACGCGGTACCGGCAGCGCTCGCGGCAGCCGGTGTGCGCCCCGAGCAAGTGATCGGCATCGGCACGGACTTCACCGCCTGCACGGTGTTGCCGGTGCTCGCCGACGGCACACCCCTGTGCGAGCTGCCCGGGTACGCCTCCCGCCCGCACGCCTACGTCAAACTCTGGCGTCACCACGCGGCCCAGGCCCAGGCCGACCGGATCACCGCACTGGCCGCCGAACGGAAGGAGCCGTGGCTGCCGCGGTACGGCGGGAAGATCTCCTCCGAGTGGGAGTTCGCCAAGGCCCTCCAGGTGCTGGAGGAGGACCCCGAGATCTACGACCGCACCGAGCGGTGGGTGGAGGCGGCGGACTGGATCGTCTGGCGGCTGTGCGGCACGTACGTCCGCAACGCCTGCACCGCCGGCTACAAGGGCCAGCTCCAGGACGGCGCCTACCCCTCCCGTGCCTACCTGGAGGCGCTCAACCCCGGCTTCGCCGACTTCGTGACGGAGAAACTGGAGCAGCCGATCGGCCAACTCGGCGGTCTGGCCGGTGGGTTGACGGCCGAAGCGGCGGCCTGGACCGGACTGCCCGAGGGCATCGCGGTCTGCGTGGGCAACGTCGACGCCCATGTGACGGCACCCGCGGCCGGTGCGGTGGAGCCGGGGCAGATGGTGGCCATCATGGGCACCTCGACCTGCCATGTGATGAGCTCCGACCGCCACGAGACGGTGCCCGGCATGTGCGGCGTGGTCGACGGCGGCATCCTGCCGGGGCTGTGGGGTTACGAGGCCGGGCAGAGCGGCGTCGGCGACATCTTCGGCTGGTTCGTCCGCACCGGATTCCCCGCCGCGTACGCCGAACAGGCCGCCGCCCTCGGCCGCGACGCGCACGAACACCTGACGGCTCTCGCGGCCGGGCAGCGGGTGGGCGAGCACGGGCTGATCGCGTTGGACTGGCACAGCGGCAACCGCTCGGTGCTGGTCGACCACGACCTCAGCGGTGTGATGGTCGGCCTGACGCTCTCGACCCGGCCCGAGGACGTCTACCGCGCGCTGCTGGAGGCCACCGCGTTCGGCACCCGCACCATCATCGAGGCGTTCGAGACGTCCGGGGTGCCGGTCGGCGAACTGATCGTCGCGGGCGGTCTGACGAAGAACGCCCTGTTGATGCAGATCTACGCGGACGTCACCCGCCGCCCCCTCGGCGTCATCGGCTCCGCCCAGGGCCCGGCGCTCGGCGCCGCGATGCACGCCGCGGTGGCGGCAGGGGCGTACCCCGACATCCAGGCCGCCGCCCGGTCCATGGGCAAGGCCGACCGCGGCGTCTACCAGCCGGACCCCGAACGCGCCGCGGCCTACGACCGCCTCTACGCCGAATACCGGCTCCTGCACGACTACTTCGGCCGCGGCGCCAATGAGGTCATGCACCGGCTACGGCGTCTGCGTGCCGAGGTCTCCGCCTGAAGGGTCCCAACTCCGGTCCCCAGCAATCCCGTTCGAAAGGAACCTCCGTCATGACCGCTCCCGAAATACCGTCCACCGGCCAGGAGATCTGGTTTCTCACCGGCAGCCAGGGCCTGTACGGCGAGGAGACCCTGAGCCAGGTCGCCCACCAGGCACGGAAGATCGCCGAACGACTCGACGCGGCCGAGCCGATCCCTCTGCGGATCGTGTGGAAACCGGTGCTCACCGACGCCGACGCGATCCGGCGGCTGTGCCAGGAGGCCTCATCCTCCGACAGCTGCGTGGGGGTGATCGTGTGGATGCACACCTTCTCCCCGGCCAAGATGTGGATCGCGGGCCTGAGCGCGCTGGACCGTCCCGTGCTGCATCTGCACACCCAGTACAACCTGTCGCTGCCCTGGTCGAGCATCGACATGGACTTCATGAACCTCAACCAGGCCGCCCACGGGGACCGCGAGTTCGCCCACATCGAGTCCCGGATCGGCGTCGACCGCAAGATCGTCGCCGGGCACGCGACCGAGCCCCGCGTGATCCGGCGGATCGCCGCCTGGACGAGAGCCGCCGCGGGCCGCCAGGCGGCCCGCACCCTGCGCCTGGCGCGCTTCGGCGACAACATGCGCGATGTCGCGGTCACCGAGGGCGACAAGGTCGAGGCCCAGCTGCGGTTCGGGTTCTCGGTCAACACCTACGCGGTCAATGACCTGGTGGCCGTGGTCGACGTGGTGGAGGACAAGGCGGCCGCCGAACTCGCCGCCGAGTACGTCGAGTCCTACGACGTCGTGCCCGCCCTGCGCCCCGGCGGCATCCGCCACGACTCCCTGCTGTACGCCGCCCGCCAGGAACTGGGCCTGCGCACCTTCCTCACCGAGGGCGGCTTCACCGCCTTCACCACCAACTTCGAGGACCTCGGCGGCCTGCGCCAACTGCCAGGGCTGGCCGTCCAGCGCCTGATGGCCGACGGCTACGGCTTCGGCGGCGAGGGCGACTGGAAGACCTCCGCCCTGCTGCGCACCATGAAGGTCATGGGCGCCGGACAGCCCGGCGGCACCACCTTCATGGAGGACTACACCTACCACCTCGGCCCGGGCACCCCGCGCGTTCTCGGCGCCCACATGCTGGAGGTCTGCCCCTCGGTGGCGGCCGCCCGGCCCCGCTGCGAGATCCACCCCTTGTCGATCGGCGGCCGCGAGGACCCGGTCCGCCTGGTCTTCGACGCGGCCGAGGGCCCCGCCGTCGTCGTCGGCCTCTGCGATCTCGGTGACCGCTTCCGGCTGACCGCCAACGCCGTCGACGTCGTCGGCCCCAGCGAGCCCCTGCCGCACCTGCCCGTGGCCCGGGCGGTGTGGAAGCCGCGCCCCTCACTGGCGGAGTCCGCCGAGAGCTGGCTGCTGGCCGGCGCCCCGCACCACACCGTGCTCAGCTCCGCCGTCGACATCGAGACGCTGACCGACTACGCCGCCATGACCGGCGTCGAGCTCCTCACCATCGACGAACACACCAGCACCGACCGGTTCGCCAAGGAAATCCGCTGGAACGCCGCCTACCACCGCCTCGCCCAGGCCCTGTGACCATGACCGACGGCCGCGTCGAAGGAGCCGAGCGATGACCGTACGAGTCCGCGACGGCCTGCGGGAGGAGGTCCTGAGGGCGAACCTCGCCATCCCGCAGGTAGGCCTGGCGACCCTGACGTGGGGCAACGTCAGCGGAGTCGACCGCGAGGCGGGCGTGTTCGTCATCAAGCCGTCGGGCGTGCCCTACGAGGATCTCGCTCTGGACGACCTGGTGACGGTGAGGCTGTCCGACGGCGCGGTGGTAGAGGGCGATCTACGCCCCTCCACCGACACCGAGACCCACCGCTGCCTCTACCGCGCCTTCCCCTCCATCGGCGGCGTCACCCACACCCACTCCACCCACGCCGTCGCCTTCGCCCAGGCCCGCCGCGACATCCCCGTCCTCGGCACCACCCACGCCGACACCTTCAACGGCCCCATCCCCGTCACCCGCGACCTCACCGCAGAGGAGTGCGCCAAGGACTACGAGTACAACACCGGCGTCGTCATCGTCGACACACTGCACGAAGACGACCGGAAAGCGAGCGAGGTCCCGGCGGCCCTCGTGGCCAACCACGGCCCCTTCACCTGGGGGCCAACCGCCCGCAAGTCCCTGGAACACGCGATCATCTGCGAGGCGGTCGCCGACATCGCCCTCCACACCCTGTCCCTGTCCCCGGCCGCCCCACCGCCCAGCCACCTGCTCGACCGCCACTACACCCGCAAACACGGGCCCGACGCGTACTACGGCAACCCGGAGGTGACCACGCCCTCCGGCTGACCGGGGCCATCGGGTGATCGGGTGATCGGTGATCGGGCCGGAGACTCACCCGCCACCGCCACCGCCACCGCCCCCACCCCCGTCGCCGGCCCCCGTCCCTCCGCCCAACCGATCCGCCAGACACGCCAGATACAACGCCATCGTGGTCCGGTGGTCCCGCAGTGGCCGGCCGGTCGCCTGCTCGATCTTGTTCATCCGGTAGACGACGGTGTTCCGGTGGATGTGCAGGGCCTCGGAGGCGCGGACCAGGTTGAATCCGCTCTCGCACCATGCCGTGATGGTGTCGCGCAGGACCGGCCAGTCCGGCTGGCCGCGCAGGCTCGCGGTGGTGCGTTCGATCAGGCGGTTGCGGGCGGACTGGGACACCGCCGTGAGGGCCTGGTGGACGCGCAGGTCGGTGATCAGGTGGACGGGGGAGTCGCTCGCCACGCGCGCCCCGAGGCGGAGCGCGTCGCAGGCGTCCTGGTAGGAGTCGTGGAGGCCGCTCACGGAGGCGGCCGGTTCGCCGATACCGGCTCGGGCGACGAGACCGTCCTGCGCGGCGATGACGTCGGTGGTCCGCCGGCAGTCGTCCAGCAGGGAGGTCACCGGGCGCCGGTCCGGGAGTCTGCGCAGGACGCCGATCCAGCCGGGAGCCGTGGAGGCGATGATGTCCTGGGGGTCGGCGAAGACCTCGCGGACCGTGCGCAGCAGTTCCGAGCGGACCAGTGCCATGTCCCGGGTGGGCGCCCCCTGGCGGCGGGCGCCCGCGTCGGGGACCCGTACCTCGATGGCGACCGCGACCCGCCGCAGCCGTAGGTCGAAGCCCAGCTCGGCGGCCCGGAACAGCAGGAAGTCGCCCTCCACGACCTGCGGGTCGTACGACGCGACGTCGGCCAGCAGCTTCTCCGCCGCCCGCTCGGCGAGCAGGCGGGAGCGCAGCATCACGGACTCCCTGAGCAGGATCTCCGTCTGGCGTTTGACGAGCAGCCCGAACCGGCGCACCTGCGCGGGCGTCCCGGTGATCCCGACCGTGCCCACGGCCTTTCCGTTCGCGACCAGGGGCAGGGTGACTCCCGGGCGTACTCCGCGCAGTTGCTGTGCCTGGGACGCGTTGTGCGTGGCGGGTTCCTGGGTGCGGACGACCTCGACGGACGCCTCGTGGAAGCTGCCCACCCGGCTGCTGTCGCCGCTGCCGATGACCACGCCGCCCGCGTCGGTGATCAGCACGTTGAAGCCGATGACGGCGGTGGTGTCGGAGGCGATCTCCTGCGCGAGTGACGGGCTCAGCATGAGCGGTTCTCCCGTCGACGGGCATGCCTGGGTGGACGAACCGTACAGGGGATCGATCGAATTCGGCCACAAGTCTGTACGGAGTACACGGTGACGTAACCGAGGCCGGTTCGTAGCGTATGGCCCCAAACGCATCCCCGATCGCATCCGCAATCACCTCCCCGATCCGGATCCCTGGATCTCGATCGCTCGATCCATCCCCCTCACATCCCCGCCGGGGGCACAGCGCGGTGAGTCGGCGGGCTCCCCTCCGCTCCTTCAGCATCGTTACGGAAGGCCCATGCCGATGATCCGTATGCGTCCGCTTGCCGTCGCTCTGTCCGCCACCCTCCTGCTCCTCGGGACCGCCGCCTGCGGCTCCGGTGACGACGGCGGCCCCAAGAACGTGTCGGCGAAGACCGCCGCGCTGGGCACCCTCACACCCGGCGTCATCAAGGTGGCCGTACAGCCGTACGCCCCCTACACCAGCGTCCAGGGCGACAAGATCGTCGGCCTGGACGGCGACATCCTCAACTACGTCGCCAAGAAGCTCGGCCTGGAGGTAAAACCCCAGGTGACGGACTTCGCCGGCATGCTCGCCGGGGTGCAGTCCCGCCGCGTGGACATCACCGTCGGCGGTGTCGCCTGGTCCGCCGACCGGCAGAAACAGGGGCTGTTCACCGACCCGCCCTACTACTCGCCCCCGGCGATGGCCGTCCGCAACGGCAAGACGTACAAGACCGTCGACGACCTCGAGAACCTGAGCCTCGGCACCGTCGAGGGCTATGTCTGGGTCAAGTCGATCCAGTCCGTCCCCGGCGCCAAGCTGCACGCCTACCCCGACGCCAACGGCGTCTTCGACGACCTCGGCGCGGGCCGCGTCGACGTCGGCTTCCTCGACCCGCTCCTCATCATCGCGGCACAGAAGGAACGCCCGGAGCTGAAGATCAGCACCCAGTACCTGACCCCGCCGACCGCCGCCCAGGTCAAGGCGAAGCCCGCGTACGCCTACTTCCAGTCGTACCAGACCGGCTTCTACCTGCCCAAGAAGGCCACCAAGCTGGAGCAGGCGATCTCCGCGCAGATCGACGCCATGTACACGAACGGCGAGATGGCCAAGCTCGTCGAGAAGTACGGCGGCGACCCCGAGCAGTTCCTGAAGCCGGCCGCCGACGTCGCCACCGCGCGCCGCGGCGTGGACCGGCCGCAGGACTGGAACCCGCCGACCATCGCGAAGTGAGGGGACGACATGTCCGGTCTCTTCCAAGTCCCCTGGTCCGACTACCAGTCCGACCTGACCGACGCGCTCTGGCGCACCGTCTCCTACACGGCCGTGAGCTTCGTCGGCGCGGTCCTGCTCGGTCTCGCGGTGGCGCTGCTCCGGCTCAGCAGAGCGTGGCCCGCGCGTGCCGTCGCCGCCGTCTACACCGAGGTGTTCAAGAACGTCCCGCTCCTCGCCATCATCTTCCTCACCTACTTCGGGCTGGCCTCGGCGGGCATCCGGCTGGACGTCTTCACCGCCGGCTGCCTCAGCCTCGTCGTCTTCTACGCCGCCTACCTGTCCGAGATCTTCCGCTCCGCGATCAGCGGCGTGCACGCCGGACAGACGGAGGCCGGGGAGGCGCTGGGCCTGGGCAGGGTGGGAATCTTCGGGCACATCGTGCTGCCGCAGGCCGTACGGCAGGCGCTGCCCGGCACCAACACCATGCTCGTCGACCTGCTGAAGTCCACCTCGCTGCTGGTCACCGTCTCCGCCGCCGAGCTGATGTCCGAGGGGCGGCTCATCACCTCGGCCACCTTCCGGGCCCTGGAGGTGTACCTGGTCATCTCGGCCATCTACTTCGCCCTGTGCTACCCGCTCTCCCAGCTGCTCCTGCTCCTCGAGCGCAAGGTGCGGGCGGGCATCCCCCTCTCCCCGTGGCGGCGACGGCGCCTGAAGGCGGCACGCGCCCTGCTCGCCCCGGCCGTGGAGGCCGACATGAAGGCAGGTGCCGTATGACCGAGTCGGTCACCACCCCGCAGACCACGCCTCGGACACCGACAGAGGCCGTCGTACGGATCAACGGGCTGAGCAAGTCCTTCGACGGCCGCCTCGTCCTCGACCAGGTGGATCTGGAGGTCGACCGCGGCCGGATCGTCAGCGTCATCGGACAGAGCGGCGGCGGCAAGACGACCCTGATGCGCTGCGTCAACCTGCTGGAACGGCCCGACCACGGCACGATCGAGGTCGCCGGAGAGGTGGTGCACAGCGACGGCCGCACGGTCTGCCGCGACCTGCCCCGGCTGCGCCGTACCGTCGGCATGGTCTTCCAGCGGTTCCACCTCTTCCCCCACCTGACCGCCGTGGAGAACGTCGTCCTGGCCCAGCGCACGGCGGGCGTCCCGGAACAGGAGGCGCTGGAGCGTGCCGTCACGCTGCTGCGCCGGGTCGGCGTCGCGCACCGCGCCCTCGGCCGGCCCGAGCAGCTGTCCGGCGGCGAACAGCAACGCGTCGCCATCGCGCGGGCCCTCGCCCTCAAGCCCGAGCTGCTGCTCTTCGACGAGCCCACGTCCTCCCTGGACCCCGAGGCGACCCGGGAGGTACTGAGCGTGATGCGCGAACTCGCCGCGGACGGAATGACGATGCTGCTGGTCACCCACGAACTCCCCTTCGCCCGCGAGGTGTCCGATCACGTCGTCTTCGTCGACGGCGGCCGGATCGTGGAGGAGGGCAGGCCCGAGGACGTGCTCGACAGCCCCTCCCAGGCCCGCACCCGGGAGTTCCTCGCGTCGTACGGAACCGCCTCATGACCGGTACGCCGGCTCTCACCGGTGACGGACCCGTGGTGGTCGTCGGGGGCGGTGTCATAGGACTGTGCACCGCGTACTACCTGGCGGCGGCCGGGCTTCCGGTGGAGGTCGTCGAGCGGCGCGGGCTGGGCTCGGGGGTGTCCCGGGGCAACGCGGGCTGGGTCTGCCTCAGCCACTCGACGCCCGTCCCGTCCCCCGGAGTGCTGCGCTACGCCCTGCGCTCCGTGGGCCGTCCGGACTCGCCGCTCTATCTGCGGCCGCTTCCCGACCCGGCGTTCCTGCGCTGGCTGTGGCGGTTCTGGCGCAGCAGCGCACCGGCCGCCTTCCGGCGGGGCTACGCGGCGATCGCCGACCTCAACCACGACACCTTCGACCTCTTCGACGGGCTGCGCGAGGCCGGGGTGGCCACCACCCTGACCCGGCCCGGCATGGTGCACGCGTTCCTGTCGGCGGCCGAGGCCCGTCATCACCTCGCGCTCCAGCGGGAGATGGCGGAAGGCCACTATCCGATGCCCGACGACATCACCATGGGCGACGAGGCCCGTCTGCTGGACGGCGCGCTCTCATCCAAGGTGCGTGCGGCCTACCTCGTCGAGGGCGAGGGCGTGGTCGATCCGGAAGGGTTCGCCCGCGGACTCGGCGAGGCGCTCGCCGCCGCGGGGGTGAAGGTCCACGAGAACGCGGAGGTCACCGGATTCCGGTTCGGGGCGGGACGGGTGACCGCACTGCAGACCGACCGGGGCGAGATCCCCTGCTCGGCCGTCGTCGTGGCGGCCGGAATGCGGTCCCCGGCGCTGCTGCGCGAGCTCGGACACCGGCTGCCGCTCCAGGCCGGCAAGGGCTACAGCTTCGCGGTGGACCTGGACCCGGCACCCCGGCACACCCTGTACTTCGGCGAGCGCAGGGCCGTCGCCTCACCGATCGGTACCACCACCAGGATCGCCGGCACGATGGAGCTGAGCGGCAACAACAACCGCCTCGACTGGCGCCGGATCGTCGCGGTGGCGCTCGCCAGCCGCCACTACCTGGGCCGGTGGTTCGACGACCCCGACGACCTGGTGAGCCTGATCCGGGACCCCTGGGTCGGCGGCCGGCCCTTCCTGCCGGACGGACTCCCGGTGATCGACCGTGTGCCAGGCCGGGAGAACGTCTTCGCGGCCACCGGCCACGGCATGCTCGGCGTCACCCTGGGCCCTGCCACCGGCCACCGGCTCGCCGAGTACATCCGCACCGGTCGCCGCCCCGAGGTCCTCGCCCCGTTCGGCTTCGACCGGCTGCGCGGCTGAGGGGGCACGGCGGCCGGCGCTCTCACGCCACGATCGCCATCCCGCGATCCGTGGCGGAGCCGCCTCCGCCCTGCCGCCGTGCATGTCACGACGTCCGCGATCCGCACGCCGAAGCGGCCCGGCACACGCACTTCGGGGCCCATCGAGAGGCACAGGCCGGGGACGAGGAAGGTCTCCTCGCCCTCGGTGAGGTACGGCGGCTCGTGTGCGGTGACTCCGATGCCGTGACCGGTGCGTTCGGCGGCGTACTCGCCGTACCCCGCGTCCTCGATCAGCCGGCGTGCCCGCGGTCGACCTCCTGGCACGTCGCGCCGGGGCGACCGCCTCGAAGGCCGCCTGTTGGGCCGTACCGACGAGGTCGTGGCCGACCGGGTGAGGGTTCAGGCCGCCTCGGGGCCCAGTGAACGCTCTGTCACCCGGGTCAGATGGCGGTGGAAGACCTCGCGGGTGTCCGGGGTCAGCGTGCGCAGCGCCACCAAAGCGGTGATCACCACGTCGCACAGCTCACCCTGTACGTCCTCCCAGGTGTGGCTGACGCCCTTGCGCGGGTTCTGGCCGATCGCCCCGATGACCGCCTCGGAGACCTCGCCGACCTCCTCGGAGAGCTTCAGCATGCGCAGGAGGAGGCCTTCGCGACCACCCACGGGCTGATCCGCCTCCAGCCAGGCCCACAGGGCGTCGACGGACTTCCAGAGGTCCGGAGCGGGCATGCCGTGATCACTCATGCGGAGCAGCTTCCCACGGCGTGGGGCCCATTCGACTACTCCCCGAACAACGCCTCCTCCTCGTCGAACAGCGCCGTCTGCGCGTCATCGCCCCCGCTCTCCTTCTCCCGCAGCCGCCGAGCCCGCGTCCCCACCACCGCCGCGGTCACCAGCCCCGTCGCCGCGAGGGCCACCGGCACCATCCATCCCCGGTTGACCGTGTGGCCGAGGGCGTGGTCCAGGGAGATCCGGCCCGGCCCCGTCACCGCCAGGCCCGCCGCCGTGAGACCCAGCGAGGCCGCGTACTCGTAGCCGCCGCCCGCGTTGAAGAAGCCGTTGGGGGCGTGCACCGCGGACGCGCCGGCCATCGCGCCGGCCGCCGCCGCGCCCGCCGCCGGGGTTGCCAGACCCAGTGCCAGCAGGGTGCCGCCGCCCGCCTCGGCCAGCCCCGCCGCCGTGGCGCTCGCCCGGCCCGGCGCGTAGCCGACGGACTCCATGAACTGGCCGGTTCCCTCGAGGCCGCCCCCGCCGAACCAGCCGAGCAGTTTCTGCGCGCCGTGGGCGGCCAGCACACCCCCGGTTCCCAGCCGGAGGAGCAGCAGGCCCAGATCACGTCGGTCGTATGCGGTCACGATGACTCCCAGCACAAGAAGTGGAACGGGACCCCCCTCGCGTTTCCACCGTCGCACCGCTCACACCTGCCCGGAATACTCGCGCGGCCGTTCGGGTGGCGGCCCCGGGGGCGCGGTGTGAGTCTGGCTGGCATGACGATTCAGACCGCCAGACTCAGCGACCCGGCCGTCCGCGCCTTCGTCTCCGCCGTCAACGCCCATGACCGCGAGGCCTTCCAGTCCCTGCTCGCGCCCGGTGCGACCATGGCGGACGACGGCAGCGACCGTGACCTCGACGAGTGGGTCGACCGGGAGATCTTCTCCTCCAACGGCCACATCGATGTCGACAACGAGTCCAACGGCGGCCGTTCCCTCCTCGCCCATTACCGCAACGACGCCTGGGGCGAGATGCGCACCCGCTGGGACTTCACGGTCGGCGAGGACGGCAGGATCTCCCGCTTCGAGACCGGCCAGGCATAAGTTTCCGGTACGGCCCCTTGCCTTCGTGTGCGCTCCAACTCCTAGCGTTCTCAGGCATGGAGATCACACGCACTCTCGGCCGCTCCGCCATCGAGGTCAGCGCACTCGGCTTCGGCTGCTGGGCGATCGGCGGAGAATGGCAGGACACCGACGGCCGGCCCCTCGGGTGGGGCAAGGTCGACGACGAGGAGTCGGTACGGGCGGTCCGGCGCGCCCTCGACCTCGGCATCACCTTCTTCGACACGGCGGACACCTACGGCGCCGGACACAGTGAGCGGGTGCTAGGGCGGGCTCTGGGCAAGCGGCGGGACGACGTGGTCGTCGCCACCAAGTGGGGCAACGTCTTCGACGAGGAGACCCGCACCCGCACCGGCGTCGACGACACTCCGGCCCACGCCCGCCGCGCCCTCACGGCGTCCCTCGACCGGCTCGGCACCGACCATGTCGACCTGTACCAGCTGCACCTGAACGACCTGGACCCCGAGCGCGCGGCCGAACTCCGGGACCTGTGCGAGGAGTTCGTGGGTGAAGGGCTGATCCGCGCCTACGCCTGGAGCACCGACGACCCGGCCCGCGCCGCGGTCTTCGCACAGGGGGAGCACTGCACGGCCGTACAGCACGCGCTCAACGTGCTGCAGGACACGCCCGAAATGCTCGCTCTCTGCGAGGAGTTGGACCTGGCCAGCATCAACCGCAGCCCTCTCGCCATGGGGTTGCTGGCCGGCAAGCGCCAAGGGCCGCAGGACACCGGCGACATCCGCAGCAGGCCCCCGGCCTGGCTCCAGGGCTTCGGCGACGGTACGTCCGCCGACCCGGAGTGGCTGGCCCGCATCGACGCGCTGAGGGAGATCCTCACCAGCGAGGGCCGCACCCTGGCTCAGGGCGCCCTGGCCTGGCTGTGGGCCCGCAGCCCAATGACGATCCCGATCCCCGGCTTCCGGTCGGTGGCCCAGGCGGAACAGAACGCGGGGGCGATGGAGAAGGGGCCGCTCACCGCCGAGCAGCTGACCGAGATCGACAGCCTTCTGGAACGGTGAGCGGCCCCGCCCTGAACGGCTCCTACCCCTGAGCCAACGACTGTTCGGTCAACGTGAGTTGTCCCGCCTTGATGGTCGCGAGGTGGGGTGCCCGGCGGGCGATCGACGAGTCATGGGTGACCAGGATGAACGTCAGCCCGTACTCGTGCCACAGCCCCTCCAGCAGCGCCATGATCTCGTCGCGCATCGACTCGTCGAGGTTGCCGGTCGGCTCGTCGGCGAGCAGCACCTTCGGCTTCTTGACCAGCGCACGCGCGATGGCCACCCGCTGCTGCTGACCGCCGGACAGCTCGGCGGGCGCGTGGGTGAGCCGCTCACCCAGCCCCACCGAGCGGAGCGCCTCCGCAGCCCGCTCACGCCGTTCCGCCGGCTTCACCCCGAGCGGGACCAGCGCCGTCTCGACGTTCTCCTGCGCGGTCAGCGTCGGGATGAGGTTGAACGACTGGAAGATGATGCCGATCTTCTCGGCCCGCAGCCGGGTCAGCCTGGCCTCGCTGATCTTCGCCAGGTCGACGCCGTCCAGTTCGACGCTGCCCTCGGTCGGGCGGTCCAGGCCGCCGATCATCTGCAACAACGTGGACTTGCCGCCGCCGGTGGGGCCCTGGATGACCAACTGGTCACCGTCCTCGATGGTGAGGTCGACGCCCCGCAGCGCCTCCACCGTCTCCTTGCCGCGCGTGTAGCGCTTGGTGACGCCGGTGAGTCTGTACATGAGAACTCCGTAGAGAAGAGGAAGTGGGGAAGGCGACAGCGGTACCGAAAGCCGCTACGACACGCTGCGCAGCGCGTCCGCCGGCCGCATCCGGGACGCCCGCCACCCGCCCATCGCCCCGGCGATCAGCCCGCCGGTCACCGCGAGGCCCACCGCGAGCGCGATGGTGGTCATCGAGACGGGCGCGGTCAGCGCGATCTCCATGGTGTTCTGGGTGGCCTGCTGTCCGGGGCCGCCGCCCCCGCCGGGGCCGCCCGCGCCACCGCCGCCGGTGTTGCCGAGCTGTGCGGTCAGTTTCGGGCTGATCATGGTCACGGCGTACGCGGCCGCGAGGCCCAGGCCGATACCGAGGGCACCGCCGAGCAGGCCGTTCACCATCGATTCGCCGACGACCTGCCGGGTGACCCGGCGGCTCGGCCAGCCGAGTGCCTTCAGGGTGCCGAACTCGCGCACCCGGCGGGAGACCGCCGAAGAGGTCAGAAGGGCCGCGACCAGGAAGGCGGCGACGAGTACGGCGACGGACAGCCACTTGCCGACGCTGGTCGCGAGGTCGGAGGCGGTGGACAGGGACCCGGAGACGGTCTCCGCGAGATCGGCGGAGGTCGTGACGGTCGTACCGGAGATGTTCTTCTGGATCGCCGACTTGACCGAGTCGATCTGCTTGGAGTCGGTGGCCTTGACGTAGATCGTGGTGACCTGGTTCTTGGCGTCGGCCAGCGTCTGCGCCTGCTTCAGCGGCAGGTAGACGTCCGTGGTGGACTCGCTGCTGTCGGGCGTCGCAATGCCGATGATCGTGTACTTGGTGCCGGAGATCTTCAGGGTCCCGCCGACCTTGAGGGAGTTCTCCTTGGCGTACGCCTTGCTGACGACGGCGACCTTCGCGTCGGTCTGCGCGGCGGTGAAGGTCTTGCCGGTGGTGATCTCGGAGCCGGCCAGCGGGCCCAGCGTCTGATCGGTGACGTCCACGCCGGCGACAGAGTAGGAGTTCACGTCGAAGTTGGCGCCGCCGCCCTGGACCTGGGGCGCGGCGGTGCTGCCGCCGCCCGGGCCGCCCTGGCCGCCGTTCCCGGTGTTTCCACCGGAACTCTGCGCCTTGCCCTGGGTGAAGGAGCCGTCGACCTTGGTGACGTTCAGGGTCAGCGCGCCCACCGCGCTCGCCACGCCGCTCTGCTGGGAGACCTTGCTGACCACGCTGGACGCCAGGGCCTGACCGCCCTGGGTTGTCACGCGGTCGGAGCTCTGCGTGTCGTCGCTGTCGTTGGAGTCGGCGTCGAACTGGAAGTTCGGTCTGCCCGAACTTCCGGACGTCGGGGCCGACCTGGCCTTGGTGACGGTCATGTCGGTGCCGAGGCCGTAGAGCGACTTCAGGACCTTGTCCTGAGCCTGAGTCATGCCGGCCGACACCGAGTTGACGGTGATGACCAGCGCGATACCGAGCGCCAGACCCAGAGCGATGACCAGGGCCGCCTTCTTGCGCCGGCCCAGCTCGCGCTTGAGATAGATGCCAAACATCCCGTTCCTCGAGGTTCTTGGCGCCCGCTGTGGGCGCGCCCTCAAGGTAGGGACGCAGCATTGCGGGGCCGTGAGGAAGGGATATGTGCAGGCTGAGAAGGGATGTGCGTGAGCTGAGAATGTGCGCGGCGTCCGTCCACGGACCGGTGCGTACCTCGCGGTCCCACGCGAGATCCACCCCCACCCGGTCCATGGACGGCCGCCGCGCTCCCCCTCGGATGCGGTCATCGGAACGCCACTCCTCAAATGTGAAGCTCTTGTGGAGGGCGCGTGATGAGCATAAGCCGCCAACCGGCCGCAGTGGAGTGGAAGCTTATATTCCGCTTGTGGTAATCGGCTGCTCAGCCACGCCCCACATACGGCATCGCCGTCGCCAGTACGGTCGCGAACTGCACGTTCGCCTCCAGTGGCAGCTCCGCCATGTGCCGCACCGTCCGCGCCACGTCGGCCACGTCCATCACGGGTTCCGGCACGACCTCCCCGTTGGCCTGAAGCGCCCCGGCCCCCATCCGCGCGGTCATGTCGGTCGCCGCGTTCCCGATGTCGATCTGCCCCACCGCGATGCCGTACGGCCGCCCGTCCAGCGACAGCGACTTGGTGAGGCCGGTGAGCGCGTGCTTGGTCGCCGTGTAGGCCACGGAGTGCGGCCGGGGTGTGTGCGCCGAGATCGAGCCGTTGTTGATGATCCGCCCGCCCTGCGGGTCCTGCTCCTTCATCTGCCGGTACGCGGCCTGCGCGCACAGGAACGCCCCGTTGAGATTGGTGTCCACCACATGCCGCCAGGCGTCGTACGGCAGCTCCTCCACCGGCACGCCGCCGGGACCGAACGTCCCCGCGTTGTTGAACAGCAGATCCACCCGCCCGAACCGTTCCACGGCGGCGGCGAACAGCGCGGCCACGTCCTCGGGGAGCGAGACGTCCGTCCGTACGGCGAGACGGGCGCCCTCGGGCACGAGCGCCGCCGTCTCCTCCAGGGTCTCGGTCCGCCGTCCCGCCAGCGCCACCGACCAGCCCGTACGCAGCAGTTCCACGGCGACCGCGCGCCCGATCCCGGAGCCCGCTCCGGTCACCACGGCGCTCTTCACGTTCTTGGTGTCCATGAACCGGCAGCGTAGGTGAGACAGGGGCTCACGCCGGCGTGAGGAGCTCTCCCGGGTAGCGGACGCCGATCCGGTCCCGTATCGCGTCGAGCGTCCGCATCACCGCGAGGGTGCCCTCCAGCGGCACCAGCGGCGACTGGCTCTCACCGGCCCGCAGCGCCCGCATGACCTCGCGTGCCTCGTGCTTGAGGCTGTTGCGGGGCCCGTCGGCCGGGTCGGCGACGAACTCCTCCGGGTCGCGCCCGTCGCGGTGCAGGACGAAGCGGTCCGGGTGGAAGAAGCCGTTCGGGATGTCGATCCGGCCCAGCGAGCCGGTGACCGATGCGATCGTGGCGGTGCCGCCGGTCAGGGAGCAGTGCAGGGAGGCGAGCGCCCCGCTGTCCCAGGACAGCAGTGCGCCCGTCTGCAGGTCCACGCCCTCCTCGGAGAGCACCGCCTTCGCCGTGACGTCCGAGGGCTCCCCGAGCAGCAACTGCGCGAACGACACCGGATACACCCCGAGGTCCAGGAGCGCGCCCCCGCCCTGCGCCGGGTCCCGCAGCCGGTGCGCGGCCGGGAAGGGACCGGCGAGCCCGAAGTCGGCCTGCACGGTACGGACTTCGCCGATCGAGCCGTCGTCGACGAGGGCCTTGAGCCGCCGGACCAGCGGGTTGCAGTACATCCACATGGCCTCCATGAGGAAGCGGTCGTGCTCCTTCGCGAGCGCGACGAGCTCCTCGGCCTCCCGCACGTTCAGCGTGAACGCCTTCTCGCACAGCACATGGCGGCCGGCGCTCAGGCACAGCCCGGCGGCCGCGCGATGCGCCGCGTGCGGGGTGGCGACGTACACGACATCGATGTCCGCGTCCTCGGCCAGGGCGCCCCAGTCGCCGTACGCCCGCCCGATCCCGAACCGCTCCGCGAACGCCTTCGCCGAGGCCTCGGACCGCGAGGCCACCGCGACCACCTCCGCGTCGGGCCCCGCGGCGGAGCCGCTATCGGACAGCGTGACCAGGTCCGCGGTGAACGCCGCCGCGATTCCGCCCGTCGCCAGAATCCCCCAGCGCACGCTCTGCTCCGTCATCCCGGCTCCACCCTCGCTCACGTGACCCTCGCCACCCTGTACGAGCTGAGAGCATAGGTGGCCGGGGGTCCGGGGGGTCCCCCGGGACAATGCAGTACCAGGAGAGGGAGGGGCACATGCCCGAGCAGGGGCACCTTGGGCAGCGATGGCGCGCCGAGCGGGCGGACGTACCGGACGCGGGACCACCGGCGGCCGCCGTCCGCCGCACCGGCCTGCTCGTCACCCTCCTCCTCGGCGGCCTCACCGCCACCCCACCGCTGGCGATGGACATGTACCTCCCCTCGCTGCCGGAGGTCACCGACGCCCTGCACGCGCCCGCCGCCACCGTCCAGCTCACCCTCACCGCCTGTCTGCTCGGCATGGCGCTCGGGCAGCTGGTGGTCGGCCCGATGAGCGACCGCTGGGGCCGCAGGCGTCCGCTGCTCGTCGGTCTCGTCGTGTACGTCGTCGCCACCGCGCTGTGTGCCGTCGCGCCGACGGTGGAGTTCCTGGTCGGCTTCCGGCTGGCGCAGGGTCTCGCGGGCGCGGCGGGCATAGTGATCGCCCGTGCCGTGGTCCGGGACCTGTACGACGGCGTGGCGATGGCCCGCTTCTTCTCCACCCTCATGCTGATCGGCGGGGTCGCGCCGATCGTCGCGCCGCTGATCGGCGGGCAGATCCTGCGGGTGACGGACTGGCGGGGCGTGTTCGTGGTCCTGACGGTCATCGGCGCGCTGCTCGCCGCCCTGGTCTGGGTGCGGCTGCCCGAGACCCTGCCGGCGGCCGAGCGGCACACCGGCGGCGTCGGCGAGGCCCTGCACTCGATGCGCCGTCTCCTCGCCGACCGGCCCTTCACCGGCTACCTGCTCACCGGCGGCTTCGCCTTCGCCGCGCTGTTCGCCTACATCTCGGCGTCCCCGTTCGTGATCCAGGAGATCTACGGCGCCTCCCCGCAGACGTTCAGCCTGCTGTTCGGCGTGAACTCCGTCGGGCTGGTCATCGTCGGCCAGATCAACGGCAAGCTGCTGGTCGGCAGGGTGAGCCTGGACCGGGTCCTGGGCGTGGGTCTGCTGGTCGTGACGGCGGCGGCCGCGGCGCTGCTGCTGATGGCGACGGGGACCTTCGGCGAGGTGGGCCTGGCTCCCGTCGCGGCCGCGCTCTTCGTGCTGATGTCGGCGATGGGCGTCACCCTGCCCAACGCCCAGTCCCTCGCCCTCCTGCGCACCAAACACTCCGCCGGCTCCGCCTCCGCCCTGCTCGGCACGTCCTCCTTCCTCATCGGTGCGATCGCCTCCCCGCTGGTCGGGATGGCCGGGGAGGACACCGCCGTCCCGATGGCGGTCGTCCAACTGGCGGCAGCACTGGTAGCGCTCACCTGTTTCATGGCAATGTGCCGTACTGGGAACAAGCGTGCGACTACGGAGGGAGCGGGGAGCTGAGCGCACCGAGACTGCGCACCGACACACCGGAACGGGCCGGGCTCGACCCCGGGGAACTCCGGCTTCTCGTCCGGGAGTTCCACGCCCTCACCGCCGGCGCACACCCCTGGGCCCCGGGCGCCGTCCTGGCCGCCGGGCGCGGCCCGGTGATCGCCGTGGAGGAGGCGTCGGGCTGGGCCGTCCGCTACGCGTCCTACGACCCCGAAGCCGACGCGGGCGTGGAACTGCCTCCGGAGGCACGCGTCCCCGTCCGGGTGGACACCCCCTTCGACCTGGCATCCCTCACCAAGCTGTTCACGGCCGTGGCCGCGGTCCAGCAGATCGAGCGCGGCACGTTGGGCATAGACGCGCGGGTGGGCGCCTACCTGCCCGACTTCACGGCGGCCGCGACGCACTCCGTCACGGTCCGCGAGCTGCTCACCCACACCTCGGGACTGCGCCCCGAACTCCCTCTTCACGACTGCGGCAGCGACGAGGAGCGCCTGAACCTCCTGCGCGCCGAGCCGCCCATCGGAGTCCCCGGCACCTACACCTACTCCGACCTCAACCCGCTCCTCCTTCAGCACGTCCTGGAACGCATCACCGGCCGCCCCCTCGACGTCCTCGTCCACGAGGGCATCACCCGCCCCCTCGGCATGACGTCCACCCGGTTCGGCCCCTGCCCGGGAGCGGCGGCCACGGAGGACCAGCGCCGACCGTGGGCCAAGGCGGACCGGGGGATGCTGCGGGGCCTGGTCCACGACGAGAACGCGTGGTCGCTGGGCGGAGTGGCAGGCCACGCGGGCCTCTTCTCGACCGCCCGGGACCTCGCGATCTTCTGCCGGACCCTGCTGGCGGGCGGCGCGTACGGCCCCGCCCGCATCCTCGGCCCGGACTTCGTGGAGCTGCTGCTGACCCCACCGGGGCTGGGCTTCGCCATCGACCAGAAGTGGTTCATGGGCGAGCTCGCCGGGCGGGGCGCGGCGGGCCACACGGGCTTCACGGGCACGTCCCTGGTCCTGGACCCGGCGACGGACACCTTCGTCGTCCTGCTGGCCAACACGGTCCACCCACGAAGACGCCCCCCGGACAACAGACCGAGGGCACAGGCGGCGACGAGGGTGGCGCGAGCGGTGAGGGGGGCGTGAGGTTTTTCAGCCCGTCCGGCGTTTGAGGACGAGGCCCCTTCAGGGCCGACGGGGGTCTGGGGGCGCAGCCCCCAGCGGGGCCGAAGGGGCAGCGCCCCTGGGGACGGGACGGGTAGGGGCGGCGGGGGCGAGAAAACCGGCGAGCCCCACGCCCCCCGCACCGGCGGCGAGAAAACCCGCGAAGCGAGACCCCCGCACCGGCCCCCATAGAATCCTCGGGTGACCGCCCCCGCACCCCCGTCCGAAACCCTCCGCACCGCCCTCGCCACCCTCCTCGACGGCCTCCCCCCGAAGCAGGCGGCCCAGGCGGTGGACCGCCTGATCGCCACCTACCGCGGAACCACCCCCACCGACACCCCGATCCTCCGCGACCGCGCGGACGTGGCCGCCTACGCCGCGTACCGCATGCCCGCCACCTTCGAGGCGGTCCACGCGGCCCTGGAGGCATTCGCCGAGGCCACCCCCGACTGGACCCCCAGCGGTCACACCGACGTCGGTGGCGGGACCGGCGCCGCCACCTGGGCCGTCACCGCCACCTGGGCGGGCGACCGCGCGGTCACCGTCCTCGACTGGTCCGACCCCGCGCTCGCCCTCGGCCGCGAGATCGCCACCGCGAACCCGGCCCTGCGCGACGCCCACTGGCAGCGCACCAGGATCGGCAAGGACCTCACCCTGCCCGCCACGGATCTGGTCACCGTCTCGTACGTCCTCAACGAACTCACCCCCGGCGACCGCACCGCCCTCGTGGACACCGCGGCGGCCTCGGCGCAGACCGTCGTGATCGTCGAGGCCGGCACCCCCGCCGGGTACACCCGCGTCATCGAGGCCCGCGACCGGCTGATCGCCGCCGGCTTCCGGATCGCCGCGCCCTGCCCGCACAGTTCCGCGTGCCCGATCGTCGCCGGCGAGGACTGGTGCCACTTCTCGGCGAGGGTCAGCCGGTCGTCCCTGCACCGTCAGGTCAAGGGCGGCTCACTGCCGTACGAGGACGAGAAGTTCAGCTACGTGGCGGCGACCCGACTCCCGGCCACCCCGGCGTCCGCCCGGGTGATCCGCCGGCCGCAGATCCGCAAGGGACAGGTGCTCCTCGACCTGTGCGAGCCCGACGAGCAACTGACCCGCCGCACGGTCACCAAGCGCCACGGCGACCTGTACAAGGCGGCGAGGGACGCGGCGTGGGGCGACCCCTGGCCCCCGTCGGACAGGCCGTAGCCCCGCTCCGCGGTGGCCCGGTCACGACGAGGCTTCCCCCGCCCCTTCCCCTTCCCCTTCCCCTTCCCCTTCCCCTTCCCCTTCCCCTTCCCCTTCCCGCTTGCCCTGGAGTTTCCGCAACAGCTCACGCTTGTCCGCCAGCGGGTCCCGCGCGCCGCCGATCCGGCCGCCGCGGTTGCCGCCGCGCAGGGCCTTGCTGCCGATGTTCCTGCGTGTACCGCCGACTCCGAGCATGCCGCCCGATCCACCTCGTGCCATGACCTGCCCCTTCACTCACCCGACTCGTAACGAGACGTCTCGTCTCGACCGACGCATCCACTCTCCGGCGAGACGCACCGTCTTGTCAACCTGGTAAGTTCGCCCCATGGCCACCCACACCTCCAAGCAGCCCGCCGCCCCCGACACCACCCGTCGCAGCGAGAAGTCCCGCCGCGCCATCTACGACGCCGCCCTCGGCCTCGTCGCCGAGGTCGGCTACCCCAAGACCACGATCGAGGGGATCGCCGCCCGCGCCGGTGTCGGCAAGCAGACGATCTACCGCTGGTGGTCGTCGAAGGCGGAGGTGCTGATGGAGGCCTTCCTCGACCTGAGCGAGCAGGCGGCACGCGAGGCCGGTCCCGAGGAGACGTACACCATTCCGGACACCGGTGATCTCGCCGCCGACCTCAAGGCCGTCCTGCGGCTCACCGTGGACCAGCTCAAGGACCCCCGTTTCGAGGCCCCCTCCCGCGCCCTGGCCGCGGAGGGCGTCGTCAACGAGAAGGTCGGCCGGGCCTTCATGGCCAGGCTCCTCGAACCGTCGCTCCAGTTGTACGTCGACCGGGTGCGCGCCGCCCAGGAGGGCGGCCAGGTGCGCCCCGAGATCGACCCGCGCATCGCCCTCGAACTCTGGGTCTCCCCCCTCGCCCAGCGCTGGCTCCAGTACACCGGCCCGATCACCTACGACTACACCGACACCCTCGTCGACTACGCCCTCCACGGCATCGCACCCCGCTGAGTGCCTCACCTCGGTTCCGGACCCCCCGAAGCCGAGGAAAGTGGGACCATAAGGCATGCTGTTCCGCACGACAGCGAGGCGAGGGTGGTAGATGAGCGCGGAGTCGGGGGGCCTGACCGGCCTGCAGGGCAAACTCTCCCAGTGGCTGCGCGGACGCCGGCCGAAGGAGGCCGCCGCCGGGGACGGAGGCGACCGTGAGGCCCTGCTGCTGGCCGCTGCCTCAGCGGGACTCCCGCTCGCGCCCGCCGCGCATCCCGCCCCCGGGTACCGGTGCTCCTGCGACCGGGTCGGATGCCCTACGCCCGCCCGTCATCCCGTGTCCTTCGCCTGGCAGACCCAGTCGACCACCGACCGCGCGCAGATCGAGCGCTGGGCCCGGCACCAGCCGCAGGCCAACTTCATCACCGCGACCGGCATGGTCCACGACGTCCTCGACGTCCCTCTGGAGGCCGGGCGGGAAGCGCTCGAGCGGCTCCTCGGTGCCGGGATCGAGGTCGGCCCCGTCGCCGAGAGCGACGACGGCCGGCTCCTGTTCTTCACCCTCACCCGCGGCACCCCCGAGGACGAGGACGAGTGGTGGCCGTGCGAACTGGACTGCCACCCCGAGACGGCCGACGAACATCCCGGCCTGCGCTGGCACTGCCGGGGTTCCTACGTCCTCGTACCGCCCGCCCGGCTGCCCGGCGGCCAGGCCGTGCACTGGGTCCGCGGCCTCGAACACCCGCTGCCCGACCCGCTGAGCCTCCTGGAAGTCCTCACCGACGCCTGCTCCCGCCACGTCGGCGGGGAGCCGGACCACGAGACCGCGGCCTGGCCCTCGCGCCGGTAGCGAGCGGGCCGGTCCCTATGACCCCTTCGCGGACGTCAGGCCCTGGATCCGGCCGAGCACGGTGACCTGCTGCCCGTCCGCGCCCTTCGGCGGGTCGACGGCCACCGAGTTGGAGACGATCTCCATCGTCAGGGACTGCTTGATCTCGCCGGTCGTCAGGGCCCGCACGGCATCGTTGGTGGGGATCGAGGTGCCCGGGGCGGCCGTCTGCTTCGTGTAGAGGTGCGTGGCGAAGAACACCAGCGCCCCGCCGTCCGCCGTGCGCAGGGCCAGCGGTTGGTAGTCGCCGCTCGTCATCGGTTCGTCGATGTACTGGGTGACCAGGCCCGGCCGCTTGCCGTCCTTCTCGCGCGCCGCACGCCATGTGCTGGTGTACGCGCCGTCCGCGAAGGTGTCGCCGCCGCTCTTGAGGTAGGTCGCGTACTCCTGGCCCACCTCGCCGGGGGGGACGGCCAGTTCGGGCGAGTTCACGGGCACGGCCTCGGCCCAGCCGTCCGCGTCCTTCTTGAACTGCGGCACCTTGCCCTCGGCCACCAGCGTCAGATACGCCACCTGGAACGGCTCGCCCAGCCCGTCGCGGGTGAACACGAGCAGCCAGCGCGCGGTGCCGCCCTTGTTGCCGGCCGCGTCGGCGACGAACCAGCGCGGCCAGCCCGCCTTCTTCGGGATGGTGTACGTCACGTCCGACAGCTTCAGCGGTGTGTGCGTGGCGTTGCCGCTCGGGCTGTTGACCTTGCCGGCCTTCAGCCGCGCCGCGTCGATGGCGCCGAGCGCACCGGTGACATGGGCGGCGTCCAGCGAGCCGTCGTACGCCTTGTCCGCCGCGTTGTACGCGTTCGTGAACTGCTGGAGCGCCTTGGCGGCCTCCGCCTTGGTCGTCGCGGGAAGCACCTCCCGCTCGCCGTGCACCACCATGCATCCGCTCGCCGTCAACGACAAAGCGGTCACAGAGGCTGCTATCAGTGCGCTCCGGTCAAGCCTGCGGAGCCTTCGAGGGCCGCGATCCCTGCTCATCAGGTGCCTTCACCTTCCCCTTCCCGGAGGCGAACCCTACCGGGGCGAGGAACAGCGCGAGCGTCGGGATCAAGTACAGCAGCCACACCGTGACCTGAAGGACCGTCGGGTCCGGCTGGAAGTTGAACACACCCTTGAGGAGCGTGCCGTACCAGCTGTCCGGCGGGATGGTCTCGCTGATGTCGAAGGCCCTGTTGGTGAGGCCCGGCAGCCAGTCGGCCTCCTGGAGGTCGTGGAAGCCGTACGCCAGCACACCCGCCGCCACGACGACCAGCATGCCGCCGGTCCAGGTGAAGAACCTGGCCAGGTTGATGCGCAGGGCGCCGCGGTAGAACAGCCAGCCCAGGAAGACCGCCGTGGCGATACCGAGGGCCGCGCCGACCAGCGGACGCGGGGTGCCGTCGCCGGCCGCGTGCACCGACGCCCACACGAACAGGGCGGTCTCCAGGCCCTCCCGGCCCACCGCGAGGAACGCGGTGGCGACCAGGGCGGCGGTGCCCATCTGCAGGGCGGCGTCCAGCTTGCCGTGCAGCTCGGACTTCAGGTGCCGGGCGGTGCGCCGCATCCAGAAGACCATCCACGTCACCAGGCCGACCGCGATGACCGACAGGGAGCCGCCGAGCGCCTCCTGCGCCTCGAACGTCAGCTCCTGGGAGCCGAATTCGAGCGCGCACCCGAAACCGAGGGCGAGCGCGACCGCGACGCCGATGCCGATCCAGATGGGCCGCAGGGCGTCCCGGCGGCCCGTCTTCACCAGGTAGGCGATGAGGATGCAGACGACCAGGCTGGCTTCCAGGCCCTCGCGCAGACCGATCAGGTAGTTGGAGAACACGGGTCAGGCCTCCTTGGAGAACAGCGTGCTGCCCCACCAGTCGTCCTTGTCACGGACGCCGGGCGGGACGGCGAAGATCGCCGAACCCACGTGCTGGATGTACTCGTTGAGCGCGTCCGTGGCCAGATGGCGCTGGATCCGGATGAAGCCCTCGCGGACGTCCTTCTGGTACGCGAGGAAGAACAGGCCCGCCTCCAGCCGGCCGAGGCCGTCCGTGCCGTCGGTGAAGGAGTAGCCGCGGCGCAGGATCGTCGCCCCGTGGTTGGAGTCGGGGTGCGCGAGCCGGACGTGCGCGTCGGGCTTCATCGCCGGCAGGAACGGCTTGTCGCGCTCCTTGGCCTTGCCGACCGGGGCGCCCTCGCCCTTGTCCCGGCCGAAGATGTCCTCCTGCTCCTGCAGCGAGGTGCGGTCCCAGGTCTCGATGTGCATACGGATGCGGCGGGCGACGAGATAGGAGCCGCCGTTCATCCAGCCGGGACCGTCGGCCCAGACGAACTTCTTCAGCCGGTCCGTCTCGGTGCCCGCGATGTTGCGGGTGCCGTCCTTGAAGCCCATCAGATTGCGCGGGGTCTGTTCGTCGGGCGTCGTCGAGGACGTCTTGCCGAAGCCGAGCTGCGACCACTTGATGACGACCTTGCCGAAGCCGATCCGGGCCAGGTTGCGGATCGCGTGCACGGCGACCTGCGGGTCGTCCGCGCAGGCCTGGACGCACAGGTCGCCGCCGCTGCGGTTCTTGTCGAGGTTGTCACCGGCGAACTGGGGGAGGTCGACGAGCGCCTCGGGCCGCTGGTCGGCCAGGTCGAACTTCCCGAAGAGGGACGGGCCGAAGCCGATCGTCAGCGTCAGCCGCGACGGCTTGAGTCCGAGCGCCTCCCCGGTGTCGTCCGGCGGCGCCTCGGCCAGGCCGCCGTACGCCCCTTCGCCGACCGCCTTGCCCGCGGTCATCCGCCGCGCGGCCGCCGTCCAGTCCTTGAGCATCTGCACGAACTCGGCGCGGTCCTCGGTCGTCACGTCGAACGCGGCGAAGTGCAGCCGGTCCTGCACGGGGGTGGCGATGCCCGCCTGGTGGGCGCCGTGGAACTCGACCGCGGCCCCGGCCGAGGCCCCGGCCGGTTCGATGTCGTCGCCGGTCCGGGTCATCGCGACCGCGCCACCGGCAGCGGCGGCACCGAGCGCGAGCCCGGCCCCGCCCCAGCCGATCAGCGCACGGCGCGAGGGAGCCGTGGATTTCTCTTCGTCCGTCATGATCCCCGCCTCAGGAAGACTTGGTGACGACGGCGGCGGCGAGCTTGGACAGCGGCTCCGCGAGCGCGTTCACACCGTCCGACAGCTGCTTGCGACCGGCGTCGCCGACCTTGTCGTACGAGGTGAAGTCGTACGACGTCTTGTCGGCGCGGTACTTGTCAAGGAGCGTGTTCAGCGCGGCGAACTGCTTGTCGAGCTCGGTGACCAGGGCCGCGTCGTTCTCCTGGGCGACCGGCTTCAGCAGCTCGTACGACTTCTCGGCGCCCTCGACGTTGGCCTTGAAGTCGACGAGGTCGGTGTGCGAGTAGCGCTCCTCCTCGCCGGTGACCTTGCCGGTGGCGACCTCGTCGAGGAGCTCCTTGGCGCCGTTGGCCATCGAGGTCGGGGTGATGTCCGCCTTGCCGACCCGGTTCTGCCAGTCGGTGAGGTCGGTGATCAACTGGTCGGCGAGGGTCTTGTCCCCGGCGGTGATCTTCTTGTCCTGCCAGAGGGACTTCTCGAGCCGGTGCCAGCCGGTCCACTTCTGCCCGCCCTCAAGGCCGTCGGCCCGCACATCGACCTTCGGGTCGATGTCCCCGAAGGACTCGGCGACCGGCTCGGTGCGCTCCCAGCCGATCCGGGAGGGGGCGTAGGCCTTCTTGGCGGCCTCGAGGTCGCCGGCCTTGACCGCGGCGGCGAAGGTCTTCGCGAGCGGCAGGGTGGCGTCGGCCTGCTCCTGCGCGTACTTGCGGTACGCGGCGACGGCCGCGTCGAGGCGCGGATCGCGCTTGGCCACGGTCCCGCCGGTGGCCTTGACCTCCTGCCGGATGCCGTCGCCCTTCATGCCGGGTTTGCAGGCGATCGTGTAGTCACCGGCCTTCACCTCGGCGGTGACCTTCTGCTTGGTGCCGGGGCCGATGTTCTCGCGCTCGGTGACGATCCGGTCGTCCGGGAAGAGGACGTAGACCTCGGTGACCTTGGAGCCCTTGTTCTCGATGGCGAGCTCCACGTGCCCGGCCGGGAACGCCTTCTTGGAGACCTCGCACTTGCTGTCGGTCGCGGTCACGTCGATGACGCGGTCGCTGTCGCCCGAGCTTCCCTTCTCCGTGCACCCCGTGACGGCGGTCAGGGCCGCCACGGCGGTGAAGGTGACGACGGACAGTCTGGCGGCGCGCATACGAGCTCCTGAGGGTTGGATAGGCTCGCCTAACTTATCTGAGGCTTATCTATGTATGGCCCAAAGCAATCGCCAAGTAAAGGTCAAGGGAGATTCAAACGTTCCGCTCCGGGGGCACGTGGAGGTGCGGGACCTGCTCGGATGCTTCAATTCCCCCGTGAGTGACTACGACGTGCTGCGCGTCTTCTGCGCGCCGAACGGCGGCTACGGCAATGAGCTGGGCGTCGTCCGCGAGGGGTCCGTGATGCCGGACCGGGACGAGCGGCAGGCGTTCGCCGCGAAGCTCGGGTTCAGCGAGACCGTGTTCGTCGACGATCCCGAGCGCGGGGTCATCGACATCTACACCCCGTCCGTGCGGCTGGCGTTCGCCGGGTATCCCTGTGTCGGGGCGGCCTGGTTGCTCGACGTGCCCGAACTCGTCACGCGCGCCGGGGTCGTCGGTACCCGGCTCGACGGGGAGTTCAGCTGGATCGAGGCGCGGGCCGAGTGGGCGGCGCCGCGGACCTTCCGCCAGTACGGCACCGCCGCCGAGGTGGACGATCTGACGGTCCCGGCGGCCGGGGACTGGGTGTACGCCTGGGCCTGGGAGGACGAGGCCGCCGGGCGGATCCGGGCCCGTGGCTTTCCCGGCCGGGGCGACGGTGTCGAGGAGGACGAGGCCACCGGGGCCGCGGCCCTCCAGCTCACCCACGAACTCGGCCGGGCGCTGAACATCGTCCAGGGCGCAGGCTCCCAGATCCTCACGGCTCCGCAGCCGGGCGGATGGGTCGAGGTGGGAGGCCGGGTCTTCCTGGAGCGCTGAGGCCCACGCCGGCTACGGCAGCGTCAGGATCTCCGCCCCCGTCTCCGTCACCACCAGCGTGTGCTCGAACTGTGCCGTCCGCTTCCGGTCCTTCGTGACGACCGTCCACCCGTCGTCCCACATGTCGTACTCGTGCGTCCCGAGCGTCAGCATCGGCTCGATCGTGAACGTCATGCCGGGCTGGATGACCGTCGTCGCGTGCGGGCTGTCGTAGTGCGGGATGATCAGGCCGCTGTGGAAGGACGAGTTGATGCCGTGGCCCGTGAAGTCCCGGACGACTCCGTAGCCGAAGCGCTTGGCGTACGACTCGATGACCCGGCCGATGATGTTGATCTGGCGGCCCGGCCTGACCGCCTTGATCGCGCGGGCCAGGGACTCCCGGGTCCGCTCGACCAGCAGCCGGCTCTCCTCGTCGACGTCACCCACCAGGTACGTCGCGTTGTTGTCGCCGTGCACCCCGCCGATGTACGCCGTCACGTCGAGGTTGATGATGTCGCCGTCCCGGAGCACGGTGGAGTCCGGAATGCCGTGGCAGATCACTTCGTTGAGGCTGGTGCACAGGGACTTCGGGAAGCCCCGGTAGCCGAGCGTCGACGGGTAGGCGCCGTGGTCGCACATGTACTCGTGCGCCACCTTGTCCAGTTCGTCGGTGGTCACCCCGGGCGCGATCAGCTTCGCGGCCTCCTCCATCGCCCGCGCCGCGATACGGCCGGCGACCCGCATCGCCTCGACGGTCTCCGGAGTCTGCACCTCCGGACCCTTGTACGGCGTCGGCGCGGGCTTGCCGACGTACTCGGGGCGACGGATGTTTCCGGGCACGGAACGGATGGGGGAGAGTTCCCCGGGCACGAGCAGCGACTGGCCAGACATGCCGACGAGTCTATCCAGCGCCGTTGGGGGAACATGTCGGTGGCGAGAGGAGCAGGTCATGCCCTTGTTCAAGAAGCGCGCGGGCGGCAAGCCGGGCGAGTGGTACTACTGCCTGGAGCACAAGAAGGTCGAGGAGGGGCCCCAGTGCCCGGCCAAGGACCGGTTCGGGCCCTACGCGAGCCGCAAGGAGGCCGAGCAGGCGATGGAGACGGCCCGCGAGCGCAACCTCGAGTGGGAGAACGACCCCAAGTGGCACGACGCCCCGGCGGGGGGCCCGGAGGACGACTGATCACACCTGGGCCGCGGCTCTCTGGTCCCGCACCTGTGCCGCGTGCTTGTCCGTGCGGGCGTCGTAGGTCATCAGTTTCGGCAGGCACAGAGCCAGCAGACCCACGGCCCCCGCGCACAGCACCCCGCCCGACCAGACGGACGTCCGTATGCCCCACCAGGCGGCGAAACCACCACTGCGGACCTGGCCGACGGTCGGGCCCACGGAGTACGACAGCAGTTCGATCCCGGCGAGCCGACCGCGCAGTTCGTCCGGGATCGTCTGGTTCCACATGATCCCCCGGAAGATCCCGCTGACCATGTCGCAGGCTCCGGCCACGGTCAGGAACAGCAGCACCAGCCAGACGTTGCTCATGGTCCCGGCCGCCGCGATGGCCAGGCCCCAGAGGGCGGCCGACAGCACCACCATCCGGCCGTGCCGGTGGATCCGTGACGTCCAGCCACTGACCAGGCTCACCAGCAGCGCCCCGAGCGGGACACTCGCGTACATCAGGCCCAGCGACCACTCGGCGTCCAGGTCGTCCGCGAGGAACGGCAGCAGGGCCAGCGGCATCGCCAGGAACATCGCGGCGAGGTCGACGGCGTAGGTGCCGAGGAGTTCCTTGCGGCCCCAGGCGTACCGCGCGCCCTCCGCGATGGCCTTCAGCGAGGGCTTGGCCGCCTCGTGGGAGGCGGGGGAGGCCGCGATCCGTACGACGAGGGCGACGGAGACGGCGAAGGTCAGCAGGTCCGCGCCGTAGGCCCAGCCGAGGCCCGCGTAGGCCACCACCACGCCCGCCAGCGCCGGGCCCGCGACCCCCCCGACCGTCCAGCGGAACGAGTTCAGCGAGGCCGCCGCCGGCAGGTGGTCGTGGGCCACGATCCGGGGCCAGAGGGAGTCGAGGGCGGGGCGCTGCACCGAGACCAGGGCGGAGGACAGGGCGGCGACGACGTACAGCGGCCACACGGCGGGGTGCGGCAGTAGGGCGTTGAGCAGCAGGGCCGCGCTCAGCAGGCCCTGCCCGGCCTCCGTCCACACGATCAGCTTCCGCTTGTCCCACGCGTCCGCGAGCGCGCCGCCGTACAGCCCGAAGACGAGGAGGGGGAGCAGTTCCACGGCTCCGATCGCGCCCACCGCCGCCGCCGAGTCCGTCAGGTCCTTCAGTTGCACCGGCAGTGCCACGAAGGTCAGGAAGCTGCCGAAGTTCGAGATCAGACCCGCGTACCACAGCCGCCGGAAGTCCCGGGACGCCCGCCAGGGGGCGAGGTCGGGGAGCATGGCGCGAAGGCCGGAGGGGGGTTCGGGGGCGTCGTCGGTCACGACCGGTCATGGTCGGCGGAGGCCTCCCGGTCCGGCAACTGCTTTTCGCGGCTACCAGCGGGCGGGAGGCGGCGCGGTCAGCTGGTCGGCCAGTCGCGACAGCCGGTCCCGGAACCGCCGCCGGCCCCTGGGCGCGGGGACGGCGTTCTCCCCGGCCGCCGCGCTCACCAGGTGCTGCACGGTGTCCAGGTCGAGGTCCGTGCCCTCCGGTACGGCCAGCGACTCGTGGGCCATCGCGGCGAGTTCGCCCTCGCCGGGACCGAGGGAGAGGACCGTCGCGCCGGCCCGCCGGGCGTCGTTCACCTGCTCCAGAAGCGGGGCGCCCGGCCGGTCCGGGGACACCACCAGCAGGGTCTCGCCCCGCCGGGCCGCCGCGAGCCGGCCGGGGCCGACCGACAGGTGCGCGGGGTCGGTGGGGCGTGCGTCGTGGCGTACGAGGGTGGGGGCCAGTTCCGGTGTGCCCGACCAGGCGGCCTCGTCGACCAGATGGGCCGCCAGGTGCCACGGCTCGTACTCCGGCGTGCCGACCAGGAGCAGCCCTCCGCCGTGCGAGACCACCGACCCCCGCAGTACGCCCGCGAAGCGTCGCGTGGCCCCCAGCCACTCGGTCCCGGCGAGCACTTCGCGCAGCAGCGCGACCCGTACGGCGTCCATGGGGCGGCATCCTGCCGCAAGCGGACGTCCGTGACCGGTGGTTCACCCCGAATTCGCCCGAACCGGGCAGAGAGACACCGAGGGCGACGGCCTGTCGGCGCCGACACGCACCCGCCGACGGCCTCTCCGCCGCCTGCTGCGAGCCGGTCCGGACCGGGGGATCCGACCTGGCCCGGGTCGACGCCCCGCCCGTCGGGCGCCGCGACGAGGCCGGGGACATCGGTGCCTGTGAGCGGATCACCTTCGGGCGGGTGCCGGTGACCCGGGTCACCGGCCGGGGCGATCGGGGCGGACGTAAAGTCGGGCCCATGACCTCTACCGACAGTGCTGCACAGAAGGCTCCCGCCAAGGACCCCTGGGACCTTCCCGACGTCTCAGGACTCGTGGTCGGCGTGCTCGGCGGGACCGGGCCGCAGGGCAAGGGCCTCGCCTACCGGCTCGCCCGCGCCGGGCAGAAGGTGATCATCGGCTCCCGGGCCGCCGAGCGCGCCCAGGCCGCCGCCGACGAACTCGCGCACGGGGTCGAGGGCGCCGACAACGCCGAGACCGCGCGCCGCAGCGACATCGTGATCGTCGCCGTGCCGTGGGACGGCCACGGCAAGACCCTGGAGTCGCTGCGCGAGGAACTCGTCGGCAAGCTCGTCGTCGACTGCGTCAACCCGCTCGGCTTCGACAAGAAGGGCGCCTACGCGCTGAAGCCGGAGGAGGGCAGCGCGGCGGAACAGGCGGCGGCCCTGCTCCCGGACTCGCGGGTCACCGCCGCCTTCCACCACCTGTCGGCCGTGCTGCTCCAGGACCCGGAGGTCGAGGAGATCGACACCGACGTCATGGTGCTCGGCGAGGAGCGGGCCGACGTGGAGATCGTGCAGGCGCTGGCCGGCCGCATCCCCGGCATGCGCGGCATCTTCTCGGGCCGGCTGCGTAACGCCCACCAGGTGGAGTCGCTGGTCGCCAACCTGATCTCGGTCAACCGGCGGTACAAGGCGCACGCGGGGCTGCGGGTCACGGACGTGTGAGCGGATGGGGGACACTGGACGCCGTAGCGCAGCAGTGTCCCCCGACAGGAGCCCGATCCCATGCCCCGCCTCGCCCTCTACGCCCTCGCCGTCTGCCTCCTCGCCGTCGCGGCGGCGGTCGTCTCCTTCGTACAGGGCAGCTGGCTGGGGATCGTGTGGGTGCTGCTGGCGGGGCTGTCGTCCAACATGTGCTGGTACTACGTCAAGCGCGGCAAGGCCGACGCCTACCAGAAGCGGTAGAGGCTCCAGCCGATCGACGCCTCCGCCTCGCTGACCCCGAGGCCGTTCAGGACCGAGTGGACCAGGTCGAAGAACACGCTGTTGACCTGCGGCACCCACAGCAGCGCGAACACGAACAGCAGGCCGAAGGGGGCGAAGGGCTCGATCTGGCGCTTGACGCCGTGCGAGAGCCAGGGCTCGATGACGCCGTAGCCGTCCAGGCCCGGGACGGGCAGGAAGTTCAGGATCGCGGCGGAGACCTGGAGCAGGGCGAGGAAGGCCAGCGCGAAGCGGAACTCCAGCGGGACGCCGTCGAGGGCGTCCAGCCAGAACGGGGCCGTGCAGGCGATGGCGAACAGGACGTTCGTGAGGGGGCCCGCCGCGGAGATCAGGCTGTGCCGCCAGCGGCCGCGGATCCTGTCGCGTTCGATGAACACCGCGCCGCCGGGCAGGCCGATACCGCCCATGATCACGAAGATGACGGGGAGCACGATGCTGAGCAGCGCGTGGGTATAGGCGAGAGGGTTGAGGCTCAGGTAGCCCTTGCTGCCCACGGTGATGTCGCCGCTGTGCAGGGCGGTGCGGGCGTGGGCGTACTCGTGCAGACAGAGGGACACGACCCAGGCGCCGGTCACGAACAGGAAGACGGCGATGTCCGTCCGCTCGGCGAATCCCGTCCAGGTGGCCCAGCCCGTCACCGCCGTCACGGCGACGATCCCGAGGAAGACCGGGCTGATCCTCCGGTCACTGTGGCGGGTGGTGGCGGTGGTCATGGGGCTCCCTGAACTGGACCTGCGCGCGGTGGGACGGCCCGACGGTACCGGGCACAGGTGAAAACGTCTTGGGGTGGGGCGGAGGTTCCGTGTAGACCGGACAGTTGCCGCCGTGTGGCCGCGACCGGCCCCCACCGTCCCACCCCCGGCCCGACAACCCGGCCCGGCACTTCGACACCCCGCTGAAGCAACCCCGTGACCGGCCCCGACCTCACCGGAGACAATGGACCCCGTGCGCTATCGCATCCTCGGCACCACCCAGGCACTCCGTCCCGACGGTACGTCCGTCCCGGTCGGCGGCACGCGGCTGCGTGCGCTGCTGACCGTTCTCGCTCTGCGGCCCGGCCGTACCGTCCCCGTGAGCCTGCTCGTGGACGAGGTGTGGGGTGACGACCCGCCGGCCGACGCGACCGGCGCGCTGCAGGCGCTGGTCGGGCGGCTCAGGCGCGCGCTCGGGGCGGACGCGGTCGCCTCGGTGGAGGGCGGCTACCGGCTGACGGCGGGGCCGGACGACATCGACCTGCACCGTTTCGAGCGGCTCGCCGGTGACGGCGTGCGGGCGCTGGCCGACGGTGACCCCGCGAAGGCGGCCGTGGTCCTGGACGACGCCCTCGCTCTGTGGCGGGGTCCGGCCCTGGCCGATCTGCCCGACCGTACGGCCGAGGCGGCGCGCGCCGAGGCCCGCCGGCTGGACGCCCTGCGCGCCCGCCACACCGCCGCGCTCGCCCTCGGCCTCGCCGACCAGTCCCTCCCCGAACTGACCGCCCTCTGCGACACCCACCCCCTCGACGAGCCCCTCCAGGCCCTCCGCCTGCGCGCCCTGCGCGACACGGGCCGCACGGCGGAGGCGCTGGCCGCGTACGAGTCCGTACGACAGCTGCTCGCGGACCGGCTGGGCGCGGACCCGGGGGCCGAACTGCGGGCGCTGCACGGGGAGTTGCTGCGGCCGGAGCCATCCGCTGCGGACGGAAAGGGCGAAAACGGCGGACAGCGCGGCCAGGTGTCCGCCGTCGCAGCGGGCGATCGTGAATCCGCCGCCCCCACCCCGCCCTCCGGCAACCTCCGTGCCCGTCTCACCTCCTTCGTCGGCCGGGAGGCCGACATCGAGGCCATCCGCGAGGACCTCGCGACCGCGCGGCTCGTCACGCTGCTCGGGCCGGGCGGGGCCGGCAAGACGCGGCTCTCGCAGGAGGCCGCCGAGGCCGTGGGGGACGTGGTGCGGGACGGGGTGTGGCTGGCCGAGCTCGCCCCGGTGGACGACCCGGACGCCGTGCCCGAGGCCGTGCTCACCGCCGTCGGCGCCCGCGAGACCGTGCTGTACGGCGCCGGTGCCGAGGCGATGCGTGCCGCCGGGAGCGAGCGGCTCGACGACCCCGTCGAGCGGCTCGCCGAGCACTGCGGCCGGCGCAGCATGCTGCTGATCCTCGACAACTGCGAGCACGTGGTCGACGCGGCCGCCCGTCTGACGGAGACGCTCCTGGAGCGCTGCCCCGGGCTGACCGTCCTGGCCACCAGCCGTGAACCCCTGGGCGTGCCGGGGGAGTTGCTGCGGCCCGTGGAGCCGCTGCCCGAGCCGGTCGCGCTGCGGCTGCTCGCCGACCGGGGGGCCGCGGCCCGGCCCGGATTCCGGGTCGACAGCGACGAGGGGACCGCGGCGGCCTGCGCGGAGATCTGCCGGCGCCTCGACGGGCTGCCCCTCGGTATCGAGCTCGCCGCCGCCCGGCTACGGATGCTGACGCCACGTCAGATCGCCGACCGGCTCGACGACCGCTTCCGGCTGCTCACCTCCGGCAGCCGTACCGTGCTGCCCCGCCAGCAGACCCTGCGGGCCGTCGTCGACTGGTCCTGGGACCTGCTCGACGAGGAGGAACGGGACGTCCTGCGGCGGCTGTCGGTGTTCGCCGGCGGCTGCGACCTGGCCGCCGCCGAGGCCGTGTGCGGGCCCGCCGCACTGGACGCGCTCGGCTCGCTCGTCGACAAGTCCCTTGTGGTGGCCGCTCCTTCGGGGGACGGCGAGATGCGCTACCGGCTCTTGGAGACGGTCGCCGAATACGCCGGCGAGCGCCTCGACGAGACGGACGGCTCGCGCGCCGAGGCCGAGCGCGCGCATCTGGCGTACTACCGCGAACTCGCGCGCACCACCGACCCGTTGCTGCGCGGCCCCCGCCAACTGGCCGCCATCGAGCGCCTGGAGCGCGAGTACGAGAACCTCCGCACCGCCCTGCGCCGGGCCGTCGCCGACCGCGACGAACAGGAGGGGCTGTGCCTGGTGCTGTCGCTGGCCTGGTACTGGCAGATGCGTGACCTGCGCATCGAGGCCCGCAACTGGTCCCGCGACGTCCAGGGCCTCGGCCCCGACCCCTTCACCGAGCCGGTCCGCCCCGCCGCGCCGGTGTGGGAGCGCTGCACGGACACCCCGCCACCGTGGACCGGCGAGGTGCTGGAAGAAGCCCGGCGCGGCGCGCACCTCGTCCATCTCGCCTGCATGGACACCGAGTTGGACGCCTGGCAGAACCAGCACGCGCAGGCGAAGCTGCGGGCCATCGCCGCCACCTACGAGCCCGGCATGGCACAGACCTGCCGGATGCCGGGCTCCCTGTGGTTCTTCGCCATCATGCTCACCGGGGACATGGAGCGGCTGCGGAAGGTCATCCAGGCGACCGTCGACACCTGCCGGGCCACCCCGGGTTACGACTGGGAGCTCGCCGCCGCCCTCCAGTGGCGGGCCAACCTGCTCGCCAACCGCTCCGACTGGGCCGGCGACGCCATCCAGGACGCCGAGGAGGCGCTGGAGATCTACGATCGGCTCGGCGACCTGTGGGGCACCGCCGAAGCGCTCTCGGCACGCGCCGAAGCCCATGAGCGCAAGGGTGAATGGCATGCGGCCGCGGCCGACTACGAGCGGGCGCTCGAGCGGGCCGAACAACTCGGCGCCCGCGCCCAGAGGTCCGTGCTCAACGCCCGGCTGGGCAGCGCGCTGCTGGAGACGGGGGAGGCCGAGCGCGGCGAACTCCTGCTGCATGAGGTGATCGCCGACCGGGACGGCGCCCGCAACGAGGCGATGCCGGCCGCCCGGATGTTCCTCGCCGGCCGGCTCGGCCTGACCGGCCGCATTCCCGAGGCGCGCGAACAACTCCAGCTGCTGCGCCAGCAGTTCGGCATCGCTCACTTCGTCATCTTCGACGCCTTCATCCTCGGCTCGGAGGCCTGGCTGGAGGCCGTGGACGGCTGCTACGAGAAGTGTCTGACCCTGACCCGCCGGGCGCTGGAGAAGTCCGAGGACCCGCTGGCCCTGACCATCGCCCCGCATATGCGCACCATGTACCTGCACACCGCGGGGCTCGCCCTCGCCGGGGCCGACGGCGGCGCCCGCGCCCACGACGGAGCCCGCTGCCTCAGGGCCGGGGACGCGCTGCTGCCGGCCGGCCACGTCCCGACGACCGTCGAGCGCAGCGTGCGCGGCAGGGCCGAGCAGGAGCTGCGCGCGGTCCTCGGCGACGCGGCCTACGAGTCGGCGTACGCGGAGGGCGGCGGCCTCTCCCCCCGGGAGGCCGCCGCCCTGGTGTGACGCGCACCGGCGCCGAACTTCAGTTCTTCGTACGGAACTTGTGGATGGCGTACGGCGCCGCCACCGCCGTGATCGCCGCCGACCAGCCGAGCGTGACCCACAGGTCGTGGGCGACCGGGCCACCCACCATCAGCCCGCGGGCCGCGTCGGCGAGCGCGGACAGCGGGTTGTAGTCGGTGAAGTGCTGGAGCCAGCCCGGCATGGAGTTCGTCGGTGCGAAGATCGAGGAGCCGAACTGGAGCGGGAACAGCACCAGGAAGCCCATCGCCTGCACGGACTGCGCGTTCTTCAGGATCACGCCCAGGGTGAGGAACACCCACATGATCGAGGAGGCGAACACGGCGGACAGACCGACCGCCGCGAGCAGACCGCCCCAGTGGTGGATGTCGAAGCCGACCAGGACGGCGACGATCATCAGCACGGTGGTCGCGAACAGCATCCGCAGCAGTTCCACGGAGATCTTCGCGAACAGCACCGAGCCGCGTCCGATCGGCAGGGACCGGAAGCGGTCCATGACACCGGAGTTGAAGTCCTGGCTGAAGCCGGTGCCCACGCCCTGGGACAGGGTCATGCTCATCATCGCGATCATGCCCGGGATGACGTACTGGACGTATCCGTCCTGCCCGCCGCCCAGGGCCTGTCCGATCGAGCCGCCGAAGACATAGACGAACAGCAGGGTGAAGACGACCGGCATCAGGATGGCGTCGAACATCGACTCCGGGTCCTGCCGGATCCACAGCAGGTTGCGGCGGACGAGGGCGCCGGTGTGCCGGAGGTGCCCGCGCAGCGGGATCCGGGCGTCGGCGTCGATCGTGGTGGCGGTTGCGGCGCTCATACGGCGACCTCCTCGCGGGATTCGGTGGGGACGGTGTCCTGCGGGGCACTGGCGCGGTGGCCGGTGAGGGACAGGAACACCTCGTCCAGGCTGGGCAGTTCGGTGGTGATGGAGGAGAGCGTGATGCCACGCGCGGTGACCGCGCCGACCACGGCGGTCAGCTGCTCGTCGCTGAGGATCGGGACGATGACGGTGCCGCTCGCGGTGTCCACGGTGCTGGTGGCGATCCCGGTGATGCCGAGCTCGTCGATCCACCCGGCGAGCGGCTGCAGCTGCAGCGGATCGACGGGGCGTACCCGCAGCGAGCGCCCGCCGACCTTCGCCTTGAGCTCCTCGATGGCGCCGTCGGCGATGACCTTGCCGTGGTCCACCACCGTCAGCTCGGAGGCGAGCTGCTCGGCCTCCTCCATGTACTGGGTGGTCAGCAGGACGGTCACGCCCTCCCCGACCATCCGCTTGACCTCGTCCCACACCTCGTTGCGGGTGCGCGGGTCGAGACCGGTGGTCGGCTCGTCCAGGAAGAGCACCTGGGGCCGGCCGATCATCGAGGCGGCGAGGTCGAGCCGGCGCCGCATACCGCCGGAGTAGGTGCTCGCCGGCCGCTTCGCCGCGTCCGTGAGCGAGAACCGCTCCAGCAGCTCGTCGGCCCGGGTGCGGGCCTCCTTGCGGGGCAGGTCGAGCAGCCGCCCGATCATGTAGAGGTTCTCCCAGCCCGGCAGCTTCTCGTCCACCGAGGCGTACTGCCCGGTGAGCCCGATGACCCGTCGCAGCTGACGGGGCTGCCGCACGGCGTCGTAACCGGCGACGGTGGCCTGCCCTGCGTCCGGGGCGAGAAGGGTGGACAGAATGCGTACGAGGGTGGTCTTGCCGGCGCCGTTCGGCCCGAGCACACCCATCACGGTGCCCTCGCGCACGTCCAGGTCGACGCCGTCCAGCGCCTTGGTCTCGCCGTAGTGCTTGACCAGCCCCCGCACGGAAACGGCGGAGTCCCCGCTCTTGGGGTTCTTGTCGATTCGCGTCATACCGAGGACAGTGCCAGCCCCCACCGACAAACCACCGACAGGTCGCCTACACGGGCCTACAGGTTGCCGACAGAGCAAAAAAGAGGGGGCGCCCGGCGTTCACCGGGCGCCCCTTCTCGTCGTACGACCCCTCAGTACCGCACGGCTTCCGCCTGCTCCGGCAGATGGGTCGCGACCACGCGCTCCCGACCGGGCGACACGTCCACGCGCCGCCGGTCCACGACCGCGGCCACCGCGGCGACCCCGAGACCGAGCACGGCCAGGGCGGCGCCCGTCAGTGCCGGGGACGTCACGCCGAGGCCCGCGGCCAGGGCGAGGCCGCCGATCCAGGCGCCGCCGGCGTTGGCCAGGTTGAAGGCGGCCTGGTTGGCGGAGGAGGCCAGGGAGGGGGCGGCCGAGGCCTTCTCCATGACCATCAGCTGGAGCGGGGAGCCGGTCACGAAGGCCGCCGTGCCCAGCAGCACGACCGCCACGGCCGCGCTCCACTGCGTCGACATCAGCACCGGGAACAGGGCCAGGACCACGACCAGCGAGGTCAGACCGCCGAACAGGGTGCCGCGCAGCGAGTGGTCGGCGAGCCGTCCGCCGACCAGGTTGCCCGCCGTCGCGCCCACGCCGAACAACGCGAGCAGCAGCGTCACGTTGGAGTCGGCGTAGCCGGCGGCGTCCGTGAGCATCGGCGTGATGTAGCTGTACGCGGCGAACAGCGCGCCGAAGCCCGCGACCGTCGTGCCGAGCGCCAGCCAGACGGGCACCGACTTCAGGGCGACCAGTTCGCGGCGCAGGCCCACCGCGGGGGCGTGCGCGTGGTCGTGCGGGATGAGGAGCGCCAGGGAGGCTATCGCCGCCAGGCCGATCGCGCTGACGCCGAGGAAGGTCGCGCGCCAGCCCAGGTGCTGGCCCATGAGCGTGGCGACCGGCACGCCCGCGATGTTGGCGAGGGTCAGGCCGAGGAACATCAGGGACACCGAGCGGGCCTTGCGCTCCGGCGCCACCATGCCGGTGGCGACGACCGCGCCCACCCCGAAGAAGGCACCGTGCGGCAGTCCGCTCAGGAAGCGGGCCGCGAGCAGCCAGTGTTCGCCGGGGGCGAGGGCGGAGAGCGCGTTGCCGGCCACGAACAGGCCCATCAGGCCGATGAGGACCGTACGGCGGGACATCCGGGCGGTGACCGCGGCGAGCAGCGGGGCGCCGATCACCACGCCCAGCGCGTACGCCGAGACCAGATGGCCGGCGGTGGGGATCGAGATGCCCAGGTCGTCCGCGACGTCGGGCAGCAGGCCCATCATCACGAATTCGGTGGTGCCGAGACCAAAAGCGCCGACGGCCAGTGCGAGCAGGGCCAAGGGCATGAAGAGCCGAGCCTTTCAGGGGAGAGCGGAGTTCCGTACCTAGCTTATGTTCAAGTACGGAACAAATGCTCCCGGGCCCGGTATTCCAAGGGGCCTCCGGCGGGTTACGACGAGGTGGCGAGGTCCACACGAGCCGCGACCGGCAGATGGTCGCTGCCGGTGGCGGGCAGCGTCCACGAGCTCACCGGCTCCACGCCCTGCACCATGATCTGGTCGATCCGCGCCATCGGGAACGACGCCGGCCAGCTGAACCCGAAGCCGCTGCCCGCCGCGCCCTGCGTGGAGCGCATCTGGGAGGTGACGGCGTTGAGCGCGCGGTCGTTCATCGTGCCGTTGAGGTCGCCGAGCAGGATCTTGCGGGGCAGCTTCTCGTCGGCGATGGCCTCGCCCAGCGCGTCGGCGCTCTTGTCGCGCTGCCGGGCGGTGAACCCGGCCTCCATCTTCACCCGCACGGACGGCAGGTGGGCGACGTAGACCGCGACCTGCCCGTCCGGGGCGGCCACCGTGGCCCGCATGGCCCGGGTCCAGCCCAGCTTGATGTCGACGGCCTTCACGCCGGTCAGCGGGTCCTTGCTCCACAGCCCCACGGTGCCCTCGACCGCGTGGTACCTGTACGTCGACGCCAGCGCCTTCTCGTACACCGGCACCGCCGAGGCGGTCAGCTCCTCCAGGGCGACCACGTCCGCGCCGGACGCGGCCACGTCCCGGGCGGTGCCGGACGGGTCGGGGTTGTCGGCGTTGACGTTGTGGGTGGCCACCGTGAGGTCGCCGCCGGTGGCGGACTTGTCGGAGAGCAACCCGCCGAAGAGGTTCAGCCACACGGCCGCCGGGAGCAGCACCGCGATCAGCGCGGTCGCGGACCTGCGGAGGAAACCGAGCAGGAGCAGCACCGGGACGAACACGCCCAGCCAGGGCAGGAAGGTCTCGATGAGACTGCCGAGGTTGCCGATACGGTTCGGGATCTGCGCGTGCAGCAGCATCACCAGGGCCACGAGCACCGCGAGGGTGGCCAGGACGAGCCCGCGGCGCCAGATCCTCCGGTCACCGCGCCAGCCGGAGACCAGCCGTCCGAGCAGGCGCCGGAACCGGTCTCTCCGGCGCTCGGGTCCCGAGCCGCCTTCCGCCGTTTCCGTCACGTATGCCTGCTGCGCCATACCGTCGCCTCACTACCTGCCGTGCACGCCGTTCGCCCCGATGCCGTGGGGTCTCGGACACCCCGTACGACCCTAGGGGATGATCGGCCTCCGTCTCGTCGTCCCATGACGACCGTACGGGGGCGATGACGTACAAGTCGCCTTCCCGAGTTCCCTGTCCCGGCAGTGAAAGCGCCCTCTGTGACGAAACGCGCACATGGCGGCCGCGGGGTCCGGACGGGCTCTAGGAACTGACGGGGCGTAGGCCCTCGAGGACGGTGTCGACGATCTGTTCCGAGAGGCCCTCCGGCAGCGCGGCGTCGGGGTGCATGATGGTGCGGAAGAGCATGGGGCCGATGAACAGGTCGTTGACCAGCTCGACGTCGATGTCCGAGCGGAGTTCGCCGTTGGCCTGCCCCCGGCGCAGGATGTCGACCTGCTTGCGGCGCCGGGGCGCGACGACGATCGCGTGGTAGGCGTCCCACACCTTCGGGCTGCTCTTCATCTGGGCGAAGACACTGTGCAGCAGCGCCGAGGAACGGGTCATCAGCCCGCGCTGCCGCAACTGCTCGAGCAGCGCCACGAGATCGTCGCGCATCGAGGTGCCGGGCAGTTCCGCGTCCGGGGGCTCGGCGGTGCGCACGACGTCGACGAAGAGCTCCTCCTTGCCGTTCCAGCGGCGGTAGATGGTGGCCTTGCCGACGCCCGCGGTACGGGCGATGCGCTCGATGGACAGTTCGGCGAGCGGCACGCCGTCCTCGAGCAGCTTGATGACGGCCTCGATGATGGACCGCTCCACGGCCTCACTGCGGGGCCGGCCCCGTACGGGCCCCGTCTGCCTGCGCTGACTCTCGGCGAGGCCGCTCACGTCCCTTGGTCCTCTCGGTGTGATGGGGTGCTGCTCCCTGCCCTACGGCCGTACACGGGGCGGTGTCCGGCCGTTGCCCGCGACGGTGACCTCCTCAGGTGCGGCCCCGGCTGGCCGATCCAGCCGGCCGGCGCCCTCCCCGTACACCTGGCACGCCGGCGTGGCCGGTCGACCGGCCGTCGGCTGCCCGGCGCCGCGGCTTCTGACGGCCGTCCGCCTGGCGTTGCGGCTTCCGGCGGTCTTCCGCCCGGCGCCGCGGCTTCCCGGGGCCTTTCGACCGGTCCGGCGGCCTGGCCGGGCCGGTCGGCCGTCCCTCCGCCGCCACTTCCCGCGGCCTTCCGACCGGGTCCGGCGGCCCGGCCGCGTCGGTGGACCGTCGCTCCGCCGCCCGGCGTTGCGGCTTCCGGCGGTCTTCCGCCTGGCGTTGCGGCTTCCCGCGGCCATCCGACCGGGTCCGGCGGCCCGGCCGCGCCGGTCGACCGTCCCTCCGCCGCCCCGCGCTGCGGCTGCCGACGGCCGTCCGCCCGGCGCCGCCGCTGCCCGCAGCCTTCCGACCTGGTCCGGGGGCCCGGCCCCGCCAGGCCGCCCACGGTCACCGTCACCTCCCGCCGCCCCGCCGGGTCACTCGCTCGCCGGTACCAACTCCTGTTCCTCCTGTCCCTGCTGAGGCTCCGTCGGGCGGCCCGGCAGGAACAGGGCCACCACGAGGGCGCCGACCAGGGCCACGCCCGCTCCGCACAGCGCGGTGACGTGCATGGCGTGCAGGAAGGCGTCGTTGGCCGGGCCGACCAGGGCGTCGCCCCGGGGGCCGAGCTTCGCGGCGACGCCGAGGGTGGCCTCGATGGACTCGCCCGCGGTGTGCCGTACGCCTGCCGGAACCGACCCGAGATGGGGCTCGATGCTGTTGCGGTAGGCCGTGGAGAGCACCGAGCCGAGGACGGCGATGCCGAGCGCGCCGCCGACCTGCCGGAAGGTGTTGCTGAGCGCGGACGCGGAGCCGGCCTTCTCGCGCGGCAGGGCCTGCATGATGACGACGCTGGTCGGCGTCATGATGTGCGCCATGCCCGTGCCCATGAGGAAGAAGATCACCTCGAGGAGCCAGATCGGCGTGTCCGCCTCCAGCCCGGCGAACGCGACCAGCATCGCGGCGATCAGCAGCATGCCGCCCGTGGTCGTCGCCCGGTTGCCGAAACGGTCCACGACCAGCCGGGCGCGCGGCGCGAAGATCAGCTGCGCGGCGGCCAGCGGCAGCATCAGCAGACCGGTCTGCAGCGGCGAGTAACCCCGCACGCTCTGGGTGTAGAAGACGGAGAAGAACGTCACGCCCATCAGCGCGAAGAACACCAGCCCTATGGCGCCGATCGCGGCCGAGAAGACCTTGTTCTTGAAGTAGGTGACATCGATCGACGGATGGTCGCTGCGCTTCTCGAACACCACGAAGGCGACGAGCACGGCGAGACCGGCACCGATGGTGGCCAGCACGGTCGCGTCCGTGAAGTCGGCGAGCTGACCGCCCTTGATGATGCCGTAGACGAGCAGGACCAGGCCGATGACCGACAGCACCACACCGACGGGGTCGAGCCGGCCGGGGTTCGGGTCACGGGAGTCGGGCACCAGCCACAGCATCAGCCCGAGGGCGAGCACCACGATCGGCACGTTGATGAGGAAGACGGAGCCCCACCAGAAGTGGTCGAGGAGTACGCCGCCGGTGATCGGCCCGATGGCGATGGCGAGTCCGACGCCGCCCGCCCAGATGCCGATGGCCTTGGGCTGCTCCTCGCGCTCGAAGACGTTCATCAGGACGGCGAGCGTGGCCGGCATGACGAACGCCGCGCCGAGGCCCATCAGCGCGCGGAAGACGATCAGCTGGACCGGCGATCCGGAGAAGGCGGCGAGGGCGGAGCCGGCGCCGAACACGACCAGACCGCCCAGCAGCACCTTTTTGCGGCCGAGCCGGTCGCCGAGCAGGCCCGCGGTGAACAGGAGGCCCGCGAAGACCAGGGTGTAGGCGTTGATCGCCCACTCCAGCTCGCTCTGGGTGGCGCCCAGGCCGGTCGGCGCGGGGGTCGAGATCGTCTTGATCGCGACGTTCAGGATCGAGTTGTCGAGCACCACGATCAGCAGGCTCAGCATCAGTACGCCGAGGATCGCCCAGCGGCGCCGGTGCACCGCTTCCGGTACCCGTGAGTCAGGGACTGCGGTAGTCATGCCGTCGAGCCTAGCGCCATTACGATACGGGACCGTCTCGTATCGTAATTCTTTACCGAGACCTTACGTGCCTGAACGGTCACATCCACGACCTCTGGCCCTGACTGGCACGAGGTGCCACCATGGAGGGGATCCGGGGACGCCGTGAGGGCGCCTCGAGATGACGTAAGGAGCCGTTGCAATGACGCAGCTTTCGGCTGCCCACACCAAGCCCTCCGACGGCAGCAAGGCGCTGTACGGGGGGAAGGGCACCCGCCGCATCACTGTTCGGGACATCGCCCTCGCCAAGGAGCGCGGCGAGAAGTGGCCCATGCTCACCGCCTACGACGCGATGACCGCGTCCGTCTTCGACGAGGCCGGCATCCCGGTCATGCTCGTCGGTGACTCGGCGGGCAACTGCCATCTCGGGTACGAGACCACCGTGCCCGTCACGATGGACGAGATGACCATGCTGTCGGCGGCCGTCGTACGGGGCACCTCGCGCGCCCTGATCGTCGGCGACCTGCCCTTCGGCTCCTACCAGGAGGGCCCGGTGCAGGCGCTGCGCTCGGCGACCCGGCTGGTCAAGGACGCGGGCGTCGGCGCCGTGAAGCTCGAGGGCGGCGAGCGCTCCCACGAGCAGATCCGTCTCCTCGTGGAGTCCGGCATCCCGGTCATGGCGCACATCGGTCTGACCCCGCAGTCCGTCAACGCCATGGGCTACCGCGTCCAGGGCCGCGGCGAGGAGGCGGCCCAGCAGCTGCTGCGCGACGCGAAGGCCGTTCAGGACGCGGGCGCGTTCGCCGTCGTCCTGGAGCTGGTCCCGGCGGAGCTCGCGGCCGAGGTCACCCGGGTCCTGCACATCCCGACGGTCGGTATCGGCGCGGGCCCCGAGACCGATGCGCAGGTCCTCGTCTGGACCGACATGCTGGGTCTCACCGGCGGCCGCGTGCCGAAGTTCGTGAAGCAGTACGCCAACCTGCGCGAGGTCATGGGCAACGCCGTGAAGGCCTTCGCGGAGGATGTCGTCGGCGGCACGTTCCCGCTGGAGGAGCACTCCGTCCACTAGGGCCGAAGGCCCGTCAGAGCCACAGTGGCACCACGCGCCCCGCCGATCTTCCCCCGTCGGCGGGGCGTCCTCCGTCCAGGAGAACTACCTGGACCCTGCCTGGTCGAACCGCTCCAGATCCCGCAGCCAAGCCTTCGCCGAACTGTCCGACGGCGCCCGCCAGTCACCGCGGGGCGACAGCGAACCGCCGGCCGAGACCTTCGGCCCGTTGGGCATCGCCGACCGCTTGAACTGCGCGAACGCGAAGAAGCGCTTGCAGAACACCTCCAGCCACCGCCGGATCTCGGGCAGGTCGTACGTCCCGCGCTTGGCCTCGGGGAAGCCCGGAGGCCAGGCACCGGCATCGACGTCGTGCCAGGCGTGCCAGGCGAGGAAGGCGATCTTCGACGGCCGGAAGCCGTAGCGCAGCACATGGAAGAGCGTGAAGTCGTGCAGCGCGTACGGGCCGATCTTGGACTCGGTGGACTGCATCTCCTCGCCCGGTACCAGCTCCGGGCTGATCTCGGTGTCGAGGATCGCGGCGAGGATGTCGCCGGTCTCCGCGTCGAACTGCTCGCTGCTGATGACCCAGCGGATCAGATGCTGGATGAGCGTCTTCGGCACACCGGAGTTGACGTTGTAGTGGCTCATCTGGTCGCCCACGCCGTACGTGGACCAGCCGAGCGCCAGCTCGGAGAGATCGCCGGTGCCCAGCACGATGCCACCGCGCTGGTTGGCCAGCCGGAACAGGTAGTCGGTGCGCAGGCCCGCCTGGACGTTCTCGAAGGTGACGTCGTACACCGGCTCGCCGGAGGCGAAGGGGTGGTCCATCTCCTGGAGCATCAGCCGCGCGGTCGGCGTGATGTCCAGCTCGGCCGCGGTGACGCCGAGGGCCCGCATCAGGCGGTGGGCGTTGTCCTTGGTGTGGTCGCTGGTGGCGAAACCGGGCAGCGTCCAGGCCAGGATGTCGCTGCGCGGGCGGCCCGCGCGGTCCATCGCGCGGGCGGCGACGATCAGCGCGTGCGTGGAGTCGAGGCCCCCGGACACCCCGATGACGACCTTCGGACCGCCGATCGCCGCGAGCCGCTGCTGGAGGCCCGCGACCTGGATGTTGTAGGCCTCGTAGCAGTCCTGGGCGAGCCGGTCGGCGTCGGCCGGCACGAACGGGAAGCGCTCCAGGCGGCGCTTGAGACCCAGGTCGCCCGTCGGCGGGTCGAGCGGGAACGACACCGTCCGGAAGTCACCGGTCCGCACCTGATGGGTACGCCGGTTCTCGTCGAACGTGCCCATCCGCATCCGCTCCTGCCGCAGCAGGTCCAGGTCCACGTCGGCCACCGCGTACTCGTCGCCGAGCGGGAACCGGGTCGTCTCGGCCAGCAGCACGCCGTTCTCGTAGACCATGGCCTGGCCGTCCCAGGACAGGTCGGTCGTCGACTCGCCGAGTCCGGCCGCCGCGTAGACGTACGCGGCGAGACAGCGCGAGGACGCCGAGCGGCACAGCAGTTTGCGGTCCTCGGCCCGCCCGACCGTGATCGGGCTGCCGGAGAGGTTGACCAGGACGGTCGCACCGGCGAGGGCCGCCTCCGCGCTGGGCGGCACCGGCACCCACATGTCCTCGCAGATCTCCGCGTGCAGCACGAGCCCGGGGACGTCCTCGGCGGCGAACAGCAGGTCCACGCCGAACGGCACGCTGTGGCCGCCGACCCGGATCGATCCGCCGCGCTCGTCGGCGCCGTCGCCGATCTGCCGACGCTCGTAGAACTCCCGGTAGTTGGGCGGGTACGCCTTCGGTACGACACCGAGGACCCGCCCGCGGTGCACGATCACCGCGCAGTTGTAGACCCGGTTGCGGTGGCGCAGCGGAGCGCCGACGACCAGCACCGGGAGCAGGTCGGCCGACCCGGCCACCACCTGGGCGAGCGCCGCCTCGACCTCGTCGAGCAGCGCGTCCTGGAGCAGCAGGTCCTCGATGGAGTAGCCGCACAGCCCCATCTCCGGGAAGACGGCGACGGCGACCCCCTCGTCGCCGCACCGGCGCGCGTGCCGCAGAACCGCTTCGGCGTTGGCGGGCGGGTCCGCGATGACGGTGTGACCCGTACACGCGGCGACGCGTGCGAACCCGTGCTGATAGATCGACCAGAAGTTCAAGGCAGACACGCGATCAGTGTAATCGTCAGAGCGACGCGATAGGGGAGGGGGCTGGGCCCCGCCCCTTGCCGGATGGTCTTGGCCTTGCCTTCAATGAGCGGCATGACCGGCATAAGTGGTATGAGCGGCACGCGGGACGACGGCCCGGGCCGTGCGGCGGGATGGGGCTGGTTCCTGGCCTGGCTCCTGGTGGGAGCGTGCGCCGGCATCGGCCTCGCGGCGATCCTGACGGTGGGCGTGGTCTTCGTCGTACTCGCCGCGGTGGCCGCGGTGTTCCTGCTCCGCAGGGGTCCTGGACGCGCTGTCGTGGGCGGCGTCTCGGGAGTGGCCCTGCCGCTGTTCTACCTCGCGTACCTGAACCGGGGCGGTCCGGGGGAGGTGTGCCACGCGGTGCCGGGCGGGCAGTCCTGCACCGACGAGTACACGCCGGTTCCGTTCCTCGTCGCCGGGGCGCTCGTGCTGGTGGCGGGCTGCGTGATCCACGTGATGGCCGGCCGCCGCGGGCGAGCGGACCGCGTGTCGGGAAGCTAGCCGGGCGGGACACGCGCGAGGGCCCGGCCCCGAGGGTTCTCACCTTCGGGACCGGGCCCCTGTGGACGCGCGTCCGGATCAGTGCCGGCCGAACGACTGCACGTAACCGTTCGCGGGCGTACCCACGCCGGTGACGTCGTCGTATCCCTTCACCGCGGACAGCGAGCTGTCCTTGCCGAGGCTGCGGACCGAGACGGTCAGACCACCGCTGGCGTCATAGCCGTTGACGAAGTCGGTGCGGGCCACCGCGAGTCCGGACCCCGTGGGGTTGTCCGTGACGTCGTGGAAGACCTTCGAGCCGTACTTCGCGTAGATCGACGGGTTGGCGAAGCCGATCGCCTTGCCGCCCCGCGCCTGCTGGGAGAGCGCCTGCACGGCCGCGATCACCGGCGAGGCCAGCGACGTGCCGCCGATGCGGTACTCGCTGTACTGCTGCGAGCCGTCGGGGAAGGTCTGCGTCTGCCCCACCAGGAAACCGGTGTTGGGGTCGGCGATCGCGGAGATGTCCGGGACGACACGGTTGCCGGCGGCGTTGTTGGCCGTGGCGAGCGCGTTCGGGACGACACCCTTCTGGTAGAAGGGCTCGGCGACCGTCTTGCTGGTGCCGCCGCCCGCACCGGAGGTGAACGCGCCGGGGAAGTTGGTCCAGCTCTTGCCGTCCGCGGACAGCACGGCCTTCTCGGTGCCCCAGCCGGTCTCCCACAGGTACTTGTCGCCCTTGCCGACGGCGAGCGAGGTACCGCCGACCGCCGTCACCCACGCCGAGTTGGCCGGGGTGTCGACCTGCTTCGTCCCGGTGTTGGCGACCTCGTCGCCGTTGTCACCGGAGGAGAAGTAGAAGCCGATGCCCTCGACCGCGCCGAACTGGAAGACCTGGTCGTAGGCGGCCGCGAGATCCGGCGTCTGGTTGGCCTCGATGTCGCCCCACGAGTTGGAGACGATGTCGGCCAGGTGGTTGTCGACGACCTTGCTGAGCGAGTCGAGCAGATCGTCGTCGTAGCAGGACGCGGCGCCCACGTACGTGATGTTCGCGTCCGGCGCGACCGCGTGCACGGCCTCGACGTCGAGGGTCTCCTCGCCGTACCAGCCGGCCGCCCCGCACTCCTCGGTCTTCGTGTAGTTCTTCGGCAGGACCTGCTTCAGCTGGCCGCTGGAGTAGGCCGCGTCGCCGTTCTTCTTCGCGTACGTGGCCGCGTCGAAGGCGATGGTCGGGGAGGCGTAGGCGTCGGTGATGGCGACGCGCACTCCCTTGCCGGTGTACGTGCCCGCGCCGTAGGCGGCGCGCAGCTGCTTGCCGGTGTAGCCCTTGATCGCGTACGGGACCTTCGAGCCGTAGGCCGTGGGCAGCGTGCTCGCGGTGTTCGAGCCGTAGTACGAGGAGAACGGCCCGGCGTTCTTGAACACGGCGTCCGGCGGCGGCAGTTGGTCCTTGCTGCTCGCCTTGTGCGGCGCGTTGTCCAGGCCCGTGACGGTCAGGACGGCACCGTCGAGGGCGGCCGGCGCGGAGGCGGCCTTGGCCGGGGCGTGGTAGGTCTTCGAGCCCTTGGTGTAGTTGTGCAGCTGGGTCCCGAAGGCCTTCTCGACGGCGGCCACGTCACCGCTGACGGCGACGTAGTGCTCGGTGACGTCCGTGACCTTCAGTCCGGCGGACGTCAGCCAGGACTTGACGGCAGCGACCTGGGCGGCGGTGGCGCCGAAACGCTGCTTCGCCTGCTGCGCGCTCAGGTACTTGCCGTACGACGCCGAGCTCGGGTCGGCCACGGACTTCGCGTAGGCGGCGAGCCCGGTGGCGTCCTTGCCTGCGAGGTAGACCCGGGCGGAGACCTTGGAACTGTCCGCGGTGGCGCCCTTGTCGGCCTTGGCCGTGGCCCACGCGGGCTTGGTCCCGGCCAGCGTGTCCCGGTTCGGGCTGTCCGCGGCGTGGGCCGCGGGTATGCCGAGCGCCAGCGCGCCCGCGAGCATGGGCAGTGTCGCCGCCATGCTCACTCCGGCGCGCACCTTGGCGCGATTGGATCTCATGGAACCCCCTGTGCGGTTCGTCGCGAGTGATCACTCGACCGTCGTCACTCTTTCGATGAACCGTTCATGCCAGGGGAATGCGAATCCCAAGAAGAGCCCAATTAACCTAATGACAAAGCCATTTGAGGATCAAGACGCTGCGGAAACCGAGGGATAACCCCATGTGACCCTCTAGGAACGCGCTTTCGCGCCCCGCTCCTCCAACATGCCCGCCATCAGGTCGATCTCCGACTGCTGTGCGTCGACCATCCCCTGCGCGAGCCGCTTCTCCACACCGACCGTGCACCGCTCGACACAGCCCTTCGCCATGTGGATGCCGCCCCGGTGATGGTCCGTCATCAACTGCAGATAGAAGATCTCGGCCTGCTTGCCGTTCAGCGTGCCCAGCTTCTTCATCTCGCTGTCGGTCGCCATGCCCGGCATCAGCGAACCCTCGCCCGCCGACGGCATGTCACCCATGTCCATCCACGTCATCGGCGGATCCGCCGACACCTTCGGCAGCTCCCACAGATCCAGCCAGCCCAGCAGCATCCCGCGCTGGTTGGCCTGCGTCTGCGCGATGTCGTAGGCGAGCCGCCGCACCTCGACGTCCTTGGTGTGGTCGCGCACGATGTACGACATCTCGACGGCCTGCTGGTGGTGTACGGCCATGTCACGCGCGAAACCGGCGTCCGCGGACCCGGCGGACGGAGTGTCGGCCGAGCCGTCGTCCTCGGCCACGGCGTAGGTGATCGCGCCGGCCGCGACGAGCACGCCCGCCACGGCCACGGCCACTCCCGCGGACCTCACTGCGACAGACCGCTCGTGCACGCCGCGCCCGGCTCGGGCGTCTGCGCGCCCTGCACGAACTTCTCGAAGAACTTGTCGACGTTCGGGTCGCTCGCCCCCGTCACCGTCCGCTGGTGGCCCCACGCCGACAGCATGATCGGGTCCTTCTGCTGGTCGTCGGGGCTCATCAGCGTGTACGGCGTCTTCTTCACCTTCGCCGCGAGCGCCTCGATGTCGGCCTTCTTGGCCTTGGCGGTGTACGTCACCCAGACCGCGCCGTGCTCCAGCGAGTGCACGGCGTTCATGTTGTTGAGCGCCTTGGTGTAGACGTCGCCGTTGCAGTTCATCCAGACCTGGTTGTGGTCACCGCCGACCGGCGGCTCCATCGGGTAGTCCACCGTCTTGGCGACATGGTTGCGGCCCAGCGTGCCCTTCCAGGTCTTCACACCGTCCGAGCCCGTGACGAAGTGACCCTTTCCCTTGCCGTCGGCCGCCGTGCCGTCGTCGGACTGGGACTGCACCAGCACGATGCCGCCCACGACCAGACCGGCGACGACGACCACGCTCGCGGCGATGGTGAGGATCCGGTTGCGGCGCTCTCTGGCCTGTTCGGCGCGCCGCATCTCCTCTATGCGCGCCTTGCGTGCCGAGGCGGTGTTCTTCTTGGCGGAACCCATGAGGTGTGTCCTTCTGGGGGAAAGGGGCGGGTCGGACGGTGACGATCGGTCTGCTGATCGTAGTGGGGCGGGGGTGACTTCTCGCAGGGAGCCCACAGGAAACCCGGGCGCGGGGCGAGACGGGAAGGGCCGGGCATTACGTATGTCGGTCCGAGCAGGCAAGATGGGCGGCAGAGCAGTACATCCGCCGCACGTGAGGCGTTCACTCCCGGGTCGCCGGGACGATCAAGGTCGGCAACGCGCACGAAATGCTGCTGTGGTGTGATGCTCAGGTGCCCGACCGCCTCCTGCGGGACACGGAGACAGGCGGCCTGACCAGCAAGGATGGGGAAGCGGAAGATGGACAAGCAGCAGGAGTTCGTGCTCCGGACCTTGGAGGAACGCGACATCCGGTTCGTACGTCTGTGGTTCACGGACGTGCTGGGCTTCCTCAAGTCCGTGGCCGTGGCCCCGGCGGAGCTGGAGCAGGCCTTCGACGAGGGAATCGGGTTCGACGGCTCCGCGATCGAGGGCTTCGCCCGCGTATACGAGTCCGACATGATCGCCAAGCCGGACCCGTCGACCTTCCAGGTCCTGCCGTGGCGGGCCGAGGCCCCCGGTACGGCCCGGATGTTCTGCGACATCCTCATGCCGGACGGCTCCCCGTCCTTCGCGGACCCCAGGTATGTGCTGAAGCGCGCTCTGGCCCGCACCTCCGACCTGGGCTTCACGTTCTACACCCACCCGGAGATCGAGTTCTTCCTGCTGAAGGACCGCCCGCTGGACGGCTCGCGCCCCACCCCGGCCGACAACTCCGGCTACTTCGACCACACCCCCCAGAACATCGGCATGGACTTCCGCCGCCAGGCGATCACCATGCTGGAGTCGATGGGCATCTCGGTCGAGTTCTCCCACCACGAGGGCGCCCCCGGCCAGCAGGAGATCGACCTCCGCTACGCCGACGCGCTCTCCACGGCGGACAACATCATGACGTTCCGCCTGGTCATGAAGCAGGTGGCGCTGGAGCAGGGCGTCCAGGCGACCTTCATGCCGAAGCCGTTCTCCGAGCACCCCGGCAGTGGCATGCACACGCACCTCTCCCTCTTCGAGGGCGACCGCAACGCGTTCTACGAGTCGGGCGCGGAGTACCAGCTCTCCAAGGTCGGCCGCTCCTTCATCGCGGGCCTGCTCAAGCACGCGGCGGAGATCGCCGCCGTGACGAACCAGTGGGTGAACTCGTACAAGCGCATCTGGGGCGGCTCGGAGCGCACCGCGGGCGCCGGCGGCGAGGCCCCCTCGTACATCTGCTGGGGCCACAACAACCGCTCCGCCCTGGTCCGCGTCCCGATGTACAAGCCCGGCAAGACCGGCTCTGCCCGCATCGAGGTCCGCTCCATCGACTCCGGCGCCAACCCGTACCTGGCGTACGCCCTGCTCCTGGCCGCCGGCCTCAAGGGCGTCGAGGAGGGCTACGAGCTCCCGCCGGGCGCCGAGGACGACGTCTGGGCCCTCTCCAACTCCGAGCGCCGCGCCATGGGCATCGAGCCCCTGCCCCAGAACCTGGGCGAGGCCCTCACCCTGATGGAACGCAGCGACCTGGTCGCCGAGACCCTGGGCGAGCACGTCTTCGACTTCTTCTTGCGCAACAAGCGCCAGGAGTGGGAGGAGTACCGCAGCGAGGTCACCGCGTTCGAGCTGCGGAAGAATCTGCCGGTGCTTTAACGGTTCCTGCCGAAGGGGGCGCGGCGGACCGCGCCCCCTTCGGCGTTGCTACCGCGCCGCCAGCTGGGCCAGTACCTGGTGCAGGGGCTCCGTCTCGCGGCGCTTGTACTCCTGGATCGCCCAGCCGTTGCCGTCCGGGTCCTTGAAGTACATGAAGGTGGCGCCGTCCTGCGGGGCGAACTGGACCGGTTCGCTCACGTCGAGGCCGCGGGAGGTGAGTTCCTCGTACGCCGCCTTCGCGTCCGTCACGCACAGTTGCATGCCGTGATACGTCCCGGGCTGCGGGGTTCCCGTCGGGACCTGGAGGCCGTCCACGAGGGCGATGGAACAGCCGGAGCCGGGCGGGGTGAGCTGGACGATGCGGACGCCCTCCATCACCTCGCCGTCCAGGTCCACGTGGAAGCCGACCTTGTCGCGGTAGAACTCCTTGGCGCGATCCACGTCCGTGACCGGCAGCAGGATGACTTCGAGGCTCATGTCCATGGCGTGACTCCCTTGTCGACGTCAGTACGGAGGGCCGTTCGGGCCGTTCTCAGAAGCGCCACCGCGTCTGGCTGAACGGCTGTCCCTTACCGAAGCCGAAAACCGTGCGCGGCGCCACCGCATACACGACGGCATGTCCGGGCCCGTGATGGAAGTAGCCGTCCCTCACCTCGAAGCGCCAGAAGTCGCCGTACTTCGCCTCCCATGCGGCGGCCAGCTCCCGGAGACGGGTGTCGTCGGACACCCGCACCGCCTCGCCCTCCACCACCAGGTCGTAGCCCTTGTCCCAGATGTTGGTGCCGGTCGTCAGCGTCACGTGCGCGTTGTGCGCGAGGTTCTTCGCCTTGCGCTCCTCGGGGCCGGTGCAGAAGTGCAGCGCCCCGTGCGCCCACACGGCGGGCAACGGCGTGACGTGCGGGCGCCCGTCGGGTCGTACCGTCGAGATCCAGAACAGTTCGGCGGCGGCCAGCAGCGACTCGGCGTCGGCCCAGGAGTGCGCCGTCGCGTCGGGGTCGCTGTAGCGGGGGTCGAGATGCGTCTCGGGTTCCTGCTCGGTCATCACAGAGCCTCCGGCTCGGGGAACACCCGGGCCACCGCGGCGGTCCGGCTCGACACTCCCAGTCTGCCGAAGGCGTTCTCCAGATGCTTGCGAACGGTGCTGGGGGACACGACGAGTTGTGCGGCGATCTGCGCCGTGCCCATGCCGAGGGCCACGCAGCGCAGCACGTCCAGTTCGCGGTGGGTGAGGCGGACGGGCTGCCTGCGGCGGCGGGCGGCGTCCTTGTAGAGCTCGTACAGGTGCGGGGCCAGCATCCGCAGCGTCGTCATCTCGTGGTCGGTGAAGGCCTTCCCGTCCTCCCGGAAGAGCTGGAAGACCCGGGTGCGGTTCGGCGCGGTCGGCAGGGCGATGGCCGCGATGGTCGGGTGCGGGGCGAGGAACTCCGTGTAGATGGGGAGTCTCCGCAGCTCGCGGACCGAGCGGAAGTCGGCCATCTGTGTCGTCTCGGGAGTGTCGTGCGGCCGAGAGACCTGGGTGCACTGGGTATGCTGGTGCCGCCAGCGCCAGTACGCGTCCATGTCGAGGTCCGCGTCCTCGTCGCCTATCTCCTGCGCGTTGAGCTGTCTCCTGGTGGAGATGTCCAGCTCGCTGAAGCTCGCGGCGTCGCACGAGACCAGCCGCATGAGCGCCGGCAGCAGGCACGTCGGCGGCACTCCACCGCTCGCGAGATCCTGCCGGGCTTCCTGCAGCACGTCCGCCATGCGGCGCAGGTGGGCCTCGGCAGTGGTGTGGGGTGGGGTCATGTCGGCCTCCCCGGGCCGATTCGGATGCCTGGACCGACGCTACGCCCGACCCGTCCGGGCCACCCCGGGATTCGCCAAATGACGAATGGGCCACTGGCCCGGAAGCGCGCACGCTCGTCTCGGGTGACCGGTCCGGCCGCCCGCAGACACGGAGGCAGCCCATGCGCTCACATCCGCACCGCCATGACGGCCGTACGCACCGCCCGGCGACCCTGGTCGCGGGCGCGGTCCCCCTGGCCCTCGCCCTGCTGGCCACCGGCTGCGAGGCGTCGACCACGCCTACCGCCACCGACGCACAGGCCGACGACACGTTCTCGTCCGTACGGTTCACGCTGGGCGCCCGCGGTGACATCCAGGTCGCCGGCGCGTCCCGTACGGCGGTCACCCGGGCCGGGGACCGCACGGTGACCGGCGGCCGCGCGTACCCCTTCGACCGGCCCCCGGGCAAACTGCTCGTCGTGCTGCGGCACTGGCCGCCGGGGGAGCGGGCCGCACGCGACGCGGTTCGCATGCTGCCGCCGCCGGACGACGTCGCGATCGAGAGCGCCTACCTCGTCGACACCGGCGACTGGGCGCTGGCCGAGCTCGACGGTCACCCGGTGCAGTGGCTGCGCCGCGACACGATCCGCGTCGACGCCACGAAGGCAGGCGCCGTGGGACGCACCCACCTCACCCTGTCCGGACCGCGCGGGAGCCGGCCCGGACAGGTCACGCCCCCGCCGGACGACCGCGCGTGCGAGGGCGTCGACCCAGCCGTGAACCGGTACGTGGTCCTCCCGGAGCTCGCGTCGGGCGCGGCCGTCCCGGAGGTCCTCGCGCGGCTGCGCGAGCGGTGCCTCGACGTTCAGTACGTCTCCATGCCCGGCGGTGGGCACCGGGGCACCGTGCGGTCGATCGAGATACCGGTCGCCGGCCGCACGGCCCCGGTGGCCGAGCTGCCACCCACCGACGGCAGTCCCGCCCAGGGCCGCCTGCCGGGCGACAAGATCCTCACGGACCCGTCCCGGCCGACCAGGGTGCTGGTGATCCGCTGACGCGCCCGCGCCGGGGCCCCCGGCGGGAGTCCGCCGTGCGTGGCCCTGCGGGGGCGCTGGGTCGGGAACCAGTCGGGCGTGCCCCGCCGGGACGTCCGCCCGGGATGACCATCGCCCCCGCCCAGCCGAAACCCCCACCCAGGATCACCCGCCCGCGCCCCCCGCCGAGACCCGCACCCACAAACCCCCATCCGCTCCCCGGCGCTCATCCCCAACTCTCCGGTTACGCTCAATCGATACGACCTTGATCGGACGGGAGGCCGGGGATGACGGCGGCGCCGGGGCGCAGGAGCAGTACCTTCACGCGGCTTCTGCGGCACGGTTTCACCGATCCGTCGGCCGCCGAGCGGCTGCTGGACAGCGCGGAGCTGAGCGGCGTACGCAATGATCCGGTGCTGCTGGAGGCGCTCGGCGCGACCGCCGACCCCGACCTCGCCCTGCACGGTCTCGTACGGCTCCTGGAGGCGCAGCCCGACCGGGAGCTGCTCGACACCGTGATAGCGGCGAAGCCGTTGCGGGACCGGCTGCTCGGGGTGCTCGGCGCGTCCGCCGCGCTCGCCGAGCATCTCGTCCGGCACCCCGGCGACTGGCACGCCCTCGTCACCTACGAGCCGCGCGATCTGCACCCCGGCGTCGAGGAGTTCCAACGCGGGCTCGCCGAGGCCACCGACCCCGTCGCCCTGCGCGTCGCCTACCGCCGCTGTCTGCTGTCGATCGCCGCCCGTGACGTGTGCGGCACCACCGACCTCGCCGAGACCGCCGCCGAACTCGCCGACCTCGCCACCGCGACCCTGCGCGCCGCGCTCGCCATAGCGCGGGCGGCCGCACCCGATGACGCCGCGCTGTGCCGGCTCGCGGTGATCGCGATGGGCAAGTGCGGGGGCCACGAGCTGAACTACGTCTCCGACGTGGACGTGATCTTCGTCGGTGAAGCCGTCGACGGGGCCGACGAGGGCAAGGCCCTGCGCGCCGCCACCAAGCTCGCCTCGCACATGATGCGGATCTGCTCCGAGACCACCGTCGAGGGGTCCATCTGGCCCGTCGACGCCAACCTGCGGCCCGAGGGGAGAAACGGCCCGCTGGTGCGCACCCTCGCCAGCCACCTCGCCTACTACCAGCGCTGGGCCAAGACCTGGGAGTTCCAGGCCCTCCTCAAGGCCCGCCCGGTCGCCGGCGACCTCGAGCTGGGCGAGGAGTACGTCGCCGCCCTCGAACCCCTGGTCTGGAAGGCCGCCGAGCGCGAGAACTTCGTCGCCGACGTGCAGAAGATGCGGCGCCGGGTCGTGGAGAACATCCCCGTCGCCGAGCTGGACCGGCAACTGAAGCTCGGCCCCGGTGGGCTCAGGGACGTCGAATTCGCCGTACAGCTCCTGCAGTTGGTGCACGGCCGCGAGGACCGTTCGCTGCGCAGCGGCACCACCCTCGACGCCCTGCAGGCCCTCGCCGCCGGCGGCTACGTCGGCCGTACCGACGCGGCACAGCTCGACGAGGCCTACCGCTTCCTGCGTTCCATGGAGCACCGCATCCAGCTCTACCGGCTGCGCCGCACCCACCTGGTCCCCGAGGACGAGGCCGACCTGCGCCGCCTCGGCCGCTCCCTGGGCCTGCGCGCCGACCCGGTGACCGAGCTGAACCGCGAGTGGAAGCGGCACGCCTCCGTCGTACGACGACTGCACGAGAAGCTCTTCTACCGGCCGCTGCTGGACGCCGTGGCCCAACTCGGCCCCGGCGAGATCAAGTTGAGCGCCGGCGCGGCGCGCGAGCGGCTGGTCGCGCTCGGATACGCCGACCCGGCCTCCGCCCTGCGGCACCTGGAGGCCCTGGCCTCCGGCGTCAGCCGCAAGGCCGCCATCCAGCGCACGCTCCTTCCGGTCCTGCTGGGCTGGTTCGCCGAGTCCGCCGACCCGGACGCCGGACTGCTCAACTTCCGCAAGGTGTCGGACGCGTTGGGCAAGACCCCTTGGTACCTACGGCTGTTGAGGGACGAGGGCGCCGCCGCCGAGAACCTCGCACGGGTCCTGTCCGCCGGGCGCCTCGCCCCCGACCTGCTGATGCGCGCACCCGAAGCCGTGGCGCTCCTCGGGGACGGCGACGGCGGCGGACTGGCTCCGCGCGGCCGGGCCGGTCTCGAGCAGGAGATACTCTCCGCGGTCGGCCGCGCGGACGGCGCCGTCCAGGGCGTCACGGCGGCCCGTGGCGTCCGCCGCCGCGAACTCTTCCGTACGGCCGCCGCGGACATCGTCGGCTCCTACGGCACCGAGACCCAGCCCGCCGAGCCGGACCAGGGCGCCCTGGTGGAGCGCGTCGGCGCCGCCGTGTCCGACCTGACCGCCGCGACCCTCGCCGGCACTCTGCGCGCGGTCGTCCGGGAGGGCTGGGGCGACACCCTGCCCACCCGGTTCGCCGTCATCGGCATGGGCCGCTTCGGCGGTCACGAACTCGGCTACGGCTCCGACGCGGACGTCCTGTTCGTGCACGAGCCGCGCGAGGGCGTCGAGGAGCGGGTGGCCTCCGAGGCTGCCAACAAGGTCGTCTCCGAGATGCGCCGCCTGCTCCAGATCCCGAGCGCCGACCCCCCGCTGCTCATCGACGCCGGCCTGCGCCCGGAGGGCAAGTCCGGGCCGCTGGTGCGCACGTTGACGTCGTACGCGGCCTACTACCGCCGCTGGTCGCTGGTCTGGGAGTCACAGGCCCTGCTGCGGGCCGAACCGGTCGCCGGGGACGAGGAGTTGGGCCGCCGGTTCGTCGAACTGATCGACCCCCTACGCTATCCGACGGCGGGCCTCGGCGACGACGCCGTACGCGAGATCCGGCGGCTGAAGGCGCGCATGGAGTCCGAGCGGATGCCTCGCGGCGCCGACCCCAAGCTGCACACCAAGCTCGGGCCCGGCGGGCTGTCCGACGTCGAGTGGACGGTCCAGCTGCTCCAGATGCGGCACGGTGCGGGGGAGCCGGGGCTGCGGACGACTCGCACCCGTGCGGCGCTTTCCGCTGCGCGCGGGGCCGGGCTGATCTCCGCGGAGGACACCCAGGTGCTCGACGAGGCGTGGGTGCTGGCTACGCGGGTGCGGAACGCGGTGATGCTGGTGCGGGGGCGGGCCGGGGACACGTTTCCGTCCGAGACGCGGGAACTTGCCGCGGTGGGGCGGTACTTGGGGTATGAGGCGGGGCATGTGGGGGACATGCTGGATGACTATCGGCGGACTGCTCGGCGGGCTCGGGGTGTGGTGGAGGAGTTGTTCTACGGGGCGTAGTGGGGTTCGGTTTTCGGGTGCGGCGCCGTTGTGGTTGCTCGCGCAGTTCCCCGCGCCCCTTTGGGGCGCGTCAGGGCCACGCCCGTCAGCACGATCGCCATGCCGATGAGCACCCGCAACCCCACCCGCTCGTCCAGCAGTACCGCGCCCAGGGTCACCGAGACGACCGGCAGCAGGTAGCCGACCGTTGCCGCCGTCACCGGGCCCTCGTCGGCGATCAGGCGGTAGTTGAGGTAGAAGGTCACGCCGGTGCCCAGGACGCCCAGGGCCGTCAGCGCTCCCAGCCCGATGAGGTCGGTGTCCACCGGGCCCGCTACCGGCACCGACAGCGTGGTCCACGCCGTCGCCATGAGGAGTTGGGCGGCGGAGTACGCCAACGGGGCCTGCCCGGACGTGAGTTTGCGGGCCATGTACGCGAAGGCCACGGCGTAGCTCGCGGCGGCGGCCAGGAGGGCCAGGGCGCCCCAGGTCAGCAGACCCGAGCGGTGCCAGGGGGCGAAGATCAGCACGGTACCTGCGAAGCCGAGGAGCAGGCCGGTCAGCCGTAGGGGGCGCAGGCCGCGGTCGGTGCCGAGTAGGACGCCGATCAGCAGGGACCACAGCGGGGTCGTCGCGTTCAGGACGCCCGCGACGCCGGAGTCGACGCTCTGCTCACCGACCGCGAACAGGGCGAAGGGGACGGCGTTGCAGAACAGGGCGGCGACGACCAGGTGGCCCCAGGTGGAGCGGGAGCGGGGCAGCCGCTGACCGGCCGCGCGGGCCAGGAGGAACAGCACGGCCGTGCCCAGCACGCACCGCGCGATCGTGATCTGGGCGGGGGAGAGACCGTGGTCGAGGGCGAGCTTGATCCAGAGGAAGCCGGATCCCCAGAGGAGGGCGAGGGCAGCCATACGGAGAGTGGAGGCGGGGGACATGTGATCCACCGTCCCCGACCAGACCCATCAGGACAAGTGAAAGATCCTGGAGTCATCATTAAGCTGGGGTACATGCTTGATGTGCGACGGATGCAGATGCTCGCGGCCGTGGTGAGCAACGGCTCCGTGACGGCGGCCGCGGCCCGGCTCGGCTACACGCCCTCCGCGATCAGCCAGCAAGTGGCCGCACTGGAGAAGGAGGCCGGGACCGAGCTCCTCGAACGGGTCGGGCGGGGTGTGCGGCCCACGGCAGCCGGACTGCTGCTCACGGAGTACGCGGACGCGATCGGCCGGCAGGTCGCCGAGGCGGAGACGGCCCTCGGGGACCTCCTCGCGGGCCGCACGGGCCGGCTCTCGGTGCGCTACTTCGCCACGGCCGGAGCCCGTCTGGTCGCCCCCGCGGTGGCGCGGCTGCGGGCCGAACACCCCGGCGTCCAGATCGATCTGAAGCTGACGGGACCCGACCCGCTGCCGGACGTGCGGGAGGGGCGGGCGGACCTGGCGCTGGTGGTGGGACCGTCGGACGAGGACGGCGTACGACTGCTGCATCTGCTCGACGACCCGTACCTGGCCGTGCTCCCCGCGGCGCATCCCCTCGCGGCCCGCCGATCGATCCACCTGACCGACCTGGCCGACGAACCCTGGGTCGGCAGCGAGTGGCCCGGCCCCTGCCTCGAGGCCCAGCTCACCGCCTGTGCCACGGCAGGGTTCCGCCCGCGCTTCGTCGTGGACAGCGAGGACTACGCCACGGCACAGGGCTTCGTGGCGGCGGGACTCGGGGTGACCCTGATCCCGCGGCTCGGGCTCGGGGGCCGCCATCCGGACGTGGCGGTACGGCAGATCCAGGCCCCGGAGCCGTCCCGGTCGATCCACGCGGCCGTACGCGAGACCGCACTGCCGCAACCGGCACTCGAGGCGTTCGTCGAGGCACTGCGGGAGGCGGCCGTCGGCTAGTGCCCGGGCGGACAGCGCCTGCCCGTGGGGGAGCGGCGAGTGGGGCACCGCCTCGGGTGGAGCGTGCCGGGCGTCGCGACGGGGCGCGCGGTGTCGGCCGGGGTACTGGCCAGGCATGGGCGGGCCGTGGCGTGCGGCCTGTCGGGGAGCGGCGCGCGGTGCGACGAGTGGGTCACCGCCTCGGGTGGAGCGTGCCGGGGGCCGCGACGGGGCGCACGGTGACGGCCAGGGCACTGGCTAGGCATTCACGGGCCGCGGCGTCCGGTGCGGCGAGTGGGAGCACCGCGCGTTCTGGGGGAGCGCCCCGGACGTAGACACGGGGCGCACGGTGTCTGGCGGAGCGGCGGCTAGGCCCTGACAGGCCGCGCAGTGGCCTTCGCCTTCGGCGGTATCACTTTCGGCAACGCGTACGGCAGCGCCCCGTACCAGACCCGCGCCACCAGGAAGCCGAACAGCAGGCACAGGATGCCGCCGACCGCGTCGAGCCAGAAGTGGTTGGCGGTGGCGACGATGACCAGGAGCGTCGCCGTCGGGTAGAGGAGGCCCAGGACGCGTACCCACGGCACCGACGCCAGTGCGAAGATCGTCAGGCCGCACCACACGGACCAGCCGATGTGCATGGAAGGCATCGCGGCGTACTGGTTGGACATGTGCTTCAGGTCGCCGGAGGCCATCGAGCCCCAGGTCTGGTGGACCATGACCGTGTCGACGAAGTGGCTGCCGTTCATCAACCGCGGGGGCGCGAGCGGATACAGGTAGTAACCGACCAGCGCCACACCCGTGGTCGCGAAGAGCACCAGACGCGTCGCCGCGTAACGGCCGGGATGGCTGCGGTAGAGCCAGACCAGGACGCTCAGCGTCACGATGAAGTGCAGCGTCGCGTAGTAGTAGTTCATGCCGACGACGAGCCAAGTCACGGAGTTCACCGCGTGGTTGACGGACTCCTCGACCGCGATCCCCAGATGGTGCTCCATCCGCCAGATCCAGTCGGCGTTGCGCAGCGCCTCCGTCCGCTGCTCCGGCACCGCGTTGCGAACCAGCGAGTACGTCCAGTAACTCACCGCGATCAGCAGGATCTCGAACCAGAGGCGCGGGCGGCGCGGGGTGCGCAGGCGGCGGAGGAGACCCGGCCGGTCCGCGGCCGTGAGGGAGTCCGGAGCGGCCGCGGTCCCGCGGTCTTCCAGGCTGGTCACGGTCGAGTCACCCATAGACACAAAGTCTGCCAGAAATGCCTTACCCCACCGATCATCCCGCGGTCGGGTTCGGGTCGCATGTCCTACGACGGGAAGACTGTCCCGTTCTCCTACCAGCGCACGGGTGAACGCCCGGCGTCTCCGCCCTACGGACGAGTGCGATCCCCGGGTGCCGAAGCCGTCGAACCCCGCACCACCAGCTCCGGCATGAACACGAACTCGCTGTGCGGCGCGGGCGTTCCGCCGATCTCCTCCAGCAACGTCCGTACCGCCGCCTGCCCCATGGCCGGCACCGGCTTGCGGATCGTCGTCAGCGGCGGGTCGGTGAAGGCGATCAGCGGGGAGTCGTCGAAACCCACGACCGAGACGTCCCGCGGCACGTCCAGCCCCCGCTGCCGGGCCGCCCGTATCGCGCCCAGCGCCATCATGTCGCTCGCGCACACCACCGCCGTGCAGTCACGGTCGATGAGAGCGGCGGCGGCCGCCTGTCCGCCCTCCAGGGTGTACAGCGAGTGCTGGACGAGGTCCTCCTCGACGGTCGCCGCGGCCAGCCCGAGCAGGTCCTGCATGGTGCGGACGAAGCCCTCGATCTTGCGCTGGACCGGCACGAAGCGCTTCGGGCCGAGGGCGAGGCCGATCCGCTGGTGCCCCAGCGACACCAGGTGCGTCACCGCCAGCGACATCGCCGCGCGGTCGTCGGGGGAGATGAACGGCGCCTGCACCTTCGGCGAGAACCCGTCCACGAGCACGTACGGCACGCCCTGCGCCCGCAGCTGCTCGTAACGCTGCATGTCCGCGGAGGTGTCCGCGTGCAGTCCGGAGACGAAGATGATGCCCGCCACGCCCCGGTCGACGAGCATCTCCGTGAGCTCGTCCTCCGTGGAGCCGCCCGGGGTCTGGGTGGCGAGGACCGGGGTGTAGCCCTGGCGGGTCAGCGCCTGGCCGATCACCTGGGCCAGGGCCGGGAATATCGGGTTCTCCAGCTCCGGGGTGATCAGGCCCACCAGGCCCTCGCTGCGCTGCCGCAGCCGGACCGGGCGTTCGTAGCCCAGCACGTCGAGTGCGGCCAGCACGGACTGGCGGGTGGTGGCGGCGACACCCGGCTTCCCGTTGAGGACGCGGCTGACGGTCGCTTCGCTCACCCCCGCCTGAACAGCGATGTCGGCTAGCCGTGTGGTCACGGCACCGGACTGTACCGGCCGTATCGTCATCGCGGTCCCTCTGTTCTGATCGGCGCCCCTTGTCCCGCAAGGGGATGATTCCCGCCCGGGACGGGGATGGCAAGAGCTTGCAGAGTCTTGCACACCCGGTAATTGTCCCGCTCAGCCCCGTAAAAGAAGGGTCTCGTGACGGTCGACGAGGGATCACGACGGGGTAACTTCCGCAGTCTCTTGCACTTTTTTGCTGCAAGCTCTTTCGCAAGCCTTGCATCGCTGTTACGTTCCCACTCGCCCGGCGGCCGCAAAGGCGCAGTCGGCAGACGGGGAGGGCAGACGGGACCCCTCCCCGCAGCACACGGGCTTTCACCCTCAAGGAGAACTCATGCGGCGTGGCATAGCGGCCACAGCGCTGGTGGCGTCTTTCGCCCTCGCGGCGACGGCCTGCGGCGGAAGTGACAGCGGCGACAAGGCCGACGGTCCGGTGACCATCACCTGGTGGGACACCTCCAACGCCACCAATGAGGCGCCGACGTACAAGGCCCTGATCAAGGACTTCGAGGCCGCCAACAAGGACGTCAAGGTCAAGTACGTCAACGTCCAGTTCGACCAGGCGCAGAACAAGTTCGACACCGCGGCCGGCGCGAGCGGTGCCCCGGACGTGCTGCGCTCCGAGGTCGGCTGGACCCCGGCCTTCGCCAAGAAGGGCTATTTTCTGCCCCTCGACGGCACCGAGGCGCTCGCCGACCAGGCCAAGTTCAAGCCGAACCTGATCGAGCAGGCCAAGTACGACGGCAAGGTCTACGGCGTCCCGCTGGTCACCGACACCCTGGCCCTGGTCTACAACAAGCAGCTCTTCGAGAAGGCCGGCGTCCAGGCCCCCAAGACCTGGGACGACCTGAAGGCCGCCGCCGCCACGATCAAGTCCAAGACCGGCGTCGACGGCTACTGGGGCTCCACCCAGGCCTACTACGCCCAGACCTTCCTCTACGGCGAGGGCACCGACACCGTCGACGCCGCCGCCAAGAAGATCACGGTGAACTCGGACGCCGCCAAGAAGGGCTACGCCACCTGGCTGAGCCTCTTCTCCGGCAAGGGCCTGCACAAGGCCGACACCACCGCCGACGCCTACGCCCACATCCAGGACGCGTTCGTCAACGGCAAGGTCGCCGCGATCATCCAGGGCCCGTGGGAGATCACCAACTTCTACAAGGGCTCGGCCTTCGCCGACAAGAACAACCTCGGCATCGCCACCGTCCCGGCCGGTTCCACCGGCAAGGCGGGCGCCCCGACCGGCGGCCACAACCTCTCGGTCTACGCCGGTTCGGACTCCGCCCACCAGAAGGCCGCGCTGAAGTTCGTCAACTTCATGACCTCCGCGAAGTCCCAGTCGACCATCGCGCTGAAGAACTCCACGCTGCCCACCCGTGACGACGCCTACACGACCGAGGTCAAGGCCGATCCGGGCATCGCCGGCTACGGCACGGTCCTCGCCGCCGCCCAGCCCCGCCCGGCCCTGCCCGAGTACAGCTCCCTGTGGGGCCCGCTGGACATCGAGCTGCCCAAGGTCGCCGGCGGCAAGGAGTCCCTGGACAAGGGCCTGAGCAACGCCGAGGTCGCGATCGCCAAGCTGGTGCCGGACTTCAGCAAGTGAGCCCGTGTGGCCGCCGGATCTCCCGTGCATGGGGGGAGAGATCCGGCGGCCACCGGCCTGTGCCCGGCCACAGTGGCCGGCCGCTCGGCCCAGCCACTTCTCAGAGCCGCAGAACTTCCAGAAGGTGTCGAACATGACAGTCGCCATCGACCGCGCCACCGGCAAACGCCACGGTGACCGCGCGCCGCGGCCCGGGCCGGGCCAACGCCTGAAACAGAGCTACCAGAAGCACTGGTACGCCTACGCGATGATCACCCCGGTGGCGGTCGTCCTCGGTGTCCTCGTGCTCTATCCCCTGGTCTACGGCGTCTACCTCACGCTCACCGACGCCAACAGCCTCAACACGGCCCGCACGATCGGCGTCAATCACATCGACGCCACCTACAAGTTCATCGGCCTCGACAACTACGCCGACATCCTCTGGGGCGACACCGCCTACGACCGCTTCTGGTCGCACTTCATCTGGACGATCGTCTGGACGGCCCTGTGCGTCGCCCTCCACTACTGCATCGGCCTCGGCCTCGCACTGCTGCTCAACCAGAAGCTGCGGGGACGGACGCTGTACCGGCTGATCCTGGTGCTGCCCTGGGCCGTGCCGACCTTCGTCACCGTCTTCGGCTGGCGTTTCATGCTCGCCGACGGCGGCATCATCAACACCGTGCTGGACGCCCTCCACCTGCCGAGTCCGGCATGGCTGGAGGACACGTTCTGGCAGCGGTTCGCCGCGATCATGGTCAACACCTGGTGCGGTGTGCCGTTCATGATGGTCTCGCTGCTCGGCGGACTCCAGTCCATCGACGCCTCCCTCTACGAGGCCGCCGAGATGGACGGCGCGAGCGCCTGGCAGCGGTTCCGGTACGTCACCCTGCCGGGACTCAGGAGCGTCAGCTCCACCGTCGTCCTGCTCGGCATCATCTGGACGTTCAACCAGTTCGCCGTGATCTTCCTGCTGTTCGGCAACACCGCGCCGGACGCGCAGATCCTCGTCACCTGGGCGTACTACCTGGGCTTCGGACAGCAGCCGCGTGACTTCGCCCAGTCGGCCGCGTACGGCATCCTGCTGCTGGCCATACTGATCGTCTTCACCTCCTTCTACCGCCGCTGGCTGAACCGCAATGACCAGCAGCTCGCGATCTGAGGCAGGAGTCCCCATGAGTACGACCACAGCTGAGAGCTCCGCCACGGTGTCCAGGACCGCCCCCGCGCAGGCACCCGGACGGATCCGCCGCCGCGGTGACCAGAGCCTCGCCGGCTCCCTCGTCTCGCACGGCATCCTGATCGTCGCGAGCCTGATCGCGCTGTTCCCGATCCTCTGGCTGGTCTTCCTGTCCCTCGGCCCGGACAAGGACGACTACCTCCACCCGGGCGGCATCTGGAAGAAGATGACGTTCGACAACTACTCGTTCGTCCTCCAGCACACGGCGTTCTTCGACTGGCTGAAGAGCTCGCTGATCGTCTCGCTCGGCACCACGGTGATCGGCGTGCTGATCGCCGCGACCACCGGGTACGCCGTGTCCCGAATGCGCTTTCCGGGCTACCGGAAGTTCATGTGGGTGCTCCTGGTCACGCAGATGTTCCCGGTAGCCGTACTCATGGTGCCGATGTACCAGATGCTCTCGGACCTCCAGCTCATCGACACCTATCTTGGACTCGTCCTCGTGTACTGCTCGACGGCGGTGCCGTACTGTGCGTGGCTGCTGAAGGGCTACTTCGACACCATCCCGTTCGAGATCGACGAGGCCGGACGCGTCGACGGGCTGACCCCCTTCGGCACGTTCGCGCGGCTGATCCTGCCGCTCGCCAAGCCGGGGCTCGCGGTCGCCGCCTTCTACAGCTTCCTCACCGCGTTCGGTGAGGTCGCGTTCGCCTCGACGTTCATGCTGTCCGACACGAAGTACACGTTCGCGGTCGGTCTGCAGAGCTTCGTGAGCGAGCACGACGCCCAGCGGAACCTGATGGCCGCGACGGCGGTGCTGATCGCGATACCGGTGTCCGTGTTCTTCTACCTCGTGCAGAAGAACCTGGTGACCGGCCTCACCGCGGGCGGCACGAAGGGCTGACGCCGGTTCGACAGCGCCCCTCAGGGGCGCGGGGAACTGCGCGACCAGCCACGACGGCGCCGCACGATACCAACTTGCCCACCGCCCCCATACCCGAGGCGGCCGCAGTGTCCATCCGACCCCGCTGTCACCGCGGCCGCCTCGCCACTTGACGACCCCATGACCCCCTTACGTTTCAAGGACGCCATGAGCCAGCAGCACTACGCCACCGCCCCGGCATCGACCCCCGCCAAAGCCCAGCGCAGCGACTGGTGGCGGGACGCGGTGATCTACCAGGTCTATCCGCGCAGCTTCGCCGACAGCAACGGTGACGGCATGGGCGACCTGGAGGGCATCCGCACCCGACTGCCGTACCTGCGCGACCTCGGCGTGGACGCCGTGTGGCTCAGCCCCTTCTACGCGTCCCCGCAGGCCGACGCCGGCTACGACGTGGCCGACTACCGGGCCGTGGACCCCATGTTCGGCAACCTCCTGGACGCCGACGCGCTGATCCGCGACGCCCGCGGACTGGGCCTCAGGATCATCGTCGACCTGGTGCCCAACCACTCCTCCGACCAGCACGAGTGGTTCAAGCGGGCGGTCGCCGAGGGCCCGGGGTCGCCGCTCCGGGACCGCTACCACTTCCGGCCCGGCAAGGGCGCGAACGGCGAACTCCCGCCCAACGACTGGGAGTCGATCTTCGGCGGCCCCGCCTGGACGCGCGTCGCGGACGGCGAGTGGTACCTGCACCTCTTCGCCCCCGAGCAGCCCGACTTCAACTGGGACCACCCCGCCGTCGGCGACGAGTTCCGCTCGATCCTGCGCTTCTGGCTCGACATGGGCGTGGACGGCTTCCGCATCGACGTGGCACACGGCCTGGTGAAGGCGGAAGGCCTGCCCGACCTGGGATCCCACGACCAGGTGAAGCTCCTGGGCAACGATGTCATGCCGTTCTTCGACCAGGACGGCGTCCACGAGATCTACCGCCAGTGGCGGCTGATCCTCGACGAATACCCCGGCGAGAGGATCTTCGTCGCCGAGGCCTGGACCCCGACCATCGAGCGCACCGCGAACTACGTCCGGCCCGACGAGCTCCACCAGGCCTTCAACTTCCAGTACCTGAGCACCGCATGGGACGCCGAGGAGCTGCGCGAGGTCATCGACCGCACGCTGGAGGCGATGCGTCCGGTCGGCGCCCCGGCCACCTGGGTGCTCTCCAACCACGACGTGACCCGGCACGCCACCCGCTTCGCCAACCCGCCCGGCCTCGGCACCCAGATCCGCACGGCGGGCGACCGGGACCTGGGCCTGCGCCGGGCCCGCGCCGCCACGCTGCTGATGCTGGCCCTGCCGGGATCGGCGTACATCTACCAGGGCGAGGAGCTCGGCCTCCCGGACGTCGTCGACCTGGCCGACGAGGACCGCCAGGATCCGGCGTACTTCCGCGGCGCCGGCCAGGACGGCTTCCGCGACGGCTGCCGGGTGCCGATCCCATGGACGCGCGAGGGATCGTCGTACGGCTTCGGCGCGGGCGGCAGCTGGCTGCCCCAGCCGTCGGAGTGGGCGGAGCTGAGCGTTCAGGCGCAGACCGGCGACCCCGACTCCACCCTGGAGCTGTACCGCACGGCCCTCGCCGTCCGCCGCGCCCAGCCCGGCCTGGGGGCCGGCGACGAGGTGGAGTGGCTCCGGGCGCCCGAGGGCGTTCTCGCCTTCCGGCGCGGCGAGTTCGTCTGCGTCGCGAACACTGGCGGTGAGGCCGTGACGACTCCGGCGTACGGCCGTCTGCTCCTCGCGAGCGGCGAGGTGGCCGAGGTCGACGGCGAGGCGAAGGTGCCGGCCGACACCACGGTGTGGTGGACGACGGCCTGAGCACAGGCAGGGATCACCGGGCCCGCACGGGGGCCCGGTGATTTTTTGTCGGGCGTGTCGATCGGCGGAACCCGCGATCGACGCTTGGGTGGAAGGGCGAACAGCGCCCCGCACCCGAGGAGAGACCATGCAGATCCGCGCCCGCCTGAGCATGAGTGCCGACGGCTACGTGACCACGCCTAACGGCTGGCCCGCACTGACCGCCGACCCGTCGTTCGTCTCCGGCCAGAGCCACGGCATCCGGGAGTTCCTGGCCGACTGCGAGGCCGCGCTCATGGGCCGTACGACCTTCGAGCCCGCGCTGACCAACAGCCGCTGGCCGTGGCCCGACCTCGACGTCTTCGTCCTCGGCTCGCACCGCCCGGAGGGCACCCCGGACCACGTCACCACCGACAGCGACCCGGTACGGCTGCTGGACAAACTCCGCGCGGCCAACCGGGGCGGCGACGTCCACCTCATCGGCGGCCCGCGCACGATCGGCACCTTCCACGCCCTCGGCGCTCTCGACCGCCTCGAACTGGTCGTCCTGCCCCTGCTGTTCGGCGGCGGCATGCAGCTGACCCCCGCGCTCAGCCCCGAGACCGGACTGACCTTCCAGAGCCAACGCGCCCTGCCCGGCGGGTCGGTGGAGATCGTCTACTCCTGCCGGGGCAGTCGCGGCGAGCTGCCGGGCAAGCCCGCCAGTCAGCGCTGAGCAGAGGAGGTGAAAGTTCTTTCTTCTGCTTTCAAGAGTCTTGCTGTAAACATTTCGCCAGCGGTACGTTCTCGCCGGCGCCGGGCAAAGACGCCTGGCCGTCAGGCAAGGAGAACCCCCACGTGATATCGAGACGGACCGCATCCGCTGTCGCCACGGCCGCCGCGTTCGCCGCGGCGGCCGTGCTGGCCCCCCAGGCCGCCCACGCCTCCCCGCCCGGCACCAAGGACGTCACCGCCGTCCTCTTCGAGTGGAACTTCGCCTCCGTCGCCAAGGAGTGCACCAACACCCTCGGTCCCGCCGGATATGGCTACGTCCAGGTCTCCCCGCCCGCCGAGCACATCCAGGGCTCGCAGTGGTGGACGTCGTACCAGCCGGTCAGCTACAAGATCGCCGGGCGGCTCGGTGACCGCACGGCGTTCCAGAACATGGTCGGCACGTGCCACGCGGCCGGCGTGAAGGTGGTCGTCGACACGGTCGTCAACCACATGTCGGCGGGCAGCGGCACCGGCACGGGCGGCTCGTCGTACACGAAGTACGACTACCCGGGCCTGTACTCCTCCTACGACTTCGACGACTGCACCGCCCGGGTCGGCAACTACCAGGACCGCTGGAACGTCCAGCACTGCGAACTCGTCGGCCTCGCCGACCTCGACACCGGCGAGGAGTACGTGCGCAAGACCATCGCCGGTTACCTGAACGACCTTCTCACCCTCGGCGTCGACGGCTTCCGCATCGACGCGGCCAAGCACATCGACACCGCCGACCTCGCGAACATCAAGTCGCGTCTGACGAACCCCTCCGTCTACTGGAAGCAGGAGGTCATCTACGGCAGCGGGGAGGCCGTCCAGCCCACCGAGTACACGGGCAACGGGGACGTCCAGGAGTTCCGCTACGCCTACGACCTCAAGCGCGTCTTCAACAACGAGAACCTCGCCTATCTGAAGAACTACGGCGAGGGCTGGGGCTATATGAACAGCTCGGTGGCCGGCGTCTTCGTCGACAACCACGACACCGAGCGCAACGGCAGCACCCTGAACTACAAGGACGGCGCCAACTACACGCTTGCCAACGTCTTCATGCTCGCCTACCCGTACGGCGCCCCGGACATCAACTCCGGGTACGAATGGTCCGACACGGACGCCGGACCGCCCAACGGCGGCCAGATGAACGCCTGTTGGCGGGACGGCTGGAAGTGCCAGCACGCCTGGCCGGAGATCATCCGCATGGTCGCCTTCCGCAACGCCACCCGCGGTGAGCCGGTCACCAACTGGTGGGACAACGGCGGCGACGCGATCGCCTTCGGGCGGGGCGCCAAGGGCTACGTCGCCATCAACCACGAGTCCGGCAGCCTGAGCCGGACCTATCAGACCTCGCTGCCCGCCGGGACGTACTGCAACGTGCAGAACAACACGAGCGTGACGGTCGGCTCCAACGGTCAGTTCACGGCCACGCTCGGGTCCAACACGGCACTGGCGATCTACGCGGGCAAGTCCAACTGCTGAGCAGTTCACAGGGAATCACTGAAAGTTCTTTCCATCTGTTTCAGGACTATTGCTGTAAGGCTTACGGCGGCGATACGGTCGCGCGGGGTCGGACCCACAGAGCCGTCATCGCAAGGAGTCCACGTCAGTGATACCGAGATGGCCGGTGCCGTCCAGGCGCCGTACCGCACACGCCGGACGGGTCGCCGCGGTCACCGTGACCGCGCTGGCCGCAGCGCTCGTCCAGCCGCTGTCCGCCCGGGCGGACACCCCGCCGCCACCGCCCTCCGACGCGAAGCTCGCCGCGGAACCGGCCCGGCACGACGACACCCGTGAGCAGTTCTACTTCGTCCTGCCGGACCGTTTCGCCAACGGCGACACCTCCAACGACCGGGGCGGGCTCACCGGTTCACGGCTGAGCACCGGCTACGACCCCACCGACAAGGGCTTCTACCAGGGCGGCGACCTCAAGGGCCTGACCCGGAAGCTCGACTACATCAAGGGCCTCGGCACCACGTCCATCTGGATGGCCCCGATCTTCAAGAACCGGCCCGTCCAGGGCACGGGTGCCAACGCCTCCGCCGGCTACCACGGCTACTGGATCACGGACTTCACCCAGGTCGACCCGCACTTCGGCACCAACAAGGACCTGGAGACCCTCATCTCCAAGGCCCACGCCAAGGGCATGAAGGTCTTCTTCGACGTCATCACCAACCACACCGCCGACGTCGTCGACTACGAGGAGAAGTCCTACGACTACCTCTCCAAGGGCGCCTTCCCGTATCTGACGAAGGACGGGGAGCCCTTCGACGACACGGACTACGCGTCCGGCGGCCGGAAGTTCCCGGCGGTCGACGCCGACTCGTTCCCCCGCACACCCACCGTCACCTCGCGGAGCAAGGTCCCGTCCTGGCTCAACGACCCGACGATGTACCACAACCGGGGCGACTCGACCTATGCCGGTGAGTCGACGACCTACGGCGACTTCTCCGGCCTCGACGACCTGTGGACCGAACGCCCCGAGGTCGTCTCCGGCATGGAGAAGATCTACCAGCGCTGGGTCAGGGACTTCGACATCGACGGCTTCCGGATCGACACCGTGAAGCACGTGAACATGGAGTTCTGGACCCAGTGGGCCACGGCTCTGGACGCCTACGCGGCCAGGCAGGGCCGCAAGGACTTCTTCATGTTCGGCGAGGTGTACTCCGCCGACACGTCGATCACCTCGCCGTACGTCACCCAGGGCCGCCTCGACGCCACGCTGGACTTCCCCTTCCAGGAGGCCGCACGGCAGTACGCCTCCCAGGGCGGCAGCGCGCGGAAGCTCGGATCCGTCTTCGCCGACGACTACAAGTACACGACCGACAAGGCCAACGCCTACGAGCAGGTCACCTTCCTCGGCAACCACGACATGGGCCGTATCGGGTACTTCCTGAACCAGGACAACCCGAAGGCCACCGACGCCGAACTCCTCGCCAAGGACCGGCTCGCCAACGAGCTGATGTTCCTCAGCCGCGGCAACCCCGTCGTCTACTACGGCGACGAACAGGGCTTCACCGGCTCCGGCGGCGACAAGGACGCCCGCCAGACGATGTTCGCGTCCAGGACGGCCGACTACCTGGACGATGACGAGATCGGCACCGACCGCACGCACGCGAGCGACGCGTACGACACGAGCGCACCGCTGTACGAGCGGATCAGCGCTCTGTCCGAGCTCCGCAGGGCCAACCCGGCGCTCACGGACGGAGTCCAGGAGGAGCGGTACGCGGCGGACGGGGCCGGGATCTACGCCTTCTCCCGTACGCGGGGGAACACCGAGTACGTCGTCGCCTTCAACAACGCGAGCGAGGCCAGGTCGGCGACCTTGGCGACCGGTTCGGCGAACATGACGTTCAAGGGGATCTACGGCACCGAAGCCACCGCGAAGGCCGACGCCGACAAGAAGATCACCGTCACCGTCCCCGCCGGCTCCGCGATCGTCCTCAAGGCGGCCGGCAAGCTCGCCCCGCCCGCCACCGAGCCGACGATCACCCTCAAGGCCCCCGCCACCGGAGCCACCGGCACCGTCGAGCTCACCGCCGACGTGGACGGCGGACCGCTCAACCGGGTCGTCTTCGCCGCCCAGGTCGGAGACGGCGAGTGGCGGACGCTCGGCTCCGCCGACCACGCGCCGTACAAGGTCACCCAGACCGTCGACAAGGCCGCACCGGCCGGAACCGCCCTGCGCTACAAGGCCGTTGTCATCGACTCGACGGGACGCACCGCGTCAGCGACGGCGGAGTCCGTCACCGGAACCCCGCCCGCGGCCGAGACCCCCACCGCCTCCTCCCGCGACTACGCGGTCGTCCACTACCAGCGCGCCGACGGCGACTACGACGACTGGGGGCTGTACGCCTGGGGCGACCTCGCCGACGGCGAGTCCACCACCTGGCCCGCGAGCCACCCCTTCGCCGGCCGGGACGTGTACGGCGCCTTCGCCTACGTCAAGCTGAAGCCCGGCGCCTCGAACGTCGGCTTCCTCGTCATCGACAAGGACGGGAACAAGGACGTCTCCGCCGACCGCACGATCGACGTCACCAGGACCGGCGAGGTGTGGATCGAGCAGGGCAAGGACGCCGTACGGACGCAGCGGCCCGACTACCCGGCGCAGGACAGGACCAAGGCCGTCATCCACTACCACCGCGCCGACGGGAACTACGCCGGCTGGGGTCTGCACACCTGGACGGGCGCCGCGCACCCCACCGACTGGTCGAAGCCGCTGGAGCCGGTGCGGACCGACGCCTATGGCGCGGTCTTCGAGGTACCGCTGACCGACGGGGCCACGAGCCTGAGTTACATCCTCCACAAGGGCGACGAGAAGGACCTGCCCACCGACCAGTCCCTGGACCTCACGGCGAACGGCCACGAGGTGTGGCTGCTGAACGGCCAGGAGAAGTACCTGCTCCCGCAGCCCGCCGGGTCCGCAGCCGCACTCGACCTGACCACCTCGAAGGCGGTCTGGATCGACCGGAACACGGTCGCCTGGAACGGCTCGGAGGCGGCCGCCTCCACCCAGCTGCTGTACTCCCACGACGGCTCGATCGCCGTCGACGCAGGAGCCCTGACCAGCGACGACGAGAGGTGGCTGCGGCTCACGAGGACGACCCTCACGGACGCCCAGAAGGCGAAGTTCCCGCACCTGAAGGACTACACGGCCTGGTCGGTCGACCCGCGTGACCGGGATCGCGTGAAGGAAGCCCTCGGCGGACAGCTCGTCGCCTCCCAACGAGCCGCGAACGGCGCCGTGGTGGCCGCGACCGGCGTCCAGATCGCCGGTGTGCTCGACGACCTGTACCCCGCCGCCACGAAGGCGGAACTGGGCCCGGCCTTCCACAACGGCCGCCCCACCCTGTCCGTCTGGGCGCCCACCGCGCAGTCGGTGAAGCTGGAGCTCGACGGGTCTCTGAAGGACATGCCACGCGACCCCGCCACCGGCGTGTGGTCCGTCACCGGCCCCAAGTCCTGGAAGGGCAAGCCCTATCGGTACGTCGTGAAGGTCTGGGCGCCCAGCGTCCGGAAGGTCGTCACCAACAAGGTGACCGACCCCTACTCGGTCGCCCTCACCACGGACTCCGGGCGCAGCCTCGTCGTCGACCTGGACGACAGGTCCCTGGCGCCGCGCGGCTGGTCGACGTACACCAAGCCGAAGGCCGTGCCCCTCAAGGACGCCGAGATCCAGGAACTGCACGTCCGGGACTTCTCGGTGGCGGACAAGACCGTGCCGTCCAAGGACCGGGGCACCTACCTCGCCTTCACCGACAAAAACGGCGACGGCTCCGAGCACCTGCGTGAGCTCGCGAAGTCGGGCACGAGCTACGTCCACCTCCTGCCCGTCTTCGACATCGCGACCATCCCCGAGAAGAAGTCCGATCAGGCGACCCCCGCCTGCGACCTCGCCTCCTACCCGGCCGGCTCGGACAAACAGCAGGAGTGCGTCTCGGCGGCCGCCGCGAAGGACGCCTACAACTGGGGCTACGACCCGTACCACTACACGGTCCCCGAGGGCTCGTACGCCACCGACCCGGACGGCACCGGCCGTACGGTCGAGTTCCGCCAGATGGTCAAGTCCCTCAACGACGACGGCCTGAGGGTCGTCATGGACGTCGTCTACAACCACACCGCGGCGAGCGGACAGGCCTCCACCAGCGTGCTCGACCGGATCGTCCCCGGCTACTACCAGCGGCTCCTCGCCGATGGTTCGGTGGCCAACAGCACCTGCTGCGCCAACACGGCCACCGAGAACGCCATGATGGGCAAGCTGGTCGTCGACTCGATCGTCACCTGGGCCAGGGAGTACAAGGTCGACGGCTTCCGCTTCGACCTCATGGGCCACCACCCCAAGGCCAACATCCTGGCCGTGCGCAAGGCCCTCGACGCGCTGACCCTCACGAAGGACGGCGTCGACGGCAAGAAGATCATTCTCTACGGCGAGGGCTGGAACTTCGGCGAGGTCGCCGACGACGCCCGGTTCGTGCAGGCCACGCAGAAGAATATGGCCGGCACGGGCGTCGCGACCTTCTCCGACCGCGCCCGTGACGCCGTACGCGGCGGCGGGCCCTTCGACGAGGACCCCGGCGTCCAGGGTTTCGCGTCCGGGCTGTACACCGACCCCAATGCGTCCACGGCGAACGGGACTTCGCAGGAGCAGAAGGCCCGCCTGCTCCACTACCAGGACCTCATCAAGGTGGGCCTGTCCGGCAATCTCAAGCAGTTCACGTTCACCGACACCGACGGCAAGGAGGTCACCGGCGCCCAGGTCGACTACAACGGTCAGTCGGCCGGATACGCGGACGCCCCCGGCGACGCCCTCGCCTACGCCGACGCGCACGACAACGAGTCACTGTTCGACGCGCTGACCTACAAGCTGCCCGTCGGCACCGGTGCCGCCGACCGGGCCCGGATGCAGGTCCTCGCCATGGCCACGGCAGCCCTCTCCCAGGGTCCGTCGCTCTCCCAGGCGGGCACCGACCTGTTGCGCTCCAAGTCCCTCGACCGCAACTCCTTCGACAGCGGCGACTGGTTCAACGCCATCCACTGGAACTGCCAGGACGGCAACGGGTTCGGCCGCGGACTGCCCATGGCGGCGGACAACGCGTCCAAATGGCCGTACGCCAAGCCGCTGTTGGGCTCGGTGACGGTCGGGTGCGCGCAGATCCAGGGGGCCTCGGCCGCCTACCAGGACCTGCTGAGGATCCGTACGACGGAGAAGGCGTTCTCGCTCGGCACGGCGGAGCAGGTGCAGTCGAAGCTGTCCTTCCCGCTGTCCGGGAAGGACGAGACGCCCGGTGTGATCACGATGGAACTGGGTGATCTCGTCGTCGTGTTCAACGCGACGCCGACGGCGCAGAGCCAGCGGATCGCGGCCCTTGCCGGGAGCACATACCAGCTGCATCCCGTGCAGGTGGCGGGCGCGGACTCTACCGTCAAGGGGGCGTCCTACGAGCCGAAATCAGGCACCTTCGCCGTACCGGCACGAACCGTGGCCGTTTTCCTCCGCCATCCGTAGCTGAAGGCATTACCTTGGTGGAGCAGAGCCCGAACCCCGCTCTGCTCCACCGGTGTTGCCCGAGGGCGGACAGATGGATGCGAAAGGCAAGCTGACAGGCACGACCGTGATGGTCGTGGACGACGTGGAGGCCAGCCGGTACGCCATGGGCACCGTGCTGAGCCGGGCAGGGCACCGCGTCGTACCGGTCGCCACCGGCGGCGAGGCCCTCGCCGAACTCGACACACGGCTGCGCAAGGGCACCCTGCCGGACGTGGCCCTCGTCGACGTGGGACTGCCCGACATGAGCGGCTTCGACCTGTGCCGGCTGTTCAAGGAACGCCCGCACACGGCCGGGATGCCCGTGGTGCACTTCTCCGCCTCCGCGGTGCCCCCGGCCGTGCACTGCGCGGGCATGGACACGGGTGTCGAGGCCTATCTGAAAGTGCCCGCCGAGCCCCTGGAGATCGAGGCGGTCGTGCGGGCCGCCGTACGCAACGCGCAACAGCGGGCCGGGGACCGGGCGTTGGTGCGACGGCTCACCCTGCTGTCCGAGACGATCGTCACCATCCAGGCGGCGCGCACCCTGCAGGAGCTCTCCGACGCGGCCGCCGAGGGTCTCTCGCGGCTCACCGGCACCCCCGGCGCCGTCTTCGTACTCGACCAGGACGACGTGCTCTACCGCGGTCTGTCCCGCGACCGCATCCCCGTCGCCCTGCCCGACGAGGAGGCCGACCGGGCCGTGGCCGCCCTGCTGCGCCGGCTCACCCGGGGGCAGGCCGGGGTGCAGCTCACCACCGTGCCCGCGCCGCTGTGGCCCGCCGGGTTCTTCCGGCCCGGCGTCGAGCACGACGCCCGGCTCGCACTCGTCGTCACCCAGGACGGCCGGGCACCGGTGTGCCTGGCCGCGCCCGCGCGCGGGATGCGCAGGGTGGGCCTGGAGGGCGAGACGCTGCTGGCCCAGCTCGCGCAGGCCACCGCGCTCGCCGCCCAGCCGCTGCTCATGTACAAGGTCGAGCGGCATGTCGCCCTCACCCTCCAGCACAGCTTCCTGCCCCAGCCGCACCGGCTGCCGGAACTGCCGGGCATCGACGTCGTGGTCCGTTACGTCCCCGCCTCCCGGCAGACCGAGATCGGCGGCGACTTCTACGCCGCCCTGCGCGTGGACGAGGGGGTGCTCACCGCGGTCGGCGACGTCGTCGGGCACTCGCTGGACGCGGCGACCGTCATGGTCGAACTCCGGCACGCGCTGCGCGCCTACGCCGTCGACGAGAGCGATCCGGCCGTGCTCGCCGAGCGCCTCGACCGCACGCTCCAGCGCTACCACCCGGACACCACGGCCACCGTCTGCCTGGCCCTGATCGACCCGGACACCGGGCGCACCCGGATCGCCAACGCCGGCCACATCCCGCCGCTGATCGTCCGCGACACCGGCACCGCCGACTACGCCAAGGCGGCGGGACCGCTGCTCGGCGTCGGCCTGCCCCATCCGCCGGCCACCGAGCTGTTCCTCGAACCCACCGACCGGCTCCTCATGGTCACCGACGGCCTCATCGAGACCCGGGGGACCGACCTCACGGCCTCCCTGGAACACCTCCGCGCGGCCTCCTCCGGCGCCCTGCCCGGCCTGGACGCCCTGTGCGACACCCTCCTGGACACCTTCGGCCATGACCGGGAGGACGACATCGCCATGCTGGCGCTGCGGCTAGGGTGACCTGTGCCGTCGTAGAACAGGAGTCCCCATGCCGCAGATCACCGTCGAACACTCCCCGTATCTCGACCACGTCGACTGGGAGGAGTTCGCCCTGGCGCTGCACCCGGTCGTCGTCGAGACGGCGGCCGCGAAGCTCGAGGCGTGCAAGACCCGGGTCCTGCGCACCGAGGACGAGGCGGTCGGCGGCGAGATCAGGAACCACGCGATCGTGAACGTCACGCTCGCCCTGCTCGCCGGACGGTCCGAGGAGACCAAGGCGAAGCTCACCGAGGCCGTCGTGGAACTCCTGCGCAAGCACGTCGGACCCGCGGAAGGCCTCACCGTGCACCTCTCCGCCGAGGTCCGCGACCTGGACGCCTCCTACACCAAGGCCGTGCTGTAGGCCCTGTCCTAGGAGGCCAGCGTGATCAGCCGGGCGGCGAGGTCGGTGAACGGGCCGTCGTTCGGCTCGTCCTTGAGCATGTGGCGCAGCAGCGCGGTCATCTCCTCGTCGTAGGCCGCGCCGACCGCGGCCAGCGCGGCGAAGCTGTGCACGAGCTGCGTCTCGAGTTCGGCGCGCGGGATGCGCCGGCCGTCCAGCCAGATCAGGGCGGTCGACTCGACGAGCGAGATCCAGGAGCGGATGAGCAGTTCCAGCCGGGCGGGCGGGTCCGTCACCCGCAGATGCGACAGGATCTGCTCATAGGCGACCTGCCGTACGGAGTCGATGAGCGCGTTGGTCGCCGAAGAGCCGACCGCGGGCCCGCCGCGCATCAACGCCGAGAAGCCCGGCCCGTGTTCGTCCACGAAGTCGAAGAACCGGCGCATCACGCGCAGCAGTCGGCCGCCCAGCGACCCCTCGTGCGGTTCCTGGAACCGGCTCGCCAGGTCCTGCGCCGCGCGCTGCAACGCGGCCTCGTACAGGCTGAGTTTGCCGGGGAAGTAGTGATAGACCAGCGGCCGGGAGATACCGGCCGCCGCCGCGATCTCGTCGATGGAGACCTCGTCGGGCGAGCGGCGGGCGAACAGTTCGAGGGCGACGCCGATCAACTGCTGACGCCGTTCCTCGACGCCCATTCTTCGGCGGACCCCGGTAGTCATACGAACACCTTACCGATCGGATCCGGCCTGAAGCGGGCTGGATCGACCAGCGGTGTTCACCGCTCTACCGGAGCCCGCCTCTACCGGAGCCCGCTTCTACCGGAGCCCGCTGACCGCCCGCCCGTCCTCCAGGGTCCCCTTCAGCTCGGCCTGGGCCCCCTGCTTCGCCTTCGCGGCCAGCAGATTGCCGTTCGCCGTCGCCCGGACCCCGCCCGACGCGGTGATCGAGGACGTCCCCCGGCTCCCCGCCGCCAGCAGGTACCAGGTACCGGCCGCCGACTTCCACAGCACCCCGGCCAGCACCTGCGGATCCTTCGCGCCGCACGCCGGCACGTTCTCGGCCTTCGCCGCGACCGCCCCGTACGGTCCGCCCGGCGTGTGGAACTGGGACAGCACCCGCTCCCCGCCGCCCTGCCAGGTCTCGGCCCGGGTGCATACCCAGCTCGCCGTCCCGCTAGCGTCCGGCAGCGGCTGCGCCGCGTAGGCCCAGGCGTTCACACTGCGCACGCCCGCGGAGCGCATCGCGCCCAGCGAGCAGGCGTACGGCGCCCAGGCGTGCAGCGCGCCCGCCCCGGACGCGTCCTTCACGGACCCGGGGCGGCCGGTGGTGAGGCGGGCCGGGACCAGTTCGCCGAGGTCGGTCAGCAGCCGGGTGCCGGAGGCGTCCGTCAGCTGGAGCACGTTCCAGGAGGTGCAGGGGCCGCTCTGCGCGGGCCCGGACATCGGCGCGGTGGTGCCGCCGGTCAGCGCGAGGTCCGTGGCGTCGGAGCCCGGCTTCAGCAGGTCCCGGTCGGCGGCCCTGGTCACCCAAGGGGCCGTCAGATAGCGGACGTTGCCGTCGGCCCGGCCCAGGACGACCGCGCTCGCCTCCGCCCGGTCGGCTCCGTCGACCCGCGCGAAGTCGAGGGCGGCGCCCTTGGTGCCGTCCCGCGGCTCGGCGTAGCGGACGATGCGCAGACCGTCGTAGAGGATCACCACGCGCGCGTTGTCGACGGTCCCGGCGTACAGCAGCTGCGGCGGGCCGGAGGGGCCGCCGGAGGGGGTGCCGGGGGTCGCGGAGACCTGGACGGTCTCGCCGGGGCGGGCCCAGACGGCGAGGGCGCGGCGCAGGAGGGCCGAGTCGCCGGTGAGGTCGCCGCGCGCGGGCCACACGGAGAAGTCGGTGCGGGCGGAGGACTCCCACGCGGCGGCCGGGACCTTCAGCAGCAGGGCCGGGTCCAGGGCTGCCTTGGCGGCGGGGTTCTGCGCGTAGGGGGGCGCGGCGGCGCCGTCCGGGCCCCAGCCGTCGCCCGGCATGCCGAGCAGCGCCCCGCACACGGCGACGGCCGCCGCGGCGGCGAGCGCGGCCTTCATGTGCTGCCTGCGCCGCATCAGGTCGGTGGGCCGGGCCTGCAGCGAGCAGGGGTCGAACTCGGGGGAGTCGAGGAGGGCGTACTGGGCCTGCGCGGAGTCGGCCTCGTCGAGGGCCGCGTCCACGTCCGCCACGCCCGCCGCCGTCAGCAGACCGCGCACGTCGCTGTCGGGGAGCTTCTCCAGGCCGCGCAGGACGTAGGCGGCACGGGCCGGTCCTGTCAGGGCCGACAGGCGCTGGTCCAGGGCCAGTTCGTCGGCGCCGCCGGAGCGCGGGAAGAGCCTCAGGCCCCACACCTGGGGGAGCAGCGGCGGGAGCTGGGAGCGCTTGGGCCACGCCTTGCGCCTCAGCGGCAGGCCCGCCTCCAGTGCCGTACGCACCACCTGGAGGCGGACGAAGGCGTAGCCGGGGTCGCCCTCACGGCCGTCGGACTGGGCCGGGATCACGGGCGTCGCCGTGCGGCCCCGGGGCAGGGCACGCTGGGTGAGGGCGTGCGCGGTCAGGACCCGCCGGTTGCGGCCGAGGCCCGGCGGCAGCACCAGGTAGGCGAGCCGGACCAGCCGGGGGTAGTGCTCGACGAGCGCGGCCTCGGCCTGCTCGACGTCGACGACGGGTCCGGAGGCGGAGCCGGAAGCGGGTGCGGGGCGCGGGGCGACATCCTGTGACTGCACGTTCAGCAGAACGAGCGAATCGTTGGTTGGTCACCGCCCCCGGGTGAATCAGTCCTCCGGGGCGAGGAGCGCGCGGGCGTAGCGGGCCATCGAGCGCTGGTAGCGCGGCAGATGGGGGGCGAGGGCACCCAGGACCAGCGACAGCCCCTCGCGGTCCCGGCCGAGGCTGGACAGACACAGCGCCAGGGTGGCCCGTACGGCATCGTCCAACTCGTCGGAGGGGCCGTCCAGTTCGGGAGTGAGCAGCTTGACGCCCTCCTCCGCCTGCCCCGTGTTCCGGAGCGAACTGGACAGCTGGATCTTGGCGCGCCGCCCCTTGTAGCCGCTTTCCCGGCTGAGCCCCCTCGCGAGCGCCTCCCGGTACAGCGGAACCGCCTTGTCCGAGTGCCCCGTCGAGTCCCAGGCGGAGGCCTGCTCGAACAGACCGAGCGGGCTGCCGTCCGGCAGCTCGGCCACGAGCGCGTCGATCACGGCACGGAACTCTGCCGCCCGTTCCTCCGGATAGTCGTCCAGCGTCGCCCAGGCGGCGAGCACGCGCTTTTCCCAGTCCTCGTTCACCGGCACACTTTCGCACAGCCGTACCCGTGGTGACATCAGGATTTGAGCGTCCCGCGCCTCGCAGCCGTATGGGAGGAGACGGACCCCCGCCGGGGCCCGTCCGAGGTGACCCGTGACCGGAGGAACAGATGAGGTTGACCCGACCGATGCTCGCGCTGACCGGCGCGGCCGCGGTGCTGGCGCTGGCGGGCTGCGGATCCGGCGGTGACGCGAAGGCCGCAGCGGTGCCCTCCGCGGCCACCGGCAGTCTGGAGCACCTGGCCGCCGAGGTGAAGTGCACGCCCAACATCCAGATCGACGCCGACGAGCTGCGTCAGGCGGTGTGCAAGAAGTCCAAGGACGCCGACGGCAAGTTCATTCTCGCCACCTTCGCCACCGACCGCGGCCAGCGCGAGTGGATCAACGGCGCCAAGGACTACGGCGGTCACTTCCTCGTCGGCCGCAAATGGGTCGCCGTCGGTGACACCACCAAGACGGTGACGGTGCTGCGCAAGACGCTCGGCGGGGACATCGAGGAGGGCACGGACCACTCGAAGATGGGCGCCACGCACTCGGCCCACTGAGGACGCGAACACGAGAAAGCCGGCGGTGAGAGATTCTCACCGCCGGCTTTCTCAGTGCGTCACTGGCACTTCTTGCCGGTGTTGATGCAGTTGACCATCTGGTTCATCGTGTTCGTGGAGAAGAAGTTGATGAAGTCATTGTGGTCGGTGATCGGCTTGTGCAGGTTCTCCGGGAAGGTGTCCACCGCGTAGGGGTTGACCACCGTGCCGTTCTGCAGCTTCGGGGCCGGGACGTTGTAGACGAGCCGGACCTGGAGCTGCGGGATCGCCTTGAAGCCGTTGGCGCAGGTGCCGTCGGCCTGGGCGAACGCCACGTGGGTGCGGTGGTTGGCGCTGTCGATGTTCTGACCGTCCCAGCAGCTCTGGAAGTTGGTCGTGCGCACCACCTGGCTGCCCTGCGGGCAGATCGGGTACTGGGTCTCCAGCTGCACCTTGTTCTCGAAGCCGGTGCAGCTCCAGTTCACGTTGGCGTTGGCGTTGCCGTTGACGAAGGCCTTCGCGTCACCGGTGATGATGCGCAGGGCCGTCGGCATCGCGACGACGTTGCCCTTCTTGTTGCCGACGAACTTCAGCTGCGCCTGGGCGGGCTGGAGGATCTTGCCGACGTTGCCCTCCTTGCCACCACCGTCGTTGTTCTGGTCGAAGTCCTGCGTGCCGTCCTGCACACGCAGCACCGGCCAGAAGTACGAGGACTTGTCGCCCTGGTTCTGGCAGCTGGTCTGGGCCGCCGCCAGTTCCTGGTCGCTCGCGAAGGCGTCGTTGCTCTGGTTGCCGACGTAGTCGTGCAGGTGGTGGGCGCCGTTGGCGACACCCGGGGCGACGATCACGTTGTCCGTGTTGTGGTTGTCGTTCCCGTTGGTGCCGCACTTCGTGGTGAAGCTGCCCTTCGAGCCCGAGTTGCCGTTGGCCGGGAGGCCGTTGGCGCCCACACCGAGCTGGGCGTTGCCCTGGACCTTGGTGATGTCCACGAAGTCGGCCGCCACCGGGCCGTTGCCGCCCTGACCGCCGTTGCCCTGCTGCTGGCCGCCGTTCTGCTGGCCGCCGTTCTGCTGGCCACCCTGCTGCTGGCCGCCCTGCTGCTGGCCACCGTTCTGCTGCTGGCCACCGTTGTTCTGCTGGCCGCCCTGCTGTTGGCCGCCGTTCTGCTGCTGACCGCCGGTCTCGCCGGCGTTGGTCTGCGCGTTCTGCGTCGTGCAGGCGGCCAACTGGCTGAGCGACGTGTTGAACTGGCCACCGACCCGCTGGATGTCGATGCGGATCCGGTCGATCGTGGCCGCCCGCTTCTCCTTCAGGGGGCCGACGATGGCGTTCTGGACGAAGCCCGAGTCACCCGCCTGAGCCTGTCGCGTCGAGGCGAGCCTGGCGTAGGCCTCGGTGATCTGCTTGTCCAGGTTGGCCAGCTCCGTGGCCACCCCCTGACGCGCGTTCTGAGGCACGTTCGTCAGCTTCTGACCGACGTCGGGGCACGAGATGGTCGCGACCTGCGCGGCGGCGGCCTTGGTCTGGTTCTGGGACCAGCCGTTGTTGTTGGACTCGTGCGCCGAGGCGTAGAAGTTCGCCCAGATCAGCCCGCCCCCACCGAGCGCTAGGGCCGCCGACGCGGCTATGGCCTTGTTGGCCATCGACGAGCGGCGTTTACGTGTATTGCGTCCCATGGAACTCCTCTGACTTCCTTTTCCGGGCCATCGAGGCGCCCGACAGGAGTGAAGCGGCTCCCTCCCTTACGGATGCCGTCCCAGGGGTGTTCAGCCGCCCCACAAACAAATCAGAGGTTTGCCTGGCACCGGGCCGACAACAGCCCGTTGAGCAGCAGGAGTTACAGAGAATGAGGACTCGCTCACCGGCCCTGGTCGAGATACGCGAGCACCGCCAGAACGCGCCGATTGTCGTCGTCCGACACCTCAAGGCCCAGTTTGGTGAAGATGTTGGCGGTGTGCTTGGCGATCGCCCGTTCCGTGACGACGAGCTTGCCGGCGATCGCCGCGTTCGACCGCCCCTGCGCCATCAGCTCGAGCACCTCCCGCTCGCGCGGTGTGATCCGGGCGAGCGGCTGGTCGTCGGCCGCCCGCCGGGTCAGCAGCTGCTGGATCACCTGCGGGTCCATCGCCGTACCGCCCGCCGCGACCCGTCGTACGGCATCGACGAACTGCTCCGCGTCGAACACCCGGTCCTTGAGCAGATAGCCCACCCCGCCGGTGCCGTCGGCGAGCAGCTCGCGCGCGTACAGCTGCTCCACATGCTGGGAGAGCACCAGCACCGGCAGCCCGGGTCTGTCCCGCCGGGCGTTCAGCGCGCACTGCAGGCCCTCGTCGGTGTGCGTCGGCGGCAGCCGTACGTCGACCACGGCGACGTCCGGTTCCAGCTCGGCCAGCGCGCGGGCCAGCTCGGGCCCGCTCTCGACGGCCGCGGCGATCTCGAAGTCGTGCGCCTCCAGGAGCCGTACGAGGCCGTCGCGCAGCAGGAACAGATCTTCGGCCAGGACTACGCGCAAGGGATCTCCATGGTCACCATGGTGGGACCGCCCGCGGGTGAGCCGACGGCCAGGACGCCGTCGAATGTACCCAGCCGCCGCTCCACCCCGGCCAGTCCCGAACCGGCCGTGATCAGCGCGCCGCCCCGGCCGTTGTCGGTGACCGTGATCCGCAGCATCCCCTCGGTCTGATGCAGGTCGATCCAGATCCGGTCGGCGCCGGAGTGCTTGACCGCGTTGGTGAGGATCTCGCTCACCGCGAAGTAGGCGGCCGACTCCACGGGCGCCTCCGGACGGCCTTCCAGCTCCACCGTCACCTCGGTGGCGACCGGCAGCCGCAGCGCCAACGCCCTTACGGCGTCGCCCAGTCCACGCTCGGCCAGCACCGGCGGATGGATGCCGCGCACCAGGTCGCGCAGTTCAGTGAGCGCGTCCACCGAGGACTGACGGGCCTGCGCCAGGAGCCGCTTCGCCTGCGCGGGGTCCTTGTCGAGGAGCATCTCGATGGTGCCGAGGTCCATGCCCATGGCGACCAGCCGGGCCTGCGCCCCGTCGTGCAGGTCCCGCTCGATGCGCCGCAGTTCGGCCGCGGAGGTGTCCACGGCGTCCCGCCGGGTCTCGGTGAGGACACGGACGCGTTCGGCCAACTCGCCCTGACCGGCGCCGAGTACGGCGCGGGTGAGCCGGAAGTGGGCGGTCAGCAGGCGCGGGGCGAGCGGGGCGAGGGACAGCAGGGCGATACCCAGGGCGCCGGCGGCGAGCGCCGAGGCCTGGTCGGTGACATGCACGAAGCCGTACCAGTAGCCGCCGCCCAGCTCCGCGAGCGGCCGCCACAGGCCGGCCGCGACGGCGAGCCCCTCCAGCGGGTAGAGGACGAACACCGCCGGCAGCAGCGCCGTCACGAACCCCGCCGTCATGTCCACCTGCAGCCACCGCAGATCCCGCCAGGTCGCCGGGTCGCGCAGCATCGCGTAGGTGCGGGCCCAGGGGTTGGCGTTCTTCGGTATCGGCCGGTACGCCGACGGGATCCGCACCCCGCACCACTCGGCCGCGAGCACCCGCCGCCAGTCCGCGAAGGCACGCACACCCGTCAGCACCCAGGGAGTCGTGACGACCCCGATCCCGACCGGGACGAGGGCGATGGACACCAGGCCGAGCGTGAAGCCGAGCAGTGCCCCCGGCAGCGTCACCAACGCCAGTGCGAGCCCCCGTACGGCCGCGAGCCCGATGCCCCGCGCCCTCGTACCCCAGCTGCCGTTCCCCGTCTGCATGGTCATACGGTCAGTCTCGCCGAGGGGGCGACGCGGGTCACTGGGCCTGGCCGCCCCGTCCGGGAGTGGTGCCAGATACACCCTCTGCCGCGCTCACACCGTGAATCGCGCCACAGCACCACCCGGTAACACGGGGTTCACACTCGAGCAATGACCGGGAAATCGCCTGTTGACAGGCTCGCGGGCATCAAAGAGGCGGCGTTTCAGTGCCGCAGCGCCGCAGCACCCGCAGTGCGTAGACACATCCCCGAAGGAAGTGGCCCGTGACCTTCAAGGCTGAGTACATCTGGATCGACGGCACCCAGCCGACTGCCAAGCTCCGTTCCAAGACGAAGATCATGGCAGACGACGCCAAGGGCGCGGAGCTGCCGATCTGGGGCTTCGACGGGTCCTCCACGAACCAGGCCGAGGGTCACTCCTCCGACCGTGTCCTCAAGCCGGTCTTCTCCTGCCCCGACCCGATCCGCGGCGGCGACGACATCCTCGTGCTGTGCGAGGTCCTCAACATCGACATGACGCCGCACGAGTCCAACACCCGTGCCGCGCTCACCGAGGTCGCCGAGAAGTTCGCCTCCCAGGAGCCGATCTTCGGCATCGAGCAGGAGTACACGTTCTTCAAGGACGGCTACCCCCTCGGCTTCCCCAAGGGCGGCTTCCCGGCCCCGCAGGGCGGCTACTACTGCGGTGTCGGCGCCGACGAGATCTTCGGCCGTGACATCGTCGAGGCCCACTTGGAGAACTGTCTCAAGGCCGGTCTCGCGATCTCCGGCATCAACGCCGAGGTCATGCCCGGCCAGTGGGAGTTCCAGGTCGGCCCGGTCTCCCCGCTGGAGGTCTCCGACCACCTGTGGGTGGCCCGCTGGCTGCTCTACCGCACCGCCGAGGACTTCGGCGTCGCCGCGACCCTGGACCCGAAGCCGGTCAAGGGCGACTGGAACGGCGCGGGTGCGCACACCAACTTCTCCACCAAGGCGATGCGCGAGACCTACGACGCGATCATCACCGCCGCCGAGTCGCTCGGTGAGGGCTCCAAGCCGCTCGACCACGTCAAGAACTACGGCGCCGGCATCGACGACCGCCTGACCGGTCTGCACGAGACCGCCCCGTGGAACGAGTACTCCTACGGTGTCTCCAACCGTGGCGCCTCGGTGCGCATCCCGTGGCAGGTCGAGAAGGACGGCAAGGGCTACATCGAGGACCGCCGTCCGAACGCCAACGTCGACCCGTACGTGGTGACGCGGCTGATCGTCGACACCTGCTGCTCCGCGCTGGAGAAGGCCGGCCAGGTCTGATCCCCGCCGTCAGCCTCCCGAGGGGCGCTCACCGGCCACGGTGGGCGCCCCTCGGCGTGTCGCCGGTGGGACGGGCACGCCGGGGAAGTGTCCGAGCAGTGAGAGAAGGCTCCTGTCGCGGGCCAGTGTCTGCTTCAATGGGCCCATGGCCAGCTTCCAGAAGTGCAGCGCGACGGGTCGCCAGGACCTCGAGCCCTTCTGGCCTTCCCGTCAGCACCACGACTTCGACCGGGTGTGTTGCCGCGCGATGAACGCGCCGGCCCTCTAAAGCCGTATACCCCGGCCTTCGGCCAGCGCGCAGACGTACGTCTCCCGACGACCCTCTCGCGCGAAAGAGCTGATCTCATGGCGACCACTCGTTCTCTCTCCACCGCCCCCCTCACCACCCCGTCCGAGAACGGCGCACGGCACCGACTCCGAGCCGTCCGCCCCGACGAGGTTCCCGAGGCGCCGGAGTTCCTTCCCCCGGGCGCCACCTGGCTGCCCGCTCCCCAGCACACCCTGCCCGTCCTGCCGGGCCAGCCCCCGATGATCGGCTACCTCGTGCTCGTCCCGGCCGACCAGCACCAGCCCTTCCGGCCGGAGCCGACGGTCACGGACGCGGAGGGCGACGCCCCCCTCGTGCGGATCGACACCGTGCAGCGCACCGCCGAGGTGAACGGCAGGGAACTCGACCTCACCTACCTGGAGTTCGAGCTCCTCGCCCACCTCGTCCAGAATCCGCACCGGGTGCACACCCGCGACCAGTTGGTCACCACGGTCTGGGGCTACGGCCACGTGGGCGACGGCCGTACCGTCGACGTCCACATCGCCCGGCTGCGCCGCAAGCTGGGCGCGGAGTTCCGGGGCGCCATCCAGACCGTGCGCCGGGTCGGCTACAAGTACACCCCGCCGACCGGCGGCTGACTGTCTGCCCAGGGCAGATCCGGGTTCCCTCGTGGCGCTCCGGCGGGCACAGTCACCGGCATGAGACTTCTTCTGCTGGGTGGTACGGAGTTCGTCGGCCGGGCCGTCGCCGAGGCGGCCCTGGAACGCGGCTGGGACGTGACCGTCTTCCACCGGGGACGGCACGCGCCCGTGGCCGGGGTGCGGTCGCTGCACGGCGACCGCACCGTGCCCGGCGGTCTCACGGCCCTGGCCGAAGGGGGCCCCTGGGACCTGGTCGTCGACACCTGGTCGGCGGCGCCCCGCGCGGTCCGGGACGCGGCGCGGCTGCTGCGGGGCCGCGCCGACCGGTATGCGTATGTGTCGAGTCGCTCGGTGTACGCCTGGCCGCAGCCGGCCGGACACACCGAGGACGCGCCCCTGGTCGAGGGCGCCGCGGCGGATGCGGAGGAGACCGACTACGCACGGGACAAACGGGGTGGTGAACTGGCCGCCGTCGACGCGTTCGGCACGGACCGCTCCCTGCTCGTACGGGCCGGGCTGATCCTCGGCCCGTACGAGAACATCGGCCGCCTGCCGTGGTGGCTGGGCCGTATCGCCCGCGGCGGCCCGGTCCTCGCGCCCGGGCCTCGGGACCTCCCTCTCCAGTACGTCGACGTCCGCGACCTGGCGCAGTGGACGCTGAGCGCCGCGGAGGCGGCGCTGAACGGCCCGTACAACCTGGTCAGCCCGCCCGGCCACACCACCATGGGCGAACTCCTCGGCGCCTGCGTGGCCGTGACCGGGTCGGACGCCGAACTGTGCTGGACCGACCCGGACATCGTCCTCGACGCGGGCATCGAACCCTGGACCGGCCTGCCGGTGTGGGTCCCGCCGGACACCGACCTGCACACCACCCTCCACGGCGCGGACACCTCCCGGGCCGCCGCGGCGGGCCTGCGCTGCCGTCCGGTCACCGAGACGGTGTCCGACACCTGGCGCTGGATGCGGGACCTGGGCGGGGTGGCTCCCCAGCGCCCGGACCGGCCGGTGGTCGGCATCGATCCGGAGACGGAGGCGAAGGCGCTGGCGGGCCTTCAACCCGCGGACCGCCTCACCCGACCTTCTCGATCAGGGCCCGGCGGATGAGGAACTTGCCGGGCTCCCGTACCTGTTCGAAGGCCGCGTTGTTGAGCAGGGCACAGCTGCCGGAGACCGAAGTGACCTCCACCGTCGTGGACTTGTTGTTGTCCAGGTTGGTGACCTTCAGCTTCGTGCCGGCCGGGAACTGGTTGCTGGACGCGGCGGGCGCACCGGCCTCACCGGAGAGCGTGACGGTGGAGCCGTTGCACACCTGCTGCCCGGAGGCGGCGTTCCCCGCGGGGGGAGCCTGGGAAGCGGGTGCGGACGCGGATGCGGCCTGTGAGGGCTGCCCCGTGGCGGCCTGGGAGCCCTGAGCCGACTCCCCGACCACACAACCGGACGCCTTCTGCTGCACCTTGATCTGCGCGATCACCTCTTCCCGGTTGGCGATCCGGGCCGCCGACTGGGCGTCGGGAGTGGCGCGTTGCCCCTCGATGAACCGCTGGTTGTTGCCGAGCGCGGTGGCGAGCCCCTGGCAGACCGTCGATTCCGCCGCCGTCTGCGGACTCTGCGCGGCGTTCGAGGTGCCGGCCATCACAAAGGCCCCACCACCCGCCACCGCCGCCGCGCTCACCAGCAGCGCGATCTTCTTCTTCGTACCGAGTGTTCTCCTGCGCGACATCCGCGCCTCCTGAGAGCTAGGGGAGCGTACGCCGCTATGTACGAGATACCGAACGAGGTTACTCAGCGGTTACAGGAGTCATCAGACGTAACCTGCGTCACACTCCGCTATTTCCTGGCCAGGGCGTCCCGTACGGCGTCCTCGGTGCGCCCGACCACCGCGGAACCGTCGTCCGCCGTGATGATGGGCCGCTGGATCAGCTTCGGGTGTTCGGCGAGCGCGGTGATCCAGCGGTCACGCGAACTGTCCTCCCGGGCCCACTCCTTGAGGCCGAGCTCCTTGGCGGCGGCCTCCTGGGTGCGGGTGATGTCCCACGGTTCGAGCCCGAGCCGGTCGAGCACCTCGCGGATCTCGTCCTCGCTCGGGACCTCCTCCAGATAGCGGCGGACGGTGTACTCGGCACCCTCCGCGTCGAGCAGACTGATTGCGCTGCGGCACTTCGAACAGGCCGGATTGATCCAGATCTCCATGGCCCCACGGTACTTCGAAAACCCGTCTTCCACCTGCGTCACAGCACCCCCGAAAGCCCTTGTGGCCAGGGGCTTTTGTCAGTGGCGGACGGTAGAATAAAACCAGTGTTCGAGGGCGCCGCCGGGCCCCCGGTGGCCGCCCTTACCGCGACAGGAGGATGCCTGTGCCCGCTGCCGCACTGAAGCAGAAGCCGTTCCCGACCCAGTCCACCGCGAAGCATCCCGTGCTGCTCGATCTGCCGTACACCCCCGTGGAGAAGCGCCCGTTGCCGCCGGGCCGTCCCCGTGAGTGGTACGTCACCCACAACCGCCGCCTCAAGGCGATGCGGCTCGCGATCGCCCTGCTCGACTCCGGCGTCTATGTGCCGAACCAGGCCCGCAACGAGACGATCCGGGACACGGCGGAGATGATCGGCGTCCACCCACCGTCGGACACGACGTGCCACATGGTGCGGGCGCTGATGCGCTACTCGCGGTAGGCCGTGGCGCCGGGCGCCCTCCTGCTCTTGGGCGCCCGGCGTTCCGGTCAGCCGGTGGCCCCGGCCAACTCCCTCTCCAACGGCACCCGGAACCGTGGTGTCACGCGTGTCGCCCCCACCCACCCCCGCAGCCGCTCCGCCTCCACCGCGATGGCCGCCTCGGCTTCGCTCCCCACACCCTCCGTGTCCAGCAGCCGCCAGACGATCTCCCCGTCGGGCCGCTGTCCCCAACCCCCCACCACCCGCCCGTTCCACCACACCGTCGGTCCCACATTGCCGCTGCGGTCGAACAGGGCGGGCCGCAGCGACGGCGCCAGGTACCAGTCCCGTTGCTGCCAGCCCATCGCCGTCGGATCGAGGCCGGGCAGCAACGCCGCCCAGGGCCCCACGGGTCCCGCGACCGGGCCGGCGTCGCCCTCGACGACGTAGGCCGGGCCCTCGTCGACGGACACCCGGACCGCGCGGATCGCCGTGAGCGCGCGGCGGACGTCGGTCACCTTCCAGCCCGTCCACCACTTCAGGTCGGCCTCGGTGGCGGGACCGCACACGCCGAGCCAGCGCCGCAGCAACGCGGCCTGCGCCTCTGCCACGTCGAGTTCGGGATGCGGGGGCGCCACCGCCCAGCGGAACTGCGTGGAGATCCAGGAGCCGAGCGGCCGGCCGCGAACCACCTTGCCCTCCACGCCGAGCACCCTCAGCAGGCGGCTCGAGACGGAATGGACGCCCTCGTAGCTCTTCCCGGCCGCGTACACGAACTGCTCCCGCAACCGCGGCTCGTCCTGGGCGAGCTCCGCCGCCGTCGCCTCGCCGCGCCGGGCGAGCGCGGCCAGCATCGCCTCCTCGACCTCCTTCAGCCAGGTCGCGTCCGGGGCACCGGCCTTGGCCATGTCCTTGAGGAGATGGGCCCGTTCCCGCGCGGCGACCGTGAGGCCGGTCGAGGCGTGCACGATGGCGGTGAGCTCGGTCGGGAACGCGAACACGGTGTGCCGCATCCCGTGCATCCGCACCAACGACCGGTCCTCGTACAACGCCCGCTCGGTCTCGGCGACGGTCCCCGAGGGATCCCTGAGCCGCGCGCCGACCGCCAGATACACGGTCGCGGGGTCGGACCCGTGCAGCGCGACCAGAGCCCCGGCCACCTCCTCGGGACTCCCCACCCGAGCCGCCCCGGCAAGCTGCTGCCGCAACGCCAGCCGAGCCCGCCGCTCGTCCACGCCGATGTACCGCACTGCATCATCCAAGCTCATACGGCCCATCCTGACCCAGCCCACTGACAACGCGCCCCAAAGGGGCGCGGGGAACTGCGCGACCAGCCACGATGGCGCAGCAGACGCACGACGACCCACCGCACCCCCGATGCACACGTCACCCGATCGCCGTACCCCGCATGCGCACCTTCCCCTCCGGCCCTTCACTGCGATGAGGAGGTGACGGACACCGGCGACCAGGAGACGAGCGTGACCCAGAGACAGGGCCCATGAACACCCCCGCCACCCGAGCGGAGCGCGGCCGAGCCGCCCGAAAACGCGTCCCCCGTTCCGCCCACGCCGTCTGGATCCCGTCCGTCGACCGCCCCGACCCCGTCGCCGTACTGGAACGGCAGGGCCGCGACCGGCTCACGGAGCTGCTGCCGATCCGGTACGGCAGGATGTCGGCCTCCCCGCTCGCCTTCCTGCGCGGCGCGGCCGCCGTGATGGCCGCCGATCTCGCCGCCCAGCCCCACACCGGCCTCACCGTGCAGCTCTGCGGCGACGCCCACCTGCTCAACTTCGGCCTGTACGCCTCCCCGGAACGCTCCCGTTCCCTCCACTTCGACCTCAAGGACTTCGACGAGACCTTCCCCGGCCCCTTCGAGTGGGACGTCAAACGGCTCGCCGCGAGCGTCGCCGTGGCCGCCCGCGAGAACGGACACGACGAGGCCAAGGCCCACCGGGCGGCGGGGGAGGCCGTCACCGCGTACCGCACGGCCATGCGCCGGCTGGCCCGCATGGGTGAGCTGGAGGTCTGGTGCGCGAGCGCCGACGCCGACAGCCTGCTGCCGCTCGTGCGTTCCGCCCGTCAGCGCCGGCACGGGGAGGCCAGCCTCACCCGGGCCCGCCGCCGCACCAGCATCCAGGCCCTCGGCAAGCTGACGGAGGTCGTCGACGGCCGCCGCCGCATCGTCCACGACCCGCCGCTCCTCGAACCGGCCGGCGCGTCCGACATGGCCGGCCTGCGCAAGACCTTCAGCGACTACCGCTCCACGCTCTCCGAGGAACGCCGGCTGCTCCTGGAGCGCTACCGCTTCGTCGACGCGGCCCGCAAGGTCGTCGGCGTCGGGAGCGTCGGCGTGCGCTGCTTCCTCGTGCTGCTGGAGGGGCGGGACGTCGACGACCCGCTGTTCCTGCAGATCAAGGAGGCGCGGGAATCCGTACTGGAGGAACATCTGCCCCATGGCCCGTACGTCCATCCCGGCCGCCGTGTCGTCGTGGGCCAGCGGCTGCTCCAGGCGGCGAGCGACATCTTCCTGGGCTGGATGAGCGGTCCGCAGGGGCGCGCCTTCTACTGGCGCCGGCTGCGGGACATGAAGGGCTCCGCGGACGTCGCCGGCATGACCCCGGCCGACCTCAGGGCCTACGCCCGCCTGTGCGGCACCACCCTGGCCCGCGCCCACGCCCGCTCCGGCGACCGCATGGCCATCGCCGCGTACCTGGGCACCGCCGACACCTTCGACCAGTCGGTCGCCGACTTCGCGCTCACCTACGCCGACCGGACCACGAACGACCACGCGGCCCTGTCCGCCGCCATCGCGGCAGGCGTCGTCACGGCGGCCCCGGGCGAGTGACCCGCCCGCTCATCCGTACAGCTCCACCAAGCCCCGCACATACGCCTCCAGCCGCCCGCCCAGCACCCGCGGCGTCAGCTCGGTCCGCCCGAGTTCACGCCACGGTCCGGCGAGCTTCGCCGCGTCGGGGCAGTAGGCGAGCGCGTCGAGGAGCCGCCAGTACAAGTGGTCCGGCCCGTCGGCGAGCCGGTGCCCGCCGTGCGCCTCGTACCGCTGCCGGAAGGCGAGGCCGTGCTCGGGGCCGTGAAGCAGGGCGAGGGCTGTCGAGCAGTGTGCGATGTCCAGGTCGGCGGGGCCCCAGGATGTCTCGACCCAGTCGACCACCCCGCTGATCCTGAGGTCGGCGCCGGCCCCGGTGAACAGCACGTTCCCGGGGTGGAAGTCCCGATGCAGGAAGCATCCTTCGTACGGCGGCGGGTCCTGGCGGATCACGTCCACGGCCCGCTCCCACAGCGGGCCCCGCACCCCCTGGACCTTCTCCGGCCGGGTCCACGCCTGGTAGGTGCGCGGACGCTCGTCGGGAACGACCCGGTGGATCCGTACGAGTTGGGCCGCCAGCAGGTCCAAGCGCCGTTCGAGGTCCTCTTCGTCGACGCGGACCCGCCCCGGCAGCCGGGACATCAACAGCGAGGGATGGTCGCAGTGTTCGCCGGTCGCGTCGACGGCGACGGGCTCGGGGGCCGGAACACCGTCGGCGTCGGCGAGCAGTGCCAGGACCGAGGCCTCGCGGCCCAGCAGACCGGGGGCGTGATGCCGGAAGAACGGCTTCACGAACGACCGCAGGACCAGCTCGGTGTCGTCGTCGAGTGTGAGCCGCCGCATCTGTGAGCTCCAACCTCCCGACAGAAAGCCCGAGTCGACGACCGACCGGCCCTCGGGGAGCTGCTTGGCCACCCAGCCCCGGGTCGCCGTCCAGCCCCGGTCGCCGAGCCCGGTCAGCAGCGAGGTCACCAACTCCCGGCGCCCGTCCGCGTGGTCGCGCAACCACCGGCCCAACTGGTGGTCGGCCTCCGGCAGTTCGAGGCGCGTGAACTGGGACCGGAAGGCCAGCGCCTCCTGCACGGCCTCGGTCACCTCCGGCGGGATCACCGCGTCCGTGCCCGGCACGGCGAGCACCGCCCGTCCCTCGAACGCCCGCAGCACCTCAAGCGCCGGAGACCGCCGCCAGCTGTCCGGCCGCCGGATGATCCCGCTGAACCGCCCGTCACCGTTCCCGAACGGCACGTCCCAGGCCTCGGCCGCGTACACGGCGGGCGCGCACAGCCCCAGCGCCACCACCCGCTCGCCGTAGTACCGGACGAGGTCCGCCACCGTCTGGCCACTCATGCTGAACCCGACCAGAACCAGCGGCCCGTCCGCCGGGGCGTGTGCGTCGATCACGGCGACCGCCTGCTCGAACCGGCGGCGCAGACTCAACTCGGCGAGTTCACCCGAGCTTTCGCCGTGCCCCGAGAAGTCGAAGGCGAGCGCGCGGCAGCCGTGCGCCACGAACTCGTCGAGCAGCGGCAGGAGTCGCTCCTTGCTGCCGTGGCCGGCCCCGTGCAGCAGTACGGCGGTGACAGTGGTGGGGCCACTGTCTACGCTGCCGCCGTAGACGCCACGTAGGCGCTCACCGGCGTGTTCCTGTGTGAAGGACCCGGGCATGCCGTCAACTCCAGAGTGCGGGGAAAGAGCTTCGCGCAGGGCAGGCATCACCCCGCCCCTCCGGGGCTACTCTTCTACACCACACCCACGCACACGGAGGCCCGTCATGGGCACCATCGTCATTTCCGGGACCGTCGTCCTGGTCATCCTGGGCTTCGGGAACCACATCTGGTGGCTTGTCGCCGTCGCCCTGCTCTTCGTGTACATGCAGTACGGCCGGGGCGGTACCTCGGCGTCCTCGCCGGGCGGCTCGTCCGGCGGCGCTTCGGGGGCTACGCCCGGCAGTTACCGGGCGTACCGCGACCGCCGTGACAAGCAGGCCAGGTGGGACCGCCGTTACCGCCGCGAGCACCCCCTGGAGTCCCGTCGGCAGGCGCGCGAGAGAAAGGGCTAGGGCCGGGGCCTCAGAGGCCGGGGGCGCCCCACAGGGGGAACCAGCGGTTCAGGTCCTGTTCGATCCGCAGATCGTTCGTGAGCGCGGCCTTCACCCGCAGCTCCAGCGGGTTGTCGCGCCGCTGTCCCTCGCCGGGGAGCGGCGCGAACGGGTAGAAGCTGCCGCGCTTGTAGAGGTACACCAGCGCGAGGGAGCGGCCCTCGGTGTCCTGGAACCCGGCGAGCGAGCACAGCAGTTGCGGCCCGAAGCCGTTGACCTCCATCGAACTGTTCACCGCGTGCAGGTCGTTGACCAGCTGCGGCAGCTGGTCCGGGGTCCGCTCGGAGACCAGCCAGGAGTACCCGAAGTCGTCCCGCCGCAGTTCCACCGGCGGGCCGTCCCGGTCGGCGTCCGCGTCCAGCAGGGCCTGGACCTCCCGGTGCGTCTGCTCGAAGGCCGCCCCCTCGACCGTGGCGAAGCACACCGCCCCGCGTCCGGTCGGCGTGAAGGAGGCGGCCGCCTCCAGCGTGACGGCCGCCGACGGCAGCGCGAAGAGCTGGTCGAGATCGGGCGCGACGGGCTTCGTGCGCCCGAGCAGGATGTCCAGCAGCCCCATCCTCAGCCCGCCTCACCTTTCCCGGGCGTCGCCGCCTCACCCAACTCCGTCGAGATCCTGCCCAGTTGCTCCAGCCGCTGTTCCAGGGACGGGTGGGTCGAGAAGATCCGCTCGATGCCGGGCTCCTTGCCGGTGGCGGGGGTGAAGTAGAAGGCGTTGAAGGCCTGTGCGGTGCGCAGGTCCTTGGTGGGGATACGGGCGAGCTCGCCGGAGACCTTGGTGAGCGCGGAGGCGAGTGCCGAGGGCCGGCCGGTGAGAAGGGCCGCGGCCCGGTCCGCCGCCAGCTCCCGGTACCGGGACAGCGCCCTGATCAGCAGGAAGCTGAGCGCGTACACGGCCGCCGAGACACCCATCACGGCGGCGAAGATCACGGCCGTGTTCTGGTCCTTCCGCCCGCCGAACAGCTGGCTGTAGAAGGCGAACCGCACGATCAGCCCGGCGATCACGCCCAGGAACGAGGCGATGGTGATCACGGCGACGTCCTTGTGCGCCACGTGCGACAGCTCGTGCGCGAGCACACCCTCCAGCTCGGCTGGGTCCAGCCGCCGCAGCAACCCCGTGGTCACACACACCACGGCGTTGTCCGGGTTCCGGCCGGTGGCGAACGCGTTGGGCATGTCCATCGTGGACACCGCGATCACGGGCTTGGGCATGTCCGCGATGGCACACAGCCGGTCGACCACCGCATGCAGCTCGGGATACTCCTCGCGCCCCACGACCTTCCCACGCATCGCGAACATCGCGATCTTGTCGGAGAACCAGAACTGCGCCACGAACATCACGGCGATCAGGGCCACGACAAGCAGCCAGGACTTCAGCAACACGATCAACGCGGCGAAGAAGGCCACGTACAGCAGTCCGAGCAGGAACATCGTGACCGTCATCCGCACGGTCAGCCGCCGGTCGCTCCGGAAACGACTCCGCATCTGCACCACCCCGCAGTCAGGCACTCGTCCCATCGTCCAGTGTGCACCCGGCCCGGCCCATGAAGAGGTCGCGATCAGCCCTGGGGCCGGCAAAGGCTCAGGCTTTGAGACCGGCCTCCCACTTGAGTCGCTTCAACCCGTACGCGTCGAACAGACCTGCCCGCTCCAGCAGCTCACCCACCTCCGCCGACCCGCGGGGCACCTCCGCCGTCGGCTGCCAGCGCAGCACGGACTGCCGGGCCCACTGCCGCAGCTTGTCGTCCGGATCGTCGACCAGCGCGACGGCGGCCCGCAGCCGTACCAGCCCGCCGTACGCGTTGAGCAGCCGGAACGCGGAGACCCGCGTCTCCCGGGCCCGCTCCACGGTCAGCCGCTCCAGCAGCCACCCGTCGTCCAGCATCCGCGCGGACGGCACCAGCGCCAGGGTCGCCTCCCGCACCACACCGGGCGCGGGATCGTCGAGCAGCGCCCGCAGCCGCCGTACGTCCAGCACGTCCAGCGCCCGCAGCCCGCCCACGGCGCGCGCCCTGACCACCGGATCCGGATACGAGGTGAACGCCCACAGCGTTTCGGCGTCACGCCGGTCCCCGCACTCCGCGAGCCCGCTCACCACGCCCGCCGACAGCGCGGCATCGCCGGCCTCCGCACACCGCCGCCGGTACCACTCCACCGGCTCGCCCCCGGACTGCCGTACGACATACCGCGCACAGGCCCGCACCACCGCGGCCCGGTCACCGAGGAACCCGACCGCCCGCTCCCCGCGCCCGGCCCGCCGCAACGCGGTCACCCCGGCCGACCGCGCCCGCGGATTGCGGGCGGCGAGCAGCGGTTCGAGTACGTCGTCGTCCGCGTCGCCCTCCGCCACGGCGGCCAGGGCGGCCTCCGCGCAGAGGCCCTGGACGACCGTGTCCTCGTCCCGGGCGGCGCTGCGGGCCAGCTCGGCGGGGGAGAGGAAGCCCTCCTCGACGGCGAGCCGGTGGGCGAAGCGGCGCACGGTGCGGTCGGCATGGGTGAGGAGCGGAAGCAGCGCCTCGCGGTCCGCCGAGCGCAGCACCTTGTCGATCAGGCCGAGGGCGAAGTCACCCCGGTGCCGGATGCCGATCCGCAGGGCGAGCGGGACCAGCGCGACCGCGGTCTCCACGGTGACCGCCTCGGCCCACCGCGTCCGGGCCCGGTCCCGCACCGGTTCGGCCCAGTCCGCGCACCGGATCACGACCAAGGGCAACAATTCCGGTCGCCCCGCGACCTCCCCCAGCGCCCACTCGCGGACCCTCCCGTCCCGTTGGCACAGGCCGAGCGCGAGCTGGCCGTCGGTCAGCGTCCACCCCTGTTCGGTCCGCTGCCAGGCCGGCAGCCAGGTGCCGTCGGCCGAGGAGCGGACACTGTGCCGCACCGCCTCGTCCAGCGCGATCCAGACAGCGGGGTCGGCCACGTCGAACATGGCCTCCCTGAGTACGGCCCCCTTCGCGAGGCGTACCGCCGCCTGCGCCCCGTTCCAGATGCTGTCCCGCACGTCCGTCCCTTACCTGCTCAGCGCGCTAGAACGGACGGAAGTCCGCATACCCCAGCACCAGAATGATCACTGCCACGGTCCCGAGGACGATGGCCGTCGACCTCCAGGACGAGCGGCGTGGTGCCCTCGGCTCCGGGTCGGCACGGAACGGCTGTGGCTTCGGCGGGTTCTCCTTCCAGCGGGCGGCGAGCATCCGGGCCCGCGCAGAGGGCTCCTTGAGCTCGGCCCCGTCGGCCCACTTGATGTCGAACTCCCGCTCGCTGTCGTCCTGTTCGGACATCTCCGTAGCCCCCGTCACGCTCTCGAACAGTCGTACAAGAATACGACGGCGCCCCCGTCCCGAGAAACCGGAACGGGGGCGCCGCCGTACGGACTACGCGTCGACCAGGTCGATCACACGTCGAAGTACAGCTCGAACTCGTGCGGGTGCGGGCGCAGCTGGAGCGGGGCGATCTCGTTCGTCCGCTTGAAGTCGATCCACGTCTCGATCAGGTCCGGCGTGAAGACGTCGCCCTGGAGGAGGAACTCGTGGTCGGCCTCGAGGCGGTCGAGGACGGCCGGGAGGGAGGTCGGGACCTGGGCGACATTCGCGTGCTCCTCGGGAGCCAGCTCGTACAGGTCCTTGTCGATCGGCTCGGCCGGCTCGATCTTGTTCTTGATGCCGTCGAGGCCCGCGAGCAGCAGCGCCGAGAACGCCAGGTACGGGTTGCCGGAGGAGTCGGGCGCGCGGAACTCGACGCGCTTGGCCTTCGGGTTGGAGCCCGTGATCGGGATACGCATGGCCGCGGAGCGGTTGCGCTGCGAGTACACCAGGTTGATCGGCGCCTCGAAGCCCGGGACCAGGCGGTGGTAGGAGTTCACCGTCGGGTTGGTGAAGGCCAGCAGCGACGGGGCGTGCTTGAGGATGCCGCCGATGTAGTAGCGGGCGGTGTCCGACAGGCCTGCGTAACCGGCCTCGTCGTAGAAGAGGGGCTGGCCGCCCGTCCACAGCGACTGGTGGACGTGCATGCCCGAGCCGTTGTCACCGAAGATCGGCTTCGGCATGAAGGTCGCGGTCTTGCCGTTGCGCCAGGCGACGTTCTTCACGATGTACTTGAAGAGCTGGAGGTCGTCGGCCGCGGCGAGCAGCGTGTTGAACTTGTAGTTGATCTCGGCCTGGCCGGCGGTGCCCACCTCGTGGTGCTGGCGCTCGACCTGGAGGCCGGACTTGGCCAGCTCCAGGGAGATCTCGGCACGCAGGTCGGCGAAGTGGTCGACCGGCGGGACCGGGAAGTAGCCGCCCTTGTAGCGGACCTTGTAACCGCGGTTGTCCTCCAGCGCACCGGTGTTCCAGGCGCCCGCCTCGGAGTCGATGTGGTAGAAGGACTCGTTCGACGAGGTGGCGAAACGCACGCTGTCGAAGACGTAGAACTCCGCCTCGGGGCCGAAGTAGGCCGTGTCGGCGATGCCGGTCGACGCGAGGTAGGCCTCGGCCTTCTTCGCCACGTTCCGCGGGTCACGGCTGTACTGCTCGCCGGTGATCGGGTCGTGGATGAAGAAGTTGATGTTCAGCGTCTTGTCGCGGCGGAAGGAGTCGACCCGGGCGGTCGACAGGTCCGCGCGCAGCGCCATGTCGGACTCGTGGATGGCCTGGAAGCCACGGATCGACGAGCCGTCGAACGCGAGCTCCTCGTCCGGGTCGAACGCCTCGACGGGCAGCGTGAAGTGCTGCATGACGCCCGGCAGGTCGCAGAAGCGGACGTCGACGAACTTGACGTCCTCGTCCGCGATGAACTTCTTGGCCTCGTCGGCGTTCTGGAACATCCAGCTCCTCCTACTCCCGACCGTTCCTGGACCGGGGTGGTAGTTCGTTCGTGCGGCCAGTGCGGTGGCACACGCTGTCCACGACCCTAGGGACGGGTGGTTTCTCGGGCGTGACCCATTTGTTTCGCACAAGTTAACCGGACATCGTGGGTCCCGCCCCACCTGTCCGTATCCCGAAACGCCGGCAGTACGGTGGACCCGTGGACAAGAGGGATGCAATCGGATCGTGGCTCTCGGGGCCCCGCGCGGCCGCCGAGGATGCCGGTGTCGACTTCGGATACCGCGGACAGCAGCTCGGCCTGCCGGAGGAGGGACCGGGCTCGATCGCCCGCCCCGGACGGCGGCTGGGCGCACTCGCCGTGGACTGGGCGATGAGCGTCCTGATTGCATCCCGGTTGATCACTCAGAGCTACGGCGACCCGTCGACCTCGAACTGGTCGCTGCTGGTCTTCTTCGTGATGGGCGTCCTCACCGTCGGCACCATCGGCTTCACCCCCGGCAAGCGCCTCTTCGGCCTGCGGGTGATAGCCCTCGACACCGGCCGCGTGCACCCGGCGCGCGCCCTCCTGCGCACGGTCCTGCTCTGCCTCGCCCTCCCGGCCCTGATCTGGGACCGCGACGGCAGGGGCCTGCACGACCGGCTGGCGAAGACCGTGGAAGTACGTATCTGACGAGGCTGATCCGCTACGACAATCCGCTACGACGATGGGGGCGCCCGGTGTGACACCGGGCGCCCCCATCGTCGTACGAGAGGATTCAGCGGGCCTTGGGCCCACCCTTCGGGAGTTTCATGCCCTTGGGCATGGGGCCCTTCGGCAACGGCATGTTGCTCATCAGGTCGCCCAGCGCCCGCAAGCGGTCGTTCGTGGCGGTCACCTGGGGGCCGGTCAGCACGCGCGGCAGCTTGAGCATGGTGGTCCGCACCTTCTTGAGCGGGACCTGGCCCTCGCCCGTGCCGACGAGGATGTCGTGCACCGGCACGTCCGCGACGATACGGTTCATCTTCTTCTTCTCGGCGGCCAGCAGGCCCTTGACCCGGTTCGGGTTGCCCTCGGCGACCAGGACGATGCCGGCCTTGCCGACGGCCCGGTGCACCACGTCCTGACTGCGGTTCATCGCCACTGCGGGGGTCGTCGTCCAGCCCCGGCCGATGTTGTCCAGCACGGCCGCCGCGGCGCCCGGCTGCCCCTCCATCTGCCCGAACGCGGCCCGCTCGGCCCGGCGTCCGAAGATGATCGCCGTCCCGAGGAAGGCGAGCAGGAAGCCCAGGATGCCGAGGTAGACCGGATGCCCGATCAGGAAACCGATCGCGAGAAAGACACCGAGGATGAGGATGAAGACACCCGCGAGTACCAGGCCGATCTTCTTGTCGGCCCTGCGGGTCATCTTGTACGTCTGGGCGATCTGCTTCAGTCGCCCGGGGTTCGCGGCATCCGCCGCACTGTCACTTCTCGCCATGCCCCGAAGTCTACGTGGCCCCGCAGGCGCCGACGACGGCAGTGTCCACCGTCGAAGGGGACGATTCAGGAGCGGGCGGTGACCGTCTCGCTGAGCGTCTGCTCCAGGACACGCTGCGCCTCGACCCTGTCCTTGGCGCGGCGGCGGTCCTCCAGGACGGACGTCCAGGCGTTGCGGCGAGCGGTCCGCTGACCGCTGCTCATGAGCACGGACTCGACGGCACGGAGTGCATCGGTGAACGACGGGATGGCGGTGGCGCGAACCGGCGCGGCCTGCATGATGGGGGTCCCCCTCGGGAGTGACGGCTCTGGTGAGTGGTGCACGGGCTGTACAGCCAGGGTCACTGAATGGTGTTACCAGGGCGTGACCGACCGGTCAAACACCCATGAAGCCTGGATGTGCCGCCCGAAAACACGGACGCGGCCCCGATGACCCCCCTATCTGCGGGGATGTCCGGGACCGCGTCAATCGGCCGCTACCGAGCGGTAGTTGCTTGTGCTCGGATTCACACGTTTGGAGTGGCACTCCGTGCCATCCGGAGATGCTCAGGCAGTGCTCAGACGGCCTGCGAAGCGACGTAGGAACCGCGCTTCTCGACCGCCATCTGGTAGAGCCGGCCCGCCCGGTAGGAGGACCGGACGAGGGGTCCGGACATCACACCGGAGAAGCCGATCTGCTCGGCCTCGTCCTTCAGCTCCACGAACTCCTGCGGCTTGACCCAGCGTTCCACGGGGTGGTGGCGCACCGACGGGCGCAGGTACTGGGTGATGGTGACGAGCTCGCAGCCGGCGTCGTGCAGCTGCCGGAGCGCCTCGCTGACCTCCTCGCGGGTCTCGCCCATGCCGAGGATCAGGTTGGACTTGGTCACCAGGCCGAAGTCGCGGGCCTCGGTGATGACCTTCAGGGAGCGCTCGTAGCGGAAGCCGGGGCGGATGCGCTTGAAGATCCGGGGGACCGTCTCGACGTTGTGCGCGAAGACCTCCGGACGGGACTCGAAGACCTGCTGGAGCAGCTCCGGCACGGCGTTGAAGTCCGGGGCCAGCAGCTCGACCTTGGTGCGCCCGGCCTCACGGCCCGCGGTCTGCTCGTGGATCTGCCGGACCGTCTCGGCGTACAGCCACGCGCCGCCGTCCTCCAGGTCGTCGCGGGCGACGCCGGTGATGGTGGCGTAGTTCAGGTCCATGGTGACCACGGACTCGCCGACGCGGCGCGGCTCGTCACGGTCCAGCGCCTCGGGCTTGCCGGTGTCGATCTGGCAGAAGTCGCAACGCCGGGTGCACTGGTCGCCGCCGATGAGGAAGGTCGCCTCACGGTCCTCCCAGCACTCGTAGATGTTGGGACAGCCGGCTTCCTGGCAGACCGTGTGCAGGCCCTCGCTCTTCACGAGCTTCTGCATCGCGGTGTACTCGGGACCCATTTTCGCCCGGGTCTTGATCCACTCGGGCTTGCGCTCGATGGGGGTCTGGGCGTTGCGGACCTCCAGGCGCAGCATCTTGCGTCCGTCGGGTGCGACTGCGGACACGACCGGCTCCCTAGCGTTGATTCTTCGGCGTGCTCAAGGGTACGCCCGTGGATTTGAAAGCCCGAGGCGGTGTTCAGGCTGCCGGTGTCTTCTCGATCACTCTCGGCTTCAGCTCCGCGTTCTCGAGTACGTCCTTCAGATGCCGCTCGACGACCGGCAGGACCTCGTCGATGGTCACGTCCCGGCCGAGCTCGCCCGCGAGGGAGGCGACGCCCGCGTCACGGATACCGCACGGGATGATCCGGTCGAACCACTTGTTGTCCGGGTTCACGTTCAGCGCGAAGCCGTGCATGGTCACGCCCTTGGCGACCCGGATGCCGATCGCCGCGATCTTGCGGTCCTCGCGGCGCTGCCCGGCGTTGGACGGGGCGTACTCCGGGCCGTTCATGCGCGGGTCGAACTCCTCGTCCGTGAGCCGGGGATCGAAGTCCAGGGAGAGCCCGCCGAGCGCCGGACGCGTCTCGACCGGGTCACCGAGCACCCATACGCCGCTGCGGCCCTCGACGCGGCTGGTCTCCAGGCCGAACTCCGCGCACGTGCGGATCAGGGCCTCCTCCAGGCGCCGTACGTGCGCCACCACGTCCACCGGACGCGGGAGCTTCTGGATCGGGTAGCCCACCAGCTGGCCCGGACCGTGCCAGGTGATCTTGCCGCCGCGGTCCACGTCGATGACGGGGGTGCCGTCGAGGGGGCGCTCGCTGTCAGCGGTGCGCCGGCCCGCCGTATACACAGGGGGGTGTTCGAGCAACAGGACGGTGTCGGGGATCTCGTCCTCGAACCGCGCCGCGTGCACCCGGCGCTGTTCGTCCCACGCCTCCTGGTACTCGACCGCGTCCGCACCGAAGCCCATACGGACGAACCGCAACCCACTCACGGCAAGCGCCTCCCCAGAAAGTCGTAAGGCACGAAGGGTGCCCACGCCACTGTACGTCCGGCCCGCGGGCGTCAGCTCCGGGGACAATCCTCACACGATCGGATGAACGAACGTCGAAGTGTGCGATCGTCTGCTCACTCTCCGCTACATTCGCCGTTCGCACAGGCCATAAGGGCTGCTCACAGGCAATCCGGGCACCACGTGACCACGTGACGGCCCGAAAGGCAGGAGACCGCACCGCAGATGACGGAACGACCCGCGCAGCGCACTCCCAACCGACAGCTCGCCGCGCTCATCGCAGAAGCGGGGTTCTCCAACGCGGGTCTCGCCCGACGCGTGGACCAGCTCGGTCTCGAACACGGGCTGGATCTCAGATACGACAAGACGTCCGTGACCCGGTGGCTGCGCGGGCAACAGCCCCGGGGCACCACGCCCGCCCTCATCGCCGAGGTCTTCACCCGGCGTCTCGGCCGCCGGCTCTCCGCGCAGGACCTGGGCCTCGACGCCTGCGCGCCCGTCTACGCCGGCCTGGAGTTCGCCTCGGGTCCCGAGGAGGCCGTCGACATCGTCAGCGGGCTGTGGCGCAAGGACTCCGGCAGCCACGCCGAACTGCGCAAGATCGCCTTCACCCCCGCCGGACTGGTCGTGCCGAGCCGTGACTGGCTGATCGGCCGCCCCGACGACAGGGTCGCCCGCGGCGAGCCGGTCCGGGTCCCTCCCCAGGGGCGCCCGGCGGTGCCACGGCAGCGCGGCCAGGGCGAGCGCGCGCCCGGTCAGAAGGTCACCGGGGGTGACATCGCCGCACTCGGTTCGGTCGGCGAGCTCTTCCGCACCCTCGACGACCAGTACGGCGGCGGCCACGCCCGGCAGGCCCTGGTGCGCTATCTGGAGCACGAGTGCGAGCCGATGCTGCGCGGCACCTACGGCGAGACGACGGGCCGCAGGCTGTTCGCCGCGGCGGCGGACCTGACCCGGCTCGCGGGCTGGACGTCGTACGACATCGCGGCGCACGGTCTCGCCCAGCGGTACTTCGTGCAGGCGCTGCGGCTCGCGCAGGCGGCGGGGGACCGGGCGTACGGGGCGTATGTGCTGGTCACCATGAGCCGTCAAGCCGTGTATCTGGGGCACGGACGGGAGGCGATCCAGCTCGCGCGAGTGGCCCAGCAGGGCGTCGGGACGACGGCACCGCCGGTCGTACAGGCACTGCTGCACTCGGCCGAGGCGCGGGGGCACGGGGTGCTCGGAGAGGTGCGGGCGTGCACGGCCTCACTGGTCCGCGCGGAACGGGCCCTGGAGGCGGCCCGTCCCGGTGACGAGGTCCCGCACTGGGCACGGTTCTTCGACGAGGCGCAGCTGGCGGACGAGTTCGGGCACTGCCACCGGGATCTGCAGCAGTTCCGGGCGGCGGCGCAACACGCTGAGCGCTCGCTTCAGTTGAGGGCGCCGGCGTATGCGCGGAGTCGGTTGTTCTGCCGGGTGGTGCTGGCTTCCGCGAGGCTGGGGCTGGGGGAATTGGACCAGGCGTGCGCGTTGGCTGCGGAGGCGGCCGGGCAGGCGGCGGAGATGCGGTCGGTTCGGGCGGTGGAGTATGTGCGGGACTTCGAGCGGCGGTTGGAGCCGTATAAGGATGCTGCGCCGGTTCGTAGTTATCGCGACAAGGTCGCTGCGCTGGGGTAGCGCCGCCTCGCCGTAACTCCGCACCCGAGTATGGCGTGTGCGACTGCGTCGTGGCTGGTCGCGCAGTTCCCCGCGCCCCTTCGGGCGCGGGTGATCCTCACGCTGCCTGAGCTGTGGGAGTCGGGTCTGCTCGGTGCATTGAACCCGCCGCCCCCAGGTCTTTCAGGATGGCCGTTGTCGCCCTGTGCGCCGAGTGGAGTGCGCCCTGGACCGTGTTGGTGTCCCGGTGGTCGCCGCAGACGTACAGGCCGGTCAGCAGGCGTACCGGGCGGCGCAGGTCGTGGGGGGCGGGCATGGCCGGGACCGCCTCCCGCGTGTGGTGGACCGCGAGGGTCTCCCAGCGCTGGGTCGGCGTGCCGTACAGGCGGGCCAGGTGGGTGCGTACGGCCGTCTCCAGGTCCGGAGGAGGGGTGCCCAGGACCGTCGAGGAGATCAGGGCCCGGCCGGAAGGGGCCCGGCTCGGGTCGACCTCGCTGATTACCGCCGTGTGGGCCACCGGGCCGCCCCGGTCGGCGTCGAGCAGCAGCGCGGGGCCCGTGCGGGGCGGTTCGTCCGTCGTGTGGTGGACGACCGTCACCGGGTGGAAGTCCGGTACCCGCAACCCCGGCAGCAGCTCGGCCGCGGCCCGCGCGTCCGTCGCCAGCAGCACCGCCCGGCACCGGATCTCGCCGTGCTCGGCCGTGGTCACCGACGTCGTCGCGACGGACGTGACCCGCACCCCTGTGTGCACGGTCCCCGCCGGCAGCGTCTGCGCGAGCAGCTCCGGAAGCGCCTCCGCGCCGCCCTCGGGCACGCACAGCCGCCCACCCGCGAAGGCCCGCAGCGCGAGGTCGGCGCATCGGCTGGACGTCGTCAGCGCGGGGTCGCACAACAGCGCGGCGAGCAGGGGACGCAGGAAGCCGTCGACCGTGCGCGCGGGCAGCCCCCGGGCCGCGAGCGACTGCCCGGCGGGCAACTCCGGACGGGCGAGGAGGCGTTCGACGGGCACGGTGGAGAACCGGGTGAGCGCGGCACCGAGCCGGGCCTGGTCGACGGCACCGCCGAGCGGCGCGGCGGCGCGGGCGGCCCTGGACACGGTCCCCTGACCGGCACCGGGCAGCACCCGGAACGTGGCCCTCTGGGATGCGGTCCTCCGGGATGCGGTCCTCCGGGATGTGACCCTTCGGGATGCGGCCACCAGCCTCGGCCCCGGCATCCCCCGAGGGGCGCTCGCCAGGGCGCGCACCGCATGGAGTGCGCCCCTTGCGCTCCGGGCGCCCGCCGGAGCGTCCACGCGGTGGTGGCGTCCGTCGCCGTGCAGCAGGACGCCCGGCGCGAAGGGCCGCAGCACGAGCCCGTCGAGCCCGGGCGCGAGCCGTAGTTCGGGATACGCCGTGGACAGCAGCTGTCCGATCCGGTCGAGCCGGAAGCCGTCGACCTTCTCGGTCGACATCCGGCCGCCCACACAGGGGGCGGCCTCCAACACCGCGACGGTCACTCCTTGGCTGGTCAGCCGATGCGCCGCGGAGAGTCCGGCGACCCCGGCTCCCACGATCACGACGTCCGCCTGGTACGCGGGCTCAAGCACGTGCCCCTCCTCGAGGTTGCGCGGCCGGTGGAGACGTCATGCCCCCAACAGGCTCCGGGGATACCCGAGTTCGGGTCGAGGGTAGGGCGGTGACCGGTCAGGAACAGTCGCGCATCAGCAGGGCACGGTCGCACACCGGTCGCATGTCGTCACAGACGGCCATGTGAACCCTCACGCCGCCCGGATCGCCCCCTCGATGTCCGGGAACGCGAACGTGAACCCCGACTCCAGCAGTCGCGTCGGCCGCACCCGGGCGCTGCCCAGCACATCCCCGGCCATCTCGCCGAGCACGGCCCGCAGTACCGGCGCGGGGACCGTGAAGAGGGTCGGCCGGTGCAGCACGCGGCCCATGGCCTCGGTGATCTCACGGTTCGTCAGGGGCTCCGGGGCGGTGAGGTTGAAGGGCCCGGACAGGCCGTCGGTCGCCAGGAGATGGCGGATCGCGGCCACCTCGTCGTGCAGCGCGATGAACGACCAGTACTGCCGCCCGTCGCCCATCCGCCCGCCGAGCCCCGCCCGGAACAGCGGGAACAGCTTGCCCCAGGCCCCGCCCCCGCGGCCCACCACGAGCCCGGTGCGGGTGAACGCGGTCCGTACGCCGGCCTGTTGAGCGGGCGCGGCCGCGCCCTCCCACTCCACGCACAGCTCGGGCAGGAAGCCCTGTCCCGCGGGGGAGTTCTCGTCGACGATCCGGTCGCCGGTCTCGCCGTAGTACCCCATCGCGCTGCCGTTCACGAAGACCCGGGGCGGCTTGTCCAGGGAGGCGACGGCCTTGGCGAGGGCGGTGGTGCCGTTGACCCGGCTGTCGTGGATCCGCTTCTTGTACGCGTCCGTCCAGCGGCGCGAACCGACGCCCGCCCCGGCGAGGTTGACCACGGCGTCGCACCCGGCGAGCCCGGCCGTGTCGACCCGCCCGGCCTCGGGGTCCCACCGGACCTCTGTCTCCTTTCGGGGCTCCCGGCGCACCAGCCGCACCACCTCGTGCCCGTCCGCGGTCAGGGACCGCGTCAGGGCCGAGCCGATCAGTCCGGACGCGCCGGCCACCGCGATTCTTGAAAGTTGCATGAACTCATCCTGCCTGGTGGGTGCGTAAGAGCGATGTCTGGTTCCGGTACCTCCACCGTAGGGTGGCGGTCATGTCCCAGCTGTCCATACGCCTGGCCCTCCCCGACGACGAAGAGGAGCTGGCCCGCCTCGAGCGTGCGACCTGGTCGCCCCTGCACGCGGTCACGCCGCGGCAGCAGCCTCCCTACCGACCGTTCTTCGGCGAGCACCATGTTCCCGACGACTGCCTGGTCGCCGAGACCGACCGCCGCATCCTGGGATACGTCCTTCTCGGTTTCCCGACCCCGATCGAAGCGAACGCCCACGTACGCCAGATCCAGGGCTTGGCCGTCAGCGAGGAGGCCCGGGGCCGGGGCGTCGGCCGCGCCCTGATCCGCGCGGTCACGGACGAGGCCCGCCGCCGCGGCGCCCGGCGGCTCACCCTGCGCGTCCTCGGCCACAACACCCCGGCCCGCAAGCTCTACGAGTCCGAGGGCTTCGCGGTCGAGGGCGTGCTGCCCGAGGAGTTCCTGCTGGCGGGGGAGTACGTCGACGACGTGCTCATGGGGCGCCGTCTCTGAGGACCTGGTCGGCCGCGGCGGTCGTACGGCGTCTGCGCACCACGAGGCAGAGCGCGACCCCCGCCACCAGCAGCGAGATCAGGAAGAACACGGACACGGGAGCCTCCGGGGTGCCATGCGGGACTGTGGTCCTGATCATCCGGGAGGCCGCGGCTTCAGGACGTGACCAGGTCGCCCGTGTCCACCGGTGACGTGGCGTCCGCCGCCTTCTCGGCGTCGCCTGCGACCTCGTCGACCGTCAGGACATAGCCCGTCTCGTCGTCGGAGGTGGAGCGCGCGAAGACCACGCCGTAGACCTTGCCGGAGGCGGTCAGCAGCGGGCCGCCGGAGTTGCCGGGGCGGACGGTCGAGCGGATCGAGTAGATCTCGCGGGTCACGGTGGCGTCGCTGTAGATGTTCTGGCCGGTCGCCTTCACCCGGCCCGCCACCGTGGCCGCCTGGAGGTTCAGGTCACCGTCCTGCGGATAGCCCGCGACCACCGCGGAGTCGCCCCGCGAGGCGCTGTCCTCGAAGCGCAGCACCGGCGCCCGGAGATCCGGGACGTACAGCACGGCCACGTCCCGGTTCGGATCGAACAGCACCACCCGTGCCCTGTACGGCTGCCCGACCCCGCCGACCCGGACGCTCGGCTCGTCGATGCCGGCCACCACATGGGCGTTGGTCATCACGTGCTGCGGGGCGTACACGAAGCCGCTGCCCTCGCGGCCCTGGGTGCCGGAGGCGCCCTCGATCTTGACGGTACTGAGCTTGGCCGCGTTGGTGGCGGCGGCCGTGACGCTGTCGCCGGTGGGCCTCGCGACCTCGGCCGTCGACTCGTTCTCGAACGGGTTGAAGACCTGTGGGAAGCCCGCCTCGGTGAGCGCGGAGGTGGCCCGGGAGAACCAGTTCGGCGTGGTCTCCGGCATGGAGTCCTGGACGGCGCCGAGCAGGGCGGAGTCCCGGATGGCGGTGGTGACCAGCGGGGACGAGGACGCGCCGAGCACGCTTGCGGCGACCCAGGCCACGATGAGTACGGCCACGGAGTTGGCGGCGGCCCCGCCGACTCCGTCCGCGACTCTCAGCGGCCCCTGGTCCAGCTCCCGGCGCAGCCTGAGCGCCAGGCGGCCCGCCAGCTCGTGCCCCACCGCGGCCGGGACCAGCACGGTCAGCACGGCGGTCACCGTCGCGGCCGTGCTGCCCGGTGCCACCAGGTCCATCATCCACGGCAGCACCCACACGCCCACGACCGCACCGCCGACGAACCCGGCGAGCGAGACGCAGCCGGCCACCAGGCCGCGCCGGTAGCCGGAGGCCGCATAGGCGGCGATCACCAGCAACAGCAGGATGTCGAGTACGTCCACGGAGCCGCCCTTCTCTCTCGGAACCTTCAGTACGCAGGCGAGGCGTCCAGTGATCAGCGGCACGCGTGCGTGCACCTGGGAAAACGTCGCGGACCAGGACGATGGTTCCACCGGGTGGCACAGCACACATCGCGGACGGAGCGGATCCGGCCGAGAGTGGAACCATGCGTGTCCGAAGAGCGCGGGGGATGCGAAGACGGCGGACGTCCCGAATACGCGACGCGAGCCGAACAGGACTCGCGGCCCGAATACGCGACGCGAGCGGAATCGCTCTCGCGCTCCAAAACCGCCTACCCCCCAAGCACCGGGCGGCGCCCGCTGCTGGCGAGGGGGCGTCTGCCGGCTCTACGGCCCCTGCCGGGCCGGAGGTCCCTGGCGGCCCTGCGACGCGGGCCGGACCCTCCGCTCCGGTCGCCCCGAGGGCGTCTGCCGGGGAGGCGGAGGTTCCTGGCGGCCCGGCGACGCGGGCCAGACCCTCCGCTCCGGTCGCCCCGAGGGCGTCTGCCGGGGAGGCGGAGGTTCCTGGCAGCCCTGCGGCGCCGACCGGACCCACCGCCCCGACCGCCCCGACGGCATCTGCCGGTCCTGTGGCTGCTGCCGGGGAGGGGGTGTCTGCCGGGCCTGCGGTCCCCGCACGTCCGGCGTCCGCTGCCGGGCCTGCGGTTTCTGCCGGGCCCGCCGCTCCTGTCGGCCCGACGGCGTCTGCTGGGAATACGGCTTCCCAGCCTGCCGGGGCCGAGGCGTCTGCTGGTCCTCCCGCCTCCTCCCGCCCGACGCCCTCCGCCGGACCCTCCGCTCCGGTCCGCCCGACGACCTCTGCTGGGCGTACGGTCCCCGCAGGGGTGGAGGCGTCTACCGGGTCTGCGGCCCCCGCAGGTCCGGCGGCCGCCGACGGACCAGTGGTTTCTGCCGGCCCCGACGGGGTGGAGGCTACCGGCGGATCTGCGGTCTCCCCTGGGGCTGCCGCTTCCGTGCGGCCGACGGTCCCCGCCCGTCCCGCGACTCCCGTACGGTCGGCGGCTCCCGCCGGGCCCGAGGGTCCTGTACGGTCGGCGGCTCCCGCCGGGCCCGAGGGTCCTGTACGGTCGGCGGCTCCCGCCGGGCCCGAGAGTCCCGTACGGACATCGACTCCCGCCGGGCCCGCGACTCCCGTCCGACCTGCAGTTCCCGCTGATCCAGCG
>NZ_JBITGI010000001.1:0-229221 GCF_044456945.1 Streptomyces sp. NPDC050759 | reverse complement strand
AGCGGTGCCCGTCCGGTCGGCGGCCTCCGTCGGGCCCGAGAGTCCCGTCGGGTCGGCGGCCTCCGCCGGGAGCGCGGTTCCCGCTGATCCAGCGGTGCCCGTCCGGTCGGCGGCCTCCGTCGGGCCCGAGAGTCCCGTCGGGTCGGCGGCCTCCGCCGGGAGCGCGGTTCCCGCTGATCCAGCGGTGCCCGTCCGGTCGGCGGCCTCCGTCGGGCCCGTGACTCCCGTCGGGTCGGCGGCCTCCGTCGGGTCCGCGGCTCCCGTCGGGTCCGCGGCTCCCGTCGGGTCCGCGGCTCCCGTCGGGCCTGCGATCCCTGTCCGACCTGCAGTTCCCGCCGATCCAGCGGCCCCCGTCCGGTCGCCCGCCTCCGCCGAGCCCGACAGTCCCGTACGGTCGGCGGCCTCCGCCGAGCTCGCGAGCATCGGCCGACCTGCGGCTCCTGTTCGGTCGGGGCGGGTGCTTCCGTTCGCTGTGCGGGTGTTGCTCGGGTGTCTTCCGGGGCTCGGTGCCGTTCTCGGGCTGGTGCTGTGTGTGAGCGGCGTCGAGCGTGCGGTCGATGCCAGGGCCGCCAGGGTGGCCGAACCGGCCCGGCACGGGCTCGTGGCGCACACCGCGGCCGAACCGCACATCGTGCCGCGGTCGGTGTGGGCCGCCGGCACCGGTGAGGCGAACTCCGCCGCCCGCACCCCACCGCCCGCGCACTACGACGACAAGGTGCTCGCGGTCTTCGTGCACCACACCGACTCGCCCAACGACTACGACTGCGCCGACACGCCCCGCATCATCCGCTACCTCGCCGCCGGCCAGACCGGTGCCCGGGACTGGGACGACATCGGCTACAACTTCCTCGTCGACCGTTGCGGCACCATCTACGAGGGCCGCGCGGGCGGCGTCGACCGGCCCGTCACCGGTGCCCACACCCAGGGCTTCAACCACCGCACCGCGGGCATCGCCGCCATCGGCACCTTCACCACGGGCGTGTCCGTCCCGCGGGCGATGACCGACGCGATCGCCGCACTGGCCGCCTGGAAACTCGGCCTCGCCGGCATCGACCCGCGCACCACCGTCCGGCTCACCTCCAGCAACAGTCTCAGCCGCTACGCCGCCGGCACCACCGCGGAACTGCCCGCCCTCGCCGGCCACGGCGACGGCTACATGACGACCTGTCCGGGCGCCGCCCTCAGGGCACGGCTGCCGGAGATCAGGGAGACGGCGGCCCACCTCCAGAGGCGGAACTGACCCGCCGGGTCACCTGCGCCCGAGATACACCCCCAAGGCCCGCTGCAACACCCTGCCCTGGAGCCCCACCGGCCGTTCCCACTCGCCGAGGTACTCCACGACCCGGCCGCCCGCCCCCGTCTTGAAGCGGAGCCGGCCCAGCAGACGGTCCTCACCGAGGGACGGGTTCACCGAACGCAGGTCGTACGTCTCGGCACCGGCCGCCCGCGCGTCGCACAGCATCCGCCACAACAGCGCGCTGCTGGGCCGCAGTTCCCGCCCCCGGCGACCGGACGCGGCATAGGAGTGCCAGACGCGCGAACCGACGTTGATCATCAGCGCGGCGGAGAGCACCTCGCCGTCGTACTCGGCGAGATAGAGCCGCAGCCGGTCGGAGTCCTCGGCGTTCATGGCCTCCCACATGCGCCGGAAGTAGACCGGCGGGCGGGCCCGGAAGCCGTCGTGGGCGGCGGTCGCGGCATAGAGGCGATAGAAGTCGGGCAGATCGGCGGCCGTCCCCCAGGAGACCCGGACACCCGCCGACTCGGCCGTGCGCAGCGACTGCTCGAAGTGCGGTGCGAGGGCTTCGCGCAGCTCGTCCACCGAGCGGCCCGCGAGCGGGATGTGACAGCCGTAGCGCGGCTGTCCGAGCCCGAAGCCGCTGTCCTCGTCCTGCGCGCACCGCCGCCACCCCAGCCCGCGCAGCCGCTCCCCGGCGTCCAGCGCGAACCCGTCGACGCCGGCCGCGGGCACCTCGCGCACATGGCGTACGTCGGGGTCGGCGATGCCCGCCGTCACCGTCTCGGGGTCCCAGTACCGCACGACGACGGGTGGCCCGATGCGCACGGAGAACGCCCCGCGCTTCTCCAGGTGGGCGACCAGCGGATCCAGCAGGCGTTCCGGGCGCGGGTGGCGCCAGTCGATCGCGGGCCCGTCGGGGAGATAGGCGAGACAGCGCCGGGTGCCGGGCAGCGGCCGGTACAGGACGAGTGCCGTCGCCACCATCGCCTCGCCCTCGAACCAACCGACGCTCTCCGCCACCCAGTCGGGCTTCACGTCGGCCCACTCGGGGATCTGGAGATGGCTCGCGTCGGGATGCAGCCGCAGGTGGGCGAGATGGTCCTCGCGCGTGATCTCGCGCACATAAGGGCTGGTCATGGGCGGGGTGCTCCTGTTCGGGGCGGCCACGGTAAGCCGGGAGTCACGGCAGGGGTCAAGAGGCCTGGCCCTCACAGGTTTCTCGTAGGCGGCTCAAGGACCACTCCGAAACAGCCGCCCTATCGTCATGCACACGCACTGACTGGAGGTGGGGAAGAAATGAACAGCAGTCACATGGACACCACGATCACCACGGAGAAGGGCGCCGGCTGGACCCGGACCGCCCGCGGCCCCTGGGCGGTCGTCTGCGCCGTCGCGGCCGTGATCCTCGGCCCGGCCGCCGTCACCGCGTCCGCGCTCGACCAGGCCAACGCCGCCCCGATGCACCACGCGGTGAGAGCCGACCAGACCCAGGCGTACATCCCGACGGACACGACCCGGCGCAGGGCCACGACGGCGGCCTGAACAAAACGCGAGCGGCCTGACCGCGACCAAGGACCCTAACCCCTGAACCGCTCCCACAGCTTGGGATACCGCTCCGCCAGCACCCGGTCGCTCTCCAGGTCGACCGGTGCGCCGAGCGGCTCGGAGGCCCCGGGCGGGATGCCCAGGTCGGGAGCGACGGCACCGGTGAGCTGCTCGTAGGCCTCGTCGGCCGCGTAGCCCAGTTCCTCGCCGTCGCCGTCGATCTCCTCGTCGAAGTCGGCCAGCAGGTCGGCGAGCGAGTCGGGGTCGTGCACGCCGCCCTCGTAGACCTCGCGCCCCTGGCCGATCAGCCAGCACCGGAAGGAGTCGAAGGCGTCGTCGCTCACCCCGTCCAGCAGGATCCAGGCGGCGCCCCACAGGTCCCAGGTGTACGCACGGTTGAAGCGGGCCTCGAAGTGACGGGCGAAGTCGAGGACCATGTCCGGGTCCAGCGCGAGGAGCCGGTCCACGAGCAGGTCGGCCTGCTCCTCGGGGTCGCCCTCGGCGGCCTCGCGGGTGGCGTCCACCAACTCCCAGAACTCCGTCTCGTCCATCACGGGTCCAGCATCGGGCCTGCAAGGGTGGGACGCACGTGGAGTGCGGCGGATTGTTATGTCCCGAACAGGGTCCCATCCCTGCCGTACAGCTCCGCCAGACGTACGGCGTCCCTCGCGAACCGCGTCCGCAGACTCTCCGGGGCCAGCACCTCGGCCTCCGGCCCCAGCGACGCGAGCTGCGCGTGGGCGACCTCCTCGGACTCCACCGGGAGGGTCACCGTCACCCACCCGTCGTCGTCCGGCGGCCCGGCGGCCGCCAGTGCCTCCCGGGCGGGACCGGCGGGATCGACGGCGTACGGCAGTCCGCGCGCCCCCGCTTCGGACAGCCGTACGACGACCTCGGCCCGCAGGATCGAGCGCGCGAACTGTTCGGCGCGCTCCTCCCAGAAGCCGGGCAGGTCGAACTCCTCGTCCCGCTCGAACCGTTCCCCGGCGGCCGTCACCGCCAGGAACCGGTCGATGCGGTAGACCCGGAAGGAGCCGTTCCCCGGGATCCGCGCGCACAGGTACCAGACGCCCGCCTTGAGCACGAGTCCGTACGGCTCCAGCTCCCGCTCCACCTCGCGCTCCCGGCCGCGGTAGCGGGCGGTGACCCGTCTGTCCTCCCACACGGCGTCGGCGACGGCGGGCAGCAGCTCGGGGGACTTCGGCTCGGTGAACCAGTTGGGCGCGTCGAGATGGAACCGCTGCGCGGCCGTACGGGAGGCGTCGCTGAGGGAGGGGAGCAGCGCGGCGGACACCTTCAGCCGGGCGGCGGAGGCGGCGTCCTCGAGCCCCATCTCGCGCAGCGCCCCCGGCACACCGGAGAGGAACAGCGCCTCGGCCTCGCTGCGGGCCAGGCCGGTGAGGCGGGTGCGATAGCCGCCGATGAGGCGGTATCCGCCTGCCCTGCCCCGGTCCGCGTACACCGGAACCCCGGCCTCCGACAACGCCTGCGCATCCCGGGTGACCGTCCGCTCCGACACCTCCAGCTCGCGCGCCAGCTCGGCGGCGGTCATGGAGGGACGGGACTGGAGGAGCAGCACCATTTTGATGAGACGGGCAGCACGCATGGGGCCATGATGCCGGGGGTTCGTGGTCGGGCGCGGCCCGGATGTGGCCGGTCGCGCAGTTCCCCGCGCCCCTTGAAAGACAGGTCCGCTCAGACGCACCTGTCTTTTAGGGGCGCGGGGCTGCGTCCATGTGCGGCTCCGCCGCGGGGCGCGACCAGCCCCCACCGGACCCGCAGCCGAACTACAACCCGTACTTCTCCCGCGCTTCCTTCACCGCGGTCGCCTTCACCTCACCGCGCCGGGCCAGCTGGGCCAGGGCCGCGACCACGACCGACTCCGCGTCGACGCCGAAGTGGCGGCGGGCGCCCTCGCGGGTGTCGGAGAGGCCGAAGCCGTCCGCGCCGAGCGAGGACCAGTCCTGCTCGACCCACTGGGCGATCTGGTCCGGGACCTGGCGCATGTAGTCGGAGACCGCGAGGACCGGGCCCTCGGCACCGTGCAGCGCCTGACGGACGTACGGGACCCGCTCCTCGCCGCGCAGCAGGCCGGCGTCGGCCTCCAGCGCGTCGCGGCGCAGCTCCGTCCAGGACGTCGCGGACCACACGTCGGCCGCCACGCCCCACTCCTCGGCCAGCATCCGCTGCGCCTTCAGTACCCAGTGGATCGCCGTGCCGGAGCCCAGCAGCTGGATGCGGGGGGCGTTCGCGACCGGGGAAAGCCCTGCGGACTCCGCCGTGTTGAAGCGGTACAGGCCCTTGACGATGCCCTCGTCGACACCGAGGCCGGACGGCTTGGCGGGCTGCGGGAGCGGCTCGTTGTAGACCGTCAGGTAGTAGAAGACGTTCGGGTCCTCGCCGGGGGCCGCCTCGCCGTACATGCGGCGGATGCCGTCGCGCACGATCGTGGCGACCTCGTAGGCGAACGCCGGGTCGTACGACAGCGCCGCCGGGTTCGTCGCCGCGATCACCGGCGAGTGCCCGTCCGCGTGCTGCAGGCCCTCGCCCGTCAGCGTGGTACGGCCCGCCGTGGCGCCGACGAGGAAGCCGCGGCCCAGCTGGTCGCCGAGCTGCCACATCTGGTCGGCCGTGCGCTGCCAGCCGAACATCGAGTAGAAGATGTAGAACGGGATCATCGCCTCGCCGTGCGTCGCGTACGACGTCGATGCGGCGATGAAGTCGGCCATCGAACCGGCCTCGGTGATCCCCTCGTTGAGGATCTGGCCGTTGGTGGCCTCCTTGTAGTACATCAGCTGGTCGCGGTCGACCGGCTCGTACGTCTGGCCCTTGGGGGAGTAGATCCCGAGCGACGGGAACAGCGACTCCATACCGAAGGTGCGCGCCTCGTCGGGGACGATCGGCACCCAGCGCTTGCCGGTCTCCTTGTCGCGGACCAGGTCCTTGATCAGGCGGACGAAGGCCATCGTGGTCGCGACGTTCTGCGTGCCCGAGCCCTTGTCGAAGGAGGCGAAGGCCTTTTCGGCAGAGGCGGGCAGCGGGGCCACGGGGTGCACCCGGCGGGCCGGGGCCGGGCCGCCGAGGGCCGCGCGGCGCTCCTGGAGGTAGCGGACCTCGGGGGAGTCGGCGCCGGGGTGGCCGTAGGGGACCACGCCGTCGACGAAGTCGCTGTCCCTGATGGGCAGTTCGAGCAGGTCGCGCATCGTCTTGAACTCGTCCACCGACAACTTCTTCATCTGGTGGTTGGCGTTCTTCGACGCGAAGCCCTCGCCGAGGGTGTGGCCCTTGACCGTCTGGGCCAGGATCACGGTCGGCGCGCCCTTGAACTCGACGGCGGCCTTGTAGGCGGCGTACACCTTGCGCGCCTCGTGGCCACCGCGGGAGAAGTGGAAACACTCGAGGATCTTGTCGTCGGACAGCAGTTTCGCCATCTCGACGAGCGCCGGGTCCTTGCCGAAGAAGTCCTGGCGGATGTAGGCGGCGTCGCGCGTCTGGTACGTCTGCACCTGCGCGTCGGGTACCTCGCGCAGCCGTCGTACGAGCGCGCCCGTGGTGTCGAGCTGGAAGAGCTCGTCCCAGGCGTTGCCCCACAGCGACTTGACGACGTTCCACCCGGCGCCGCGGAACTGGGCCTCCAGCTCCTGCACGATCTTGAAGTTCGCGCGGACCGGGCCGTCGAGGCGCTGCAGGTTGCAGTTGATGACGAAGGTGAGGTTGTCGAGGCCCTCACGGCTCGCGAGCGCGAGAGCCGCCGTGGACTCCGGCTCGTCCATCTCGCCGTCGCCGAGGAAGGCCCAGACGTGGGACTGCGAGACGTCCTTGATGCCGCGGGCCGTCAGGTAGCGGTTGAAGCGTGCCTGGTAGATCGCGGAGAGCGGGCCGAGGCCCATCGACACCGTCGGGAACTCCCACAGCCAGGGCAGGCGGCGAGGGTGGGGGTAGGACGGGAGGCCGTTGCCGCCCGACTCGCGGCGGAAGTTGTCGAGCTGCTGCTCGTCCAGCCGGCCGTCGAGGAAGGCGCGGGCGTAGATGCCGGGGGAGGCGTGGCCCTGGATGTAGAGCTGGTCGCCGGACCCGTCGGCCTCCTTGCCCTTGAAGAAGTGGTTGAAGCCGGTCTCGTAGAGCCAGGCCGCGGAGGCGAAGGTGGCGATGTGGCCGCCGACGCCGTACTTGGAGCCGCGGGTGACCATCGCGGCCGCGTTCCAGCGGTTCCACGCGGTGATGCGGGCCTCCATCGCCGGGTCACCGGGCAGGCCCGGCTCGGCGGCGGTGGGGATGGTGTTGACGTAGTCCGTCTCGAGGAGCTTCGGCAGCGCGATGCCGTTGCCCTCCGCCCTCTCCAGCGTGCGGCGCATCAGGTACGCGGCACGGTGCGGGCCGGCCGCCTTGGCGACCGCGTCCAGGGAGGCCTGCCATTCGGCGGTCTCCTCGGGGTCCCGGTCGGGGAGCTGGTCGAGCTCGCTCGGCTGGATGGCGATGGGGTCGGTCATGTCGCCGCCTTCCTCAGTCGAAGGGGGTTCCCTCAATCAGGCAGGGTTTCGGGGGTGCCCTTTGTCTTTGGCAGGACAGGGCGGAGGGCCCCGGTAAGGGCCCGTCGAGGACTCTAACTCGCTGATCGATGATCGATCAAAGGGTTGAGAGGCAAAACTTCTCGATGACGAGAAAGTAGGCACGGGGTGCCTCGGACGGAGACACCGGGTGCCTTGTTTTCTAAGGGTTTCCGCAGGTGAGCGCCGGTGTGCTCGGCTGCGTCAGGCCCGCGGCGCGCACCCCAGGACATGCGCCTTCACGATCTCCGGGATCCGCGGGTCCCGGCGCTTGAACGCCGCCACCAGCTCGTCGTGCTCCTCCGCGTACGACTGCTGGACCGTCCCCAGCCAGCGGATCGACAGGGCGGTGAAGACCTCGATGCCCAGGCCCTCCCAGGTGTGCAGCAGCACCGAGTTGCCGGCCGCGCGCACCAGCTCGCGGTGGAAACCCACCGTGTGCCGCACCTGCCCCGTGCCGTCCGAGTCGCGGTCGGCCTCGTAGAGCGCGGCGACATGCGGCTCCAGGGCCGAGCAGTCCCGCGCCAGCCGCTCCGCCGCCAGCTCCGCCGCGATGGCCTCCAGACCGGCCCGCACGGGGTAACTCTCCTCCAGGTCGGCCGCCGTCAGATTCCGCACCCGTACGCCCTTGTTCGGCGCGGACTCGATCAGCCGCAGCGACTCCAGCTCGCGCAGCGCCTCCCGCACCGGCGTCTGGCTGACCTCCAGCTCGGTCGCGATACGGCGCTCCACGATCCGCTCGCCCGGCTGCCAGCGCCCGCTGACGATCCCTTCCACGATGTGCTCGCGGATCTGTTCGCGCAGCGAGTGGACGACGGGCGCGGTCATGAGAGCTCCTTAAGGGCGTTTGACGTTTAGACAATAAGGCCGAGTGCCCGTCCGGGAGGGGCGCACGGGGGCGCTTTCCTGCAGGTGAGACGAGGCTTACACGCTCCCAGCCGCACGACTTCTGTCAAGACACGGAACCCCACGGCTGTGAGCAGTGTCGCGTTGGTCAGGGGTTCCCGCGCGGGGCGCCCCTTCGCACCACAGGGGGACGGCATGAACATCGGGGGACAGCGCGGACTTGCGTTCGCGGCCGTGATCGGCGCGATCGTCGCCGTGACGGGCTGCGGTCAGCAGGCCACACGGGCGACGGCCGACGTGCCAGCGAGCAGTACCGGAACGACCGAAGCGATCACCAACATGGCGGGCGCGACCCGGGGCAGCGGCGCCGCCTGCGTCTTCGTCAAGCCCGACGGGGCACAGAAGTTCGGGCACGTCGGCTGGGGCTTCAAGGTCCCGGGCAGCGGACGCTGGGTCTACGGCGCCGTCGAGAACCCCAGCGAGAAGCTGTACACCCCGCCGGGCGGCGACATCGGGGCCTGGCACGCGGAGGGATCGTACGACCGCATGCTCAGCGACATGTCCACCGACGCCATCCCCCACTCTCGGCTGCGCTCGAGCGGGGGGACCACCATCCCCGGCACCTCCGAGCACCCCTACAGCCGCTACCGCTGCACCGGGTCCTCGACGCACGACGTGAACAACGCCCGGGCCATGATCGGCAAGGTCGAGGCCCGTGGCTTCCTCGTCGGGGTCGACCCGAGGACCGGGAAGCTCACCTCGCGGGACTGTCTGGACGCCACCTACGACGTCCTGAAGGCGTACCGGACGAGGCACCTCACGCCCGCACCCAGGCTCTCCATCCCGAACGTCTGGGTGGAGGAGCTGTGGGGCTGGTCGGACAGGACGCTGACGCCGCGGTGAGACGACGGTGCCCCGGCCGGAGAGCTCCGGACGGGGCACCGTACAGGCACTGCTGAGGATTACAGACCGAGCTCGACCTCGAACTCGCCCGCCTCAAGGATCGCCTTGACCGCGGTCAGGTAACGGGCCGCGTCGGCGCCGTCCACCAGACGGTGGTCGTAGGAGAGGGTCAGGTAGGTCATGTCGCGGATGCCGATGACCGTGCCCTCCTCGGTCTCGATGACCGCCGGGCGCTTGACCGTGGCACCGATACCGAGGATCGCGACCTGGCCCGGCGGCACGATGATCGTGTCGAAGAGCGCACCGCGCGAACCGGTGTTGGAGATGGTGAAGGTCGCGCCGGACAGCTCGTCGGGCGTGATCTTGTTCGCGCGGACCTTGCCCGCGAGCTCCGCCGTGGCCTTGGCGATGCCGGCGATGTTGAGGTCGCCCGCGTGCTTGATGACCGGGGTCATCAGGCCCTTCTCGGAGTCCACCGCGATACCGATGTTCTCGGTGTCGAAGTAGGTGATCGTGCCCTCGTCCACGTTGATCCGCGCGTTGACGGGAGCGTGCGCCTTCAGCGCCTGGGCCGCGGCCTTGACGAAGAACGGCATCGGGGAGAGCTTGACGCCCTCACGGGCCGCGAACGTGTCCTTGGCCCGGGCGCGCAGCTTCATCAGGCGGGTGACGTCGACCTCGACGACCGAGGACAGCTGCGCCTGCTCGTGCAGCGCCTTGACCATGTTGTCGCCGATGACCTTGCGGATGCGGGGCATCTTGACGGTCTGGCCACGGAGGGGGGAGGCCTCCAGGGACGGCGCCTTCTTGGCGGCGGCGGGAGCCGGAGCGGCAGCGGCGGGAGCCGGAGCAGCGGCGGCGGCCTTCGCGGCCTCGGCGGCGGCGATGACGTCCTGCTTGCGGACCCGGCCGCCGACGCCGGTGCCCTTGACGGCGGCCAGGTCGACGCCGTTCTCGGCGGCGAGCTTGCGCACCAGCGGGGTCACGTAGGCGCCGTCGTCACCGGAGGGCGCGGCGGGAGCCGGGGCCGGGGTGACCGGGGCGGGCGCCGGAGCCGGAGCGGCGGGCGCCGGGTCGGGAGCCGGAGCCGTCTGCTGCTGCGGGGCCGGAGCCGAGGGCGCCTGCGGGGCCGGAGCCGGAGCGGGAGCGGGCGCCGGGGCGGGGGCCTCGGCGGCGGGGGCCGGGGCCGGAGCGGCGGGGGCCGGGGCAGCGGCCGGAGCCGCGCCCGGGGCGCCGATGACGGCGAGCTTCGCGCCGACCTCGGCCGTCTCGTCCTCGCCGACCACGATCTCAAGGAGCACACCGGCGGCAGGCGACGGGATCTCGGTGTCGACCTTGTCGGTGGAGACCTCGAGCAGGGGCTCGTCCTCCGCTACCTCCTCGCCGACCTCCTTCAGCCACCGGGTGACGGTGCCCTCGGTGACGGACTCGCCCAGCGCGGGCAGGACGACGTCCGTGCCCTCGGCGGAGCCGCCGCCGGAAGCGGCCTCGGCGGTGGGAGCGGGCGCGGGGGCGGCCTGCTCGGTGGACGGGGCGGCCGGAGCCGGCTCCGGGGCGGGCTCGGCGACCGGCTCGGCGGCCGGTGCCGGGGCAGCGGCGGGGGCGCCGGTGCCGTCGTCGATCACGGCCAGCTCGGCGCCGACCTCGACCGTCTCGTCCTCGGCGACCTTGATGGAGGCCAGGACACCGGCGGCGGGGGAGGGGATCTCGGTGTCGACCTTGTCGGTCGACACCTCGAGCAGCGGCTCGTCGGCCTCTACACGCTCACCCTCGGCCTTCAGCCAGCGGGTGACGGTGCCCTCGGTGACGCTCTCGCCGAGCGCCGGAAGGGTTACGGAAACCGCCATGGTTTCGGTTGCTCCTTACGAATTGCGGAAGTCTGTGATCGTCGCTTCGTCGACCGAGGGATCAGTCGTGCGCGTGCAGCGGCTTGCCCGCGAGGGCCAGGTGCGCCTCGCCGAGCGCCTCGTTCTGCGTCGGGTGGGCGTGGATGAGCTGGGCGACCTCGGCCGGCAGCGCCTCCCAGTTGTAGATCAACTGGGCCTCGCCGACCTGCTCGCCCATGCGGTCGCCGACCATGTGGACGCCGACCACGGCACCGTCCTTCACCTGGACGAGCTTGATCTCGCCCGCGGTGTTCAGGATCTTGCTCCTGCCGTTGCCCGCGAGGTTGTACTTCAGAGCGACGACCTTGTCCGCACCGTAGATCTCCTTGGCCTTGGCCTCGGTGATGCCCACGGAGGCGACCTCGGGGTGGCAGTACGTCACCCGCGGGACACCGTCGTAGTCGATCGGAACGGTCTTCAGACCGGCCAGACGCTCCGCGACCAGGATGCCCTCGGCGAAGCCGACGTGCGCGAGCTGGAGCGTGGGGACCAGGTCACCGACGGCGGAGATGGTCGGGACGTTGGTGCGCATGTACTCGTCGACCAGGACGTAGCCGCGGTCCATCGCGACGCCCTGCTCCTCGTAGCCGAGACCGGCGGAGACGGGCCCGCGGCCGACGGCCACCAGCAGCACCTCGGCCTCGAACTCCTTGCCGTCGGCGAGGGTGACCTTGACGCCGTCCTGGGTGTACTCGGCCTTCTGGAAGAAGGTGCCCAGGTTGAACTTGATGCCGCGCTTGCGGAAGGCGCGCTCGAGCAGCTTGGAGGAGTTCTCGTCCTCGAGCGGGGCGAGGTGCTTGAGACCCTCGATGATCGTGATGTCCGACCCGAAGGACTTCCACGCCGAGGCGAACTCGACGCCGATGACACCGCCGCCCAGGATGATCGCGGACTTCGGCACGCGGTCCAGGACGAGGGCGTGGTCCGAGGAGATGATCCGGTTGCCGTCGATCTCCAGGCCCGGCAGCGACTTCGGCACGGAGCCGGTCGCGAGGAGCACGTGGCGGCCCTGGATGCGCTGACCGTTGACATCGACGGAGGTCGGCGACGACAGCCGGCCCTCACCCTCGATGTAGTGGACCTTCCGGGAGGCGACAAGCCCCTGCAGGCCCTTGTACAGGCCGGCGACCACGCCGTCCTTGTACTTGTGCACCCCGGCGATGTCGATGCCCTCGAAGGTGGTCTTCACGCCGAACTGCTCGCTCTCGCGGGCCTGGTCGGCGATCTCGCCCGCGTGCAGCAGGGCCTTGGTGGGGATGCATCCCCGGTGCAGGCAGGTACCGCCGACCTTGTCCTTCTCGATCAGGGCGACGTCAAGCCCCAGCTGAGCCCCGCGCAGGGCCGCGGCGTAACCGCCACTACCACCGCCGAGGATCACTAGGTCGAAAACGGTGCTGGCGTCGTTCGCCACGTCACGTCCTCCATGCATGTGCGCCGTACGCCGGTCTCCAGTGACCGCGCGGCGGCTGGTGTCCGGCCGCTCTTTCTTCGGCCCTGTGTGGGGGCCCTGTCCTGCCGAGCCCCATCTTCGCACTTGTCAGCCCTGAACGAGACGCCGGGCCGGGGTGTGAGACACCACACGCTCACATGTGAAAGGGAGACCCGGTGAGACTTTCAACCAGGGACGCGATGACACACCCAGGGGCGCGGGGAACTGCGCGACCAGCCACAACCGGCCCGCAGCCGCCCACGCCCCGCAGCGTCCGAGCTATTGGGCGACCGTCACCCCAGGTCACCGGAGCCGACAAGCTCCGCCAGCCGCACCAACGTCCGCACCGCAGACCCCGTCCCACCCTTCGGCGTGTACCCGAACGGCCCACCGTCGTTGAACGCCGGCCCCGCGATGTCGAGGTGCGCCCAGGTGATCCCCTCACCCACGAACTCCCGCAGGAAGAGCCCGGCGACAAGGCCACCGCCCATCCGTTCACCCATGTTCGCGATATCGGCGGTGGGAGAGTCCATCCCCTTGCGCAGGTGCTCCGGCAGCGGCATGGGCCAGGCAGGCTCCCCGACCTCCTCCGCGGCCTCGTACACCGCCGTACGGAACGCGTCGTCGTTGGACATGATCCCGAACGTCCGGCTCCCCAGCGCCAGCATCATCGCGCCCGTCAGCGTCGCCACGTCCACGATCGCGTCCGGCTTCTCCGCCGACGCGGCCCACAGGGCGTCGGCGAGCACCAGCCGCCCCTCCGCGTCGGTGTTGAGCACCTCCACGGTCTTGCCGCTGTACATCCGCAGCACGTCGCCGGGGCGCGTGGCCGACCCCGACGGCATGTTCTCGGCGAGCGCCAGCCACCCGGTGACGTTGACCTCGAGACCCAGGCGCGCGGCCGAGACCACGGCCGCGAACACCGCCGCCGCCCCGCTCATGTCGCACTTCATCGTCTCGTTGTGACCCGCCGGCTTCAGCGAGATGCCGCCCGAGTCGTACGTGATCCCCTTGCCGACCAGCGCGAGGTGCTTCTTCGCCTTGGACGAGGTGTACGACAGCTTCACCAGCCGCGGCCCCGAGGCCGACCCCGCGCCGACGCCGAGGATGCCGCCGTAGCCGCCCTTCTCCAGCGCCTTCACGTCGAGCACCTGCACCTTGAGGCCGTGCTCCTTGCCCGCGGTCTGCACGATCGAGGCGAACACCTCGGGGTTCAGGTCGTTCGGCGGCATGTTGACGAGGTCGCGCGCGCGGTTGAGCTCCTCGGCGACCGCGGTGGCCCGGGCCAGCGCGGCCTTGTACGCGGCGTCCCGCGGCTTGCCGCCCAGCAGCGTGGCCTCGGCCAGCGGAGCCTTGCCGTTCTTCGCCTTGGCGTCGTTCTTCGAAGGCGCATTCTCCTTGTAGGCGGTGAAGGAGTACGCCCCGAGCAGCACGCCCTCGGCGACCGCGCCGAGGTCGGCGGCGTCGCCGATCGGCAGTACGAACACGGCCTTCTTCGCGCCGGCCAGTGCGCGGGCGGCGACACCGGCGGCCTTGCGCAGCGCCTCTGGGTCGAAGGAGGAGTCCTTCTCGGGCTCGGCGCCCAGGCCCACGGCCACCACGAGCGGCGACTTGATGCCGGAGGGCGCCGGCAGCTTCGTCACCTCGCCCTCGGCGCCGGAGGCACCGAGGGTCTCCAGGACGCCGGCGAGCCTGCCGTCGTAGGCCTTGTCCACGGATTCGGCGCCCGGCGCCACTACCAGGTCCCCGGACCTGGACGCAGCGCCCTTGGCGACACCGATCACGATCGCGTCGGCCCGCAGGCCGGGCGCCGCGGAGGAGCTGAGAGTGAGAGCAGTCACGGTGGTGAATTCTCGCTTCCGATGTGAAGTTGCCTGGGTCGAAACGGGTGGGTCGACCGGGCCCGACGGCCGACCCTATTTCGTGTCCGAGCACGGGCCCCGATCGGGGCCTTCACCCCTGTCGGCGACCACCCGGGACGAGCCTACGCTCGGGTCGGCCGAGCGTACCTCCGGCTGCGGCACACGAGATCATCCCTGGCATACGCCGTCGTACTGTCTGGAGCCGTCCGTTGAAGCGCCCTCTCCTGCTCGTCACCCTGCTCCTCCTGTTGACGGGATGCTCGGCCACCCCCGACTCCACCCCCGACTCCGCGTCCGGCGACTCCCGTTGGCGGCCCCGCCCCGGCGTCGCCTGGCAGTGGCAGCTGACCGGCCGTGTCGACACGTCCGTGGACGTGCCGGTGTACGACATCGACGGCTTCGACCAGTCCGAGGCAGTGGTGTCGTCCCTGCACCGCGAGGGCCGCAAGGTCATCTGCTACCTCTCCACCGGCGCGTGGGAGGACTGGCGCCCCGACGCCGGCGCGTTCCCCAAGTCGGTGATCGGACGCGGCAACGGCTGGGAGGGGGAGCGCTGGCTCGACATCCGCGCCACGGACGTCCTGGAACCGCTGATGGCGGACCGCCTCGACATGTGCCGGGAGAAGGGCTTCGACGCGGTGGAGCCGGACAACATGGACGGCTACAAGAACCGCACGGGCTTCGGAATGACGGCGGCGGACCAGCTCCGCTACAACCGCCTGATCGCCCGACTGGCCCACGACCGCGGGCTGTCGGTCGGCCTGAAGAACGACCTCGACCAGATCCCGCAGCTGGTGGGGGACTTCGACTTCGCGGTCAACGAGCAGTGCGCGCAGTACGCCGAGTGCGCGGACATGGAGCCGTTCATCAAGGCGGACAAGGCGGTCTTCCACGTCGAGTACGAACTGCCCACCAGCCGCTTCTGCGCCGAGTCCCGGCGGCTGAAGCTGAGTTCGATGCTGAAGAAGTACGAACTCGGGGTGTGGCGCGAGGCCTGTTAGACGTTGATCGACAGGATCACCAGTGCCGTCGTCGCCGCCGTCTCCGCCAGCCCTCCGAACACGTCCCCGGTCACTCCGCCGAAGCGGCGCGTGCAGTGCCGCAGGAGCAGCTCGGCCGCTGCCACGGCGGCGGCGACCGCCAGGACCGTGCGGACGACGTCGTACGACCCGAGGAGCGCCCCCGCTCCGGCCGCCCCGAGCGTCACCGCGACGGCAACCGGTATCGCACTCCGTACGGGGACCACCCCCGCCACCGCGGCCCCCAGGCCCTCCGGCCTGGCCGGCGGGACCCCGGCGCGGGCCGCCAGCGTCAGGGCCAGACGCGCGGCCGTCGCCGAGACCACGGCCGCCGTCGCACCCCGCGCCCACGAGTCGCCGTACAACTGCGACAGCGCGGCCACCTGGGCGAGCAGCACGAGGACGAGGGTGAGCACCCCGAACGGTCCGATGTCCGACTGCTTCATGATCCGCAGGGCGTCCTCGGCGGGCTTGCCGCTGCCCAGCCCGTCGGCGGTGTCCGCGAGGCCGTCGAGGTGCAGGCCCCGCGTGAGGACCGCCGGTACGGCGACCGTGGCGACCGCGGCGAGCGGTGCGGAGGAGCCAAGGGCCAGGAGCAGGAGGCCCAGCGCGGCGGACGCACACCCCAGGACCACCCCGACCAGCGGAGCGCACAGCATTCCGCCGCGTGCCGCCTCCCGGTCCCAGCGGGTCACCTTCACGGGGAGCACGCTGAGCGTGCCGAAGGCGAAGCGGAGACCGTCGAGCGGGGGTGGGGTCATGGACACGTCGGCAGGGTAGCCCGGACGCCGTGGCCGCCGGGCGGCCCACCCCTGCCGGTCGGAGACTGGGGACATGGGTCACTGGCTGGAGCGCAACATCGTGGAACCGGGCAAGCTGCCGTTGCTTCTCACCCTGACCGCGTTCGTCCTGACCTTCCTGATCACGCGGGTCGTCACCCGGCTCATCCGGGCGGGCAAGGGCCCCTTCGGCAACGTCAGCACCGGAGGGGTGCACATCCACCACGTGGTCCCCGGAGTCGTCCTCACCGTCGTCGGCGGCTTCGGCGCGGTCGGGAGCGGGCGGCACGGCTTCGTGGCGGGGCTGTGCGCGGTCGTCTTCGGCATGGGCGCGGGTCTGGTGCTGGACGAGTTCGCGCTGATCCTGCATCTCGACGACGTCTACTGGACCGAGGAGGGCCGCAAGAGCGTCGAGGTCGTCGTCCTCACCGCGGCGCTGGTCGGCCTGATGCTCGCGGGATTCTCGCCGTTCGGCGTCAACGACGTGACACAGGAGGAGGCCCAGGACCGCGGCGGCGTGATCACCAGCGTGGTGGTCAACTTCCTCTTCGCGATGCTCGTCCTGTTCAAGGGCAAGACCCGGATGGCGATCTTCAGCGTGATCGTCCCGCTCGTCGGCCTGATCGGTGCCATGCGCCTGGCCCGCCCGGGTTCCCCCTGGGCCCGGCGCTTCTACCGGCGCCGCCCGCGCGCCCGCGCCCGCGCCACCCTGCGCGCCTACCGCCGCGACAAGCGCTGGTCGGGCCCCCGCCGGAAGTTCCAGGACCTGATCGGCGGCAAACCGGACCCGACCCCGTCACTGGAACGCCGCTGACGCGCGGCGGGGAACTTGGTCAGAGGTACGGAGCGGTCGGCGTCAACGCCGGTTTCCGGGGCCCGAGGGCCGCAGCCCCGACCGGCATCGGGATGAGTCTCAGGGCTCGCCGGGCGGCAGCCCAGACCCCGCCCCTTCCCTCGCGCACCGCCGGCGTGCCGCCGGGATTCCGCACAGGATCAGCATCGCCGCGATCGCCGCCAGGTGCTCCTTGCCGGCGAGGTTCTCCTTCATCAGCACCTCCGCCACCATCGACGCGATGACGGCACCCGCGGTGAGCCGGGCGCCGTAGCGCAGGCCGAGGAAGACGGCGAGACCCACCACGGCCGCCGACGGGCCGGTGTCGACGACGTGCGCGTCCGCGGCGGACAGGCCGAGTGGGCTGTCGGGGCCCAGCCAGACGCCCACGCGCGCGTACAGCGTTCCGGCGAGCGTGGCCGCGTAGGCCAGAGCGAGCGTCCGCCACCGGCCCAGACAGACCTCGGCGATCCCGAACACGAACAGAATCTGCGCCAGCGCGCCCCACACTGGCAGGTCCAGGGCCGGTACGAACAGGGAGAGAGGAGTGCGGAGCAGGGCGAGCCACAGCGGGTCCGCGGCGCGTACGGCACCGACGTCCTGGACGAAGCCGTAGCCCCACGACTGGTTGTGCACGACGTGCAGGGCCGCCGTCAGACACACGGCCGTCAGGGCCAGGGGGACCGCCCGCCACCCCCGCCGGAGCAACGGCCCGCGCACGGTGACGTACAGCGGCCCCCACTCCGCGCGGGCCCAGCGGGCGAGCGTCTTCATCCCACGGCCCTCATCCCCTGGTTCTCATCTGTGCGTACTCAGGTGCTCCCGCCGCCGTAGCCATCCCGGCAGTCCCGGCACCTCCAGGAACCCCTCCGCGCGGGCCGAGGCGATGCCGATGCGCGGCAGGTCCGCGCTCTTCTCGAAGAGCAGGAACCGCGGTTCCCAGATGGGCCGGTACTTGGCGTTGGCCCGGTACAGGGACTCGATCTGCCACCAGCGCGAGAAGAAGCTGAGCAGCGACCGCCACAGCCGCAGCACCGGCCCCGCACCAAGACGCGCACCACGTTCGAAGACCGAACGGAACATGGCGAAGTTGAGCGAAACCTGGGTGATCTGAATCTCCTGGGCCCGGTTCAGCAGCTCGATGACCATGAACTCCATGAGGCCGTTCTCCGCGTCGCGATCCCGGCGCATGAGGTCGAGGGACAGCCCGTGCGGCCCCCACGGCACGAAGGACAGCACCGCCTTCAGCTCACCGTCGCCGGCCCTGCACTCCAGCGCGACGCACCGGCCGTCCGCCGGATCCCCGAGCCGCCCCAGCGCCATGCTGAACCCGCGCTCGGTGGCCCCGTCCCGCCAGTCGTCCGCATGCCGTACGAGAGCCGCCATCTCCTCGGCCGGGATCTCCTCGTGGCGCCGGATCCGCACGGTGTACCCGGCCCGTTTGACCCGGTTGAAGGCCTGCCGGACGGTCCGCATCGCCCGCCCCTCCAGCGTGAACTCGGAGACCTCGACGATCGCCTCGTCACCCAGCTCCAGCGCGTTCAGGCCGTGCCGCGCGTACACCGTCCCCGCGTCCTCCCCCGCGCCCATCACCGCCGGCAGCCACCCGTGCGCCCGCGCCTCGGCGAGCCACGGCCCGATCGCCCCCGGCCAGGCCTCCGGGTCGCCGATCGGATCGCCGGAGGCCAGCGAGACCCCGCTGACGACCCGGTAGGTCACGGCCGCCTTCCCGGTCGGCGACCAGACGACGCTCTTCTCCCTGCGCAGCGCGAAGTACCCGAGCGAGTCCCGCTCCCCGTGCCGCTCCAGCAGTTCCCGCAGGCGCCGCTCGTCGTCCTCGCTGAGCGGGTCGACGGCACGCCGGGAGCGGAAGGCGGCGTAGAGGACGGCGAGGACGAGGATCGTGCTGAGGACGTTGATGACGACGTTGACCCAGTTCGGCGTCAGGATCCCGTCGAAGCGGGAGTCGTCGGCGGCGACGGAGACCAGCCGCAGCGTGCCGTACCACCACCGCTCCGTGAAGGCCGACGACCTGGACGCCTGGTTGGTGACGGTCACCAGCAGCGCGGCCAGCAACGAGGACACGAGCAGTCCGCCCACGGCCACGGCGGCGGCGAGCCGCGGATTGGACCGGTCACCCTTGGCGTAGAACTCCCGCCGGCCGACGAGCAGGGCCACCACGAAGGCGGCGGTGAGGACCAGCGAGATCCAGTTCTGCGCGTACCGCCGGATCTCCGGGAACGCCATCGCGAGGACGAACAGCGCGAGGAACGCCCCCGACAGCACCAGGTTCAGGATCCACGCCGCCCGCTTGCGCCGCCGCATGGTGATGGCGAGGAAGGCCGTGAACACCCCGGAGGCGAAGCCCGCCGTCAGCAGATACGGCGTGAAGAAGTCCTCCTGGTTGTGCCGCCGCACGTCCTGCCCCAGCGAGACCCACACCGCGCTGAGGAAGTTGACGAACGCGACGACCCTCAGGTACCAGACGGCGAAACCGGCGGCCCGCCGCGAGGCGACGGTGGACCGGCGGACATTCCGAACAGGTGCAACTCGGACATCTCCCATGAAGGGCGATCATGCCCCTTGCGCCGGCGATTCTGCCGCAAGGGCACCCACCTGTCCTGGACTACTCCTCGTCGGCCACCTTCTCCGGCTCCTCCTCGGTAACCGCGGGCCTCTCCGGCAGCTCGGCGGCCAGCGCCGCCGCGGCCTGCACCAGCGGCAGCGCCAGCAGTCCGCCCGCACCCTCCCCGACCGTCACACCGTGGTCGAGCAGCGGGTCCAGGGCCATCCGGTCCAGCGCCTTCGTCTGTCCCGGCTCACCGCTGTTCTGCCCGGCCAGCCACCAGTCCGGCGCCCGGAACGCGATCCGCTGACCCACCAGCGCACAGGCGGCCACGACCACCCCGTCCAGCACGACGGGCAGCTTGCGCACCGCGCTCTGCAGGAGAAAGCCCGTGATCGCGGCGAGGTCGGCGCCGCCGACGGTCGCCAGCAGTTGCAACTGGTCCCCGAGCACCGGCCGCGCCCGCCGCAGCGCGTCCCGGATCGCCGCGCACTTGCGCATCCACGCCAGGTCGTCGATCCCGGTCCCGCCCCGCCCGGTCACCACGGAGGCGTCGGTCCCGCACAGTGCCGCGACCAGCACCCCGGCCGCCGTGGTCCCGCCCACGCTCACATCGCCGAGCACCACGAGATCGGTACCGGAGTCGGCCTCCTCGTCGGCCACCGCGACCCCGGCCCGGAACGCGGCCTCCGCCTCCTCGAGGGTCAGCGCGTCCTCGACATCGATACGACCGCTCCCGCGCCGCACCCGATGCCGTACGACCTCCTCCGGCAGCTCGGCCGGATCGCAGTCCAGCGCCATGTCGACGACCCGCACCGGCACACCCAGCCGCCGCGCGAGGATCGACACCGGACGGCCGCCCTCGAGGACCTCCCGCACCAACTCCGAAGCGCTGCCCGCGGCCCGCCCCGAGACGCCCAGTCCGGCGACCCCGTGGTCACCGGCGAACAGCACGACCCGCGGCCGTTCGACCGGCCGTACCGGTACCGCCGACTGTGCCGCCGCCAGCCACTCACCCAGTTCGTCGAGGCGGCCCAGCGCCCCGGGCGGCACGATCTGACGCTCCCGGCGTGCCTCGGCGTCGCGACGCACCCCGCCGTCGGGGCGCTCGATCAGATCGGTGAAGTCGTCGAGATTAAGCGAGCTCATTCGCCGAACAGTACCGGCCCTGATCGAACACGGCGGCGCCACGTGGCCATGACGTCATTGCACCCAGGATCGCGATCCCATACGTTCCGTTTTGCAACGAATTGCCGTACGTCCTCGGGAGGCCGCATGCCCGCACCAACCGCCCCTTCCGTACGGCGTCTTCGCTCCACCGCCCGCGCGATGCTGCCGTTCCCCGAACCGGAGAGCTGGCTGGACGTGGAGACGGGGGACGCGGACTTCCCGGAGGCGGCGAGAGCGTTCTTCCCCTACACGGCCTTCGACGGCCTGGACCTCAGCCACCGCGTCCTGCACGCCCAGGCGGTAGAACGCCTGGAGGAAGGCCACCTCGGCCGGCTGACGGACCCGCAGATCACCGCCCGTCTCCGCGCCCGCTACGACGTGGTCAGCCTGCTGAACCAACGGCCCCGCACCAGGGATGTGCAGGCCGCCCTCGCCGTCCTGCGCCCCGGCGGCCACCTCCTCGTGGAATGCCCGGACGACCCCCGCGCCGAGTTGGAGTCCCAGGGCTGCACGATCGTCACCACGGCCCGCAGATCCGCGCACATCCCGGGCCGCCTGACGACCCGCCTGCCCCCGACGGCGACCGGACCGCTGGCCTCCGCCGCGAGAGCGCTGGACCACGCCCTGGCCCTCCTCCTCGCCGGCACCCGCTTCGCGAAGGCGTACCGGGTGATCGCCCGCAAGAACGCGGCCACCTCAGCCCCGTAGCACCATCGCCTGCCCCGCCACCACCAGCACCACCTGCTCGCACTCGCCCGCGAACGCCGCGTTCAGCCGCCCCAGCTCGTCCCGGTACCGGCGCCCGGACGCGGTGGCCGGCACGATCCCCGACCCCACCTCGTTGGACACGGCCACCACGGTCCGCCGCGCGCCCCGCACCGCCTCCGTCAACTCCCGCACCCGCGCCCGCAGTTCGCGCTCCCCGCCGTCGGCCCACTCCGCGTCGTCCCACGCTCCCACGGCGTCCATCGCGTCCGTCAGCCACAGCGACAGACAGTCGATCAGCAGCGGCGCCCCGTCGTCCTTCAGCAGCGGCACCAGATCGCACGTCTCGGTCGTACGCCACGACCCGGGCCGCCGCTCCCGATGCGCTGAGACCCGCGAGGCCCACTCGGTGTCCCCGTTCCGCGACCCGCCGGTCGCCACGTACAGCACCTCGGGGAAGGCCTCCAGCCGCCGCTCGGCCTCCACCGACTTCCCGGACCGCGCCCCGCCCAGCACCAGCGTCCGCCGCGGCACATCCGGTACGTCCTCGTAGACCCCGGCGAACACCGTCGTCCCGTCGGGCACGGCCCGCGTCCCCGCCGCGGCCAGCCGCCGCCGCAACTCGGCCCCCGGCGGCACGTCGTGATCGATATGTACGGCGACCACATCCGTCGTGGGCCCGACAGCGCCCACGGCCCGCAGCCGGGCCAGCGCGTCCGGCCGCCGTACGACATCGACGAGCACCACGTCGTACGACTCGACGGCCCCTTCCTCCAGCCCGGCGGGAGAACCCCCCGGCGGCAGATACAGCGCCCGCTGCCCGTCGGGCCCGGTGACGGCGTACCCGGTCCCCGGCGCGTCCATCGCCACGGCCCGCACCCGATGCCCCGTCAGCAACGTCAACTCCCGCCCGTCCGGCACCCGCCCCGGCTGTGGAAGCCCGGCGGGCACCTCGACGGGGGGCCCGTCATGGGGGTGCGACAGCAGCACCTGCCGTACGCCACCGAGCGAGTGCCCGGCACGGGCGGCCGCGAAGGCGGCGCCGGGGGTGAGGTCGAGCAGCAGGGTCTCGTCGATGAGCACGGAGGTGGCAGCCCGGGCGTCCGCGCCGAGCGCGGTCGCACAGGCGGCACAGGGGCAGGAGGGCTTGGGCAGGCCCGCAGGGGCACCGGTGCCGAGCAAAGTCAGTTCCACACGACGATTCTCGCCGGTGCCTATTGATCATGCGCGCGCAGAGGCGCCCCGACAGGGGCGCGGGGAACGGCGCGACCAGCCGCCACGCGCCCGCAGCCAACGAACTGGCGCGATCTTGTTCCGTCGCACCCAGCGGAGCGCATAGGCTCGGCCACGGAACGTGCCCACACAAGGGAGGCCTGCATGGCAACGTGGACGTGGCGATTCGAGAAGGCCGACGGCACAGAGGTCCAGCCCGCCGTGGAGCCCGAGGAGTTCACCACGCAGGGCGATGCCGAGTCCTGGCTCGGCGAGTTCTGGAAGGAACTGCTCGCCGGTGGCGCCGAACAGGTGCGGCTCTCCGAGGACTCCACGGAGATCTACGGCCCGATGAGCCTGCGGGCGGCCGAGGAGGCCTGACGTGGAAGGGCGGGGGTGGCACGCCCTCGCCCACCCGCGCTACTGCTCACCCAGCGTCACCCGCACGGTCTTCGCCCTGCCGTCCCGTGTGAAGGTCACGGAGGTCTGCTGACCCGGCCGGTCCGCCGCGAGCGCCTCGGAGAGCGAGGTGATGGTCGTGATCCCGGTGTCCCCCAACTTGGTGATGACGTCCCCGGCCTCGATGCCGGCCTTGTCCGCGGCCCCGCCGTTCTTCACATCCACGACCGCGACCCCGACGGCCCGGAAGCTGTCGTCGACGACCGTGCGGCCGGTGATGCCGAGCGCGGCCCGGCCCGAGTCGGTGACCCTGCCGTTCTCGATGATCTGATCGGCGACCGTCTTCACCATCGACGCGGGGATCGCGAACCCGATCCCGGGCACCGCGCTGTCCCCGAAGTTGGGGTCGATCGCGGCGAGCGTCGGGATGCCGATGACCTGGCCGTCGAGGTTGACGAGGGCGCCACCGCTGTTGCCGGGGTTGATGGCCGCGGAGGTCTGCACCATGTTGGCGATGGTGGCGCCGGCCCCGCCCCCGCCGTCCTCGCTGACGGTCCGTCCGGTCGCCGAGACGATGCCCTGCGTCACGCTCGACGACAGACCGAGCGGCGAGCCCATCGCGAGGACGATCTGACCGACCGCGACCTTCGCGGAATCCCCGAAGGCCGCCGCCCTCAGCCCGTCCGGCACCTTGTCCAGCTCGATGACGGCGAGGTCCTGTTCGGGATAGGCGTACACGAGCGTGGCGGTCAGCTCGTTCTCGCTGTTCGGGATCGTCACTTTGAAGGTCTTCTCGTCGCCCAGGACATGCGCGTTGGTGACGATGTGGCCCTTGTCGTCGTACACCACGCCGGACCCCAGATCACTGCCGGCCTGGATCTGTACGACCGACGGCAGAACGTCCCTGATCACCTTCTGGTAGTCGCTCTGCAGGTCGGTGTCGGCCGCGGGAACGGCAGGCTGGGCGGGCTGTGCGGCCTGTGTGGTCGAGGCCTCCCGCCGGCCGGGGGAGCCGGAATCCGAACAGCCGGACAGGAGCACGACGGAACACACGAGCGTCGCCACCGGCAACCGCAGAGCACGGGTACGCGAAGCATTCATGCCCCGAGTCTCATGTCGGGGCGAATGCCCGGGCCTGCGCTGTTCGCCCGAACGGGCTCAGCCCCGCACGCCGCACAGGTGCAGCAGCGCGGCGACCCCCCGATACGGATCCGTCCGCCCTGCCCGCTCCTCGCAGGCAAGCAGCGCCTCCACATCGGCCGGTGCCTCGGTGTCGTCCGCCGCCGTGTCCGTGAACACCCGCACGCCGTACCAGGCCTGGAGCGGTGCCCCGATGCCGGCGAGCGTCGCGGTCAGCGTGCTCAGCCGGTCGGCCCGCACATCGAGGCCCAGCCGGTTGCGGTAGGCGGTGGTGTCGAAGGCACCCAGCGCGCCGGCCCAGTCCCCGGCCAGCCCCGGCCGCATCGCCAGCGCGTCGGCGTTGCGCACGAGCAGCGACAGCAGTCCGCCCGGTGCCAGCATCCGGGCCAGCCCGGCGAGCAACGGGTCCGGCTCCTCGACGTACATGAGCACACCGTGGCACAGCACCACGTCGAAGCTGCCCGGCAGAAAGTGCACCCCGGTGTCCCGGCCGTCGCCCTCGACGATCCGCATCCGCTCCCGGATGCCCTCGGGCTCGGCGGACAGGGCCTCACGGGCCGCCGCGACCATCCTGGAGTCCTGTTCGAGCCCGGTCACCTGGTGCCCGGCCCGGGCCAGCCGCAGCGCCTGGGTGCCCTGGCCCATGCCCACGTCGAGCACCCGCAGCCGCTGCCCGACGGGGTACCGCCCGACTATCTGCTCGTCGAGCTGCCGGGCCACCAGCTCCTGTCGTACGACATTCCGCAGCCCGCCCAGCTTGTTCAGCCAGGCATCCGCCGCGCCCCCGGAGAAAGACGTCGTACTCAGGGCCGCTCTCCGCGCTTGACCTGCGGCTTCGGCAGCCGGAGGCGACGCATCTGGAGGGAGCGCATCAGGGCGTAGGCGACCGCGCCCTTGCGGTTCTGGTCCGGGAAGCGCTCGGCGAGCCGCTTCTTCAGACGGAAACCGGTGAGGATCGAGTCGAGCACGATGAGCACGATCACGACGAGCCACAGCAACAGCGCGATGCTCTGCAGCGCACCCACCTGCACCAGGCTCAGCACGAGGATGACCACGGCCATCGGCAGGAAGAACTCCGCCACGTTGAACCGCGCGTCGATGGTGTCGCGGGCGAACTTGCGCACCGGGCCCTTGTCCCGCGCGGGCAGATACCGCTCGTCACCGCCGGCCAGCGCCTGGCGCTGCCTCTCCAGCGCGCTGCGGCGCTCCTCGCGCTGGCGCTTGGCGGCGTCCTTGCGCGTCAGCGACGTATTGGCGACGCTGCGGCGCTGGGACTGGGCCTCACTGCGCTTCGGCGTGGGCCTGCCCTTGGGGGCCTGCGGGTCGCGGGGCTGCTTGGAGTCGGTCAGCTGCGCCTTGTCGGCGACGGCGGCCTTCTCTTCCTTGGTGGCACGGCTACGGAACACAAAACCCAAGGGTAAGGGGTGTCCGGGGTTGGACCCCAGCCCGGTGGGGAACGATCCGGCAACGCCAGTCGTCATGTAGGGGGACAGAGGGGACGTCCGGTGACTGGTTGCTCACCCTGAAGGTCACCTACTCCTCACGCGGGAGCAAGGGATTGGTCAGTCGTCCTTGGGGATGAGCGCATCCGTCCCGGAACAGTGCGTCAATGGATGCAGGGCCCGTACTGTGGGTTCTGTCGCAGAGCTGGAGCTGGAAGTCCGTCAGAAGGGGGCGCGCGAAGCCCATGAGCGGTGTCATGAAGCGTATGGGGATGATCTTCCGCGCGAAGGCGAACAAGGCCCTTGACCGGGCCGAGGACCCGCGCGAAACCCTCGATTACTCGTATCAGAAGCAGCTGGAGCTGCTCCAGAAGGTGCGCCGGGGAGTCGCCGATGTGGCGACCAGCCGCAAGCGCCTGGAGCTTCAGCTCAATCAGCTGCAGTCCCAGTCGGGCAAGCTGGAGGACCAGGGCCGCAAGGCCCTCGCACTGGGCCGTGAGGACCTGGCCCGCGAGGCGCTCTCGCGCCGGGCCGCGCTCCAGCAGCAGGTGACCGACCTCGAGACCCAGCACTCCACGCTCCAGGGCGAGGAGGAGAAGCTCACCCTTGCGGCCCAGCGCCTCCAGGCCAAGGTGGACGCCTTCCGTACGAAGAAGGAGACCATCAAGGCGACGTACACCGCGGCCCAGGCCCAGACCCGTATCGGTGAGGCGTTCTCCGGCATCTCCGAGGAGATGGGCGACGTCGGCCTGGCGATTCAGCGGGCCGAGGACAAGACGGCACAGCTCCAGGCCCGGGCCGGCGCGATCGACGAACTGCTCGCCTCCGGCGTCCTGGACGACCAGTCCGGCATGCACAAGGACGACATCCAGGCCGAGCTGGACCGGCTCTCCGGTGGTACGGATGTAGAGCTGGAACTGCAGCGCATGAAGGCGGAGCTGGCGGGAGGCTCGTCGTCGCAGCAGGCCATCGAGGGCGGCACCGGCCAGTCGCAGTCCCAGCAGCAGCCGCAGGACACCCCACGCTTCGACAAGCAGTAGGGCCCACGCCGAGGAGGGCGACATGATCGTACGGATCATGGGGGAGGGGCAGGTGAGGCTGGCCGAGAGCCACCTCGCCGACCTGAACAAGCTGGACGACGAGCTGCTGGCCGAGATGGAGAACGGCGACGGCCCGGGCTTCCGCCGCACCCTCCAAGCCCTCCTCACCAGGGTCCGCGACCTGGGCGAGCCCCTCCCGGACGACTCCCTGGAACCTTCCGAACTGATCCTCCCGTCCCCGGACGCCACCCTGGAGGAGGTCCGGGACCTGCTCAGCGACGACGGCCTCATCCCGGGGTGACCGGGCGGACGGTGCGCTCCCGGGGACGACCGTCACCGCGTCACCGGCCCGGCCGCCCGGGACGTACAGGCAGCCTCCGTTCCGCCCCCGCCAGGGCACCCGTACGGTTGCGGACGTGAGCACTCTCCAGCGCGCCAGACAGCAGCTCAAGGCGCATCCCCTGGCCCTGGACGCCCTCCTCGCGGCGGGCGTCCTCGTCTGCATGATGGCCGGCTCCTTCGTGGCGCCCCATGAGAAGGACGCCGTCAGCTGGAGTCTGCGCACCCCGGCCCCCCTCAGCCTCGTGCTCATGGTCCTCGCGGCTCTGGCCCTGGTTTTCCGTCGCCGTGCCCCGCTCACGGTCCTCGCCCTCACCGGCACCGCCTCCATCATCGAGTGCGTCACCGGTGATCCCCGTGCCCCCGTCGCCATGGCCGCCGTCATCGCCCTGTTCACGGTCGCCTCCGCCACCGACCGCCCCACCACCTTGCGGGCCGGCCTGCTCACCATGACCGTGCTCACCGGCGCCGCGATGCTCGCAGGGCCGCTGCCCTGGTACGCCCAGGAGAACCTCGGCATCTTCGCCTGGACCGGTATCGGTGCCACCGCGGGCGACGCCGTCCGCAGCCGCCGCGCCTTCGTCCAGGCCATAAGAGAGCGCGCGGAGAAGGCGGAACGCACCCGTGAGGAGGAGGCCCGCCGCCGCGTCGCCGAGGAACGCCTGCGGATCGCCCGCGACCTGCACGACGTCGTCGCCCACCACATCGCCCTGGTCAACGTCCAGGCGGGAGTCGCCGCGCACATCATGGACAAACGCCCCGACCAGGCCAAGGAAGCCCTCGCCCACGTCCGCGAGGCCAGCCGCTCCGCGCTCAACGAACTCCGCGCCACCGTCGGCCTGCTGAGACAGTCCGGCGACCCCGAGGCCCCCACCGAACCCGCCCCCGGACTCGCCCGCCTCGACGAACTCGTCGGCACCTTCCGCAGCGCGGGCCTCCATGTCGAGGTGGCCCGCACCGACCACGGCACCACCCTCCCCGCCGCCGTCGACCTCGCCGCCTACCGGGTCATCCAGGAAGCCCTCACCAACGTCCAGAAGCACGCCGGCACGGAGGCCAAGGCCGAGGTCAGCGTCGTACGCGTCGGCCCCAATCTGGAGATCACCGTCCTCGACAACGGCGCCGGCGAGGACGACGACCCCGACAGCGGCGGCGGCCACGGCCTGCTCGGCATGCGCGAGCGGGTCACCGCCCTGCGCGGCACCCTCACCACCGGGCCCCGCTACGGCGGCGGGTTCCGCGTCCATGCGATCCTGCCGGTCAAGACCCGAACCACCGCGAGGGACAAGCCGGGAGAGCCCGTATGACGATCCGTGTCCTGCTCGCCGACGACCAGGCACTGCTGCGCAGCGCGTTCCGTGTGCTCGTCGACTCGGAGCCCGACATGGAGGTGGTCGGCGAGGCGTCCGACGGCGCCGAGGCGGTCCGGCTGACCAGGCAGGAGCGCGCCGACGTCGTCCTCATGGACATCCGGATGCCCGGCACGGACGGCCTCGCGGCCACCCGCATGATCAGCGAGGACCCCGGCCTCGCCCATGTCCGTGTGGTCATCCTGACCACCTTCGAGGTCGACGACTACGTCGTGCAGTCCCTGCGGGCCGGTGCCTCCGGCTTCCTCGGTAAGGGCAGCGAACCCGAGGAACTCCTCAGCGCCATCCGGGTCGCGGCCGGCGGCGAGGCACTGCTGTCCCCGGCCGCCACCAAGGGCCTGATCGCCCGCTTCCTCGCCCAGGGCGACGCGGACGACAACGACCCGGTGCGCTCCGAACGCCTCGCCGCCCTCACCGTCCGCGAGCGCGAGGTCCTCGTCCAGGTCGCCGGTGGCCACTCCAACGACGAGATCGCCGAGCGCCTGGAGGTCAGCCCGCTCACCGTCAAGACCCACGTCAACCGGGCCATGGCCAAGCTGGGGGCCCGGGACCGGGCCCAGCTCGTGGTGATCGCGTACGAGTCGGGGCTGGTACGGCCGAGGGTGGAATGACCCGACGGGGGCCGTCGAAGTGGCCGCAAAAGAAATTCCGCGGTGATGTCGAGAACCCGTGCCCCGCTCCGTCCCCGTGGTGAGAGCGACCAGAATGGGTCGCATCGGGACCGAGGAGAGACACCATGGCCAAGTACCTGCTGCTGAAGCACTACCGTGGCGCTCCGGCTCCGGCCAACGACGTGCCCATGGAGCAGTGGACGCCCGAGGAGATCTCGGCACACATGCAGTACATGCGGGACTTCGCGGACCGGCTGGTGAAGACCGGGGAGTACGTCGACGGGCAGGCGCTCGCTCCCGAGGGGACGTGGGTGCGGTACGACGGCGAGGGGCGCCCGCCCGTCACCGACGGACCGTTCGCCGAGACCAAGGACCTCATCGCCGGCTGGATGGTCATCGACGTCGACAGCTACGAGCGGGCCCTCGAGCTGGCCGGGGAGCTGTCGGCCGCCCCCGGCGCAGGCGGGAAGCCGATCCACGAGTGGCTGGAGCTGCGCCCGTTCTACGCGGCGTCGCCCACCGACCCGGAGTGCCACCCCGGTGGATGAGGCGCTGCTCAGAAGCCTCACGCCGAGCGTGCTCACCGTCCTCGTCCGCCGCGGAGCCGACTTCGCGGCGGCCGAGGACGCCGTCCAGGACGCGCTGGTCGAGGCGGTCCGGGTCTGGCCGGCCGACCCGCCGCGGGACACGAAGGGCTGGCTGGTCACCGTGGCCTGGCGCAAGTTCCTCGACGCGACCCGCTCGGACACCGCTCGCCGCCGGCGTGAGGAACGTATCGAGGAGGAACCGACGCCCGGCCCCACGCCCGCCGTGGACGACACCCTCCAGCTCTATTTCCTGTGCGCCCACCCCTCGCTCACCCCGTCCTCCGCCGTCGCCCTCACCCTGCGCGCCGTCGGCGGACTCACCACCCGCCAGATCGCCCAGGCCTACCTCGTCCCCGAGGCGACCATGGCCCAGCGCATCAGCCGCGCCAAGCGGACCGTCTCCGGTGTCCGCTTCGACCAGCCCGGCGACGTGGCCACCGTGCTGCGCGTCCTGTACCTGGTCTTCAACGAGGGCTACTCCGGCGACGTCGACCTCGCCGCCGAGGCCATCCGGCTCACCCGGCAGCTCGCCGCCGCGATCGACCACCCCGAGGTCGCGGGGCTGCTCGCCCTCATGCTGCTCCACCACGCCCGCCGCGCCTCCCGCACCGCGCCCGACGGCGGTCTGGTGCCGCTCGCCGAGCAGGACCGCACCCGCTGGGACACCGCGGCGATCGCCGAGGGCGTCCGGATCCTGCAGTCCGCCCTCGCCCGCGACCGGCTGGGCGAGTTCCAGGCCCAGGCCGCGATCGCCGCCCTGCACGCCGACGCGCCCACCGCCGAGGAGACCGACTGGGTGCAGATCGTCGAGTGGTACGACGAACTCGCCCGCCTCACCGACAGCCCCGTCGTCCGCCTCAACCGGGCGGTCGCCGTGGGCGAGGCGGACGGCCCCCGCGCGGGCCTGGCCGCCCTGGCCGCTGTCGAGGACTCGCTGCCCCGTCACACCGCGGCCGCGGCCTATCTCCACGAACGCGCCGGCGACCCGACGACCGCGGCCCGCCTGTACGCCGAGGCCGCCCACAAGGCCCCCAACCTCGCCGAACGCGACTACCTGACCCGCAAGGCGGCCCGGCTCAACTCCCGTACACGGCACTGACGGAGCGGCCCGGGACCTTCATGAGGCGGGGCCGGGTACCCCTGCCGGCCGAGGAGTTCGAGGGCACCGCGACGACGGCGGACGGCACCCTGTGGTTCACCGGCACCTCCGGCCGGGTGACCGCCGTGTCGGTCCGCACCGGCAAGCAGCTGTGGCAGACCCCGACGAGCCTGGAGCAGCCGGGCGGTGTCACCCCCGCTCCGCGCGCCCGCGTGGTGTATCTGTCCAGCGCCGGCGGCCGGGTCGCGGCCCTGGACGCCAAGAAGGGCACGCTGCTGTGGGAAACCCTGCCGCGTGCCCGGTGGGTGAACGCCCTGAACGAGCGGCTGCCCAAGGTGCTGCTCCACAAGGGCGCCCTGATCGTCACCACCCCGTCCGGCGACGTCTTCACCCTCGACCCCGCCCACCCCGAGCGGACCTCCGCATCGGGGTGAGCGCTCCTGACGACGGTGCTACGGCAGCGCCAGCATCCGCTCCAGGGCCAGCTTCGCGAACGCCTCGGTCTCCTTGTCGACCTCGATCCGGTTGACGAGCTTGCCCTCGGCCAGCGACTCCAGGGTCCAGACCAGGTGGGGCAGGTCGATGCGGTTCATGGTCGAGCAGAAGCAGACCGTCTTGTCGAGGAAGACGATCTCCTTGCCCTCGGGGGCGAAACGGTTCGCGAGCCGTCGTACGAGATTGAGCTCCGTGCCGATGGCCCACTTCGAGCCGGCCGGGGCCGCCTCCAGCGCCTTGATGATGTACTCGGTCGAGCCGACGTAGTCCGCCGCGGCCACGACCTCGTGCTTGCACTCGGGGTGCACGAGGACGTTCACCCCGGGGATCCGGGCGCGGACGTCCTCCACCGACTCCAGCGAGAAGCGGCCGTGCACCGAGCAGTGGCCGCGCCACAGGATCATCTTCGCGTCCCGCAGCTGCTCGGCGGTCAGGCCGCCGTTCGGCTTGTGCGGGTTGTAGAGGACGCAGTCCTCCAGCGTCATCCCCATGTCCCGCACGGCGGTGTTGCGGCCGAGATGCTGGTCGGGCAGGAACAGCACCTTCTCGCCCTGCTCGAAGGCCCACTCCAGAGCCTTCTTGGCGTTGGACGACGTGCAGATCGTGCCGCCGTGCTTGCCCGTGAACGCCTTGATGTCCGCCGAGGAGTTCATGTACGACACCGGCACGACCTGCTCGGCTATGCCGGCCTCGGTGAGCACGTCCCAGCACTCGGCGACCTGCTCGGCCGTCGCCATGTCGGCCATGGAACAGCCGGCGGCGAGGTCGGGGAGGACCACCTTCTGGTCGTCGGACGTGAGGATGTCCGCCGACTCGGCCATGAAGTGCACACCGCAGAACACGATGTACTCGGCCTCCGGGCGCGCGGCCGCGTCGCGGGCCAGCTTGAAGGAGTCGCCCGTGACGTCGGCGAACTGGATGACCTCGTCACGCTGGTAGTGGTGGCCGAGGACGAACACCTTGTCGCCGAGCTTCTCCTTGGCCGCGCGGGCGCGCTCGACCAGGTCGGGGTCGGAGGGCGAGGGCAGGTCGCCGGGACACTCGACGCCCCGCTCGCTCCTCGGGTCGGCCTCGCGGCCGAGCAGCAACAGGGCGAGCGGAGTCGGCTGTACGTCGAGCTCCGTGGTCTGGGCGGTGGTCACGACACGCACCCTTTCTACTTTTCGTCGAACTGACGTTATCTATCATAACCCGGTTCACGTCACTTTGACGACGTCTATAACGTCGATGTGACGTGAATCCCGGTCATCCCGGGGCGGGCCGGTCATCGGGCCGCTGTTCGCTTCGTCGCGGGTGTGCGAGCATGAAGAGGACAGGCGAAAAGACAAGTTGCTCGGCCCGGAATGAATCCGCGGCCCCGGCGGTTGCAATCGTCGGTAAGCAGTCTCCGTACAACCCGGGAGAGATGTAGATGTCCGTATCGGACGAGACCGGCACCGTCACCGACGGCATCATCCTGTCCGACGCCGCCGCGGCGAAGGTCAAGGCCCTGCTCGACCAGGAAGGCCGTGACGACCTGGCCCTGCGCGTCGCCGTTCAGCCCGGCGGCTGCTCCGGCCTGCGTTACCAGCTCTTCTTCGACGAGCGTTCCCTCGACGGGGACGTCGTCAAGGACTTCGGTGGCGTCAAGGTCGTCACCGACCGCATGAGCGCCCCGTACCTGGGCGGCGCGTCCATCGACTTCGTGGACACCATCGAGAAGCAGGGCTTCACGATCGACAACCCGAACGCGACCGGCTCCTGCGCCTGCGGCGACTCCTTCAGCTAAGCCTCGGGTTCAGCTGAGCATCGGCTTCGGCCAAGGCTCGAGCGACAGAAGGCGGCGGCCCCCTCCGACGGGGCCGCCGCCTTCGCGCATCTCCAGGGCTACCGGGCCCCGGAGGTCTCCGGCAGCCGTGCCCCCGCCTTCTTCAGCGGGATCTCCTTGCCGTCCGAGCCCACGACCTTGCGGTCGCCGAGCGGCCCGTCGAGCGGCACGGTCTTCTGGATCTCCTTGGCGATCATGATGCAGACCTTGTCCGGCCACGGCGTATAGGTCACCTTGGCCGTCACCTCGTCCGAGGTCTCGCTCGCCGTCGCCGTGTAGTCCCCGCACACCCCGCCCGTGAAGCTCAGGGTCAGCTCGTCGCCCTCGGCCGAGTAGCCGTCCACCTTGACGTCCCGCGTCTTCGGCGCGGAGGTCGGCTGGTCCGACGGCGCCGTGGGGGTGGCGGGTGACGTGGGCGTCGCCGTGGCTGGGGAGGCGATGTACGTCGGGTCGACCGCCGGATACGTCACCGTGAAGGCGTCCTTCGCGCCCGCCGCCCGCACCTCGAACAGCCAGGACGGCACGAGCGCAGACCGGCCGGCCACGAGATGCGACGCCAGCCCGAACGCCGCCTTCTCGACGGTGAGCGTGCTCTTGGCGGGGCTCGCCGTCGACTCCCCGCAGGGCGCCTCCAACCGGTCCTTCAGCGGTACGGGACTGGCGCAGCCGCCGATCCCCATGCGGTGGTCGGCCGCGGGCACCTTGTTCAGCAGGCCCAGCGTCTTCTCGGCGCTCAGCACGGGATACGTGTCGCTCTTCACCGGCGCCTTCAACTGACCGGTGCCGCCGACCACTTCACCCTGGCCGTTCACGGTGACGCCGGTCGTCCAGCCGTACGTGGGCAGCCCGCCCACGACCGGATCGGCGTTCACGACCCGCTGGGCGCCCATGACCTGGCTCGCGTCCAGCTTCGCGCCGTCCTGACCCGCCGCCTTCAGCACCGGCGCGGCGGCCTTCTCCGCGACCGCCACGCTCACCGGGGCGCCGGTGGGGGTCTGCTCCGCACCGCACACGGTGGCGCTGTCACAGTGGTCGATGACGCGGGAGTAGCGCTGGAAGGTCCAGGCGCCCGGCGCCTGCCGGTTCACCTGGAGACTCGGCCCCGAACCGTCCTTGGCCCCGACCCGCCAGACCTGCCCCTGCGCCACCGGCGTCCCGTCGACCCCGAGCGACTCGGCGAGCCGCACCACGTCGTCCTCGGTGACCTGCCCCTGGGTCCGGTAGACCGGCGCCGAGCGGGGCCCCTCCGGGAGACTGCCGTCGACGCGGTACGTCACGCCGTACGGATTCGGCTCCCCGGGCGCGATCCCGGTCCCCGCCCCGTCGCTCACGCTGTAACCGTCGAGCGCGAGGGGCGGGGGAGTGCCGTCCCCCGACGCACCGGAGGCCGTGCCGTCGCCGGACCCTCCGGTGGTACTGGCGGCGAGGTACGCCCCACCGCCCCCGACCAGCAGGACGGCGGCCGCGACGGCGGCGATGACGACGGGGGAGCGGTGCCGGCCGGAACGGGGGGCGTCGGGGTGGGGGAGGGCGGCAACGGCGGGAACGTGATCGTCGTCGGAACCCGCCCCGGCGACAGCGGTATCCAGGGCGGCGGGCTCAGGGGTGTCCACGCTCACGGGCTGATCAGGGCCGGCATCGGCGTCGGGCGCCGGAAGCTTGCCGAGGCCGGTGCGGCTGGGAATCGCCGAGCTGTCGCCATCGGCGGGAGCCTGTGGCGTGTCAGAGTCGGCACGAGCGTCGGGGGCCGCGGGGTCGTCCGGCTCGTCGGCGTCGGCGTCGGCGTCGGCCGCGGGTGCCGGTGCGGTGTCGGAGGCCGGGGAGTCGTCCGCGGCTCCCTCGGCGTGCTCCGCCGAGCTCGAGCCTCCGCCGGCACCGGAAGCCTCCTCGGTGCCCTCGGCTCCACCGGGGCTCGGCTCGTCGCCGGGAGCGTCGGACCCCCGCGTCACCTCGGCACGGCTCACGTCCTCGGCGCCCAGCGCCCCCGCACCGCGCGCTTCCGCAGAGCTCCCGTCCCCGCCGCCGGAGGCCTCGTCGTTGTCGGGTCGCTCGGTGTTCACCGCATCGCTCCTTCTGCTGCGCAACTGTCCCTCGACCCTGACCCGGCCCTGTCAAAAAGGTCGGCACACGGGTCGTATCCCGCATCCCCTTTCCAGGGGACGGCGATGGGACGCAGCGGGGGAGCGCGCGGTTCCCTCGAACGCGCCGACGCGAGCGCCGTGACTCAGTCGCCGTACTCCGACATCGCCTCCAGCAGCCGCGCGGACCCCTCCGGAACCGTCACACCGTGGATGAGTGAGGGAGAAACCGGAAGAGGCACGATCCGGTCGGGAACCGCCCAGTGCGGGGCCATCCGGGCGCAGTCACCGAGCAGCGACGCGAGGCCCCCGTCCAGGTCGGCCGGGGCGGAGACGTACAGCTCAAGGTTGGTCATGACGGCACCGTATGCACGCCGGAGCCCGCGAAGAAAGATCTACTATCGGGTAGTTTTACCTGCTTCACCGTGCCGTCGGCCGCCTCGCAGTACCCCATACGGACCCGATAGCGTTAACCGTCAACACACCCTCCCCCCAGGAGAGCCACGCCGTGCGCATCGCAGTCACCGGCTCCATCGCCACCGACCACCTCATGACCTTCCCCGGCCGCTTCGCCGACCAGTTCGTCGCGGACCAACTGCACACGGTCTCGCTCTCCTTCCTGGTCGACAACCTCGACGTACGCAGGGGAGGCGTCGGCGCGAACATCGCCTTCGGCATGGGCCAGCTCGGCACCCACCCGATCCTCGTCGGCGCCGCGGGCTTCGACTTCGACGAGTACCGCGCCTGGCTGGACCGGCACGGCGTCGACACCGCGTCCGTCCGCATCTCCGAGACGCTGCACACCGCCCGGTTCGTGTGCACCACCGACGCCGACCACAACCAGATCGGCTCCTTCTACACGGGCGCGATGAGCGAGGCCCGGCAGATCGAGCTCAAGACGGTGGCCGACCGGGTCGACGGCCTCGACCTCGTCCTCATCGGCGCCGACGACCCCGAGGCGATGCTCCGCCACACCGAGGAGTGCCGGTCGCGCGGCATCCCCTTCGCCGCGGACTTCTCCCAGCAGATCGCCCGGATGAACGGCGACGAGATCCGGATACTGCTGGACGGCGCCACGTACCTCTTCTCCAACGAGTACGAGAAGGGGCTCATCGAGTCCAAGACGGGCTGGTCCGACGCGGAGATCCTGGCGAAGGTGGGCCACCGGGTCACCACGCTCGGCGCGCAGGGCGTGCGGATCGACAAGGCGGGCGAGGAGCCGATCGTCGTCGGCTGCGCGGAGGAGGAGCGCAAGGCGGACCCCACGGGGGTCGGCGACGCGTTCCGCGCCGGGTTCCTGTCCGGGCTGGCCTGGGGGGTCTCGCTGGAGCGGGCGGCTCAGGTGGGCTGCATGCTGGCGACGCTCGTCATCGAGACCGTGGGGACCCAGGAGTACCGGCTGCGGCGGGGGAACTTCATGGAGCGGTTCACCAAGGCGTATGGGGACGAGGCCGCCGACGAGGTCCGCACCCACCTCAAGTGACCGGCTAGGAGATACGGCGGACCACGTAAGCGGAACCCCGGTCCGCCGGCTCTTCTCCCACGTACTCCTGCTCCCGCATCTCGCACCATGCCGGGATGTCGAGCCGGGCCGCCTCGTCGTCCGACAGGACCCGGACGGTCCCGCCCACCGGAACGTCTGCGATCACCTTGGCCAGTTCGATGACCGGGATCGGGCACCGCTTGCCGAGGGCGTCCACGACAAGTGAGTCCTCCCGCACCACGGCCGAAGGCGTCGGTGCGCCCAGCTTCTCCCGCACCGCCGCCACCGCCCCCGGCAATACCTCCAGGAACCGGTCGACCTCCTCGGAGACCGCCCCGAACGGCAACGACACCCGCACATTCCCCTCACTCAGTACCCCCATCGCCTTCAGCACATGGCTCGGCGTCAGCGTGCTGCTCGTGCAGGACGAACCGGAGGAAACGGAGAACCCCTCCCGGTCCAGCTCGTGCAGCAAGGTCTCTCCGTCGACATAGAGACAGGAGAAGGTGACGATCCCCGGCAGCCGCTTCTCGGGATCGCCCACCACGTCCACGTCCGGCACCAGCCGCGGCACCCGTGCCCGGATCCGCGCCGTCAGCTCCCTCAGTCGTACGGCCTCTTGCGCGGCCTCGGCCCGCACCGCCCGCAGCGAGGCCGCCGCCGCGACGATGGCCGGCAGGTTCTCGAACCCCGGCGCCCGCCCCGACTCCCGCTCGTCGGCGGGTCCCTGGGGGGAGAACCGGACACCTTTCCTTACGGCGAGCAGGCCGACCCCCGACGGACCGCCCCATTTGTGCGCGCTGGCGGTCAGCAGCGACCACTCGCCCTCGACCGGCCCCCACCCGAGCGACTGCGCCGCGTCCACCAGCAACGGCACGCCCGCCTGACGGCACACGGCGGCCACCTCGGCCACCGGCTGCACGGTCCCCACCTCATGGTTGGCCGACTGGAGACACGCCAGCGCGGTGTCGGGGCGAAGAGCATCGGCGTACGACTGCGGGCTCACCGCTCCCGTCCGGCTCACCGGAACCTCGGTCACCTCGAACAGCTCCGCCGAATGAAGTACCGAGGAGTGTTCGACGGCTGACACGATCAGGTGACGTCCGACGCGACGACGACCGGCAAGCGCCCCCGCGATCCCGTCCTGCACGGCCCGCGTCCCGGAGGACGTGAAGGTCAGCTCGTCAGGCCGGCACCCCACCGCCTCCGCAGCGGCCTCCCGAGCCGCATCCAACAACAGCCGAGCCCGCCGCCCTTCCCGATACAACCGAGAGGGATCAGCCCACCCTTCATCCAGAGAGGCCAACAGCGCCTGACGAGCAACGGGGTGAAGGGGCGCACTGGAAGCAGCGTCGAAATATGACACACGGCAACGCTAACCTCCCCTGGGGCGCGGGGAACTGCGCGATCAGCCACAAAGCACCCGCAGCCGCCAATCAAGCGAACCCACCGAGTGACTAGGCACCCCTCCCGCTGAACCCCCGGAGGGCGTCGGCTAGGGTTTGGTCCGCATAAACATCCAAACCCCTGCCCGACGCAGGGCGGCGACCGACCACCGAGTAAGGGCAGGCCGCAGCCAATCCGCGCGGGCGAGACTCTCGGGAAGGCGCTACGTGAGTCCCAACGGCTCCGACCGCTCGCCGCGGCGCCCGATGCGGCGGAAGCTGCTGCAGGCAATGACCGCGGGCCTGGTCCTGGCGACCGCCACCGGCTGCACATACAAGGACTTCCCCCGCCTTGGTATGCCCACCCCGACCACGGAAGAGGCTCCGCGGATCCTCTCCCTCTGGCAGGGCTCCTGGGCAGCCGCGCTGGCCACCGGCGTGCTGGTGTGGGGCCTGATCCTGTGGAGCACGATCTTCCACCGGCGCAGCCGCACCAAGGTCGAAGTTCCTCCGCAGACCCGGTACAACATGCCCATCGAGGCGCTGTACACGGTCGTTCCGCTCGTCATCGTCTCGGTCCTCTTCTACTTCACGGCCCGCGACGAGTCGAAGCTCCTCAGCCTCAAGAAGGAGCCCGACGTCACCATCAACGTCGTCGGCTACCAGTGGAGCTGGGCCTTCAACTACATCGAGCCCGTCGCGGGCTCCACGGGCGACGCGAAGACCGACAAGAACCTGGACGCGATTCCGACCCGGTTCAAGGATGACTTCCCGGCGAACGCCGGCGGTGTCTACGACTTCGGCACGCCCGCCACGAGGAACCCGCAGACCGGCAACCCCGGCCCGACCCTCTGGCTCCCCAAGGGCAAGACGGTCCGCTTCGTCCTCACCTCCCGTGACGTCATCCACTCCTTCTGGGTGGTGCCGTTCCTGATGAAGCAGGACGTCATCCCGGGCCACACCAACGCCTTCGAGGTGACCCCCAACAAGGAGGGCACCTTCCTCGGCAAGTGCGCCGAGCTCTGCGGCGTCGACCACTCGCGGATGCTGTTCAACGTGAAGGTCGTCTCTCCCGAGCGCTACGAGCAGCACCTCAAGGACCTCGCGAAGAAGGGGCAGACCGGTTACGTTCCCGCGGGCATCGAGCAGACCGCCCACGAGAAGGACCGGGAGACGACGAACCTGTGAGCATCCTCAACGAACCCCAGGGTGCCGCCGAAGCAGGGTCCCACTACGAGGACGAACTGCCGGTCCGGCGCCAGAACCGCGGCAGCGTGGTCATCAAGTGGCTCACCACCACTGACCACAAGACGATCGGCACGATGTACCTGGTCACGTCGTTCGCGTTCTTCCTCATCGGCGGCGTGATGGCGCTCTTCATGCGCGCCGAGCTGGCCCGGCCGGGTCTGCAGATCATGTCGAACGAGCAGTTCAACCAGGCGTTCACGATGCACGGCACGATCATGCTGCTGATGTTCGCGACGCCGCTGTTCGCCGGCTTCACCAACTGGATCATGCCGCTGCAGATCGGCGCGCCCGACGTGGCGTTCCCGCGGCTGAACATGTTCGCCTACTGGCTGTACCTGTTCGGCTCGACGATCGCGGTCGGCGGCTTCCTCACCCCCTCGGGTGCGGCCGACTTCGGCTGGTTCGCCTACTCCCCGCTCTCCGACGCCGTCCGCTCGCCGGGCATCGGCGCCGACCTGTGGATCATGGGCCTGGCCTTCTCCGGCTTCGGCACCATCCTCGGCGCGGTCAACTTCATCACCACGATCATCTGCATGCGCGCGCCCGGCATGACCATGTTCCGCATGCCGATCTTCGTGTGGAACGTGCTGCTGACCGCGGTGCTGGTCCTGCTCGCCTTCCCCGTTCTCGCCGCCGCGCTGTTCGCGCTGGAGGCGGATCGGAAATTCGGGGCACACGTCTTCGATGCCGCGAACGGCGGAGCGTTGCTCTGGCAACACCTCTTCTGGTTCTTCGGCCATCCAGAGGTGTACATCATCGCCCTGCCGTTCTTCGGCATCATCTCCGAGGTCATCCCGGTCTTCTCCCGCAAGCCGATGTTCGGCTACATGGGTCTGATCGCGGCGACCATCGCGATCGCGGGTCTGTCCGTGACGGTGTGGGCGCACCACATGTACGTCACCGGCGGTGTACTCCTGCCGTTCTTCTCCTTCATGACGTTCCTCATCGCCGTCCCGACGGGCGTGAAGTTCTTCAACTGGATCGGAACGATGTGGAAGGGGTCCCTGAGTTTCGAGACCCCGATGCTCTGGGCCACCGGCTTCCTGATCACCTTCACCTTCGGTGGTCTGACCGGTGTCATCCTGGCCTCGCCCCCGCTGGACTTCCACGTCTCGGACTCGTACTTCGTGGTGGCGCACTTCCACTACGTCGTCTTCGGCACCGTCGTCTTCGCGATGTTCTCCGGCTTCCACTTCTGGTGGCCGAAGTTCACCGGCAAGATGCTCGACGAGCGCCTCGGCAAGATCACGTTCTGGACGCTGTTCATCGGCTTCCACGGCACCTTCCTGGTCCAGCACTGGCTGGGCGCCGAGGGCATGCCGCGCCGGTACGCCGACTACCTGGCGGCCGACGGCTTCACCGCCCTGAACACGATCTCGACGATCAGCTCCTTCGTGCTCGGCCTGTCGATCCTGCCGTTCCTCTACAACGTGTGGAAGACGGCCAAGTACGGCAAGCCGGTCGGCGTCGACGACCCGTGGGGCTACGGCCGCTCGCTCGAGTGGGCGACCTCCTGCCCGCCGCCGCGGCACAACTTCCTCACCCTGCCGCGGATCCGCAGCGAATCCCCGGCGTTCGACCTGCACCACCCCGAGATCGCCGCTCTCGACCAGCTCGAGAACGCCGGTCACGGTGAGAAGGCTCTCGCCGGCAACGGCGGCAAGGAGGCCGGGAAGTGAAGATCCAGGGACGGATGTTCTTCTGGCTGAGCATCTTCATCCTCGCCATGGCGATCGTCTATGGCGTGTGGTCGAAGGAGCCGGCCGGTACCACCGCGCTCTTCCTGGCCTTCGGTCTGTCCATCATGATCGGCTTCTACCTGGGCTTCACGGCCAAGCGGGTGGACGCCGGCGCGCAGGACAACAAGGAGGCCGACGTCGCGGACGACGCCGGCGAGGTCGGGTTCTTCAGCCCGCACAGCTGGCAGCCGCTCGCCCTCGGCTTCGGCGGCGCCCTCGCCTTCCTGTCGGTCGCGATCGGCTGGTGGCTGCTGTACTTCTCGGTGCCGGTGATCCTGATCGGCCTGTACGGCTGGGTCTTCGAGTACTACCGCGGTGAGAACCGCACGCAGTAACACGAGCGGAGCTCAACAGGAGCCCGGACACTCCGTCAGGAGGGTCCGGGCTCCTGCTTCTGCCGCAATCCTTGTCCCTCGTACGAGTCACCCAGCGCGCCGTTCTTGACGTGGCTTCCTAGCGTGAAGTCATGAACCACGCACCGCGTACCCGCATCGTCGTGAGCTGCACGCTGCTGGTGATCGCCCTCGGCGCGAGCGCCGCCGCCTGCGGGTCCGACGGGAACCCGCTGGCGGCCACGCCGTTCGACGCGGCGGACCAGATCGCCTTCAACGCGCCCACCGGCGACGGCAAGAAGGCCGACCCGGACAAGCCGCTCGAGGTCAGGGCCGAGGACGACGGCCGCATCACCGACGTCACGGCCACGGACGCCACAGGCCGCTATGTCGCGGGCGAACTCTCCGCCGACGGCACCCGCTGGCGCAGCACCTCCCCGCTGGCCGCAAACGCCCACTACACCGTCCGGGTGAGCATCGAGGACGAGGACGGGGCACCGGGCCGCAAGGTCCTCGACTTCGACACCAGCAAGCCGCTGGGCAAGAAGCGCCTGAAGGTCACCTTCGGCCCCAAGTCGGGCGCGTACGGCGTCGGCCAGCCCGTCACCGCCAAGCTGGACAGACCCGTCAAGGACAAGGCTCAGCGGGCCGTCATCGAGCGCGCCCTCCGAGTCGACTCCACACCCGCCGTACCGGGCGCCTGGCACTGGGTGGACGACAAGGAACTCCACTACCGGCCCAAGGAGTACTGGCCCGCCCACGCCACGATCCAGGTCCGCAGCGACCTGGAGGGCATCAAGATCGGCGACCGGCTCTGGGGCGGCAAGTCGAAGCCCCTGAAGCTGACCACCGGGGACCGCATCATCGCCGTGACGGATGCCTCGTCACACTCGATGAAGGTCTACAAGAACGACGAGGTCATCAAAGAGCTCCCGGTCACCACCGGCAAGCCGGGCTTCGAGACCCGCAATGGCGTCAAGGTCGTACTGGGCAAGGAGTACTTCGTACGCATGCGCGGCACCAGCATCGGGATCGCCGAGGGCTCCTCGGAGTCGTACGACCTCCCGGTCTACTACGCCACCCGCGTCACCTGGAGCGGTGAGTACGTCCACGCCGCTCCCTGGTCGGAAGGCTCCCAGGGCTACGCCAACGTCAGCCACGGCTGCACCGGCATGAGCACGTCCAACGCCGAGTGGTTCTTCGACACCGTCCACGAGGGCGACGTGGTCCAGGTCGTCAACTCGGACGGCAACACGATGGAACCCTTCGGCAACGGCTTCGGCGACTGGAACCTCGACTGGAAGAAATGGCGCAACGGCAGCGCCCTGGTAGCCGGCACCCCGGACGCCCCGAGCGCTGAGCAGGTGGCGAGGCTGAGGCCGCAGAGCATCTAGAGCGACCTCGGGGAGTCCCACCAGGGGCGCGGGGAACTGCGCGACCAGCCACGGACGGTCTGCAGTCGCCCCAACACAGAAGCCCGCGAGCTCTTAGGCGCTCAAAGCCTTCCGATCGCGCAGCAAAGAAGCCAGCGCCGTCGCGAACTCCACCGGATCCACCGGATGCGTCACCGCGGCCTCCGCCCGGCTCCACGTCGCCAGCCACGCGTCCTGCGGCCGCCCGATCAGCAGCAGCACCGGCGGGCAGTCGAACACCTCGTCCTTGATCTGCCGGCAGAGCCCCATGCCCCCCATCGGCACGGCCTCCCCGTCCAGCACACAGACGTCGATCCCGCCCTTGTCCAGCTCCTTCAGCACCGCCGCGGGCGTGGCGCACTCCAGGAACTCGACCAACGGGACGTCGGGAGCCGGTCGACGGCCCGCCGCGAGCCGTACCTGCTCGCGGGTGTTGGAATCGTCGCTGTAGACCAGCACCGTGGCGGTCGGCTGCATTGTTCCTCCGTGACGTCAGCGTCGTAAGGACAGGCCCGTTGGGCCGGATGCTACTCCCTTGCACCCCACGTCAACACCGGTCCGGAACAGGGAGACACTCCGAACGGCACCCCCCGGGGTGAGGGCGGGATAAGCGACCGACATAATGTCGGTCGTGGCGACAGCAACGACAGAGACAACCGGGCACGCGCACCCGTCGGTCAACCGGCCGAACCTCACCAGCGTCGGAACCATCATCTGGTTGAGTTCCGAGCTGATGTTCTTCGCGGCCCTCTTCGCGATGTACTTCACCCTGCGATCGGTGACGGGTCCTGATCACTGGAAAGAGATGGCGCACGCCCTGAACGTTCCGTTCTCGGCGACGAACACCACGATCCTGGTGCTCTCCTCTCTCACCTGCCAGCTGGGCGTTTTCGCCGCTGAACGAGGTGATGTGAAGAAGCTCCGGGGCTGGTTCATCATCACCTTCATCATGGGCGCGATCTTCATCGGCGGTCAGATCTACGAGTACACCGAGTTGGTGAAGAAGGACGGGATCTCCCTCTCGTCCGATCCGTACGGGTCGGTCTTCTACCTGACCACCGGCTTCCACGGTCTGCACGTGACAGGCGGCCTCATCGCCTTCCTGTTCGTCCTCGGCCGTACGTACGCGGCGAAGCGGTTCACCCACGAACAGGCCACCGCGGCCATCGTCGTGTCCTACTACTGGCACTTCGTCGATGTCGTCTGGATCGGCCTCTTCGCCACGATCTACCTGATCAAGTAGCCGGGCCCGCTCCCGACATCGCAAGCATCGACGCAGAAGATCCTGACACCGGGGTAATCCGTGAAAAAGCTCTCCGCACGACGACGCCATCCGCTGGCGGCGCTCGTCGTCCTACTCCTCGCGCTGGCATGCACCGGGGGGCTGTACGCCGTGTTCGCACCCGCGAGCAAGGCGCAGGCAGATGAAACCGCCCAGTCCCTGGCCATCGACGAGGGCAAGAAGCTCTTCGCCGTAGGCTGCGCCAGTTGCCACGGCACCGGCGGTCAGGGGTCCTCCGACGGTCCGAGCCTGGTGGGCGTGGGCGCCGCGGCCGTCGACTTCCAGGTCGGCACCGGCCGTATGCCGGCCCAGCAGCCGGGCGCGCAGGTTCCGCGCAAGAAGGTCATCTACACGCAGGCCGAGATCGACCAGCTGGCCGCGTACGTCGCCTCGCTGGGCGCTGGTCCGAGCATCCCGACCACCGTGCAGTACGGCCCCGACGGTGCCGACATCGCCAAGGGTGGCGAACTGTTCCGTACCAACTGCGCGCAGTGCCACAATTTCACCGGCAAGGGTGGCGCGCTCACGCACGGCAAGTTCGCACCGGACCTCGAGGGTGTCTCCGCGAAGCACATCTACGAGGCCATGCAGACCGGCCCGCAGAACATGCCGTCCTTCCCCGACAGCACGCTGTCGGAGCAGAACAAGAAGGACATCATCGCGTACCTGAACGCGGTCAACGGTGACGACAGCGTGAGCCCCGGCGGCCTTGAGCTGGGCGGTCTCGGCCCGGTCTCCGAGGGCCTGTTCGCCTGGATCTTCGGCCTCGGCGCGCTGATCGCGGTCGCCGTCTGGGTCGCCGCTCGGACCGCAAAGGCCAAGAAGTCATGAGTAGCCAAGACATTCCAGAGAACCTGCCCGCAGAGCAGGACGCGCACGGCGCGGTAGGCGTCGCGGACGAGAAGAACCCCTTCGCGGACCCCGGCCTCCCGCCCCACGAGCACCGGGTGCAGGACATCGACGAGCGGGCCGCCAGGCGGTCCGAGCGCACGGTGGCCATGCTGTTCACGGTGTCGATGCTGGCCACCGTCGGGTTCATCGCCTCGTACGTGGGCATCCCCCACGACAAGACGGTCTTCGTCTTCCCGATCGGTCACATCAACGCGCTGAACTTCGCGCTGGGCCTGACGCTCGGTCTCGCCCTCTTCTCGATCGGCGCGGGTGCGGTCCACTGGGCCCGCACCCTGATGTCCGACGAGGAGATCGCCGACGAGCGCCACCCGATCGAGGCGTCCCCCGAGGTCCGTTCGAAGGTCCACGCGGACTTCAAGCAGGGCGCCAAGGAATCGGCGCTCGGCCGTCGCAAGCTGATCCGCAACACGATGTTCGGCGCGCTGGCCCTGTTCCCGCTCTCCGGCGTCATGCTGCTGCGCGACCTCGGCCCGCTGCCCGGCACCAAGCTCCGCCACACCATGTGGCGCAAGGGCCTCCAGCTCGTCAACATGAACACCAACCAGCCGCTGCGTCCCTCCGACGTCGCGGTCGGCTCGCTGACCTTCGCCAAGCCCGAGGGCCTGGAGGAGCACGACGAGGAGTTCCAGACCGAGATCGCCAAGGCCGCCCTGATGATCGTCCGCATCCAGCCGGACAACATCAAGGACAAGCGCGAGCTCGAGTGGTCGCACGAGGGGATCGTCGCGTACTCGAAGATCTGCACCCACGTCGGTTGCCCGATCTCCCTGTACGAGCAGCAGACGCACCACGTGCTCTGCCCCTGCCACCAGTCCACCTTCGACCTCTCCGACGGTGCCCGGGTGATCTTCGGCCCCGCCGGTCACGCCCTGCCGCAGCTGCGCATCGGCGTGAACGACCAGGGTTACCTCGAAGCGCTCGGCGACTTCGAGGAGCCCGTCGGTCCTGCATTCTGGGAGCGCGGATGAGCACTGAGACGACCACCACGGACTCGCGCTCGCGCGAGAAGGCACCCGCCGGCGAGCGCGTCGCCGACTGGGCCGACGGCCGGCTGGGGATCTACTCCCTGGCCAAGTCCAACATGCGCAAGATCTTCCCCGACCACTGGTCGTTCATGTTGGGTGAGGTCTGCCTCTACAGCTTCATCATCATCATCCTCACGGGTGTGTACCTGACGCTGTTCTTCCACCCGTCGATGAACGAGGTGGAGTACCACGGCAGTTACGTCCCGCTGCAGGGACAGCTGATGTCCGAGGCGTTCAACTCGACCATGCACATCTCCTTCGATGTGCGCGGTGGTCTGCTGATCCGGCAGATCCACCACTGGGCGGCGCTGATCTTCCTCGCCGGCATGTTCGTGCACATGATGCGCGTGTTCTTCACGGGCGCGTTCCGCAAGCCGCGTGAGGTCAACTGGCTGTTCGGCTTCCTGCTGTTCGTCCTGGGCATGTTCACCGGCTTCACCGGCTACTCGCTCCCGGACGACCTGCTCTCCGGCACCGGTGTCCGCTTCATGGAGGGCGCGATCCTGTCCGTGCCGATCGTCGGCACGTACCTGTCGTTCTTCCTCTTCGGCGGCGAGTTCCCGGGCGGCGACTTCGTGGCCCGCTTCTACTCGATCCACGTGCTGCTGCTGCCGGGCATCATGCTCGGCCTGGTCGTCGGCCACCTGATCCTGGTCTTCTATCACAAGCACACGCAGTTCGCGGGTCCCGGAAAGACGAACAACAACGTCGTCGGCATGCCGCTGCTGCCGGTCTACATGGCCAAGGCCGGAGGCTTCTTCTTCCTGGTCTTCGGCGTCATCGCGGCCATCGCGGCGATCGCCTCCATCAACCCGATCTGGGCGATGGGCCCCTACCGTCCCGACCAGGTGTCCACGGGCGCCCAGCCGGACTGGTACATGGGCTTCTCCGAGGGCCTGATCCGTGTCATGCCGGGCTGGGAGATCAACTTCTGGGGTCACACGCTCGTCCTGGGCGTGTTCATCCCGCTGATGATCTTCCCGCTGGTCCTGGTCGCGATCGCGGTCTACCCGTTCATCGAGTCCTGGGTCACCGGGGACAAGCGCGAGCACCACATCCTGGACCGCCCGCGCAACGCCCCGACCCGTACGGCCTTCGGTGTCGCGTGGATCACCTGGTACATGGTGCTGCTGATCGGTGGTGGCAACGACCTGATCGCCACCCACTTCCACCTTTCGATCAACTCCATCACCTGGTTCGTCCGGGTCGCGTTCTTCGTCGCCCCGGTCCTCGCGTTCATCGCCACCAAGCGGATCTGCCTCGGCCTCCAGCGCCGCGACAGGGAGAAGGTGCTGCACGGCCGCGAGTCCGGCATCATCAAGCGCCTGCCGCACGGTGAGTTCATCGAGGTGCACGAGCCGCTCAGCCAGGAACAGCTGCACACGCTCACGGCGCACGAGCAGTACGAGCCGGCCGCGATCGGTGCCACGGTCGACGAGAACGGCGTCGAGCGCAAGGTGAAGGGCTCCGAGAAGCTGCGCGCCAAGCTGAGCGAGGCGTACTACGGCGAGGAGTCCCAGATCCCCAAGCCCACCGTCGAGGAGTACAAGGAGATCACGAGCGGCCACGGCCACCACTGATCGCTGCGCTCGCCACGCGCGGTAGAAGGGCCCGTCCGACACCCCGGACGGGCCCTTCGCCGTGCCACGAGGAGGGGCGGGTGCGGGTCGGTGGGGGCTGGTCGCGCAGTTCCCCGCGCCCCCAGGCGGAGGGGCCGAGGTGAAGGGCCCCGTCCGAACACCGGACGGGGCCCTTTGCCGTGCCCTGGGCTGGATAGGGTGGGAGCACCTTGTTCTACGACATCTGGAGCGGCCCCATGAGCGCTGTGACCCCCGCTGGAGGCGACACCGCGGCGGGCCGTTCCTGGCCCGCTCTGCTCAACGGCCTGCTGGACGGCCGTGACCTCTCCGCCGACGACACCGCGTGGGCGATGGACCTGATCATGCGCGGCGAGGCCACGGACGCGCAGATCGCCGGGTTCGCGGTGGCGTTGCGCGCCAAGGGCGAGACCGTCCAGGAGATCACCGGGCTCGTCCGGACGATGTACGAGCACGCGAACGTCATCGAGGTGCCGGGCCGGACCGTCGACATCGTCGGCACGGGCGGCGACGGGGCGAAGACGGTGAACATCTCCACGATGTCGGCGATCGTCATCGCCGGCACCGGCGCGAAGGTCGTCAAGCACGGCAACCGGGCCGCCTCCTCCGCCTCCGGCGCCTCGGATGTCCTGGAGAAGCTCGGTGTCAATCTGGAGCTGACGCCGAAGCGGGTGGCCGAGGTGGCCGAGGAGGCCGGGATCACCTTCTGCTTCGCGATCAAGTTCCACCCGGCGCTGCGTCATGTGGCCGCCGCACGAGGGCAGTTGGGGATCCGGACCACCTTCAACGCGCTCGGTCCGCTGACCAACCCGGCCAAGGTGAAGGCGCAGGCCGTGGGCGTCGCCGACCCCCGCCTGGCGCCGCTCATCGCCGGCGTCCTGGCCGAGCGGGGCAACTCCTCCCTCGTCTTCCGCGGCGACGACGGTTTCGACGAGCTGACCACGACGTCCACGTCCCGGGTGTGGGTCGTGCGCGACGGCAAGGTCACCGAGCAGAGCTTCGACCCGCGGGACGTCGGCCTCGAGCTGGTCCCGGTGGAGGCACTGCGGGGCGCGGACCCGTCGTACAACGCGGAGGTCGCGCGGCGGCTGCTGGACGGCGAGAAGGGCCCGGTCCGGGACGCCGTACTGCTGAACTCGGCGGCGGCGCTGGTGGCGCTGGACCCGGGTTCGGGGACGCTGGCCGAGCAGATCGGCGCCGCGATGACGAGGGCCGCCGAGTCGATCGACTCCGGGTCCGCCAGGCGCACGTTGGATCGCTGGGTGGCCGCGAGCAACGCGTAGCGGGCATCGCGGTCCCGTCATCCGGACACGGGTTGCGGGACCGCGATCACCTCACGTACGTTTCTGAACCAGGTCATGAGTGACAGTCATGAGGCCCCGGCCGACTGTCCGGCAACCCTCCGTCCGTGGCGGGGTGCCCCGGGTGAAGACCAGGCCGTAGGCAGCGAGGTCTACGGCAAGCGCGGGCCCCTCTCGAAACCAGGGGTCCTGGTCATTCGAGGGAGTCTTCCGTGAGCAAGCGAATGCGATAGGGCGCCGAGCCCCGCCTCCGCACACCCATCTCACCTTTCTTGTCACGGGAGTTCCCCATGTCTGTCTCCACCGCTGCCCCCGCCCGGACCATTTGTGCCCAGCTGCCCGTTCTGGGCCGGGATGTCACCGTCCCGCTCGTCACCGGCGGCGAGGTCACCTACGCGGCCCTCGACTACGCGGCCAGCGCCCCCGCCCTCCAGCGGGTCTGGGACGACGTGGCGGCCTACGCGCCCTACTACGGCAGCGTGCACCGCGGCGCCGGCTACCTCTCGCAGCTGTCGACCGACCTCTTCGAGAACGCCCGCAGGACCGTCACCGAGTTCCTCGACTGCCGCGACGACGACCAGCTGGTCTTCACCCGGTCGACCACCGACTCGCTCAACCTCCTCGCCGCCGCCCTCCCCGCCGACTGCCAGGTCTTCGTCTTCGAGACCGAGCACCACGCCTCGCTGCTGCCGTGGCAGGACGCCCGCGTCACCTACCTCGACGCGCCGCGCACCCCGCGGCAGGCCGTCGAGACCCTGGAGAAGGCCCTCGCCGACCGCGACCCCCAGGGCCCGGCCCTGGTCTGCGTCACCGGTGCCTCCAACGTCACCGGTGAGCTGTGGCCCGTACGGGAGCTTGCGGCGGCCGCTCACTCCCACGGCGCCCGCATCGTGCTCGACGCGGCCCAGCTGGCCCCGCACCACCCGCTGAGCGTCCGTGACCTCGACGTCGACTGGGTCGCCTTCTCCGGCCACAAGCTCTACGCCCCCTTCGGCTCGGGCGTCCTGGCCGGCCGCGCCGACTGGCTGCAGGCCGCGGATCCCTACCTCGCGGGCGGCGGCGCCAGCCGCAAGGTCACACGGCGCGAGGACGGGGGAGTGGACGTGGAGTGGCACGAGAGCGCCGCCCGCCACGAGGCCGGCTCGCCGAACGTCATCGGCGCCTACTCCATCGCCTCCGCCTGCCGGGCGCTCACCGAGGCCGGCTTCGACACCCTGGTCGCCCGCGAGCAGCACCTGATCGAGAAGGTGCGGGCGGGCCTCGCCGAGGTCCCCGAGGTCCGCGTGCTCTCGCTCTTCGGCGACGACGCCCCCCGCGTCGGCGTGCTCTCCTTCGTCGTCGAGGGCTGGAACAGCTCCCACTTCGCCGCCGCCCTCTCCGCCGAGTACGGCATCGGCGTCCGCGACGGCCTCTTCTGCGCCCACCCCCTCGTCCGCACCCTCCTCGGCAGCGACCCGCAGTCCCAGGGCGAGTGCGGCGCCCCCGAGGCCGCGCCCGGCGAGAAGTCGCTCAACGCGATCCGGGTGAGCTTCGGCGCGGGCACACCGGACGAGCACGTGGAGCGGTTCGTGCGGGCCGTGAAGGAACTGGTCGAGGACGGTGCGAAGTGGACGTACCGCACCGAGGACGGCCGCTGCGTCCCGGCCGTCTGACGTACCGGCGTCCGGCGCGCGTATACGCTCCCCCTGAGCGGCCGTACGGAAAGCAGGGGGAGCACGGGGTGCAGGAGCTGCGTGAGACGGACCCGCGGACCATCGGGCCCTACCAGGTCCTGGGCAGACTCGGGTCCGGCGGCATGGGCGAGGTGTATCTCGCCGAGGCGCGGGGCGGGCTGCGGCTGGCCGTGAAGGTCGTACGGGCCGAGCACGCCGAGGACCGCACCTTCCGCGCCCGGTTCCGGCACGAGGTGCGGGCCGCGCAGACCGTCGGCGGGGCGGGCACGTACACCGCGCGGGTCGTGGACGCGGACACCGAGGCCGCGCGGCCGTGGATGGCGACCGAGTTCGTGGCGGGGCCCAACCTGCGGGACGCGGTGCTCGACCGGGGACCGTTGCCCGCGGACGCGGTACGGCTGCTGGCGGCCGCGCTCGCCGAGGCGCTCGCCGCGATCCACGCCAAGGGGCTGGTGCACCGGGACCTCAAGCCCTCCAACATCCTGCTCTCGCCGGACGGGCCCAGGGTCATCGACTTCGGGATCGTCAGGGCTCTGGAGGGCACGGCACTGACCCGGACCGGCGTGGTCGTCGGGTCGGTCGGCTATCTCTCGCCCGAGCAGATCCGCAACGGCGCCCAGGTGGTGCCGGCCAGTGACGTCTTCTCCCTGGGCGCGGTCCTCGCGTACGCGTCCGGCGGCAAGGAACCCTTCGGCGAGGGGCAGGATTCGGTCGTTCTGCTGCGGATCCTGACCGGGGACGTCGACCTGTCCGCCGTACCGGAGGAACAACTGCCGCTGGTGGAGGCGTGTCTGCGGGACGAGCCCGGCGCGCGGCCGACGCCCGCGGAGCTGGTCGCGGCCGCGGGGCACACCGCGGGATCGCTGCGCGAGGGACTGCGGGCGGGATGGTACGGCCCCGGTGCCGCGAAGGAGCCCGAGGCCGCGCGGAGCGGTGCGCGCTGGGTCCCCGGGCACGACTCGGGGGAGCGGGAGAGCCGCGTCGAGTACGTGGCGCCCGTGACCGTCACGGACGTCCCCGCGGTCACCCATGTCCCACCGACGCCCGCTCCGCCGTCCCGGCGCCGGCTGCTGCGGGCCGCGGTGGGCGGCGCCGGGGTCGTGGCGGCCGGCGGTGCGGGCGGGTGGCTGTGGCTGCGGGACTCCTCGGACGGCTCCGCGACGGGCGTGAGGGGGGCCGGGGCGACCGGTACGGGGTCCGTGACGGGCACGCCCGCGACGGGCTGGCAGTACAAGGTGCAGGGGCTCGGCGGGCGGCGCGGCCCCTGCGCCGCCCTCTCGCCCGACGGCACGCGGGTGTACGTCGGCGGCGCGGACGGCTCGCTGCACGCGCTGGACCTGGACGGGCGGACCGTCTGGCACACCGCGCTGGGCGGCGAGGCCATGTCCCCGCTCGCCACCGCGCAGGGCGTGTACTGCCTGCTGGAGGACGACCAGGAGGGCGCCTCCAAGCTCTGCGCGCTCGGCCGCGGCGGCAAGGTCCGCTGGACCAGGGCGTTCGCCTCGAACAGCCAGTTCCTGGTCACCGCGGGACAACTGATCCTGGTGTCCTACGGCGACGGCTCGGACGCGGGCGGGGTGCGGGCCTACGCCCCCGACGGCAGCGTCCGCTGGTCCACGCCGACCGGTCCTGCGCCCACCGGTGAGCCCATGGTGGCCGACGGGGTGGTCTACGTCGGCACGTTCGGGGACCAGGTGCAGGCGCTGGACGCGAAGACCGGCAAACGGCTCTGGGCGACGGCGGCCGGCCTCGACACCGGGCGGCCGGCGCTGGTCGGCGACACGCTGGTGGTCGGATCGGGCGGCGAGCAGATGCTGCACGGCATCGGCCGCAAGGGCAAGCCGCTGTGGAATACGACCAACGACAAGGTGTACGGCAGCCGCTACTTCACCTGCGTGCCCTTCGGCGGCCTGGGCGTCACCGCGTCCGACTACGAACTCGTCGCCCTGAACCCCGCCGACGGGTCGACGGTGTGGTCCTTCCAGTTCACCGACGACGGAACCCAGTACAGCAACCCGACGGTCTTCGGCGACACCGTCTACGTACGCCACGGCTCGACGCTCTACGGCGTCAACCGCAAGGGCAAGCAGATCTGGCAGAAGCGCGTCGAGGGCGGCGCCTCCGTCGGCACCCAGTCGCCGGTCGTCCGGAACGCCCGCGTGTACGTCGCGACCGCCGACGGCATCACCGTGCTCGCGCTCGACTCCTAGGGTCTAGCCGTCGAGGCCGATCGCGAACGCGGCCTCCAGGTCGTGCTGGGAGTAGGTCCGGAACGCCACGTGCGTGTCCGTCCCCTCCACGCCCGGGATCTTGCTGATGCTGCCGGGGATGACCTCGGCGAGGTCCTCGTGCTGCTTGACCCGGACCATGGCGATCAGGTCGTACGTGCCCGTGACGGAGAAGACCTCGCTCACGGACTCCAGCGCGGCGATCCGCTCCGCGATCTCGGGGATCCGGTCCACGCTGGTCTTGATGAGGACGATCGCGGTGATCACGGCTGGGTCTCTCCCTCGGGGGACGGTGGCAGGGCTCTCACCCTACTCGCGGTCCGGCCGGCCTGGTTTTTCTGCCGGGGGTCCGGGGGTTGGCCCCCGGGAAGACACCGCAGTCCTACGGCCGAAGCGCACCCACGCGAAGACCAGGCCCAGGCCGAAGCCCACCAGGTGGGCCAGATAGGCCACCCCGGGGCCGTCGGAGGCGCGGCCCGCCGCCAGCCACTGCAGCGCCGCCCAGAAGGGGAGGACGACCCAGGCCGGGAAGCGCAGCGGGAGGAAGAAGAGGAACGGCAGAAGACTGGTCACCCGGGCCCGGGGGAACAGGAACAGGAACGCGCCGAGGACCGCCGAGATCGCCCCGGAGGCACCGACCAGGGACTGCTCGGAGTCGGCGTTGGCGGCCGCGTAGCCCAGCAGGGCGAGATAGCCGCAGCCGACGTAGAAGAGGAGGAACTGCGCCCGGCCCATCCGCTCCTCGGTCATCACCCCGAAGACGTAGAGGAAGAGCATGTTGCCCAGCAGATGCACCCAGCTGCCGTGCACGAACAGCGCGGTGGCCGGGGTGAGGGCGGCACCGGGGGAGTCGGCGAAGAGCTCGGCGGGGACCACGCCCCAGTGGTGGAAGTAGGCCCGCTGGGCGGCCAGGGCCGCGTCCCCGGTGCCGTACGCCGGATCGAGACCCGAGGCGGGGCCGACCAGGAAGACCAGACAGCACAGCGCGATCAGGCCGTAGGTGACCGGTGCCGGTCCCCACAGCGACCTGCACGCTCCACCGACCGTCACCCTCCAGTTACTGATCACGAACACAGAGCATGGCGTAACGGGACGCAACCGCACAGACCGCCTCGCCGTCGGGGAGGCCCTGTGGACGCCCGAGCGGCGAGTACCCGCCAGGCCTTAGGGTTACGAGCCACACGCACCGGGCCGCCGGTGTGTCACGGACAATGGCTAGTAGGAAAGAGCACAGTCACGATGACGGTTCCCCTCCCGACCGCCTCGACGCGGTGGCGCTGCACCCTCTGCGGCAACCTCACGCGCTTCGACGTGACCCGCTCGTCGAAGGTCGTCGAGTACGTCCACCTCGACCTGGCCGGAGAGCCGAAGGTCGAGGAGCGCGAGGTGGTCAGTGAGACCATCGAGTCGGTGCGGTGCCGCTGGTGCAACGCCGTGGACCAGGTGGAACTCGTGGACAGGCCGGGCGCCGACTCCTGACAGAGCCGGCCCCGCACAGTGATGGGGTGTGACGGATGGTGGAGACACAAGGCGGGGAGCCGGGCGACGGCGCCGCCGAGGTGCTCGACCGTCCGCTGCCCGACGGTGTGCGGCGCAGGGTCGTGCACATCGTCTCGGAGGGCTTCGGCGGGCTGACCGTCGGCGAACTGCCCGCACAGCTCAGGCAGTACGCGCGCTTCGCGCCGAACCGGCGGGCCAAGTTCGCGGGCAACGCCATGGCGGCCGCCCTGGAGACCGATCCGCTGTTCCGCCAGCGGATCGGGGAGAAGTTCAGAGAGGGCCAGCCGGAGCTGGCCGGCGCCCTCGACTCCGGTTCCCCGCCCCCGGCCGCGGATCCGCTCGATGTGGCGGCCGCGGCCTATGTTCTGCGGCCGACCGGCTGGGTCAAGCTGGTCACCGCGGCCGGCGAGGAGGCCCTGCGGGCGGACGCCGAGCGCGCCGACGAGGAGAACCGCGCCGAGCTGGAGCGGCTGCGCGAGGAGCTCACGGCTGCCCGCGACCACACGCGCGCCGAGACCGAGCGGCTGCGCACCGAGCTGGAGTCCGCCAAGAAGGAAGCCGAATCGCTTCACCGCAAACTGCGCGCGGCACACAGTGACGTCAAGCGCGGTGAGGCGGCCCTGCGCAAGCTGCAGGCCGAGATGGAGACGGTACGCACCGAGGGGCAGGCCCAGGTGTCCGCCGCCGAGAGCGAGTCCCGGCGCCTGAAGGCGCGCCTCGGGGAGTCGGAGGCCGCCCTGGAGGCCACGCGCAGAGCGGCGCGGGAGGGGCGCAGTGTCGAGGACATGCGCGTGCGTCTGCTTCTGGACACCGTTCTGGACGCGGCCCAGGGGCTGCGGCGGGAGCTGGCGTTGCCGCCGGTCTCCGTGCGGCCCGCCGAGACGGTGGACGCGGTCGAACCGGGCCGCATGACCCCGAAGGACATCGCGGCGCGGGCGCTGTCCGAGAACGACCCCGCGATCCTGGACCAGCTTCTCGCCCTGCCCCAGGCGCACTTGGTGGTCGACGGCTACAACGTCACCAAGACCGGCTATCCCCAGATGCCGCTGGAGAAGCAGCGCCTGAGGCTCCTCGGGCAGCTCTCCCAGCTCGCCGCGCAGACGGGGGCGGAGGTGACCTGTGTCTTCGACGGCGCCGAGCTGGCCGCACCCGTGCTGCTCGCGCCGCCGCGCGGGGTGCGGGTGCTGTTCTCCAAGGCGGGCGTCACCGCCGACGAGTTGATCCGCCAGCTGGTACGCGCCGAGCCGCCCGGACGGCCGGTGATCGTCGCCTCGACCGACCGCGAGGTCGCCGACGGCATCGCCAAGGCGGGGGCGCGGCCGGTCGCTTCCGCGGTGCTTCTGAAGCGGCTGTCCTGAAGCGGGAGGTTGGGGGCTGCCGTGACGCGGATGACCGAGACAGCGGCGGCAAGGGCAGTGTTTCGAGGGTGGGTTGAATCGCGGTACGCCGTCGCCGGGTCGGTCGAAGGCTTGGGCGAAGAGTCCGCCGCTCTGGGTGCCCGTGCCGGTCCCGTGGTCCGAGTCGTCTTTCTGCTGGGGGTCCGGGGGTTATCCCCCGGGAAGGCGCAGCGTGCCCGAATTGGCCGTATCGTCACGCAACGTAGCGTCAAGTTGACCTCACTGCATGTGAGTTATGTGCAAAGAATGCAGGGCGTGACGAGATTTTGCTCCTGAGGATTTGAATGATCACGGGAAGGTCACTAGGGTCTGGGCTCGAACCTCCAAGCGGGTGATCACTCAAAAGAAGGAGTTCACCTCCGTGGCGTCCCACCGTCGACCCAAGCAGCCGAGCCGTACGCGCGTGACCGTGCTCACGACCGCAGCTGCTGCCGCCGTGGCCCTCAGTGCCAATGCCGCCAACGCCGCGCCCAGCGAGAAGCCGAGCAAGGACGAGGTCAAGGCGAAGGTCGACGCCCTGTACGAGCAGGCCGAGCAGGCCACCGAGAAGCTCAACGGCGCCAAGGAGAAGCAGGAGAAGCTCCAGAAGGAGATCTCCACCATCCAGGACAACGTGGCCCGCGGCCAGGACGACCTGAACGAACTGCGGGACTCCATAGGCCTCGCGGCCGCCGCGCAGTACCGCAGCGGCACCATCGACTCCTCGCTCCAGCTCTTCCTGTCCTCCAACCCGGAGGACTACCTGGACAAGGCGTCCACCGCGGACCAGCTCAGCTCCCAGCAGGTCGAGGCGCTGAAGAAGATCCAGGAGAAGCAGCGCGAGCTGGCCCAGGACCGCGCCGAGGCCTCCGAGAAGCTCAAGGACCTCTCGAGCACCCGCACCGAACTGGCCAAGCAGAAGAAGGCCGTTCAGGGCAAGCTCGCCGAGGCGCAGAAGCTCCTCAACACGCTGACGGCCGCCGAGAAGGCCGCCCTCGCCGCCGCCGACGCCCGTGCCAGCCGCTCCGCGAGCGAGCGCGTGGACCTCGGTGACGCCCCCGCGTCCTCCGCCCGGGCCCAGGCGGCCTTCAACGCCGCCCAGACCCAGCTCGGCAAGCCGTACGTCTACGGCGCCACCGGCACCGCCTCCTACGACTGCTCGGGCCTGACCTCCTGGGCCTACGCCCAGGCCGGCATCACCATCCCGCGCACCTCCCAGGCCCAGGCCAACGCCGGCACGCGCATCTACAGCATGAGCGACCTCAAGGTCGGCGACCTGGTCATCTTCTACGGCGACCTGCACCACGTCGCCCTGTACGCGGGCAACGGCCAGGTCATCCACGCCCCGCGCACCGGCACGGTCGTGCGCTACGAGTCGATCAACAACATGCCGTTCCAGTTCGGCGTGCGGATCTGAGCCTCCCGGCCGTTCAAGATCGCGACGACTCGCCGCCCGTTCGGGCGAATTGCGAGCAGCGCAACTGACTCCACACCCCGCCCATGACCTGCGTCATAGGCGGGGTGTCACGTTGTGTGCCCACGGAGGTCGTTGGATGTGCCTCCGCCGCGGGGCTACTGTCGGCCGCGTTTCCCCCTCGCCGGGGAACGTCTCTGTCCGTCAGTGGAAGGAGCGCGGCTTCCCGTGGGGTCCCATCGCCGCCTTGTCCAGACGTCCGGGTTCAACCGGGGCGCCGGTGCCGCCCTGTCCGTGCTGGCCGCGGCGGCCGCCGCGCTCGGCGCCGTACCGGCCGTCGCCGCCCCGTCCGACGACACCCGGGCCGAGGTGGACCGTCTCTACGAGGAGGCCGAGCACGCCACCGAGGCCTACAACAAGGCCGACGAGCGCGCCGATTCGCTGCGCGAGGAGGTCAGCACCGCGCAGGACAGGATGGCGCGGCAGCAGGAGCGCATCAACTCCATGCGGGAGGCGCTCGGTTCGCTGGCCGGCGCCCAGTACCGCTCCGGTGGCCTCGACCCGTCCCTCGCGCTGCTGTTCTCCGACGACCCGGACGAGTACCTCGACAAGGCCGCCGTCCTCGACCGGATCAGCGCCCACCAGGCGGGTGAGCTCAAGGACCTCCAGGAGGCCATGCGCGAACTCGCCCAGGAGCGCGGCGAAGCGGCACACAAGCTCGGCGAACTGGAGAAGAGCCGCAAGGCCGTCGCCTCCCACAAGCGGACCGTCGAGAGGAAGCTCGCCAGGGCGCGCGAGCTGCTCAACTCCCTGCCGTCCGACGAACGCGCCGCCTACGACCGGGCCTCCCGCTCCGGCCGGCTGCCCGACCTCTCGGGTGCGGTGGCGCCCTCGGGCCGGGCGGCAGCCGCGGTGGCCGCCGCGCAGTCCGCGCTCGGCATGCCGTACGTGTGGGGCGCCAACGGGCCCACCGGCTTCGACTGTTCGGGCCTGATGCAGTGGGCCTACGCCCAGGCCGGCGTCGCCCTGCCCCGCACGTCCCAGGCCCAGCGCTACGCCGGCCGCCAGGTCCCGCTCTCCCAGGCGATGCCCGGCGACCTGGTCACCTACCGGGGCGACGCCAGCCATGTCGGCATGTACGTCGGCAACGGTCAGGTCGTCCACGCCCCCTATCCCGGCGCCCCGGTGCGCTACGACCCGGTGGGCATGATGCCGGGGGCGACGGTCACACGCCCCTGACCGACGGCATCCGATACCCGTACGATCGGGAAACATGGCTGGTCGAAGGCGGGCGTCGAAACACGGTGTCGTGGTGCTGTGCCTGCTGCTGACCTCCCTGGTGGCCTGCGGCGGGAGGCCGACGGCCGGCGACACCGCGAAGGCCGACGTCCAGCGCCTCCTCGACCGGCGGGCCACCGCCGTCCTCGACCGGGACAAGGCGGCGATCGCTGAGACGGGCAGCGCCAGTTGGTTCGACGACGTCAGTGCGGTACCGCTCGCCTCCTGGTCGTACAAGGTCACCGGCGTCCACCGCAGCGGCTCCACCGCCACCGCCGACGCGGAACTGCGCTACCAGGTCCAGGGCTACGACAGCGCCCCCGTCACCGTCGCCCGCACCCTGGACCTCTCCCTGGACGCGTCCGACCAGTGGTACGTCGTCGGTGAGAAGCCCGCCGGGAAGGCACCGCAACAGCTGTGGGACCAGGGCGAGGTGACCGTCGTGCGCGGACGGCACAGCCTGGTCCTCGGCGTCGGACACTCCGGCGAGAAGCTGCACTCCTTCGCGGATCTGGCCGACCACGCCGTGCCCGCCGTGTCGGACGCCTGGGGCACCGAGTGGTCCCGGCACGTCGTCGTGCTCGTGCCGGGGTCCGTGGAGGGGATGGCGGGCCTGCTCGGCTCGCCCGCCTCCTCGTACCGCGGGATCGCGGCCGTCACCACCGGCGAGACCGGTGCCCCGGCGCAGGCGCCCGCGGACCGGATCATCGTCAACCCCGACGCGTACGGCCTCCTCGGCACCGTGGGCGGGCAGGTCGTGCTCACCCACGAGACCACCCATGTCGCCACCCGCGCCGACAGCACCGCCGCGACCCCGCTGTGGCTGTCGGAGGGGTACGCCGACTGGGTCGGTTACCGCGGCACCGGGCGCACCCCGGCCGAGGCCGCACCGGAGCTGGGAGAGGCCGTCGCCGAGCGCCGGGTGCCGACGGTCCTGCCGTCCGACGCGGACTTCGGTTTCGGCGGCACCGCGACCGGGCTCGCCAGGTCCTACGAGAGCGGCTGGATGGCCTGCCGGATGATCGCGGACCGGTGGGGCGAGGCGAAGCTGGGCGCGTTCTACCGGTCCGTGGGCACGCACAAGGAGCGGCCGGGGGCGGTGGAGGAGGCCATGGCGAAGGTGCTCGGCACCGACCTGAAGGCGTTCACGGCCGAGTGGCGCGCGTATCTGCGGGCTCAGCTCGGCTGATCCAACCGTTCGATGGCCAGAGGCTGGTGCGGGGTCGTGACGGTGCTGTTCCGGCGGACATGTGCCGGAGTTCAGGAGGAGGCGGAGGCTTCCTGGGCGGGGGCCTCGGCCTGATCCGGCACCGGGGCCGCCGGGGCGGGCTTCGGGACCGTCGCCTTCCACAGCTCGCGCATGCCGATGACGGTGGCGAGGACCAGCAGGCCGTTGCGCGCGACCAGGAGGACGATGCCGCGCGGGGTGCTCCCCACCACGTCCGCGAACCAGATCGGGAACTCCAGGACCGTCACGAAGCACGCCATCAGCACCAGGACGGCCGGCACGCCCATCCGGCTCGCGCGAAAGCACAGACAGGCCGCCGCGAGACCGACCAGCCACACCAGGTACTGCGGGCTGATCACGCGGCTGGTGGTGGTGAACATCAGCACCGCCACCAGCGCCGCGTCGGCCGCCGTGTGCGCCTCGAACCGGGTGGCCGCGAGCCGCCACAGCAGCAGCAGTCCGAAGGCCATGCCGGTCAGCGCGAGCGCGGCCGTGCTGACCATGGTCACCCAGGGGCCGAGGAACTCCACAGAGCCGTAGTTGAGCAGCACCGAGCCCTCCCAGCCGTGGTGCCGGGCGATGTGGAAGACCAGCGAGCCCAGCGACTCCACCTCGGTGCCCCGCTCCCGCTGGAAGGTCAGGAAGGCGAAGGCCCCCGGCATCGCGACGGCGAACAGCCCGGCCACCACCACGACCGTCACCGCGGCCGAGGCCCAGACGCTCCGCCTGCGGATCCCGACGAGGATCAGCGCGGGCCACACCTTCAGCAGCGCCCCGAAGCCCACCAGCGCCCCGGCCACCTTCGGATGCCGGGCGGCCGCGAGGACCGCGGCGACGGCCACCGCGGTCACCATCACGTCGTAGCGGGAGTAGACGGTCGGGCCGAGCAGCGGTACGCCCGCCACCCACACCCAGGCCCCCCGCAGCCGCCGTCCGGGACGCAGGCCCGCGTACAGCAGCAGGAGGAGGGCGGCCAGGTCCGCGGCGAAGGCCATGAGGAAGAAGGCCTGCGTGTACTCCAGGAAGGGCAGCAGCGCGGGGGAGAGGATCGCGAGCGCCGCGGCGGGCGGATACTGCCAGGTCACGTCGGACTGCGGGAACGTTCCGGTGCGCAGGACGTCGTACCAGCCCTGGTAGATGACCGACACGTCACTGGTGACGTCCGGGCCCGGGAAGACGTAGACCTTGAAGACCCACAGCAGGAGCAGCAGCCTGGTCACGCCCCAGGTCAGCAGCAGCCACGTCAGGGACCGCCGCACGCCCGTCGTCTCCACGTGGTTCCCCGCCGTTCGCCGTAGCCCTGAAATGGTCGCTTGAGGAGAACATGATGTCCCGCTCTCCTGTGAGGGTGCCATAAGGGCGGCCGTCCCCGGCTGTGAGCTGCCGGTTCGGTAGGGTCGGCGGCGATGCACAAGACCCTGATCGTGACGAACGACTTCCCGCCCCGCCCGGGCGGTATCCAGGCGTTCCTGCACAACATGGCGCTGCGGCTCGACCCCGATCGCCTGGTCGTGTACGCCTCCACCTGGAAGCGGAGCCGGGAGGGCGTCGAGGCGACCGCCGCCTTCGACGCGGAGCAGCCCTTCACGGTCGTACGGGATTCCACGACCATGCTGCTGCCGACGCCCGGGGCCACCCGCAGGGCCGTCGGGCTGCTGCGTGAGCACGGCTGTACGTCGGTGTGGTTCGGGGCGGCCGCGCCGCTCGGGCTGATGGCGCCGGCGCTCCGGAGGGCGGGTGCCGGGCGACTGGTGGCCACGACCCACGGGCACGAGGCCGGATGGGCCCAACTGCCCGCCGCACGGCAGCTGGTCGGCCGGATCGGGGAGTCGACCGACACGATCACCTACCTCGGCGAGTACACGCGGTCCAGGATCGCCGCCGCGCTGACCCCGGCGGCCGCCGCACGGATGGTGCAGCTGCCGCCGGGCGTCGACGAGAAGACCTTCCATCCCGGGTCGGGCGGCGACGCCGTGCGGGCGCGGCTGGGGCTGACGGACCGGCCGGTGGTCGTGTGCGTGTCCCGGCTCGTGCCGCGCAAGGGACAGGACACGCTGATCCTCGCCATGCCGCGGATCCTCATGAAGGAGCCCGACGCCGTTCTGCTGATCGTCGGCGGCGGGCCCTACGAGAAGGAGCTGCGCAGGCTCGCGCACGAGACCGGTGTCGCCGACTCCGTCCGCTTCACCGGAGCCGTGCCCTGGGCCGAGCTGCCCGCCCACTACGGCGCCGGGGACGTCTTCGCGATGCCGTGCCGGACCCGCCGGGGCGGGCTCGACGTCGAGGGGCTCGGGATCGTCTACCTGGAGGCCTCCGCGACCGGCCTGCCCGTGGTCGCCGGGGACTCCGGAGGCGCCCCGGACGCGGTCCTCGACGGCGAGACCGGCTGGGTCGTGCGCGGCGGATCGGTCGAGGAGACCGCCGAGCGGATCGTCGTCCTCCTCGGCGACGCGGAACTGCGGAGGCGTATGGGGGAACGGGGACGGGAGTGGGTCGAGGAGAAGTGGCGGTGGGATTTGTTGGCGGAAAAGTTGAAGACCCTGCTATAGCCGGAGGCCGATAATCCGCCGATGCTGCGCGCATGACAGCAAAACTGATGCAGCGTCAGCTGACTAGACGTCAGATCCTTGGTATGGCCGCCCTCCAGACGGCGGCCACTTACGGCTTCACCCGTGTCGGCCTCCAGTCGGCCCGCGCGGACGAGCCCGCCGCGGTCGAGTCCGCGCCCGCCATCGTCGTCGGCTCCGGCTACGGCGCCTCCGTCGCCGCCCTCCGCCTCGGCCAGGCCGGCATCCGCACCCTCGTCCTCGAGATGGGACGGCTCTGGAACACCGCAGGGCCCGACGGCAACGTCTTCTGCAACACCGCCAACCCCGACCAGCGCTCCATGTGGTTCCGCACCCGCACCGAGGCGCCGCTGGCCACCTTCCTGTGGCTGGACGTCGTCAACAAGGACATCAACCCCTACCCCGGCGTCCTGGACCGCGTCCGCTTCTCCAACATGTCCGTCTTCGTGGGCCGCGGAGTCGGCGGCGGCTCCCTGGTCAACGGCTCGATGGCGGTCACCCCGCGCCAGTCCTACTTCGCCGAGCAGTTCCCCGGCGTCGACACCGCGGAGATGTACAACACCTACTTCCCGCGCGCCCGCGCCATGCTCGGCGTCAACACCGTCGACCCGGCCTGGTTCGAGTCGACCGAGTGGTACCAGTTCAGCCGGGTCTCCCGGAAGCACGCCGGCAACACCGGCCTGACGACCACCTTCGTGCCCAGCGTCTACGACTTCGGCTACATGCAGCGCGAGGCCGCCGGTACCGCCACCAAGTCGGCCCTCGGCCAGGAGGTCATCTACGGCAACAACCACGGCAAGAAGAGCCTCGACAAGACGTATCTGGCGTCCGCGCTCGGCACCGGCAACGTCACCATCCACACCATGGAGAAGGTCACCGGGATCAGCCGGGCGGGCGACGGCAGCTGGGTGCTGACCGCCGACCGCATCGACAACACCGGCGCGGTCGTCGAGACCAGGCAGTACGGCTGCACCTATCTGTTCCTCGGTGGCGGCAGCCTGGGGACGAGTGAACTCCTGCTCAGATCACGGCAGTCGGGGACCCTCCCGGCGCTGGACGCGAGCGTCGGGGCCGGCTGGGGCCCCAACGGCAACGTGATGCTCGGGCGGGCCAACCACCTGTGGGACACCGTCGGCGCCAACCAGTCGACCATGCCGGTCATGGGCATCGACGACTGGGCCAACACCGACAACCCCGTCTTCGCCGAGATCGCGCCCTTGCCCACGGGACTCGAGCACTGGGTGAGCCTGTACCTGGCGATCACCAAGAACCCGCAGCGCGCCAGATTCTCCTACAGCGGAGGGAAGTTGAACCTCGACTGGAGCGCCGCGCAGAGCTCGGTCTCCTCCGGCATGGCCAAGAAGCTCTTCGACCGGATCAACTCCGCCAACTCGACCATCTACCGGTACGACCTCTTCGGCTCCCCCAGCAGGGTCTTCGCCGACGACTTCACCTACCACCCGCTGGGCGGCTGTGTGCTGGGCAGGGCCACCGACACCTACGGCCGGGTGAAGGGCTATCAGAAGCTCTACGTCACCGACGGCTCGCTGATCCCCGGCAACATCGGGGTCAACCCGTTCGTCACCATCACCGCGCTCGCCGAACGCACGATGGCGCGGGTCCTCGCCGAGGACACCGCGCCATGACGCTCTCTCACCAGGCGTTCTACTTGGCGTAGATCGCCTCGATCTCGTCCGCGTAGTCCTTCGCCACCACATTGCGCTTCAGCTTCAGCGACGGCGTGAGGTGGCCCGTCTCCTCCGTGAACTGGGAGGACAGAATGCGGAACTTCCGCACCGATTCCGCTTTCGACACCGCGGCGTTGCCGTCGTCGATCGCGGCCTGGATCGCCGCGTTCAGGTCCGCGTCCCCGGCCAGCGACGCCGCGGTGGCACCCGCCGGCTTGCCGTGCTCCTCGGCCCAACGGCCCAGGAACTCCTCGTCGATGGTGATCAGCGCGCCCACGAACGGCCGCCCGTCGCCCACCACCATGCACTCCGCGACCAGGGCGTGCGCCCGGATACGGTCCTCGATCACGGCCGGCGCGACGTTCTTGCCGCCCGCGGTGACGATGATCTCCTTCTTGCGGCCGGTGATCCTGAGGTAGCCGTCCTCGTCGAGGGTGCCGATGTCACCGGTGTGGAACCAGCCGTCGGTCAGCGCCTCGGCCGTGGCGGCCTCGTTGTTCCAGTAGCCCTTGAACAGGTGCTCGCCGTGCAGCAGCACCTCGCCGTCGTCCGCGATCCGAATCACCGAACCCGGCAGCGGCTGACCGACCGTGCCGATCTTCGTGCGGTCCCACGGGTTGAACGCGGTCGCGGCACAGGACTCGGTCAGGCCGTAGCCCTCCAGGACCGTGAAGCCGATGCCGCGGAAGAAGTGCCCCAGGCGCTCGCCGAGCGGGGCGCCACCGGAGATGGCGTACTCGCCGCGACCGCCCAGCACGGCCCGCAGCTTGCTGTAGACGAGTTTGTCGAAGGTCTTGTACTTGATCTTCAGGCCGAGCGACGGACCCGACGGGGTGTCCAGGGCCTTGCTGTAGGCGATCGCCGTGTCGGCGGCCTTGTCGAAGATCTTGCCCTTGCCGTCCGCCTGCGCCTTGGCGCGCGCCGAGTTGTAGACCTTCTCGAAGACGCGCGGGACGCCCAGGATCAGCGTCGGCCGGAAGGACGCCAGCTCGTCGGTGAGGTTCTTGATGTCCGGGACCATGCCCAGCTTGATCGGCGCCATCATCGGCGCGATCTGCACCAGCCGGCCGAAGACGTGCGCGAGCGGCAGGAAGAGCAGCACCGAGCACTCACCGGTGCGGAACAGCGGGCGCAGCCGCTCCACGATGTTGCCGCACTCCGCGAAGAAACTGCGGTGGGTGAGCACACAACCCTTGGGACGGCCGGTGGTGCCGGAGGTGTAGACGATGGTCGCCGGGTCGTCGGCCTTCGCCAGCGAGCTGCGCTCCTCGACGGCCGCGTCGCTGATGTCCTTGCCGGCGCGGGCCAGTTCCTCGATCCCGCCGCCCTCGATCTGCCAGACGTGCTTCAGGGCGGGCAGCGAGTCGCGCACCGACTCGACGGCCGCGGTGTGACCGTCCAGCTCCACGACGCAGGCGGTCGCGCCGGAGTCGCCGAGGATCCACTGGATCTGCTCCGGCGAACTGGTCTCGTACACCGGCACGGTGATCGCGCCCGCGCTCCAGATCGCGAAATCGAGCAGCGTCCACTCGTAGCGGGTACGGGACATCAGGCCGACCCGGTCGCCCGGCTGGACGCCGGAGGCGATCAGCCCCTTGGCGGCGACGTGCACCTCGGCCAGGAACGCCGTGGCCGTCACGTCCTGCCATTGACCGCCCACCTTGCGGGCGATGACGGCGACGTCGGGATGCTGCGCGGCGTTTCTCCGGACGATGTCGGTGAGATTGCCGTCCGCAGGGACCTCGTACAAAGCCGGAAGGCTGAACTCGCGCAAGACTGCTGCTCCTCATAGGGCGCCGGCGCCACGACGTTGTGTGATGCGACGGTCGGTCCAAGGCTCGGGCAGTGCTCAGAGATTCAGTAGTTGAACGCTGAGCACGACTGGACTGCCCGGACGTTACCCGCCGGTATGGCTTCTTCGACAGGGGGTCTCGGCGAGATGTTCGCTGCGTCACACGTATTGGGGGTTCTTCGCGCACAGTAGTCCACCTACTTACCGACTGGCCAGTAACCACAGGACCGGTCGGCTCTGTTCACGTATGCCGCACAGGCCTACTCTTGATCGTCATGGCACCCACACCGGCCGGAAACCGGAAGACGCGCGTACACGTGGTCAGCGATGTGCACGGCAACGCCCGTGACCTGGCCAGAGCCGGCGAGGGTGCCGACGCCCTGATCTGCCTGGGCGACCTCGTTCTCTTCCTCGACTACGCCGACCACTCGCGCGGGATCTTCCCCGACCTGTTCGGGACGGAGAACGCCGACCTGATCGTGGAACTGCGCACCGCCCGCCGTTTCGAGGAGGCGCGAGAGCTCGGGGCCCGGCTGTGGGGCGGGATCGGCGCCGACCGGGCCTCCGTGATCGAGAAGGCGGTGCGCAAGCAGTACGCCGAGATGTTCGCCGCGTTCCCCACACCGACGTACGCGACTTACGGCAATGTCGACATGCCGCCTCTGTGGCCGGAGTACGCAGGGCCCGGTACGACCGTGCTCGACGGCGAGCGGGTGGAGATCGGCGGCCGGACGTTCGGCTTCGTGGGCGGCGGTCTCAGGACCCCCATGCGGACGCCGTACGAGATCAGCGACGAGGAGTACGCGGCGAAGATCGAGGCGGTGGGCGAGGTGGACGTGCTGTGCACGCACATCCCGCCGGAGGTGCCGGAGCTGGTGTACGACACGGTGGCGCGGCGGTTCGAGCGGGGGAGCCGGGCGTTGCTGGACGCGATCCGCCGAACCCGGCCCCGGTACTCGCTGTTCGGTCACGTCCACCAGCCGTTGGTCAGGCGGATGCGGATCGGGGCGACCGAGTGCGTGAACGTGGGGCACTTCGCGGGGAGCGGGAAGCCGTGGGCGCTGGAATGGTGAGCCCGGACGCGCGGTAGCCTTCACGCTGCACAGACGTGCGTACCACCCTTCCTCACCGGACCTTATCTGGAGGAGCCACGGCGATGGCGGAACACACCAGTTCGAGCATCACGATCGAAGCTGCGCCTGCCGACGTCATGGCGGTGATCGCGGACTTCGCCCGCTACCCGGACTGGACGGGCGAGGTGAAGCAGGCGGAGGTCCTCTCGACGGACGCCTCCGGCCGCGCCGAGCAGGTCCGGCTGGTCATGGACGCGGGCGCCATCAAGGACGACCAGGTCCTCGGCTACACGTGGACCGGCGAGAACGAGGTTTCCTGGACGTTGGTGAAGTCCCAGATGCTGCGGCAGCTGGACGGTTCGTATGTGCTGAAGCCGGCGGGTGCGGGTTCGACGGAGGTCACCTACCTGCTGACGGTCGACGTCAAGATCCCGATGCTCGGCATGATCAAGCGCAAGGCGGAGAAGGTCATCATCGACCGGGCGCTGGCGGGGTTGAAGAAGCGGGTGGAATCGGGGCAGTAGGGGTTTCGCGGTCGGCTGCGGGCCGGTGGGGGTCGGTCGCGCAGTTCCTCGCGCCCCTGAGTAGGTGCAGTCATTGCCTGCCTAGCTGTACCCACCTAGGGGCGCGGGGAACTGCGCGACCAGCCCCCACCGGCCTGGAGCCGGACTGATCCGCCGCGTCCGTTACGGTTCACCCCTATGCGCACCATCCTGATCACCGGCCCCGGCGGCAGCGGTCGTACGACGGTCGCCGCCGCCACCGCCCTGCGCGCCGCAGGCAACGGCATCCGCACCCTGGTGCTGAGCGCCGACCGCACCGACACCCTCGGCACGGCTCTCGGCGCGACAACGGGCCCCACCCCCACCCGGGTCACCCCGCACCTCACCGCCTGGCGCCCCGACGCCACCGCCGGCTTCCGGGATGATCTCGCCCGCTTCCAGGACCGCGCCTCCAACGTGCTCAACCTGCTCGGCGCCTCCCGCCTGGACCCCGAGGAGGTCACCCCCCTCCCCGGCGCCGAGGAGCTCACCCTCCTGCGGGCCGTGCGCGACGCGGCGCTCTCCGAGCGGCACGAGCTGCTCGTCGTGGACCTGCCGCCCACCCAGCAGGCCCTCGCCCTCCTCTCCCTCCCCGACGAACTCCGCCGCTACCTGCGCCGCCTGCTCCCGGCCGAGCGCCAGGCCGCCGCGGGCCTGCGCCCCGTGCTCGGAAGGCTCGCCGGCGTCCCCATGCCCTCGGAGTGGCTTTACGAGACCGCCGCCCGCTGGGACACCGAACTCGGCGCGGTCGAGGCCGTCCTCGCCGATCGGGAGGTCGTCGTGCGACTCGTCGCCGAACCCGGCCCCGCCGGCACCGACGACGTACGGTCCGCGGGCCTCGCCCTCGCCCTGCGCGGCCTGCGCCCCGACGCCCTGATCGCCAACCGCGTGGTACCGGAGGAGTGGCCCGCCGGCCTCGTCGCCCAGCAGCGCAAGGCCCTGGAGGAGTGGCAGGAGTCGTACGACGTCCATGCCGTCCCGCACCTCGGCCACGACCCGCGCGGCACCGACGACCTCACCGCCCTGCCCGTCCCCGAGGTCAACGACACGACCTCCACGGTCGAGTGGCCCGTCACCGATCACCTCGCCGAGGACGGCGTCCTGGTGTGGCATCTCCCGCTGCCCGGCGCCATACGCGACGAACTGGACCTGATCCGGCGCGGCGACGAACTCCTCGTCAGCGCGGGGCAGTTCCGCCGGATCGTGCCGCTGCCCTCGGCCCTGCGCCGCTGCACCGTCGCCGGCGCCGCCCTGCGCGAGGGCGAGCTGCGGATCCGGTTCGCGCCGGACCCGGATCTGTGGCCCCGGACCCCGTGAACCGGGTACGCCCGTTCGGGTAACGTCGTAGGGACGAACCGTAGTCAGGAGGTCGTCATGAGCGAAGAGCTCCCCCCGTCCGACGCCGGAGACCGCGAGCCCGTGGAGCCCGTGGACGAGGTACGGGCGACCGACGCCGACGCGTGGGCGACGGCGGCCGCTGAGGACCTCGCGGCGGAGAAGGCCCGCCGCCGCACCCAGTACGGCCCGCCCCCGGGCTCGGCAGCCGAGGAGCTGCGCAAGCTCGTCGACAACGTCGCCGAGAAGCTGTCCGGCCTCCAGTCCCCGCTCCTCGGGGGCATCGCAGGACCTGCCGCCCAGCAGGTGGTCAAGCAGGTCGTCCAGCAGGCCAAGGCCGCGGTCGAGCCGGTCATCGAACGCAACCCGGACGTCTTCGACCACCTCGCCGCCGCAGGGGGCGAGCTCCTCGCCGCGTACCGTTCCGCGGTCCAGGCACAGGAGCAGCGCTGGAGCCGCCGCGACGACACCCTGCGCGACCGGGGCGAGGACCCCGGTCCCGGTGAGCGCATCGACTTGGACTGAAACCCCCTGACGGCAGGGGCTCGGGTACGGTTGGCCGTAGCGGGGCTCGACCGAAACTGAGGGATTCATGGGACTCACCATCGGCGTCGACATCGGCGGCACGAAGATCGCGGCCGGCGTGGTCGATGAGGAAGGCAACATCCTCTCGACCCACAAGGTGCCGACCCCGGGCACGGCCGAGGGCATCGTGGACGCGATCGCCTCGGCGGTGGAGGGCGCGCGCGCCGGGCACGCGATCGTGGGCGTGGGCATCGGTGCGGCCGGATACGTCAACCGCCAGCGCTCGGAGGTCTACTTCGCGCCCAACATCCACTGGCGCAACGAGCCGCTGAAGGAGAAGGTCGAGACCCGGGTCGGCCTTCCGGTCGTCGTGGAGAACGACGCCAACGCGGCCGCGTGGGGCGAGTACAAGTTCGGCGCGGGCAAGGGCCACCGCAACGTCATCTGCATCACCCTGGGCACCGGCCTCGGCGGCGGCATCATCATCGGCAACAAGCTGCGCCGCGGCCACTTCGGGGTGGCGGCCGAGTTCGGCCACATCCGCATGGTCCCGGACGGCCTCCTGTGCGGCTGCGGCTCGCAGGGCTGCTGGGAACAGTACGCGTCGGGACGGGCGCTGGTGAGGTACGCCAAGCAGCGCGCCAACGCGACCCCCGAGAACGCCGAGATCCTCCTCGGCCTCGGCGACGGCAGCCCCGACGGCATCGAGGGCAAGCACATCTCCATGGCCGCCCGCCAGGGCGACCCGGTGGCCGTCGACTCCTACCGCGAGCTCGCCCGCTGGGCCGGCGCCGGCCTCGCCGACCTGGCCTCCCTCTTCGACCCCTCCGCGTTCATCGTCGGCGGCGGCCTCTCCGACGAGGGAGAACTGGTCCTGGACCCGATCCGCAAGTCCTACAAGCGCTGGCTGGTGGGCGGCAACTGGCGCCCGGTCGCCGACGTCATCGCGGCCCAACTGGGCAACAAGGCGGGCCTGGTGGGCGCCGCGGACCTGGCGAGAGAGCCGGACCCGATCATGTAAACCTGCATGCAGTGGACCTACTCAGGGGCGCGGGGCGGCACACACCTCGCGCCCCTCCCTCTTGCTCTGGGGCCTTGCTCTTGGGCGTAGATTGATCCACATGGTTCCGGTCAAAGTCCTGAGCTACAACATCCGCTCGATGCGAGACGACACAGACGCGCTGGCCCGAGTCATCAAGGCCTGCGAACCCGATCTCGTACTGATCCAGGAGGCCCCCCGCTTCTTCCGCTGGCGCAAGAAGCTGGCAAGGCTGGCGTCAGCCTCAGGACTGGTCATCCTCACCGGAGGCGGCACAGCGGCGGGCCCCGCGATCCTCTGCAACCTGCGGGCAACGGTCGAACGTACCGAAGACGTCCTCCTCCCGCTCACCCCCGGCCAGCACAGAAGGGGCTTCGCCACAGCGGTCGTACGACTCGGCGGCGCCCGCCTCGGTGTCCTGAGCTGTCACCTGTCGTTGCAGGAGGACGAGCGCTACGACCAGGCGGGCATGCTCCTCGACCGCCTCGCCGGCATGGGCGTGGACCACGTCATCGCGGGCGGCGACCTGAACGACCGCCCCACCGGCCGCACCTTCAGGCGCCTCGCCGCGAACCTCCAGGACTGCTGGGCGACCAGCCCGATGGGTGCCGAACACACCTGGACCCACTCGGAGCCCCACCAGCGCATCGACGCGATCTTCGCCACGAAGGGCATCGAGGTGCTCGGCTGTGGAGTCCCCACGCACCTCCCCGGGATCACGGAGGCAGACATGAGGGCGGCCACCGACCATCTCCCGGTCCTGGCCACCCTCCAAATCCCCACGAACTGAGCCGTACTAGACCACGGCACCCCGGCCGGGATCCTCGTCGTCCTCGTCGTCCGGCCGCATCCGCGTCACCAGCGTGACGAAGCCACCCAGGAACCCGCCGATCCCCGCCGTGGCCAGCCACCACGTCATCTCCCAGCCGAGCAGCACCGCGACCAGCAGCAGAACCGGCCCGCCCAGCACTCCCAGCCAGGCGAACCTCGAGGTGGTGTCGGCGGCCGGGAGCGGTGGCGGCTCCGGCGGGACGAAGTGCCCCTCGTCGTCCTCCTCGAAGTCCTCCTCGGACGGCTCGGGCGCGCTGTAGTCACGGGGCCCGACACCGGGTGCGAAGGCGACGGAACCGCCCAGCGGTTTCGCCGGGTTCTCGTCCTGCTTCGGCGCGTCCTTCTTCGCCCCGTCCTTCTTCGCCCCGTCCTTCGTGGGCTGCGTCTCCGTGGTCGTCGGGTCGTCGTTCGTCTCGGTCTCGAGGAGCGCGAGATCCTCGACCGACTTGAACGGCTTCGTGCCCGGCGGGTCCTTCGGCTCCTCGCCGTATCCGGCCACGATGGCCGCCCACGCGGCCTCCTCGTCGAACGGGACGCCCTGCTCGTCCGGCTCGCGGTCCTCGCGGTCGGAGTCGTGCTCAGCCACGTGCGGCCGTCCCTTCGCTGCCGATGCCGGTGGTGTGCCGGCCGATGAACGCGAGGCTCTCGTCGAAAATCCGCTCCGCGTCATGGTCCAACGTCGCCACGTGGTAGCTCTGTTCCAGCACGATCTCAGTTACGTCCGTCGACGACACCCGGCTCAGCACACGCGCGGAGTCGGCCGCCGGCACCACATGGTCCTGGGCACTGCGCAGCACCAGCAGCGGCTGGGTGACCTGCGGCAGCTCGCCGTCCACCTGCCGGAAGAAGGTGCGCAGGGAGTGCGCCGCGTGCAGCGGCACCTTGTCGTACCCCAGCTCGACGCTGCCCTCTTTCTTGATGTCGCTGGCGATCCCGGGCGCCGTACGGACGAAGTGGCGGGCCACCGGAAGGGCGTACGGCGCGAGGCCGTGCATGCGGTTCGCCGGGTTGACGACCACGACACCGCTCACCGCGTCCCCGTGCTTGGCGGCCAGCCTGAGGGCCAGGGTGCCGCCCATGGACAGACCGGCCACGAACACGGAGGTGCAGCGCTCGCTGAGGGCGCGCAGCTCGCGGTCCACCTCGGCATACCAGTCCTGCCAGCCGGTCAGGGCCATGTCCTGCCAGCGGGTGCCGTGCCCGGGCAGCAGCGGCAGGGAGACCGTCAGGCCGTGCTCGGCGAGGTGCTGGGCCCAGGGGCGCAGCGACTGGGGGGAACCGGTGAAGCCGTGGCAGAGAAGGACACCGGCCTCCCCGCCCTCATGGCGGAACGGCTCGGCTCCGGGGAGGACCGGCACCTAGGTCTCCTGTTCATGAAAGAAGCGTGAGCAAGTCCAGGTGAGGTTCACCGTACGCGACCGCACTGACACCGACCAGGGCCGTCGGGCTGTTTGACAGGGCTCCGGGTTAAGGTCTCATCGACGGACACAGGAGGCACTCGGTTGTTGTACGGCACGATGAAGGTCGCCATCGGAGGGCCGCTGAAGGTCGCCTTCAGACCCTGGGTGGAAGGCCTCGAGAACATTCCCGCCGAGGGCCCCGCGATTTTGGCGAGCAACCACCTCTCCTTCTCCGACTCCTTCTTCCTGCCCGCGGTCCTCGACCGCAAGGTCACCTTCATCGCGAAGGCCGAGTACTTCACGACTCCCGGGGTGAAGGGCCGCCTCACGGCCGCCTTCTTCAAGGGCGTCGGCCAGCTCCCGGTGGACCGGTCCGGCGCACGCGGCGCGGGCGAGGCGGCCATCAAGAGCGGCCTCGACGTGCTGGAGCGCGGCGAGCTGTTCGGCATCTACCCCGAGGGCACCCGCTCGCCCGACGGCCGCCTCTACCGCGGCAAGCCCGGCGGCCTCGCGCGCGTGGCGCTCGCCAGCGGCGCCCCGGTCATCCCGGTCGCGATGATCGACACGGAGAAGATCCAGCCGCCGGGCAAGGTCATGCCCAAGCTGATGCGGCCGGGCATCCGCATCGGCGAGCCCCTGGACTTCAGCCGCTACCAGGGCATGGAGCACGACCGTTTCGTGCTGCGCGCGGTGACCGACGAGGTCATGTACGAGATCATGAAGCTCTCCGGCCAGGAGTACGTCGACATCTACGCGACCGCCGCCAAGCGGCGGATCTCGGAGGCGGCCAAGGCCGAGAAGGAAGCGGAGAAGGCCGCCAAGGCCGCTGTCGCGAAGACCGACAAGGACAAGCCCTAGGATCCTGGGACACGGTGGTCCGGGCCCGGGGTGGGGGAAATGGCCAAACAAGTACGCGTCATGCGCATGTCGGTCGAGCAGCCGCTGTGGCGTGCGCTGACCGGGTACCGGGTGCTCACCATGCTGTACGCGGTCGGGCTCTTCGCCACCGCGTACGACGAGTTCGACCGGCCCGGCATCGCCATCGCCTACTACGTCGTCCTGTGCGTGTGGACGTTCGCCACGCTGCCCCGCGTCCAGAACGCGGCCGCCTGCACCAAGCGCTTCCTCGCCGTTGACCTCGCGATCGCGGTCACCGGGATCGTGCTGACCCCGCTGGTCGTCAACGACCACCACATCGACAGCGGCGGCCCCACCCTGCCGTCGATATGGACGGCAGGTTCCGTCCTGGCGTTCGCCATCAAGGGCGGCTGGCGCTGGGCCGCGCTCGCCTCCACGCCGGTCGCCGCCGCCAACCTCATCGAGCGCGGCCAGCCGGCCCGCGACACGGTCCACAACGTGATCCTCGTCTGGGTCGCCTCCATCGCCATCGGCTACGTCGTCGAGGTCGCCCGCGCCTCCGAGCGCACCCTCGCCCGCGCCCTGGAGATCGAGGCGGCGACCCGGGAGCGTGAGCGGCTGGCCCGGGACATCCACGACAGCGTCCTTCAGGTGCTCGCCATGGTGCAGCGCCGGGGCGCGGTCATGGGCGGCGAGGCGGCCGAGCTGGGCCGGATGGCCGGTGAGCAGGAGGTGGCGCTGCGCACCCTGGTCTCCGGTGGCCTGACCTCCGTCTCCCGGGTGTCGGGGGACGCGGCCCAGGGGGCGGTCGTCCACGTCGTCGACGACGAGCGGGACGGCGACGGGCCGGACGGCGGGCCGCTCGACCTGCGCGCACTGCTCGCCCCGTACGCCTCGGCGAAGGTCTCCCTCGTCGAGCCCGGCGCCCCCGTCCCGCTGCCCCCGCCCGCCGCGCGCGAGCTGGCCGCGGCCGTGGGGGCCGCCCTGGACAACGTCCACCGGCATGCCGGTGAGCACGCGCGCGCGTGGATCCTCGTCGAGGACGAGCCCGACGAGGTGATCGTGACCGTACGGGACGACGGACCCGGCATCCCCGAGGGACGGCTCGCCCAGGCCGAGGGCGAAGGGCGGCTCGGGGTGGCCCTGTCGATCCGGGGCCGGCTGCGCGAGCTCGGCGGCAGCGCCGAGCTGATCTCGCCTCCGGGACAGGGCACGGAGGTCGAACTGAAGGTACCGAAGGTCTCACGGGGGAAGGCAGGACAGCGATGAGCGACAAGGGTCCGATCAAGGTCATGGTGGTCGACGACCACCCCATGTGGCGCGACGCGGTCGCCCGGGACCTGGCCGAGTCCGGCTTCGACGTGGTCGCGACCGCGGGCGACGGCGACCAGGCCGTACGCCGGGCCAAGGCGGCGAACCCCGACGTGCTGGTGCTCGACCTGAACCTGCCGGTGAAACCCGGCGTCCAGGTCTGCAAGGAACTCGTCGGGCACAACCCTGCCCTGCGCGTCCTCGTGCTGTCCGCGAGCGGCGAGCACGCCGACGTACTGGAGGCCGTGAAGTCGGGCGCGACCGGCTATCTGCTGAAGTCCGCGTCGACCGAGGAACTCCTGGACGCGGTCCGCCGCACGGCCGTCGGCGACCCCGTCTTCACGCCCGGCCTCGCCGGGCTGGTCCTCGGCGAGTACCGGCGCCTGGCCACCGACCCCGCGCCCACCACCGACCCCGACCAGCCCAGGGCCCCGCAGCTCACCGAGCGTGAGACCGAGGTGCTCAGGCTGGTCGCCAAGGGCCTGAGCTACAAGCAGATCGCCGAACGCCTGGTGATCTCCCACCGCACCGTCCAGAACCACGTCCAGAACACCCTCGGCAAGCTGCAACTCCACAACAGGGTCGAGCTCGTCCGATACGCCATCGAAAGAGGCCTCGACGACGAGTGAGACGCGCGTCACACTGACCCTTCGTCAGGCACCTGCGGCGAAGGGAACTGTCCATGCGCGTCGGAGTACTGACCGGAGGCGGCGACTGCCCCGGCCTCAACGCCGTCATCCGGGCCATCGTCCGCAAGGGCGTTCAGGAGTACGGCTATGACTTCACCGGCTTCCGGGACGGCTGGCGGGGTCCACTGGAGGACCGCACCGTACGTCTCGACATCCCGGCCGTCCGCGGCATCCTGCCCCGCGGCGGCACCATCCTCGGCTCCTCCCGCACCAACCCGCTCAAGCAGCAGGACGGCATCCGCCGGATCCAGGAGAACCTCGCCGCGCGGGAGATCGAGGCGCTCATCGCCATCGGCGGCGAGGACACCCTGGGCGTGGCCGCAGAACTGTCCGACCACCACGGCGTGCCCTGTGTCGGCGTCCCGAAGACCATCGACAACGACCTCTCCGCCACCGACTACACCTTCGGCTTCGACACCGCGGTCGGCATCGCCACGGAGGCCATCGACCGGCTGCACACCACCGCCGAGTCCCATATGCGCGTCCTGGTCTGCGAGGTGATGGGCCGCCACGCCGGCTGGATCGCCCTGCACTCCGGCCTCGCGGGCGGCGCCAACGTCATCCTCATCCCCGAGCAGCGCTTCGACGTCGACCAGGTGTGCGCCTGGATCACCTCCCGCTTCAAGGCGTCGTACGCCCCGATCGTGGTCGTCGCCGAGGGTGCCATGCCGAAGGACGGCGACGTGGTCCTCAAGGACGAGTCGCTCGACTCCTTCGGACATGTGCGGCTGTCCGGCGTCGGCGAGTGGCTGGCCAAGCAGATCGAGAAGCGCACCGGCAAGGAGGCCCGCACGACGGTCCTCGGGCACATCCAGCGCGGCGGCACCCCCAGCGCCTTCGACCGCTGGCTCGCCACCCGCTTCGGCCTGCACGCCATCGACGCCGTCCGCGAGGGCGACTTCGGCAAGATGGTCGCCCTGCGCGGAACGGACATCGTGCGCGTGCCGATCGCGGAGGCGACGGCGAGGCTGAAGACGGTCGACCCGAAGCTGTACGAGGAAGTGGGGGTGTTCTTCGGCTGACGCCAGCCGGCTCACACGGCCGTGCGGCGCAGCTGCCTCACCAACTCCCGTACGACGACGGCGCCGTTCAGCGTCAGGACCGACTCCGGGTGGAACTGGACGCCGGCGAAGCCGGGGCCGCGCAGCGCGTGCACTTCTCCGTTGCCGGCCCGGCTGATCTCGACCTCGTGCGCGTCCAGTTCGCTCGCCGTCTCGTCGTCGCAGTGCGCCACGAAGCTGTTGTAGAAGCCGACGGTCTCGGACCGCCCGAACAGATCGACCGTCGTCTGCGCACCCTGGTACGGCACTTCCTTCCGTACGATCTCCAGGCCCAGCTCGGCCGCGATCAGCTCGTGTCCGAGGCAGACGCCGAGGACGCCGTGCCGGTGATCGCGGAGCACTTCGGCGGTCAGGGCACGCAGGAACCGCATCTTGGGATCCTGGAGATCGGACGGGTCACCGGGACCGGGGCCGAGCACGACGGGCCCCTCGTGCGCGCGCACGGCGTCCGTGAGGCCCGGTTCGTCATAGCGCCTCACGGTCACGTCCAGCCCGCCCGACCGCAGCACATGCGCGAGCATCGAGGTGAAGGTGTCCTCGCCGTCCACGACGAGGGCGTGCCCTTCGAGGTCGTCCGACCGCTCCTGCATCCGCAGCCAGAACGGGGCGAGGTTCGTGCGCCGCCCGTCGAGCGCGGCACGCACGCGTGGATCGTCGGCGAGACTCACGCGCGCGTGCTCCGCACGGGTCCGGGACGGTCGTACGCCGAGAGCCGCCAGTACCCCCGCCGCCTTGGCGTGGGTCTCCGCGACCTCGCTCACCGGGTCCGAGCCGCGCACGAGGGTCGCGCCGACGGGGACCTTGAGGCGACCGTCGGCGGAGATGTCCGCGGTGCGGATGAGGATGGGGGAGTCGAGGGTCTGCGCCCCGACAGCTCCTTCCCGCCCGCCACCCGCGTACCGGCCGAGCAGGGCCAGCGCGCCGGCGTAGTACCCGCGCCCCCCGACCTCGTGCCGCTCGATGACCCGGCAGGCGTTCTGCACCGGCGAGCCGGTGACGGTGGCCGCGAACATGGTCTCCTTCAGGACCTCCCGCACGTCCAGCGAGGACTTCCCGCGCAGTTCGTACTCGGTGTGCGCGAGGTGGGACATCTCCTTCAGCCGGGGCCCGATGACGACCCCGCCCATGTCACCGACCGTGCACATCATCTTGAGCTCCTCGTCGACGACCATCGACAGCTCCTCGATCTCCTTGCCGTCGGCGAGGAAGTCGAGCAGGTGCTCGGGGGTGGGGCCCTCGGCGGGATAGCGGTACGTCCCGCTGATCGGGTTCATGACGACGGTCCCGCCGCTCATCCGGACGTGCACCTCCGGGCTCGCGCCGACCAGGGTCCGCTCGCCGGTGTGCACGACGAAGGTCCAGTACGCGCCCCGCTCGCCCACCAGGAGCCGCCGGAACAGGGCGAGCGCGTCCGCGCGGGAGAACCCCGGGATCTGGCCCTCGTAGGTCCGCCGGATCACGAAGTTGGCGCCCTCGCCGCGCCCGATCTCCTTGTCCAGCACCCGTCCGACGATCTCGGCGTACTCCTCGTCGGCCACGTCGAAGCCGCCGTTCTCGACGCGGACGTCGTGGGCGGGAAGCTGCGCGAGGGCCTCCCTGAGGGAGAGGACGCGGGTCTCCTCGGGCGTCAGCACCGCGAGCGGCGTCCCGTCGTCCCGCACGTCGAAACCGCGCTCACGGATCTGGCGGAAGGGGATGAGCGCGAGCCCCTCGTCGGGGAGGTCGGCCAGACGGTCGTAGGTGCTGACGGGGCCGAGGAGCAGTTCCACCGTGCTGTCGTCGTGGCCGGGGGTGCGGCGGCGGAGCAGGGCGAACGGGCGGTCGTCGTCCAGGAGGTGTGTCAGGTCCATGGTTCCTCAACTCTCGATGACTCGATGTCGGTGAGGAACGACCCCGGAAAACACCGAAGGCCGCCCCTCGGGCGGCCTTCGCGAAGTCTTGCGTACGCGCAGTCAGTGGGCCGCCGGATGAGCGGTCCACCACCAGTTCTGGGATGAGTGCGCGAACATGCGACGCACCCTATCCCATGTCCGACCCTTGTACCCCGTGTCTCATTTCCTGGGCATGGCTCGGGAGCCATGACACGACCCCGTAATGTTGACGTCGTGACCGTGAACGCTAAGACCAGCGCCAGCGCTGGCAACACCTGGCGAGACCTGCCCGCGGCGCAGCAGCCCGAGTACCCCGACACCGAGGCTCTGCGCGCAGTGATCGCGGACCTCGAGTCGTATCCGCCGCTCGTCTTCGCGGGCGAGTGCGACCAGCTGCGCGCCCGGATGGCGGCCGTCGCCAAGGGCGAGGCGTTCCTCCTCCAGGGCGGCGACTGCGCCGAGGCCTTCGACGCCGTGTCCGCGGACCACATCCGCAACAAGCTCAAGACCCTGCTCCAGATGGGCGCCGTGCTGACGTACGCCGCCTCGGTGCCGGTCGTGAAGGTCGGCCGCATCGCCGGCCAGTACTCCAAGCCGCGCTCCAAGGGCACCGAGACCCGCGACGGCGTGACGCTGCCGACGTACCGGGGCGACTCGGTCAACGGCTTCGAGTTCAACGAGAAGGCCCGCATCCCGGACCCCGAGCGCCTGAAGCGGATGTACAACGCCTCCGCCTCCACGCTCAACCTGGTGCGCGCCTTCACCACCGGCGGCTACGCCGACCTGCGCCAGGTGCATGCCTGGAACCAGGACTTCGTGAAGTCGTCCCCCTCCGGCCAGCGCTACGAGCAGCTGGCCAGGGAGATCGACCAGGCGCTGAACTTCATGCACGCCTGCGGGACCGACCCGGAGGAGTTCAAGACCGTCGAGTTCTACTCCTCGCACGAGGCGCTGCTGCTCGACTACGAGTCGGCGCTCACCCGCGTGGACTCGCGCACCGGGCGTTTGTACGACGTCTCCGCGCACATGGTGTGGATCGGTGAGCGCACCCGGCAGCTGGACGGCGCGCACATCGAGTTCGCCTCGAAGATCCGCAACCCGATCGGCATCAAGCTCGGCCCGACGACCACGGCCGAGGAGGCGCTGCAGTACATCGAGCGCCTCGACCCCGACCGTGAGCCCGGCCGGCTGACCTTCATCGTCCGCATGGGCGCGGACAAGGTCCGCGACAAGCTGCCCGAGCTGGTCGAGAAGGTCACCGCCTCCGGCGCGACCGTCGCCTGGATCACCGACCCGATGCACGGCAACACCTACGAGGCGGCCTCCGGCCACAAGACCCGCCGCTTCGACGACGTGCTCGACGAGGTCAAGGGCTTCTTCGAGGTCCACAAGGGCCTGGGCACCCACCCGGGCGGCATCCACGTCGAGCTCACCGGTGACGACGTCACCGAGTGCGTGGGCGGCGGCGACGAGATCTTCGTCGACGATCTGCACCAGCGCTACGAGACGGCCTGCGACCCGCGCCTGAACCGCAGCCAGTCGCTCGACCTGGCGTTCCTCGTCGCGGAGATGTACAGGGACCAGTGACGGGGACACCTGTTACAGGAACGTGAATGGGGCGCGGATCACATACGATCCGTGCCCCGCTCCACTTTTGCGGTTCCTGAGCGCCGGGTAAGGTTAGGTTAGCCTTATCGATCTCGGCGGGAGGTGGAGTCCGCGTGTACGTCTGCAACTGCTTCGGAGTGACCGAAGCGCAGGTCCAGCAGCACGCGGACAACGGCGCCTGTACGCCCCGCCAGATCGCCTCCGCCTGCAAGGCCGGGACGGACTGCGGATCCTGTGTACGTCGGATCCAGGCGATCCTCGGCCGAGGCGCCTACCCTCGCCGTGAGCCGGCCGACCCGGGCCGGCAGGTCCTGACCGGACTCGAGGAACTCGAAGAAGCGGCCTAGCTCGGCCCAACTCGGTCTAGCTCTCCGGCTGCTCGATCAGCTGCGCGATGTAGAGCGCCTCGCCGAGCTTCTCCAGAAGCTCCAGCTGCGTGTCGAGATAGTCGATGTGGTGTTCCTCGTCCGCGAGGATCGACTCGAAGATGTTCGCCGACGTGATGTCCCCCTTGGCGCGCATCACCTCGATGCCGCGCTTGAGGCGGTCGATGGCCTCGACCTCGACCTGCCGGTCGGCCTCGAACATCTCCTTGACGGTCTGGCCCACGCGCACGTGGAACAGCCGCTGGTAGTTCGGCAGCCCCTCCAGGAAGAGAATGCGGTCGGTCAGCACCTCGGCGTGCTTCATCTCGTCGAACGACTCGTGCCGCGTGTACTTCGCGAGCTTCGTCCAGCCGAAGTTCTCCTGCATCTTCGCGTGCAGGAAGTACTGGTTGATCGCGGTGAGCTCGCCCGTGAGCTGCTCGTTGAGGAATTCGATGACCTCGGGGTCGCCCTGCATCGCAGAGGCTCCTTCCAACCGTGGGGAACTGGCAGGCTGCGCCGCATCCTCGCACCGGTGAAGAAGATCGTCCAGTAAGTCTTCACTTAGTAAGTAAGGGCATGCTTAGTCCGATGTGAGATGAATTGGACGAGGGCTGGTCAGGTGCATCGCCTCGGGTCTGTCAGGATGGAAGGCATGGGTCAGCCGGTGGAGAGCGAGAGTGGAGAAGCGGCGCACTCCGAGCTTCCGCCAGGGCAGCGACTGCAGCGCGGCTGGCCCGTCACGCACTACGGCCCGGTCCCCAGGTTCCGGCCCGAGCGCTGGGAGTTCCGGGTCTTCGGCGCCACCGCGGACGGCGAGAAACACTGCTGGAACCACGAGGAGTTCACGGCGCTGCCGTACACCACCGTCGTGGGCGACCTGCACTGCGTGACGAAGTTCAGCATGCTCGGTGCCGAGTGGGGTGGCATTCCCGCCCGCACCATCCTGGACATCGCCCCGCCCGCCCCTGCGGTCACCCACGTAATGGTGTGGGCCGAGTACGGCTTCAGCTCCAACCTCCGCCTCGAGGACTTCGCGTCCGAGCGCGCGATCTTCGCCACCCACAAGGACGGGGAACTGCTGACCGCGGAGCACGGCTTTCCGCTCCGGCTGGTCGTCCCCCATCTGTACGCCTGGAAGGGGCCCAAATGGGTCCGTGGCGTCGAGTACATGACCGCCGACCGCCGCGGCTTCTGGGAAGAGCGCGGCTATCACAACGTCGGCGATCCCTGGAAGGAACAGCGGTACTCGTACCAGGAGCAGCCGGGAGACGGCCCCGAGCTGTGACGGTCAGTGCGGCCAGTGCCCTTACCCGTTCCGGAGTTTCTTCAGCCTCTCCACGTCCGCTGCGTGCCCCTCCTTGCCGCCGGGCGTTTCGATGATCAGCGGTACGCCCGCGGTGGCGGGGTGGGTCATCAGGGCGCGGAACGGGTCCTCGCCGATGTGGCCGGAGCCGATGTTCTCGTGACGGTCCTTGTGGGCGCCGACCACGTCCTTGGAGTCGTTGGCGTGGATCAGCTTCAGGCGGCCCTCGCCGACGGTCTCCACCAGGAGGTCGAGCGTCTGGTGCATGCCGCTCGGACCGGTGAGGTCGTGGCCGGCCGCGAAGATGTGGCAGGTGTCCAGGCAGACGCCCAGCCTCGGGTGGGCGTCCAGCGCCTCGAAGTACGGGCCGAAGTCCCAGGTGCGGGAGCAGAGGGAGGATCCCTGGCCGGCCGTCGACTCCAGGAGCAGATACGGGTCGTCGTCGTGGGTGAGTTCGTCGAGGAGCGGCAGCAGGTGCTCGCGCACCTGCTTCAGGGCCACGGAACGGTCGCGGCCGCCGGTGGCGCTGCCGGTGTGCACGACGACGCCCAGCGCGCCGATCTCGCGTCCGCGCCTGAGGGAGTGCCGGAGCGAATCGACCGACCTCTCCACGGTCGCCTCGGTGTGTGAGCCGAAGTTGATCAGGTACGGCGCGTGGACGTACGCCGGGATCGCCTCTTGCGCGCAGGCCTCGCGGAACGCCTCGTCCTGGCGGGGGTTTCCGGCGGGGGTGGCCCAGCCGCGCGGGTTGGCGACGAAGACCTGCACGGTCTCGGCGTCGAGGTCACGGGCATACGACAGGCCGACGGAGTTCAGGCCGCCGGCCACGGGGACGTGGCCGCCGACGGGGTTGCGCTGAGTTGTCACCGGTCAAGGGTGCCATTGCCTGCGGCGCTTGGGCGGGTGGGGTGGGGTGCGGCTTCTCGTTGGGCGGTCGCGGGTCGGGGTGGGGCTGTTCGCCGTCGGCGGCTGCGGGTCGGTGGGGGGCTGGGCGCGCAGTTCCCCGCGCCCCTGGGTGGGTGTGGCACAGGGGGTCGCCCCTGCAGCCGTGTGACGGCAAGGAGCTGCCACGCGCCCTGGGCGGGTGTGCGTAGGGGGTCGTCAGCGAATGGTGATCGTGATCGTCGAACCCTTGGGGGCTGTGTCCCCGCCCTTCACGGACTGTTTCTTCACCGTGTCGCCGAACAGGCCGAGCAGGCCGCGGTCCTCGTCGACCTGGAAGCCCGCGTCCTCCAGTTCGGTCTTGGCGTCGTCGACGCTGTCGCCGGTGACGTCCGGGACCTCGATCATCTCGGGGCCCTTGGAGAGCGTCAGGGTGACGGTGTCACCGTCGGCCGCCTGGCTTTCGCCTGCCGGGGTCTGCTTGGCGACCTGGCCCGCGTCGTACTCGGAGTTGACCCGGGTGGTGGCGATCCTCACCTTCAGACCGGCCTCCGTCAGGTCGGCCCTGGCGTCGGCCAGGTCCTCGCCGGTGACGTCCGGGACGTCGACCGGGGCGCCCTTGCTGACGGTGAGCGCGATCGCCGAGCCGGCGCGCAGGGTGGTGCCGTCCTCGGGATCCGTGCTGATCACGAAACCCTTCGGTACGTCGTCGCTGAACTCCCGGGTGACCATGCCCGGTTGCAGCCCTTCCGCCTTCAGCCGGGTCCTGGCAGTACTCAGCGCGTCCCCTTGGACATCGGGCACCTTCACCGTCTGCGGGCCCTTGGAGACGGTGATCGACACGGAGTCGTTGTTCCGTATGCGTTCGCCCACCTCCGGGTCCGTGCTGATGACGGTGCCGCGCTTCACGGTGTCGCTGTAGGCGTACGTGACCTTGCCGGTCTCCAGACCGGCCTCGTCCAGTCGGTCCCGGGCCTGTGCCTCGGTCTTCGTCAGGAGGGCCGGGACCTGGGTGAACTGGCCGGAGTTGATGTACCAGACGCCCGCCCCGAGCCCGAGGGCAAGCAGGATCGCAGCGACGATCAGGAGCGGGCCGCGCCGGGGGCCGCCGGACGAGCGGCCGCGCCGGGAAGGCGGGGGTGGCGGGCTCTCCAGGCGGCTGGTGCGGTGGTACACCGGCTCGTCCTCGTTGACCGGCAGGGGGCGCGGCACGGTGAGGGTGCGCGGGATCACGCTCGTGCGGTTCTCGGCGCCCGCGTACTCCGCCGAGAGCGCCTGCGGCGGTACCGCGTCCAGCTGGTCGGCGCTCAGCCTGCCGTGTGCCTCGCGGGTCTGCGCGAGCAGCGCCACGGCGTCGTACGGACGCAGGTCCGGGGTGCGGGCGGTGGCCGACGCGACCAGCTCGTCCAGTTCGTACGGCAGCCCCGGGACCACGGCCGAGGGCGGCGGGACGTCTTCGTGGAGGTGCTTGTAGAGGACGACGGCGGGGGAGTCGCCGTCGTGCGGGCGATCGCCGGTCAGCATCTCGTACAGGACCACACCGCACGCGTACACGTCGACGCGGGCGTCCGCGGTGCCTGGCTGCTCGATCTGCTCGGGCGAGAGATAGGACACGGTGCCGAGTACGGCTCCGGTGGTGCTGGTCACGGTGTTCACCGACCGCACGAGTCCGAAGTCGGCGACCTTGACCCGGCCGTCGTCCCCTATCAGGACGTTCTCCGGCTTCATGTCCCGGTGTACGAAACCTGCCCGGTGTGCGGCGCCGAGCGCGGCGAGCACGGGCTCCAGGATGTCCAGGGCGGCGCGCGGCTGCAGGGCCCCGCGCTCGCGGAGCACGTCGCGCAGGGTGCACCCGGCGACGTACTCCATGGCGAGGTAGACGTACGACCCGTCGGTGCCCTGGTCGAAGACCTGCACGACGTTGGGGTGGGCGAGCCGGGCGACGGACTTGGCCTCCCGGATGAACCGCTCGACGAAGGACCCGTCCGCCGCGAGCGCGGGGTGCATCACCTTGAGCGCGAGCACGCGGTCCAGACGGGTGTCCAGGGCCCGGTAGACCGTGGCCATCCCGCCGACCGCGATCCGCGCGTCCACGCGATAGCGGCCGTCGAGCACCTGCCCGACCAGCGGGTCCTGAAGGGTCGTATCCACGCAGGTGAGTGTACGAGCCGACGCTGACAGCCCGTCCGGTTCGGCCGATATCGAGGCGGGACTGCAGCGTAGCTGTGACGCAGATCGCACGGAGGTGCCGGTCGGGGACAGGCGTGCCACTCGGGTCACGTCCCTCGCCCAGGCCCCACGTCAGGTCACTGGAAAGCAGGCCGCTCCGGGTCCAGTACCGCCCTGCCCGCCACCGGAGACGACGCCTCGGCGAAGTGCCGTCGGGGGATCCGCCCCGCCCGGTACGCCAGCCGCCCCGCCTCCACCGCGTGCCGCATCGCGTGCGCCATCAGCTCGGGCTCCTGCGCCCGCGTCACCGCTGAGGCGAGCATCACACCCGCGCACCCGAGCTCCATCGCCAGAGCAGCGTCCGACGCCGTGCCCGCCCCCGCGTCCAGGATCACCGGCACCCGCGCGTGCTCGACGATCAGCTGGAAGTTGTGCGGGTTGCGGATGCCGAGGCCCGAGCCGATCGGTGAGCCCAGCGGCATGACCGCCGCGCAGCCCACGTCCTCCAGCTTCCGGGCGAGCACCGGGTCGTCGTTTGTGTACGGCAGCACCGTGAAGCCGTCGTCCACCAGGGTCTCCGCCGCGTCCAGCAGCTCTATGGGATCCGGCAGAAGGGTGCGCTCGTCGGCGATGACCTCCAGCTTGACCAGGTCGGTGCCGAGCGCCTCGCGCGCGAGGCGGGCCGTCAGGACGGCCTCTCCGGCGGTGAAACAGCCCGCGGTGTTCGGGAGCACCCGGATGCCGAGCCTCTCCAGTACGGACAGCACCGAGCCGTGCACCGAGGGGTCCACGCGACGCATCGCGACCGTCGTCAGCTCGGTGCCGGAGGCGACCAGGGCCCGCTCGAGCACGTCCAGGCTGGGCGCCCCGCCCGTGCCCATGATCAGCCGGGACGAGAAGGACGTACCGCTGATGACAAAGGGATCGTCGGCCATGGGTCAGCCTCCTTGGACGGCGGTGAGGACTTCCACGCGGTCACCCTCGGAGAGGGACGTCGCGGGCCACTGCGCGCGCGGGACGACGGTTTCGTTGAGCGCCGCGGCCACCCCGGACGGCGCCGGCGTCAGCGCCCGCACGACGGTGTCGAGAGCCGTGCCGGGAGCGAACTCCCGGGTCTCCCCGTTGACGGAGATGTTCATGCCGGCTGCTCCAGGAGTTCCGTGGCGGCGAATCGCCTCGGGGTGAACGGGCGGGCCACATCGGGGAGTTCACCCGTCGTCAGAACGTGCGCCATGGCGTCCCCGGTGATCGGCGTGAGCAGCACGCCATTGCGGTAGTGGCCGGTCGCGAGCACCAGCCCGGTCAGTTCCGTGGGTCCGAGCAGCGGGGCGTTGTCCGGGGACCCCGGGCGCAGACCCGCGCGGGTCTCCGTGAGCGGCAGCTCGGTGATGCCGGGGACCAGTTCGTGGGCGTCCCGCAGCAGCTCGTACACCCCGCCCGCGGTCACCGTCGTGTCCCAGCCCAGCTCCTCGCTGGTCGCGCCGATCACCAGCTCGCCGTTCTCCCGCGGCACCAGGTAGACCTGGCTGCCGCGGACCACGGCCCGCACCGTGCGGCTCAGGAAGGGCGCGCTGCGCGGCGGCACGGTCAGCCGCAGCACCTGGCCCTTCACGGGCCGTACCGGGGGCAGGACATCCGCTGGGACCCCTTCGAGGCGGCCGCTGAGACTTCCGGCGGCGAGCACCACCTGCCCCCCGCCCAGCTCGTCGCCGTCGGTCGTGGTGACCCCCGCGGCCCGGTCCCCTGCGACCCGGAGGCCCTTGGCCCACGCGCGGTGGAAGACGACACCCGCCTGCTCGCACGCGGCCAGCAACGCGCGCGTGAGCCGCCGTGGATCGATCTGGTGATCGCCGTCCACCCGCAGTCCGCCCCGCACCCCCGGTGCGAGCATCGGCTCCAGGCGTCGGCACTCCCGGCCGGACAGCCACTCCGACTCCAGCCCCGACTGCCGCTGCAACGCGTGCAGTTCGCGCAGGTGGGCGCGGTCGTCGGCGTCCAGAGCCACGGCGAGTGTGCCGCAGCGGCGGTAGCCGAGGTCGAGGCCTGTCAGGTCGGTGAGCTCGGCCGCGAAGTCGGGATAGCGGTGGGCCGAGGCGAGGTTCAGCCCCAGCAGGGTGTGCTCGCCGTAGTGCAGTTCGGTGACCGCGGCCAGCATCCCGGCAGCCACCTGGGCGGCCCCGCCGCCCGGTTCGGGGTCCACGACGGCCGTGGTGAGCCCGCGCTGCGCGGCCCGCCAGGCCGTGACCAGGCCGATGATGCCGCCCCCGACGACGAGGACGTCTGACGTACGTGAGGACATGGGCGTCCAGCCCCTCCCTTCGCCGGCATGACCCGGATCAGGTTCGTACGGTCGGAGGCCGCCAGCCTCCCTCTCAGCCCGGTGCGTCCGGGCTCCCGCGAGTGCTCTACGTTGGCCACCCTAGCCCGTGCCCGTGCGCCTCTGTAAGGGAGCCTTCCGCCATGCCCCGCTCGCTCGACGGCCTCGTCCTCGCCCCGGTCGCCGATCAGGCACCGGGTCAGGTGGGTACACGGACCCGGTTCACCTACCACGAGCAGGACGGGGAGATCTGGGCCGAGTACGCGGGCGGTGACGTCGTACGCGGACATCTCGTCGGCACGCGCGCGGGGGACCGTCTCGACTTCAGGTACGTGCAGCTGAAGCACGACGGAACGACATCCTCCGGGCACTGCGTCTCGACGGTCGTGGAGCTTGTCGACGGCCGGCTGCGGTTGGAGGAGACGTGGGAGTGGGAGTCGCAGCCGGGCAGCGGTACGAGTGTTGTGGAACAGGTCACTGAGCACGACTCCTGACTGACGGATTGTCAGGTGACTAGGGTGATCAAATGAGCGAGCAGACGCAGGCGCAGCGGCGGGTGGTCGTGGTCGGCGCGGGCATGGCCGGCGTGCAGACCGCGGTCGCCCTGCGCGAACAGGGATTCAAGGGCACGGTCACGGTGATCGGCGCGGAGCCCCATCAGCCGTACGACCGTCCGCCGCTGTCCAAGGCCGTGCTGCTCGGCAAGGCCGAGGACTCCGCCTTCGACGTGGACTTCGAGGCCCTCGGCATCGAACTGCTGCTCGGCCGCGAGGCGCTGGGCGTACGCCCCGAAGCGCACGAACTGGACACCGAAGCCGGGCCTGTCCCGTACGACGTCCTGGTCCTCGCCACCGGTGCCGAACCGATCCGGCTGCCCGGCACGGAGGGTGTGCCGGGCGTGCATCTGCTGCGCACCCTGGACGACGCCGAACGGCTGCGCCCCGTGCTCGCCCGACAGCACGACATCGTGGTCGTCGGCGCGGGCTGGATCGGCGCCGAGTTCGCCACCGCCGCGCGCGAGGCGGGCTGCGCGGTGACGGTCGTGGAAGCCGCCGACCGGCCGCTCGCGGGCGCGCTGCCCGCCGAGGTGGCCGCGCCGATGACCTCCTGGTACGCCGACGCGGGTGCCGTGCTGCGCACACACGCGCGCGTGGAGCGCGTCGAGCCCGGCGCGGTCGTCCTGGACGACGGCTCCCGGGTGGCCGCGGGCGCGGTCGTGGTGGGTATCGGCGCCCGGCCCGCCACGGCCTGGCTCGCAGGTTCGGGCATCGAACTCGGCGCCCACCGCGAGGTCGTCGCCGACGACCGGCTGCGCACGTCCGCGCCCGACGTCTACGCGGTCGGCGACTGCGCCTCCTTCCCCTCGGGGAGGTACGGCGAGCGCCTGCTGGTCCACCACTGGGACAACGCCCTCCAGGGCCCCCGCACGGTGGCCGCCGACATCCTGGGCGAGACCCGCATGGTCTACGACCCCGTCCCGTACTTCTGGTCCGAGCAGTTCGGCCGCTTCGTCCAGTACGCCGGCCACCACGCGTCCGCCGACACGACGCTGTGGCGCGGCGAGCCGTCGGGCCCCGCCTGGACGGTGTGCTGGCTGCGCGAGAACCGCCTGGTGGCCCTCCTGGCGGTGGGCCGGCCCCGGGACCTGGCCCAGGGCCGCCGCCTGATCGAGGCGGGCACGGAGATGAACCCGGAACTGCTGACGGACCCGGCGAGGCCGCTGAAAGCGGCGACGGCGTAGGAGACAGCCCGGCGGCTCGGGCAGCCCGCCGCGACCGGCCGGGCGGACTCCGCCGGTCCTTGGCGGCCGGGGTGCGGAATCTGGTGACCGGGGCGCGCGCGGTTTCTGGTGACCGGGGCGCGCTTGGTCTCGGCGGCCGGGTCCGCATGGCTCCAGCGACCGGGATCGCCTGGTTCTATGGCGGTCGGCAGCCGGTGATCATGCCCCCCGTTCCCCCGCCGGAGGCGCCCCGGCTTCCGACTGTCAGTGCGGGATGGCACGCTTAATCCCGTGACCGAGATTGACGCAAAGATCGATGCTCTCGTCCCCGCCTGGCTCACCCTCCCCGACATCGCAGAGATGCTCGATGTCGAGGTGACGCGTGTGCGGCAGCTGGTCAAGGACGGCCAGCTCATCGCCGTACGCCGTGGTGAGAACCGTGCGCTGCACGTCCCCGCCGCCTTCATCGACGGGGCCGAGCAGAAGGTCGTCAAGGGCCTGGCCGGGACCCTGACGCTCCTGAGGGACGACGGCTTCACCGACGAAGAGATGCTGGAGTGGCTCTTCACGCCCGACGAGAGCCTGCCCGGCACCCCCGCGCAGGCCCTGAGCGAGAATCGCGGCACGGAGGTGAAGCGCCGCGCCCAGGCGCTCGCCGTCTGATCCGAACCACACCGGCGTACGGGCCGTGACCGCCGAGGCCACGGCCACGGTCCGGCACGGCCCGTACGCCACCGAACCCGGGGGAGACTCACGCATGCCCGACACCACCCGTGACCTGCTCGCCGACGCCCGCGTCTACCTCTGCACGGACGCCCGCAAGCGGCAGGGCGACCTCGCCGAGTTCCTGGACGCGGTCCTGGCCGGGGGCGTCGACATCGTGCAGTTGCGGGACAAGGGCATGGAGGCGGCCGAGGAACTGGAACATCTGCAGGTGTTCGCCGACGCCTGCGCGCGGCACGGCAAGCTCCTCGCGGTCAACGACCGGGCCGACGTCGCCCACGCGGCCGGCGCCGGTGTGCTGCACCTCGGCCAGGGTGACCTGCCCGTCCCCGCCGCCCGCGCGATCCTCGGCGACGACATCCTCATAGGCCGCTCCACGCACGCCGAGGCGGAGGCCGCCGCGGCCGCGGTCCAGGACGGCGTGGACTACTTCTGCACCGGCCCCTGCTGGCCGACCCCCACCAAGCCAGGCCGGCACGCCCCGGGCCTCGACCTGGTCCGGTACACCGCCGCCCTAGGCACCGACCGCCCCTGGTTCGCCATCGGCGGCATCGACCTCGGTAACCTCGACGACGTCCTGGAGGCCGGTGCCCGCCGGGTCGTGGTCGTCCGGGCGATCACCGAGGCGGACGACCCGGGCGCGGCCGCCGCGGAGTTCGCCAAGCGGTTGAGTGACACGGAGTAAGGGGCCGGTATTCGCCGGTCGCATGATCGGCCCGGTGTCCGAGGGGTGGACAACAAGTCGACAAAACAGGCATATTTCCGTGATCCGGTTGGGCGACCGCTCCCCCCTGGCTAACCTGCGGGTATGGCCCTAGGAACCGCATCCACCAGGACTGACCGCGCACGCACGGTGCGTGACATGCTCGCCGCAGGCAAGACGACGTACTCCTTCGAGTTCTCGGCGCCGAAGACCCCCAAGGGTGAGCGGAACCTGTGGAGCGCGCTCAGGAGGGTCGAGGCGGTCGCCCCGGACTTCGTCTCCGTGACCTACGGCGCCGGCGGCTCCACCCGCGCGGGCACCGTCAAGGAGACCCAGCAGATCGTCGCGGACACCACCCTGACCCCGGTCGCCCACCTCACCGCGGTCGACCACTCCGTCGCGGAACTGCGCAACATCATCGGCCAGTACGCCGACGCCGGGATCCGCAACATCCTGGCCGTGCGCGGCGACCCGCCCGGCGACCCGATGGCCGAGTGGGTGGCGCACCCGCAGGGCCTGACCTACGCCGCCGAACTCGTCCGGCTCATCAAGGAGTCGGGCGACTTCTGCGTCGGCGTGGCGGCCTTCCCGGAGATGCACCCGCGCTCGGCCGACTGGGACGCCGACGTCACGCACTTCGTCGACAAGTGCCGCGCCGGCGCCGACTACGCCATCACCCAGATGTTCTTCCAGCCGGAGTCCTATCTGCGGCTGCGTGACCGAGTCCACGCGGCGGGCTGCGCGACCCCCGTCATCCCCGAGATCATGCCCGTGACCAGCGTACGGATGCTGGAGCGGCTACCACAGCTCAGCAACGCGATCATCCCCTCCGTCCTGAAAGAGCGGATCCTCACAGCAAAGGACGATCCGACCGCTGTACGCTCGATCGGAATCGAGTTCGCCACGGAGTTCTGCGCCCGGCTGCTGTCCGAGGGAGTGCCCGGACTGCACTTCATCACGCTCAACAACTCCACGGCGACCCTGGAAATCTACGAAAACCTGGGTCTGCACCATCCACCGCAGGCCTAGACCGGCCGCACGGATATACGACACACTGCGTAGCGGTCACTGGGAGAGGGGCGTACATGGGCTGGACGGTCCTCTACATCGCGTTCGGAATCGTCGCGCTGTGGCTGCTGGGCGAGGTGCTGCTGCAGTACAAGGCACGGCTGCGCTGGCGGCTGCTCGCCTTCGTCGGCTTCCTCGGTGTGGTCCTCGGCGTGCTGATGCCGTCGGTGGTCGTCATCGGGCTGGGCGCGATCGCCTTCGCGGTCGGCCAGACCTACGTCACGCTGTCGTTCCGCCGCGGCTTCGAGCAGGGCTGGGCGGTCAACCCGCCGGCCGCGCTGGGCGGTCTGACCGGCGGCAAGAAGAGCCGTCGTGAGCGCGGCCGTGAGGAGCCCGCCCTGGAGGTCTCCGACCTGGAGGCGGGTGAGGCGGCCCACGGCGACGAGGCCGGGTACGACCAGGGCCGGCCGGACACCTCCGGCTACGGCCACGACGACTACGACCGCGACGACGTCTTCACGCCCGCGCGCTCCGCCGCGCCCACGGCCGCCGAGACCACCTCGGTCTACGAGCCGCAGCCCCTGCCGGACGACACCGGCTCCTACGGCATATACAACGACTCCTCCTACGCCGGTGACCAGTCCTACGCGTCCGCGGGCCAGGCCCAGGACCAGTACGCGACGGCCGCCGCCGACCAGACCTACGGCTACGACGGCTACTCGGGCTACGACCAGCAGCAGTACGGCTACGACCAGACCGGGCAGCAGCAGTACGCCGCCTACTCCGACCCGTACATCGGCACCCAGACCTATGGCGCGGGGTCGTACGACACCTCCTACGGCGGCCAGCAGCAGTTCGTCCAGCAGGGCTACGACCAGTACGGCGGGACGTACGGCGGAGAGACCCCGGCCGGCGGGGTGTGGGTGCCGCAGCAGCGCACCGACGAGTCCTACGGCGGCGAACTCCCCCAGGAGCAGGGGTACTACCAGGACAACAGCGGCCAGGGGCAGCAGAACCAGGGCCAGGGGTACGACGAGCAGTACCGCTTCTGACGCGGCGCGGCTCCGTCACTGAGAACCGCGAAACTCCGGTCCCTCCACGACCAGTCCGGCCACCAGCGAGCCCGACATGCCCGCGTGGGGGAGGCCCCCGCCGGGGTGTGACCAGCCGCCGACCGCGAACAGGCCAGGTATCGCCGTGCTGTTGGACGGGTGCAGGGTGCCCTCGCCGCCGGCCAGCGCGGGCGGCGGAACGGCGCCGCCGACGGCTCCTGTCTCCCACTCGGTGTGCACGGGCGTCCGTACGTCGCGCCAGAGGATCCGCTCACGCAAGCCCGGAATCGCCCGGTCGGCGGCCGCGACCATCCGGTCCGCGAAGGCCTCGACGACTCCCGGCGCGGCCCAGTCGTGGCCCAGACCGCTGGGCACGGTCGCCGACAGCACCACGGACTCGTGGTCCGCGTCGGGACGCAGGGCGGGGTCGTCCGGCCGGTCGATCCGGACCGTGGGGTCGGGCGTCTCCCCGTGCACGAAGAGGTCCAACTCGCCCTCCGGTTCGGGGCCGTACACCACCGTGCGGTGCACGGCGTCCGGCTCCCGCGCTCCGCGCAGGGCGAGGCACACGACGACCCGGCCGGGGTGCAGGTCCTCGGCGTCGGGAAGGACGTCCTTCGCGCCGTAGAGCTCACGACCCGGTACGAGCCCGCGCAGTCGCCAGGGTCCGGTGCCGACGACGGTGTCCGCCTCCACGACCGCCCCGTCGGACAGCTCCAGACCCGCCGCGCGACCGTCCTTCTCCAGGACGCCCGTCACCTCGGCACCGAAGTGGAACTCGACCTTGCGCTGGACGCACCGCTCGTACACCGCCCGCGCCAACTCCCGCATGCCGCCCCGGACATACCAGGTCCCGAAGGCGTGCTCCATGTACGGCAGGACGGCCGCGCTCGCCGGTGCGGTACCGGGGTCGACGCCGTGGGCGAGCGCATGGCCGTACAGCAGGGCCGCGAGCCGCGGGTCCCGCAGCTCCCAGGCGCCGATCTCGTGCAACGTGCAGGCCCGTCGGGTGCGCAGCAGCCGTTTGTGCGGCACCGCGGGGTAGGGCTCGCGCTGCAGCACCTGCCAGTTGGGCCACAGAGGCTCCTCCAGGAGCGGCCTGCGGGTGCGGTCCCAGGCCTCGCGGGCCCGGATGAGGAAGTCGCCCCAGCGTCCGCCCGCGCCCGCGCCGAGGGCCTCGTCCAGTGCGGCGACCACTCCCGCGCGCGAGGCGTTCGGCAGGGACACCTCGGTGCCGTCCGTGAAGACGTGCCGTGACGACGGGTCGACCTGGATCAGCTCGACGACCGACTCCAGCGGCTCCTTGCCGGTCTTGATGAACAGATCGCGGTAGACCGCGGGGAGGGTGAGCAGTCCCGGCCCGGTGTCGAAACCGAACCCGTCCCGCTCGAACCGGCGCACCGCACCGCCGTACGTCTCCGTGCGCTCGTACACCGCCACCCGGTGGCCCGCGACGGCCAGCCGGGCAGCGGCCGCCATCGCGCCCATCCCGGCGCCGATCACCGCAATCCGTGCCATGCCTGCGACTTTATCGGCCGCCACTGACACTCCGCCCGCGGGCAGCCGGCTTGCCGACGCGGACCTGGGGCACACCGTGGCCGGTCGTCAGCCGGCCGGCCGGCCGATGCGTGCCGCGAGGCGTTTCTCCTCCCGGCGTTGGGCTCTGCGGCGTCGGAATCTTCGGATGCGGGAGATCAGGAAGAAGAGCGTCAGCAGACCCGCCAGCAGCAGTACGCCCGCGACGACCGCGGCCGCTTCCGGGTGGAACATCGCGAAGGTGACGACACCGCCGACTCCGAGATCCTCGGCCAGGCTCACGATCACGTTGCTGAAGGGCTCGGGCGAGGCGTTGACCGCCATGCGCGTGCCCGCCTTGACCGTGTGGCTGGCCAGGGCCGTCGAACCGCCGATCAGGCCGGCCGCCACGTCGGAGAGCGAACCGCTCTGACCTGCGAGCAGCGCGCCGACCCAGGCGCCGGCGACGGGGCGGATCACCGTGTGGACCGAGTCCCAGGCCGAGTCGACGTAAGGGATCTTGTCGGCCACCGCCTCGCACAGGAACAGCACGCCCGCTGTGACGAGGACCTCAGGGCGCTGCAGGGTCTCGGGGACGTCGTCGCTCAGCCCCGTCGCGCCGAACACGCCGAGCAGCAGCACCACCGCGTAGGCGTTGACGCCGCTGGCCCAGCCGCTGGTGAACACCAGAGGGAGTACGGACACGGAGGCGATCGTAGCCAGTCGGCCGCGGGCCCGTCTGGGGGTGAGTGCGCAGGACTGAGTATCCGTACCTAGGGGGTGAGATGAGTACGCGCGCGGATGGGCCCCGACCTGCTCGAACGAGAGAGTGGAGCCACGGCGAAGGGGAACGGCTCCGGCACCGGCGACACGGGGCGCCGGAACGGAGCCGCCCCGGATCCGCTCCTTCCGCCGGCCGAGGTCGGCGGGAGCGAGGCACGGGGGAACCCGGGAAAGCGGGGGAACGACCGAACGGGGGCCCAACGGGGGGTACGGGGGAAATCGGGGGAGCAAGAGAAGGCGCCGGTTCGAGGTGGCCCGCGGGGGACGCGGCCACACCGGACCGGCGCTTTCGCATGTCAGCCCCGTGTCATCCGCGGCGCCCGCTCACCCGCCCCTGCAACAGCCGCGACAGCGCCGCGTGCACATCGTCCAGAGAGCGCTCGGGCTGGAAGGACTGCCAGTCCAGGGCGGCCACCAGGACCATGCCGACCAGGGCGGAGGCGGTCAGCGGTACGTCGATCTCGTCGCTGAACTCGCCGTTCTCCACGCCCTCGCGCAGGACGCCCTCCACGACCGCCACGGCCTGCTGACGGACCACCATGAGCGTGGACTTCCATGCCCTGTTGGTGCGCCACAGCTCGGCCACGTACAGCTGTGTGAAGGCCGGGTAGCGGTCGATGAAGACGAGACCGGCCCGGATCATCGCGTCCAGGGCGTCCACCTTGCCGCCACCCGCGCGTGCCGTCGATTCCGCCGCGTCCCTCAAGGAGGCGGTGAGAAGGCCCACGCCGTGCCGCAGCAGTTCCTCGAAGAGGACGGACTTGCTCGCGAAGTTGTAGTAGACCGTGCCCTTCGCGACTCCGGCCCGCTCGGCGATCTCGTCGACCGTGGTGGCGGAGAAGCCCTGCTCGGCGATGAGCGTGACGGCCGCCTCGTAGAGCTTCTGCCGGGTGGCCTCGCGGCGTGTGCTGACGCCCGCGGTGGCGCTGCTGCGTTCCATGGTCCTGATTCTCACAGGTGAGGCCGCCTTTGAGGTCGCGGAAGGGCTCACAGGGTCAGCTCCGGGTGCAGCCGGTCCAGCGTCCACACCTGCCGGCGGCGGGCCGACAGGGCGGTCAGCGCGAGGGCGCCGGCGGTGAAGGCGAGGAGCACCACGCACGCGTGCCACACCGGCGTGAGACCGCCGCCCGTGATGAGCCTCCTGAGGGCATCCACGACGTAGCTCATCGGCAGGAAGGGGTGGATCGCGTTGAAGAAGCCCGGGCTGGTCTGGACGGGGTAGGTGCCGCCCGCGGACGTCAGCTGGAGCATCAGGAGCGCCAGGACGAGGATCCGGCCCGCCGCTCCGAAGCGTGCGTTCAGCCATTGGACGATCGCCGCGAAGCAGGCCGTCACCAGGAAGAGGAAGCCGACGGTCCCCGCCGCCCGCGCCATCTGCAGGCCGATCGCCCAGTGCAGCACCGACATCAGCGCCACCGTCTGCAGCACTCCGATGGCCACCACGGGCAGCCACCCGGCCAGCGCGATCCGCCAGGCCGCGGCACCGGCGGCGAGCGCACGCCGGTTCATCGGTGTGATCAGCATGTACGCCACCATTGCGCCCACCCACAGGGACAGCGGGATGAAGTACGGGGCGAACCCGGTGCCGTAGTTCGGCGCCTTGTGCAGGTCCCTGGAGACCAGTTGGACCGGATCAGCCATCACGTCGGTACGCCGGTCGCGGTCCTTCTTGTCGTAGTCGGGGATCTGCGAGGCGCCGTCGTGCAGTCCGTCGGAAAGCTTCCCTGAGCCGTCGGCGAGCTTGTACATGCCGCCGCTCAGGTCGTCGGCCCCGGTCCTGAGCCGGCCGACGCCCTCGTCCAGGTCCTGTGCGCCGGTCCTCGCCGTGCCGAGGCCGGAGTGGAGCGTCCTGGCGCCGGCGGCGACCTGGCCCGCGCCCTGGTTCAGCTTGTTGATCTTCGCTACGGCGTCGTCCAGGTCCTCGGAGAGGCGTGGCGCCCGGTCGGCGAGCGCGCGGGCCTGCTGCTGGAGCGTGGCGAGCCGGCTGTCGAGCTTCTTCAGATCACCGTTCTGGTCGGCGACGAGCGCGTTGACGTCGTCGGCGACCTTCGAAACGTCGGCGGCAGCCTGCGCGGCCTTCTTCAGATCGGCGCAGGCGGGGTCCGGCAGCACCGGGTCCGTACAGCGCGCCTTATAGACGGCGTTCAGGGTGTCGGTGGCCTTGTGTGCCCCCTTGGCGGCCGCCGGGGCGGTCCTCACCAGGGTGTCGAGGTTGTGGCGGACGGCTCCGGCCGAGTCGGCGACGAGCCGGGCGGTGTCGCCGATGGTCTTCTCGTTGCCTTCGAGGAAGGGGCCCACCTTGTCCGCGACCCCGTTGACCTTGGCGGCGAGGCTCTGGGTCCCGTCGGCGACCTGTTGTGCGCCGTCGGCGAGGTCGCCCGAGCCGGTGTCGAGCTTCGCCAGCCCGTCGGAGAGCTTCCCGCTGCCCGTCTCGGCGTCCTTCAGGCCCGTGGCGAGGTCCTCGGATCCCTTCTCCGCCTTGCCGATGCCGCCTTCCAGGTCGTCGGCCCCGTTGGCGGCCTTCACCGTGGCGCCGTGGATGTCGGAGAAGGAGATGAAGATCCGGTCCAGGAAGGACCGCGACGCCTTCGTGGACGCGGCCCGGCGCACCTCGGCGAAGACCGTCCTGGAGATCTGCCCGACGATGTAGTTGTTCGAGTCGTTCGTACGGACCTGGAGGGCGCCGGTCTCGGGGGAGTCACCCGCACTGGAGGCGATCCGCTTGCTGAAGTCGGCCGGCATGGTCAGCGACAGGTAGTAGGTGCCGTTCTCGACGCCCTTTCGTGCCTGTCGGGCGCTCACCTGGTGCCACTCGAAGGTGTCGCTCTCGCGCAACCCTTTGGTGAGGTCGTCGCCCGCGGTCAGTTTCCTGCCGTCGGCGGTGGCGCCCCTGTCGTCGTTCACGAGGGCGACGGGGATGCGGTCCAAGCGGCCGTACGGGTCCCAGAAGGACCACAGATACAGGGCGCCGTACAGCAGCGGCAGCACGAGCAGCGCCACCAGGGCGGCGCGCGGCAGCTTCCCCCTGCCGAAGCGGCGCAGCTCAAGCGCGGCCAGTTTCGGCGAGCGCATCGGCCGTCTCCTTCCGGGTGTGCGTGTCCTCTTGCGGTTCAGGTCGCGTGGACACCGTCACGGCGTCCTCCGGGGCCTCACTGCACACCGCCACGACCGTCGTCCCGGCCGCGGCGAGGGACCTCAGCAGCGCCCAGGCCTCGGTCCGCTCGGCGTCCGACAGCTTCAGGTCCAGGTCGTCGACGGCGAGCAGCCGCGGGCGGCCTATCAGGGCCAGGGCGATCGACAGCCGCAGCGCTTCCAGGCGTTCCAGATCGCGTACGGCCGTTCGCTCGCCCTTCGGCAGCGTCTGTGGGTCGAGCCCGGCGGCCGCCAACGCGGTGTCGATCCGCAGCCTCGCCTCGGCCGTACGCTCCGCGCGGGGTCGCAGCAGGGCGCGCACCGAATCGCCGAACCGGCGCTGCAGCAGCGTCCGTTCGCGCAGGTGCTCCCCGACGGTCAGGGCCGGGTCGAGGTCGGTGACCCCTGAGACGTTCGTCGGCGCGCTGAACCGGCGTACCGCCGCCAACTGCTTCGGCAGCCGCGCCCCGCCTACGGTCGCCGTCCCATCGGTGGCCTTCATCCGCCCCGTGAGCGCGAGCAGCAGGCTCGTACGGCCGGACCCCGAGGGCCCCTCCACGGCGATCAACGCGCCGGGCTCCGCGGCGAGGTCGACCCCGCGGAACGCCCAGCCGCGAGGCCCCTTGAGCCCGAAACCCTCGGCCGTGACAGCGATTCCGTCCACGGCCACCCCCTGATCTTCTTGAATCGAGAACTTTTTGAACTGACTGGTCAGTGCAAAAACTAACCCGAACCTTCGATCGAAGCAAAAGCCCAGGTCAGAACGGATTGTCAGTGGCATACCTCACGATGGGCACATACGGCACTCCGTAGCGGGATGTGCCGGCAACCAGACGACAGGAGGTTCGTCATGGCCAGCTATCACGCAGCCGCCGCCCGTCGGCGCCGCGCCACCGGCCCTGCCCCCTCACTGACCGGCCCGGCGAGCGACGTACACCCCGTGCTGCGCCGGACGACGGCCCCACCCGCTGCCCTCGACCTGCTCGCCCAGGCCCGAGCCGGCCTCGACGAGGCCTCGGCGCTGGAGACGCCGAACGAGCGCTATGCGACGGCGCATCTCGCCGCCCTGCGCACCGCGGCCGCCGTGCTCGCCGCGCGGGGGCGTCCGGAGCCGACGCCCCGACGCCGCGCCAAGATCCGGAGCGCCTGGGAAGTGCTCCCCGAGATAGCGCCCGAGCTCACCGAGTGGAGCGCGCTGTTCGCCTCCGGGGCCCGGCGCCGCGCCCGGGCCGAGGCCGGCATCCAGGGCGCGGCCAGCCGCCGGGACGCGGACGACCTCATACGCGACGTGGCGATGTTCCTGCGCCTCGTCGAGCGGATGCTGGTGCTCCAGCCGGTCCTGCCCCAACCCCGCCAGGACGCGGACCAGCCCGAGGAGGACGCCGACCACACCGACCGCGGCCGCGACTTTCCGGACGCGGGCTGAACTCGGCGACTCCGGTGCTTGTTCCGCAGGGGATGGTCCGGCAGACCGTCTCGACGGCGGCGGCCTGGAGGGACGCCCCGCGGTTGGGGACCGGGGCGTGCCACGAGGGAGGCCCAGGACACAGCCCCACGCGGTGCCCCGGCAAACCGACCCTCGACCGGGGGTGGACCCGCCTCCCCGGCGTGGATCGCAGACACCGCCCGTGGATCACCCCGCCGAGTCTCAGGCGCCGCCTTCCCGGCTCGTGCGAGCCGCGGAGTGTCCTCCGTGGACGATCCTGCAGAGCCGCAGGTGCCGTCTCCTCGCCTCGCTCCGGCGTGGATCGCAGACACCGCCCGTGGATCGTTCCGCCGAGTCTCAAGCGCGGCCTTCCCGGCCCGGTGCGAGCCGCGGAGTGCCTCTGCCGACCGCCCCGTCGAGCATCTCCTTGCACCGCCCCGTGCCCCACCCCAGCCACCAGTCGTCTCCCGTCGCCCGCCCGGTGGGACGTGCCCCCGGCCGCGGCACCGCGATGGCTGGGCGCGGTGGCGGAGGCAATAGGGTGGGGAGCGCCTGAAGCCTCCCCGTCCACGCCCCCGGCCGGGAAGGCGCCCCGATCGCTCCGCCGTGCAACGGGCGGTGCCGCGCCGAGGAGTCAACTGCCGTGTCGGACCCGCTGCGACCCCGCGCCTCTCTCCGTACCGCCGTGGTCTGGGAGGTCCTCCAGGACGCCCTCGACCGCCGGGTCAAGGCCACGGGACGCCAGGCGCTGGACGTCCTCGACACCGGAGGCGGCAGCGGCAACTTCGCCGTGCCCGTCGCCCGCCTCGGCCACCAGGTCACCGTCGTCGACCCCAGCCCCAACGCACTGTTCGCCCTGGAGCGCCGCGCGGCCGAGGCCGGAGTCGCCGACCGGGTGCGAGGTGTCCAGGGCGACGCCCACGGCCTCTTCGACGTGGCCGAGCGCGGCGGCTACGACGTGGTGCTGTGCCACGGCGTCCTGGAGTACGTGGACGACCCGGCCGAGGGCGTGCGCAACGTCGTGGCCGCCCTGCGCCCCGAGGGCGTCCTCAGTCTGCTCGCCGCCGGTCTCGGCGGTGCCGTGCTCGCCCGGGCCCTGGCCGGCCACTTCAAGGAGGCCAGGCAGGCGCTCGCCGACCCGAACGGCCGCTGGGGCGACGGCGACCCCGTGCCGCGCCGCTTCACCGCCGAACAGCTCACCGCGCTCGTCGAGGGCGCGGGCCTCACCGTAGGCGCGGTGCACGGTGTGCGGGTCTTCGCCGACCTCGTCCCCGGCGTGCTCGTGGACACCGAGCCCGGCGCCCTGGAAGCCCTGCTGAAGCTGGAGGAGGCGGCGGCCGAGCTCCCCGCCTTCCGCTCCGTGGCCACACAGCTCCATGTGCTCGGCGAGACCCGGGAGGCAGCCGAGGCCTGAGCCGCCCCCTGTGCCGGAGTGCTGATCAGGTACTTGATGGCACATGGAGTACGCCACAGGCCCCCCGATCGCGCGCGCGGCGCCGTATGATCGAGGGAGACCGCCCGGCATGACGGGACGGCCGCTGGGGAATGACAAGATTCAGCAGCCGGAGCGTTCATGGCGGAATCCGGTTGGCCAATTGGCGCAGAGGGGCGGGTTTCACGGGGGCGATTCCCTGCCTATCCTGAAGGGACCCCCCGAGTCGCCCCGGCGACTGCACGATGAGGAGGACTCCGTGCCGCTCTCGGAGCACGAGCAGCGCATGCTCGAGCAGATGGAGCGAGCGCTGTACGCCGAAGATCCCAAGTTCGCGTCGGCGCTCGAGGGAAGCGGGCTGCGTACGTACACCCGGCGGCGGGTCTACCAGGCAGTTGCCGGCTTCCTCGTAGGTATCGCGCTCCTCATGGCCGGTATGGTCGCCAAGCAGGTGTGGCTCAGTGTGGTGGGCTTCCTCGTCATGCTGGGTTGTGCGGTGCTCGCCGTGACCGGCTGGCGCAAGGCCCCCAAGCCGGGCGAGCAGCCTGCCGCGGGCGCCCCGCATGCCCGTCGCCAGGGACGCCAGAAGCGCTCGATGATGGATCGGATCGAGCAGCGCTGGCAGCGGCGACGAGACGAGCAGGGCGGCCAGTAGCCGGCGGCCGAGCAGCTCCCACAGATGTTCTGAGGGGGTGAGCACCCAGCCCGGTGCTCACCCCCTCACGTATGTCCTCAAGCTCGCGCGTGTCCTCAGGAGGTCACCCCCACCCGTCTCCGCAGGACACTCCCACCCCTGGCAAGACGGTGGCCCGGGCCTGTGCAAGGCCCGGGCCACCGTCGTTCCGCCGTCTGCGTGCGGCGCTTTTCAGCCTTGCTGACCGAACGGCTTGCGCAGGGTCGGCCGGATCGCCGCCGCCCGTGCCCTGACCCCGGCCCACCACTCCGACGCCGCCCACGCCACCCGTGCGGTGGAACGCGGGGCGATGAGCGCGCGCGCCCGCGTGGCCCGGCCGACCGAGCCGCGCAGTCCGCCGATCATCCGGTAGACGTCCTGGGCGAGGCCGGCCGTCGGCCGGGGGCGCGGGGCGTAGAGCACCTGCTCCACGGCGTCCGCGACCCGGTGCACCGAGGCCGCGGCCGTCGGATCGAGATGCCCCAGCCGTACGATCCGCGCCGCCGCCTTGCGCGGCGTCTGCGAGTCGTCCGGCAGGATCCCGAAGTCCCACGCCGTGTCCGTCAGCTCCTCCCAGGCCGCCAGGGCATGCGCGGCGGCACCCGCATCACTGCGGCCGTGCCCGCCCAGGCGTACCGAACGGGTGCGCAGCCGCCACAGCATCGGCGCCAAGGGGATCAACAGCACGAGCAGCCCCACGAACACCCAGAACAGCAGCCCCACGGGCCACCACGGGCCCTGTACGGCCCACCAGGGGCCGCCACCGTCCCCGGCCGCCGCGGCCGCGGGCGACGCGCTGTCGCACGCCTCCAGCTTCCGCAGCTGGGCCGAGCAGTTCTCGCTCGCCGAGGGGGAGGCCGACGGCGCCGTGGACGAACCCGCGGACGGCCGCGGCACGTCGGGGGTCAGACTTCCGGTGGCGTCCGGGACGGTGTACGAGGGCACCGTGCCCCGAGTCGGGGTGGGCTCGAAGCGGGTCCAGCCCACCCCCTCGAAGTACAGCTCGGGCCAGGCGTGGGCGTCCTTGAGCCCCACCGAGATCGAACCGTCCGCCTGCGGGGTGCCCGGCGCGAAGCCCACCGCGACCCGGGCCGGAATGCCCAGGGAGCGGGCCATCGCCGCCATGGCGAAGGAGAAGTGCACGCAGAAGCCCTGCTTGTCCCGCAGGAAGTTGGCGATCGCGTTGGGCCCGTCGCCGACCTCCACCTTGGTGTCGTACTCGAAGCCGCCGGTCACCGCGAAGTAGTCCTGGAGCGCGACCGCCTGCTCATAGGGGTTCTTCGCGCCCGCGGTGACCTCGCGGGCGGTCTTGGCCACCACGGATGGCACCGAGTCGGGCATCTTGGTGTAGTCGCGCTCGATGGCCGAAGGCGCGGTCGGCGCCGACGCGAGCTGCTCGGCCGTCGGCTGCACGTCCAGGCTCTTCACCTGGTACGTCAGCCCGCGCGTGTTCTGCCCGTGGTCGCCGACGAGCGCCATCCCCTCGGGCTCGTAGCGCCAGCTGCCCCGGATCTTCACGCCGCTCGGCGGGTACGGCATCGGCAGGTAGTCCTGCGCGTACCAGTTCGCCGCCTCGATGGTCGTCTCCACCTCCGCGCGTTTGACGTCGCCGCCGAGTCCGACCGGGGTGGGGAAGTCGTCCGGTACGGCCTTGATGGGCCGCTTGGACGGCTTCCAGGTCCGGCCGTCGAACTCGTCCAGGGAGACGATCCGCAGGTACAGGTTGGAGATGTCGGTGTCGCTCCCGGTCCGCACGGACAGCACCTGACGGTCCTCGTCCACGTTCAGGCTGTCGCGCAGGGTGAGCAGCGGGTTGACGGCGGAGATCGTGCCGCCGTTGCCGTTTCCGGCGCCCACGCCCGCGCCGGTGGCGTCCAGGAGGCCGCCGTTCAGCGTGGGCAGGGAGGCCGATACCGCGAGGGCGACGCCGAGGCTCGCCACGCCGATCCGCCGACCGGTGCGCACCGGCGCCACCGGCCCGGAGTCGGCGCCCGGGCCGCGCGCGGCCCCGCCGAAGACGCGGCCCCACTGCGAGAGCCGCTCCCGTCCCTCGGCCAGCAGCAGCAGCAGATAGCCGGCCCCCGCGACCAGGAACCAGAACCAGTCGCCATGTCCTTCGGACAGCCCCGCGGCGACGGAGTACAGCGCGAGCAGCGGCAGGCCCGCCGGGGCCGCGCTGCGGAAGGTCACCGCGAGGATGTCCACCACGAGTCCGATGATCAGGACTCCGCCGAAGACCATCAGCTTGATGCCCTCGGACGCCAGCGGCGCCGGGATCGCATAGCGCGCGATGTCGTCGCCGCCCTGCTGGAGCAGGTCCCCGAAGTGCACGAAGGCGCCGGGGCCGGGGATCAGCCCGAAGAGGGCCTGGTCGCGGGCGAAGATCAGGGTCAGCATGACCAGCGTGACGAGGGTCTGGGCCGCCACCGTCAGGGGACGGGCCAGCGGGATCCGCCGGGTCGCCGCGCCCACGACCGTCTGCACACCGAGCAGGAAGGCTGCCTGCACGATCCAGGTGACCGGCTCGACCAGCGGGATCAGAGCGCACGCGGCCATCAGCGTGGCCGCCCACGCGCACAGCGCCACTCGTGCCCGCCCGCTCATCACGGCCCCTCCCCGGCGCCGGCCACGCCGACGCCCGTGCGCTCGCGGTCCGCGAGGCGCCACAGCTCCTCCAGCGAGGCGCCCCGGGGCACACCCAGTGCCGTCCAGCCCGCCTCGCGCAGCATCCGCAGCCGCTCCTCGCGCTCCTGCAGCGCCCCGGGCACGCCGGTCGGTTCCCGCACCCAGCTCTCGCTGTCGAGCACGAAGGCGAGTGCGCCCCCGCTGCGCTGCCGCATCTTGGCGACCACCGTGGCCTGCTCCTCGTCGAGGTCGCCGAAGAAGGCCACCAGCAGTCCTTCGTTCCCCCTGCGCAGCACGTCGTACGCGCGCGACAGGCCGGTGTCGTCGGAGTGGTCGATCACCGCGAGCGTGTCCATCATCAGCCCGGCCGCGTCCGCCGTCCCCTGGCTGGCGCCCGCGAAGCCGTCCGCGCCCTCGCCGGGCACGGAGTTGCCGGTGTCCGTCAACAGCCGGACGGAAAAGCCCCGTTCGAGCATGTGGACCAGGACGGAGGCGGCGCCCGAGACGGCCCACTCGAACGCCGAGTCCGGGCCCGCGCCCGCGTAGGCCAGGCCCCGGGTGTCCAGGAGCACCGTGCACCGGGCGCGCTGGGGCTGTTCCTCGCGGCGCACCATCAGCTCGCCGTAGCGGGCGGTGGAACGCCAGTGCACCCGGCGCAGGTCGTCGCCGTAGCGGTAGCCGCGCGGGATGGCGTCGTCCTCGCCGGCCAGGGCGAGCGAGCGCTGCCGCCCGTCGCCGTACCCCTTCGCCTCGCCGTTCAGCCGCACCGGCGGCAGCGCCTCCACGCGCGGGATCACGGTCAGGGTGTCGTACGTCGAGAAGGAGCGGGTCAGTTCGCACATGCCGAACGGGTCGGTCAGGCGCAGCTGGAGCGGGCCGAGTGGGTAGCGGCCCCGCAGGTCGGAGCGGACCCGGTAGGACACCTCACGGCGGCCGCCCGGCTCGACGCGGTCGAGCACGAAGCGGGGGCGCGGGCCGAGGACGTAGGGGACCCGGTCCTGGAGCATCAGCAGACCGGTGGACAGCCGTGAGACGTTGTCCATCCGCAGGTGGACGCGGGCCTCGCTGCCGGCGGGCACGCGCGCGGGGGAGAGCCTTCGGCTGCCCGCGACCCGGTAGCGGGTGCGGTAGAGCACGGTGGCGCAGAGCAGGGGCAGCACGGCCAGCATCAGGCCAACCCGCAGCAGGTTGCTCTGGCCGAGGACGCAGGCGCAGATGGCCGCGGCGATACCGGCGGCGAAGAAGGACCGGCCCCGGGTGGTCAGACCCGCCAGCGCGGTACGCACCCCGCCCTTGTCGCCCCGGTCGGCCTCGGGGCCGTCGGCCGCGGGCACCCCGGTGGACATCACAGGCCCCGCGGCGGCTGCTGCGGATACGCGGGTGCGGTGCGGCCGATCCCGAGGCCGCCCTGCTGGGGCGCGGCGGGAACCGGGGTGCGCTGGAGGATCTCCTGCACGACCTGCTCCGCGGTGCGCCGGTTCAGCTGGGCCTGGGCGGTGGGCAGCAGACGGTGGGCGAGGACGGCCACGGCGAGCGCCTGGATGTCGTCCGGCAGCGCGAACTCCCGGCCGCTGAGGGCGGCGGAGGCCTTGGCGGCGCGCAGCAGGTGCAGCGTCGCGCGCGGGGACGCGCCGAGTCTGAGGTCGGGGTGCGTGCGGGTGGCGGAGACCAGGTCGACGGCGTACCGCCGGACCGTTTCGGCGACGTGGACGCCGCGGACGGCCTCGACCAGCTTCACGATGTCGTGCGCGTGCGCCACCGGCTGGAGGTCGTCCAGCGGGTTCACCCCGCCGTGGATGTCGAGCATCTGCAGCTCGGCGTCCGCGCTGGGGTAGCCGATGGAGACCCGGGCCATGAAACGGTCGCGCTGGGCCTCCGGCAGCGGATACGTGCCCTCCATCTCGACCGGGTTCTGCGTGGCCACCACCATGAAGGGGCTCGGCAGCTCGTAGGTCTGCCCGTCGATGGTGACCTGGCGCTCCTCCATCGACTCCAGAAGCGCCGACTGGGTCTTCGGCGAGGCGCGGTTGATCTCGTCGCCGATCACTATCTGCGCGAAGATCGCACCCGGTTTGAACTCGAAGTCCCGGCGCTGCTGATCCCAGATGGACACACCCGTGATGTCCGAGGGCAGCAGGTCGGGCGTGAACTGGATGCGGCGCACCGAGCAGTCGATGGACCGCGCCAGCGCCTTGGCCAGCATGGTCTTGCCGACGCCGGGGACATCCTCGATCAGAAGATGTCCCTCGGCGAGCAGCACGGTCAGCGAAAGCCGAACGACCTCGGGCTTCCCCTCGATCACGCCCTCCACCGAACTGCGTACCCGCTCCACGACGGCGGTCAGATCAGTGAGGCTCGCTCGATCGTCATAGGTGGTCACCCGGCCCTCCTCGGCCCGTACTTTCCGGGCCGACGCTCTGTGATGCGTAACCGGCCCACCCCGAATCACGGACACCACGCGAGAAAAGTTCCGCGTGACGCCACAACCGCATTCTTGCTGCCGTTACCGATTCGTGTCACTCGACTGTGGACAACTGGCTGCACTATGTCGGGTCTTACGGCGTTTTGGGCACCCTGAGGGCCGAAATCAACAGCGAAACGACAGCTACGGCAGCCGCTTACGCGGGGTCGATCTCGCGCAGCAGACCCGTCTTCACGTCGAACACGAAGCCGCGCACGTCGTCGGTGTGCACCAGGAACGGCGAGGTGCGCACCCGCTGCATGGACTGCCGTACGTCCTGGTCGACGTCCCGGAAGGCCTCCACCGCCCACGCCGGACGCTGGCCCACCTCCATCTCCAGCTCGGTGCGGAAGTCCTCGGTGATCGCCTCCAGGCCGCAGCCCGTGTGGTGGATCAGGACGATGCTGCGGGTGCCGAGCTTGCGCTGGCTGATGGTGAGCGAGCGGATCACGTCGTCGGTGACCACGCCGCCCGCGTTGCGGATGGTGTGGCAGTCGCCGAGCTCCAGGCCGAGCGCGGCGTGCAGGTCGAGTCGGGCGTCCATGCAGGCCACGACGGCAACGTGCAGCACCGGCCGGGCGTCCATACCGGGGTCGGTGAACGCGGCGGCGTACCGCTCGTTGGCGTCGACAAGGCGATCGGTCACACGGCCGCCGGGGGATATGGCGCCTTCGGTGGGAACGGATGCGGAAGTCGTCATAACCATGACGGTACTGGTCACCGCTGTTCCGGTCCTGCCGTGAGAAGGGAAAAAGAGCGTCATCACGTCCTCTGTGTGAGGTACCCCACATGCATCTCGGGTGCACCCGAACGGGTGTTTTCCGCCCTTTCATGGCGTCGAGTCCGCACCGGGGCGCGACGCGCAGGCCGGTTGATTGACCGCGAGAGGCCGTGGACTAAAGTGACGCGAAGCGGGAGGCGAGGCCTCCCTGCTGGACTTTCCCCGGAGACCCCGGCGATTTTCCGGAGATCTCCCCACGTGCGCGGCGCGTACGTACGGCTCGGCCTCCTCCCGCTCCCGGTCGGCTGACGCTTCCGGCGCCGGCAGGCCTCCCCTTCTCGAGCGGGCGGGGACCCGGCGGTGCGTATGGACGCGCCGGACTTGAGAGGGCCCCTTGAGCAAGAGTCGACATGTCCCGGTGATGCTCCAGCGGTGCCTGGACCTGTTGGCCCCCGCTCTCGAGCGGCCCGGCGCGGTGGTCGTCGACTGCACGCTCGGCCTCGGTGGTCACAGTGAGGCACTGCTCCAGCGGTTCCCCGAGGCCCGGCTCGTCGCCCTGGACCGCGACAAGGAGGCCCTGCGCCTGTCCGGCGAGCGGCTCGCGCCCTTCGGCGAGCGTGCCACCCTCGTCCACGCGGTCTACGACGAGCTCCCCGACGTCCTCGACAGGCTCGGCATCGCGCGCGTGCAGGGTGTCCTCTTCGACCTCGGCGTCTCCTCCATGCAACTCGACGAGGCCGACCGGGGCTTCGCCTACGCCCAGGACGCCCCCCTCGACATGCGCATGGACCAGACGGCCGGCATGAGCGCCGCCGAGGTCCTCAACACCTACCCGCCGGGCGAACTCGTCCGGATCCTCAGGGCGTACGGCGAGGAGAAGCAGGCCAAGCGGATCGTGTCCGCGATCGTGCGTGAGCGGGAGAAGGAGCCCTTCTCCCACAGCGCCCGGCTCGTCGAGCTGATCAGGGACTCCCTGCCGCAGGCCGCCAAGCGCACCGGCGGCAACCCGGCCAAGCGCACCTTCCAGGCCCTGCGTATCGAGGTCAACGGCGAACTCTCCGTCCTGGAGCGGGCGATCCCGGCCGCGGTGAAGTCGCTCGCCGTGGGCGGCCGGATCGTCGTGCTGTCGTACCACTCGCTGGAGGACCGGCTGGTCAAGCAGGTCTTCGCGGCCGGCGCCGCCACCACCGCCCCGCCCGGACTGCCCGTCGTCCCCGAGCAGTACCAGCCCCGGCTCAAGCTGCTCACGCGCGGTGCCGAACTTCCCACCGAGGAAGAGATCGCCGAGAACCGGCGGGCCGCACCGGCGCGATGCAGGGGCGCCGAGCGAATCAGGGAGTCCATCGAGTGAAGTGCGTGAGGCGCGTGAGGCGCGCGAGTGAGTTGGGAAACCGGACTCACTGGAGGGTGAGTGAGTAGGAAACCCGAACTGAGGGGGAGGGCGGCCCGTCTCGCGCGCCTGTTCCCCGGCCCGACGGGCTCCGGACAGGCGGCCCGCACCCCCTTCGTGCTCCTCGTGGTCCTCCTCCTCGGCGGCGGCCTCATCGGGCTGCTGGTGCTGAACTCCGCGCTCAGCGAAGGGTCGTTCAAGCTCACCGACCTCCAGAAGGAGACGAAGAGCCTCACCGACGAGCAACAGGGTCTCCAACGGGACATCGACGCCTACTCCGCGCCCGAGGCCCTGGTACGCCGCGCCCGTGAACTCGGCATGGTGCCCGGCGGAGACCCGGCCTTCCTCGACCCCGACGGCACCGTCAAGGGCGTCCCGTCCCCCGCCTCCGACGCCGAACCGGCCTCCTTGCGGATGCCGCTCGTCCTCGCCCCCGAGGTGATCGACAGCGCGACCGTCCCGACGCCGACGGCCAGTCCCACCCCGACGGAAACCGTCGTACCAGCGCCCGAGGCCGTGCCCTCGGTCGTCCCGCCCCCCACGACCCCGACCCCCGGCAGGTGACGGAAGTGTCCGACGATTTCGGCAGGCAACCGCCGCGCCGCCGCGTGCCCGGACCCGCGCGCCCCGAGCGCTCCGCCCGCCCCGTCGGCCGACCCCGCCCGGGCCCCGGAGCCCGTCCGGCCCGCCGCCCCGCGGCGCCCCGCCCCGCGCCCCCCAAGACCATCCGCCTGGGCAGTCCCCGCCCCCGGCTGCGCCTGGTCGGCCTCGCGCTGACGCTGGTGCTGGCCGCCTTCGTCGTACGACTGCTCCAGGTGCAGGCCGTCGACGCGAGCACGTACGCCGCCAAGGCCGAGCAGAACCGGTACGTCGGCTACACGCTGGCCGCCGAGCGCGGCGGGATCACCGACCGCGACGGCGTGGCCCTCGCGACCAGCGAGGACGCGTACGACATCACGGCCGACCCCACGCTGTTCACCCGCGAGGAGTTGAAGATCGACGACGGCCCCGAGCAGGCCGCCGCCCTGCTCGCCCCGATCCTGGGGCAGGAGCAGGAGGCGATCGTCAAGAAGCTGCGGCCCAAGGACAGGAAACTCCGCTACGCCCTGCTCGCCAACCGCCAGACCCCGCAGGTCTGGAAGCAGATCAAGGACCTGAAGTCCGCGCTCGCCACCAAGAGCGAGACCGACCCGGGCACGGCCAACGTCCTCGCGGGCGTCCTGTCCGTGCCGACCACCAAGCGCGTGTACCCGAACGGCGATCTCGCCGCCGGGATACTGGGCTGGGTCAACGCCGACGGCAAGGGCGGCGGCGGTGTCGAGCAGCAGTTGAACTCCCTGCTGGCCGGCAAGGACGGCAAGATCCGCTACGCCCAGTCCGGCGGCCGTCAGGTGCCCACCGTGGGCTCCACCGAGACCCCCGCGGTGCCCGGCAGCGACGTCGAGCTCACCATCGACCGCGACATCCAGTGGGCCGCCCAGCAGGCCATCACCGAGCAGGTGAAGGAGTCCAAGGCGGACCGCGGGTACGTGATAGTGCAGGACACGCAGACCGGTCAGGTTCTCGCCATGGCCAACTCGCCCGGCTTCGACCCGAACGACCTGTCCAAGGCGAGCTCGGTGAACATGGGCAACGCGGCCCTCCAGGACGCCTACGAGCCCGGTTCCACCGCCAAGGTCATGTCCATGGCCGCCGTACTGGAACAGGGCGTCGCCACCCCGCTCACGCATGTGATCGTGCCCAACCGGCTGCACCGCGGTGACCGGCTCTTCAAGGACGACATCGACCACGAGACCTGGTACCTCACGCTCAACGGCGTGCTCGCCAAGTCCAGCAACATCGGCACCATCCTGGCGACCGGCCAGCTCGGCAAGACCCAGGCGCAGGCCAACCGGGTCCTCTACTCGTACCTGCACAAATTCGGGCTCGGCCGCTACTCCGGGCTCGACTTCCCCGGCGAGACCCCGGGCATCCTCGCCAAGCCCGCGGACTGGTCGACCTCGCAGCAGTACACGATTCCTTTCGGCCAAGGCGTGTCCCTCAACGCGATGCAGGCCGCGTCCGTCTACTCGACGATCGCCAACGGCGGTGTCCGCGTCGAACCGACCCTCGTGCGCGGCACGAAGGGACCCGACGGACGCTTCACACCCGCCGCGAAGCCCAAGGAGACAAGGGTCGTCAGCGCCAAGACGGCCAAGACGCTGGCCCGGATGCTGGAGTCGGTCGTGGACGACCAGGAGGGCACCGGCACCAAGGCACGCATCCCCGGCTACCGGGTCGCGGGCAAGACGGGCACGGCCAACCGCGTGGATCCGGCCACCGGCAAGTACAAGGGCTACACCTCGTCGTTCGCCGGCTTCGCGCCCGCCGACAAGCCCCGGATCACCGTCTACTGCGCCATCCAGAACGCCACCAGCGGCAGTTACTTCGGCGGCCAGATCTGCGGACCCGTCTACAAGCAGGTCATGGAGTTCGCCCTGAAGACCCTGCAGGTCCCGCCCACGGGGGCGAAGGCCGCGAAGCTGCCCGTCTCCTACACGCCCTGATCAGCACCAGCCGAGCACCTCATCAGCACCTCATCAGCACCTCGGAAAGGCCACCAGGAACCACCTCGTGACGACGATCACCTCCGATTCCGGGAACCAGGGGGCGCCTCGCCCCTCGCTTCGCTCCGAGGCGGGTGTGCCCGGTACGCTCACCGCCGTGCCACACGCTGATCAGACCCAAACCACCCAGAAGGGCGCACCCGTGACATATCCCGGACCGCCCCGGCCGGTCCGGGTCTCCGCAACACCCCTCGCGGAGCTCGCCGACCAGCTGGGTGCCGAGCAGCCGGGGAACGCCGCGCAGGTCACGGGCATCACCCATGACTCGCGTGCCGTCCGCCCCGGCGACCTGTACGCCGCCCTCCCGGGCGCCCGCCTGCACGGCGCCGACTTCGTCACCCAGGCCGTCGGTCTCGGCGCGGTCGCGGTGCTGACCGATCCGGCAGGCGCCGAGCGTGCCGCCGCGACCGGGCTCCCGGTGCTGGTCGTCGAGGACCCGCGCGCGGGGATGGGCGAACTGGCGGCCACGATCTACGGTCACCCCGGCCGGGACCTGCTCCAGATCGGGATCACCGGCACCTCCGGCAAGACCACCACGGCGTACCTCGTCGAGGGCGGTCTCAAGGGGGTCAGGTCCACCGGTCTGATCGGCACCGTCGAGATGCGCATCGGCGACGAGCGCATCAAGTCCGAGCGCACCACGCCCGAAGCCACCGACCTCCAGGCCCTGTTCGCGGTCATGCGCGAGCGCGGGGTCGAGGCGGTCGCCATGGAGGTCTCCAGCCACGCGCTGGTCCTCGGCCGGGTCGACGGCTGTGTCTTCGACATCGGCGTCTTCACCAACCTCAGCCCGGAGCACATGGAGTTCCACTCCGGCATGGAGGACTACTTCCAGGCCAAGGCGCAGCTGTTCACGCCGAAACGCAGCCGTCTCGGCGTGGTCAACCTCGACGACGAGTACGGACGCCGGCTCGTCAAGGAGGCCACGGTCCCGGTCGTCACCTTCTCCGCCGAGGGCCACCCGGACGCCGACTGGCGCGCCGCGGACGTCCAGGTCGGCCCGATGGACTCGACGTTCACCGTGGTCGGCCCCAAGGACGAGCGGATCACCGCCAGGTCGCCGCTGCCGGGGCCCTTCAACGTGGCGAACACCCTCGCCGCGATCGTCGCCCTGGCCGCCGCGGGCCTCGACCCGCAGACCGCCGCCGACGGCGTCGCCGCGGTGCCGGGCGTGCCGGGCCGGCTGGAGCGCGTGGACGCCGGACAGCCCTACCTCGCGGTCGTGGACTACGCCCACAAGACCGACGCTGTCGAGTCGGTACTCAAGGCGCTCCGCAAGGTCACCGAGGGCCGGCTGCACGTCGTGCTGGGCTGTGGAGGCGACCGCGACAGGACCAAGCGCCGTCCGATGGGCGCCGCCGCGGCCCGCCTCGCCGACACCGCCGTACTGACCTCCGACAACCCCCGCTCCGAGGACCCCCTCGCGATTCTCGCAACCATGCTCGAGGGCGCGGCGTCCGTGCCAGTACACGAACGCGGCGAGGTCCAGGTCTTCGAGGACCGGGCCGCCGCGATCGCCGCAGCCGTCGCCCGCGCGCGGCCGGGCGACACCGTACTGGTCGCCGGGAAGGGCCACGAGCAGGGCCAGGACATCGCCGGGGTGGTCCGTCCCTTCGACGACCGCCAGGTGCTTCGAGAAGCCATCCAGAAGACCCAGGGATGAACTTGTGATCGCCCTCTCTCTCGCCGAGACCGCCTCAGTCGTCGGCGGGCAGACGCACGACATACCGGATCCGTCGGTGCTGGTGCACGGGCCGGTCGTCATCGACTCCCGGCAGGTGAAGGACGGCGCTCTGTTCGCCGCCTTCGTGGGGGAGCGCGTCGACGGCCACGACTACGCCGAACAAGCCGTCCGGGCCGGCGCGGTGGCCGTGCTGGCCCAGCGCCCCGTCGGCGTGCCCGCGATCGTCGTCGAGGACGTCCAGACGGCCCTCGGCGCCCTCGCGCGTCATGTCGTACGACGACTCGGCGCTACCCTCGTCGCCCTTACCGGCTCGGCCGGCAAGACCAGCACCAAGGACCTGATCGCCCAGGTGCTCCAGCGCAAGGCGCCGACGGTGTTCACACCGGGCTCGCTCAACAACGAGATCGGCCTGCCGCTCACCGCGCTCACCGCCACCGAGGAGACGAAGTTCCTCGTCCTGGAGATGGGCGCCCGCGGTATCGGCCACATCAGCTACCTCACGGATCTGACGCCCCCGAGGATCGGCCTGGTCCTGAACGTCGGCTCCGCCCATATCGGCGAGTTCGGCGGCCGCGAGCAGATCGCGCAGGCCAAGGGCGAGTTGGTGGAGGCGCTCCCCTCGGCGAGTGAGGGCGGCGCCGCGATTCTCAACGCCGACGATCCTCTCGTACGGGCCATGGCCTCCCGTACGAAGGCGAAGGTGATCCTTTTCGGAGAGTCCGGCGAAGCGGACGTTCGAGCCGAGAACGTACGACTCACGGACAGCGGACAGCCCGCCTTCATGCTTCACACACCCTCCGGTGCAAGCGAAGTGACCATGCGCCTGTACGGTGAGCACCACGTGTCGAACGCGCTCGCCGCGGCCGCCGTCGCCCATGAGCTGGGCATGTCCGCAAGTGAGATCGCCACCGCGCTCTCCGAGGCGGGCTCCCTCTCCCGCTGGCGTATGGAGGTCACCGAGCGCCCGGACGGCGTGACCATCGTCAACGACGCCTACAACGCGAACCCCGAGTCCATGCGAGCGGCCTTGCGCGCGCTCGCGGCGATGGGCAAGGGGCGGCGGACCTGGGCGGTGCTCGGCAAGATGGCCGAGCTCGGGGACGAGGCGCTCGCCGAGCACGACGCGGTCGGACGGCTCGCCGTCCGGCTCAATGTCGGCAAGCTCGTCGCGGTCGGGGGCAGGGAAGCGTCCTGGCTGCAACTGGGCGCATATAACGAGGGTTCGTGGGGTGAGGAGTCGGTGCACGTGTCCGACGCACAGGCGGCGGTCGACCTGCTGCGCAGTGAATTGCGCCCGGGAGACGTCGTCCTCGTGAAGGCGTCCCGTTCGGTCGGCCTGGAGAGCGTCGCCCAGGCGCTGCTCGACGCCGAGGGTGAGGTTGCCGCCCGATGATGAAGCAGATCCTGTTCTCAGGAGTCATCGGCCTCTTTCTGACCCTGGTCGGCACCCCGCTGCTGATCAAGCTGCTCGCGCGCAAGGGTTACGGCCAGTACATCCGGGACGACGGCCCGCGCTCGCACGGCAGCAAGCGCGGTACGCCGACGATGGGCGGTATCGCCTTCATCCTGGCGACGGTCGTCGCCTACTTCCTTTCCAAGGTCATCACCGGGTACCCGCCCACCTACTCGGGCCTGTTGGTGCTCGGCCTGATGTGCGGCATGGGCCTGGTCGGCTTCCTCGACGACTACATCAAGATCGTCAAGCGGCGTTCGCTGGGCCTTCGGGCCAAGGCGAAGATGGCCGGCCAGCTGATCGTCGGCATCAGCTTCGCGGTGCTCGCGCTGATGTTCCCGGATGCCCGGGGCAACAGTCCGGCCTCCACGAGGCTGTCGTTCATCACCGACTTCGGCTGGAAGATCGGCCCGATCCTGTTCGTGGTCTGGGCGCTGTTCATGATCCTCGCCATGTCGAACGGCGTGAACCTCACCGACGGTCTGGACGGCCTCGCCACCGGCGCCTCCGTCCTCGTCTTCGGCGCCTACACGTTCATCGGCGTCTGGCAGTTCCAGGAGTCCTGCGCCAACGCGGGCACCCTGACCAACCCGAACGCCTGTTACGAGGTGCGCGATCCACTCGACCTCGCGGTGATCGCCTCCGCGCTGATGGGTGCCTGCCTCGGCTTCCTGTGGTGGAACACCTCGCCGGCCAAGATCTTCATGGGCGACACCGGTTCGCTCGCCCTCGGCGGTGTCCTCACGGGCCTGGCGATCCTGTCCCGCACGGAGCTCCTGGTCGCCATCATGGGCGGTCTGTTCGTCCTCATCACCATGTCGGTCGTCATCCAGGTCGGCTCCTTCCGGATGACGGGCAAGCGGGTCTTCCGGATGGCACCGCTCCAGCACCACTTCGAACTCAAGGGCTGGTCCGAAGTCCTCATCGTGGTCCGTTTCTGGATCATCCAGGGCATCTGTGTGATCGTCGGACTGGGCCTCTTCTATGCGGGATGGGCAGCGGAAAAGTGACCTCCTCGGAGCCTTTGGACTGGCAGGGCAAGCACGTCACCGTCGCCGGACTCGGTGTCTCCGGCATCCCGGCGGCCAAGGTGCTGCACGCGCGCGGGGCGAACGTCACGGTCGTCAACGACGGCGACGACGCACGCGCGCGTGAGCAGGCCGCCGAGTTGGAGGCGCTCGGCATCACCGTGCGCCTCGGTGACGGTGCGACCCTGCCCGAAGGCACCGAACTCGTCGTCACCGCGCCCGGCTGGAAGCCGGACAAGCCGCTGTTCGCGGCGGCCCGTGAGGCCGGCCTGGAGATCTGGGGCGATGTCGAACTCGCCTGGCGGCTCAGGGGTCCCGACGCGGCTCCCTGGCTCGCGATCACCGGCACCAACGGCAAGACGACCACCACCCAGATGCTGGCGTCGATCCTGAAGGCCGCGGGGCTGCGCACCGCCGCCGTCGGCAACATCGGCGTCTCCCTGCTGGACGCGGTGCTCGGCGACGAGCAGTACGACGTCCTCGCCGTGGAGTTGTCGAGCTATCAGCTCCACTGGGCGCCCTCCCTGCGCGCCCACTCCGCCGCCGTGCTGAACCTGGCGCCGGACCACCTGGACTGGCACGGCTCCATGGAGGCGTACGCCGCCGACAAGGGCCGTATCTACGAGGGCAATCGGGTCGCCTGCGTCTACAACGTCGCCGACAAGGCCACCGAGGACCTGGTGCGCGAGGCGGACGTCGAGGAGGGCTGCCGGGCCGTCGGTTTCACCCTCGGCACTCCCGGACCGTCCCAACTCGGCGTCGTCGAGGGCATTCTGGTCGACCGCGCCTTCGTCGAGGACCGGCACAAGAACGCCCAGGAACTCGCCGAGATCTCCGACGTCAATCCGCCCGCCCCGCACAACATCGCCAACGCCCTTGCGGCGGCGGCCCTCGCACGCGCATTCGGGGTGCCCGCAAGGGCCGTACGGGACGGGCTGCGGGACTTCACCCCGGACGCCCACCGCATCGCCCACGTGGCCGACGTGGACGCGGTCGCGTACGTCGACGACTCCAAGGCCACCAACACCCACGCCGCGGAAGCCTCGTTGGCGGCCTACGAGTCGATCGTGTGGATCGCGGGCGGGCTCGCCAAGGGCGCGACCTTCGACGAGCTGGTCGCCAAGTCGGCGAAGCGACTTCGCGGTGTCGTGCTGATCGGCCAGGACCGCGCCCTGATCCGTGAAGCCCTCGCGCGACACGCCCCGGAAGTACCCGTGGTGGACCTCGACCGGACCGACACTGGGGCGATGCTCGCGGCTGTCCGGGAGGCTTCGCGCCTCGCCGTCGCTGGTGACACGGTGCTGCTGGCCCCGGCCTGCGCCTCAATGGACATGTTCGCCAACTACAACAAGCGCGGTGACGCGTTCGCGGAGGCGGTTCGCGAACTCGGCTCCTGACCGACGTAGCGGAGGCGTTGATGCCCAGTAGCCGTACCGGCAGGCCGCCCGTGCAGCGGGCGTCCCGGCGCCCCGCCGTCTCCCGGCCCCCGCGCGAGAACCCCGTACAACGGCTCTACACGCGCGCGCGCAAGGCCTGGGACCGGCCACTGACGGCCTACTACCTGATCCTCGGCGGCAGCCTGCTGATCACCGTGCTCGGTCTGGTGATGGTCTACTCGGCCTCCCAGATCACGGCTCTGCAGATGTCCTTGCCGGGATCCTTCTTCTTCCGCAAACAGTTCCTGGCCGCCGTCATCGGCACCGTGCTGCTGCTGATCGCCTCCCGGATGCCGGTCAAGCTGCACCGGGCGCTCGCCTATCCGATCCTGGCGGGCGCGGTCTTCCTGATGGCCCTGGTGCAGGTGCCGGGGATAGGGATGTCGGTCAACGGCAACCAGAACTGGATCTCGCTCGGCGGCTCCTTCCAGATCCAGCCCAGCGAGTTCGGCAAACTGGCCCTCGTGCTGTGGGCGGCCGACCTGCTCGCCCGCAAACAGGACAAGAAGCTGCTGACCCAGTGGAAGCACATGCTGGTGCCGCTCGTCCCGGTCGCCTTCCTGCTGCTCGGGCTGATCATGCTCGGCGGCGACATGGGTACGGCGATCATCCTGACGGCGATCCTGTTCGGCCTGCTGTGGCTCGCGGGGGCGCCGACCCGGCTGTTCGTCGGGGTGCTGTCGGTCGCCGCGTTCATCGGGTTCGTCCTCATCAAGACCAGCCCCAACCGCATGGCCCGGCTCGCCTGCATCGGCGCCACCGAGCCCAAGTCCGGCGCCGCCGACTGCTGGCAGGCCGTGCACGGCATCTACGCCCTCGCCTCCGGCGGAATCTTCGGTTCCGGGCTGGGTGCGAGTGTGGAGAAATGGGGCCAACTCCCCGAAGCCCACACCGACTTCATCTTCGCCGTCACCGGTGAGGAACTGGGCCTCGCGGGGACGCTGTCGGTACTCGCCCTCTTCGCGGCTCTAGGCTATGCGGGTATCCGCGTGGCCGGACGCACGGAGGACCCCTTCGTGAGGTATGCCGCGGGAGGCGTGACCACCTGGATCACCGCTCAGGCTGTGATCAACATCGGTGCGGTGCTCGGTCTGCTGCCGATCGCCGGCGTCCCGCTCCCGCTGTTCTCCTACGGAGGTTCCGCCCTGCTGCCGACCATGTTCGCCGTCGGGCTGCTGATCGCGTTCGCGCGTGACGACCCCGCCGCGCGGGCGGCGCTTTCGATGCGGCAACCCCGCTTTGGTAGAAAGCGGGCGGGAGGCGCCGTGCCGGCACGGGGGCCTCGGAGATGGAACACGATGCGACGGCGCGCCCCATCGGCGCGTTCGTCCGGAGAGCGGTGAATTTCGGTGCATGTCGTACTCGCCGGTGGGGGGACCGCCGGCCACATCGAGCCCGCGCTCGCCCTCGCGGACGCCCTGCGCAGGCAGGACCCGAGCGTGGGGATCACGGCTCTGGGCACGGAACGGGGGCTGGAGACCAAACTCGTCCCACAGCGCGGCTACGAGCTCGCGCTGATCCCGGCCGTCCCGCTGCCCCGTAGGCCCACGCCTGAACTGATCACCGTGCCGGGCCGGCTGCGCGGCACGATCAAGGCCACCGAGCAGATCCTGGAGCGCACCAAGGCCGACGCCGTCGTCGGCTTCGGCGGCTATGTGGCGCTGCCCGGCTACCTCGCCGCCAAGCGGCTCGGGGTGCCGATCGTGATCCACGAGGCCAACGCCCGCCCCGGCCTCGCCAACAAGATCGGCTCCCGGTACGCCGCCCAGGTCGCCGTGGCCACGCCGGACAGCAAGCTGCGCAACTCCCGCTACATCGGCATCCCGCTGCGCCACACCATCGCCACCCTGGACCGGGCCGCCGCCCGCCCCGAGGCCCGGCACATGTTCGGCCTCGACCCGAACCTGCCGACGCTGCTGGTCTCCGGAGGCTCGCAGGGTGCCCGGCGCCTCAACGAGGTCGTCCAGCAGGTCGCGCCCTGGCTCCAGCAGGCCGGGATCCAGATCCTGCACGCGGTCGGCCCGAAGAACGAACTGCCGCACGTACAGCAGATGCCGGGAATGCCCCCCTACATCCCGGTAAGTTACCTGGACCGGATGGACCTCGCGTACGCCGCGGCCGACATGATGCTCTGCCGCGCGGGCGCGATGACCGTCGCCGAACTCTCCGCCGTCGGGCTCCCGGCCGCCTACGTCCCGCTGCCCATCGGCAACGGAGAACAGCGGCTGAACGCCCAGCCGGTGGTCAAGGCCGGCGGCGGACTGCTGGTCGACGACGCGGAACTGACGCCGGACTGGGTCCGGGCCAACGTCCTGCCCGTGCTCGCCGACCCGCACCGGCTGTACGAGATGTCCCGCGCCGCCGCCGAGTTCGGCCGCCGGGACGCCGACGAGCTGCTCGTCGGCATGGTGTACGAGGCGATCGCCTCCCACCGACGCCAGTAGCCAGGAAAAGGGAGTGGGCGTGGCCGGATCGACGACCGCCGAGCGCGGTGAACGCCAGCAGGAGTCGTCCGGCCCGCCTCCGGCCCGGCGGTTGAGGGTGCGTCGGCTTCGTACGATCATCATTCTTGCCGTGGCACTCGTGCTCCTTTCCGCGGGCACCGTCTGGCTGTTGTACGGCTCCCAGTGGCTGCGTGTCGACAGTGTGTCGGTCTCGGGAACCAGGGTGCTGACTCCGGAGCAGGTCCGCGAGGCCGCCGACGTCCCCGTCGGATCACCGCTGATTTCCGTCGACACCGATGCGATTGAGGCGCGACTGCTCCGGAAATTGCCCCGAATTGACTCGGTTGATGTCACTCGTTCCTGGCCCGACGGAATCGGGCTGAAAGTGACCGAGCGTACTCCGGTTCTGCTTGTCCAAAAGGGCGGAAACTTCGTCGAAGTGGACGACGAAGGCGTCCGATTCGCCACGGTTTCTGAGGCCCCCAAAGGCGTCCCCGCCCTGGAATTGACGCTCTCCCCGCGGGACTCCCGTGCCGCGAGCCTGCGCCGCTTCGGCGAGGGGCGGCTCGTGCGCGAAGCGGTGCGCGTGGCGGGTGACATTCCGGCCGCCGTCGCGCACGCGACCCGTTCCGTCAAGGTGCGTTCGTACGACGACATCTGGCTGGAGTTGGGGGGCGGTCGTACCGTCGCCTGGGGAAGCAGCGAGAAAGGCGCCGCGAAGGCCCGTACGCTCGCTGCTCTCATGAAAGCCACTCCCGATGCGCGGCACTTCGATGTCAGCGTCCCCACCGCCCCCGCGTCATCAGGGAGTTGACGCACATCAGCGCAGGCCAGCACCCTGGTTGGGCACTGCTACGGCTGATCACATAGGGTGAAAAGAAAAACGGGAGGTTCGGCGTGTTCGTTGAACGTGCGCCACTTGTCGACTTAGTGTCCTGTTCAGAAGACTCCAGAGAACAGACACACTGGTAACCCTAAACTTCAGCGTTAGGGTTCGGGTCGGCGCTACGGACCGTCCCATTCGGCATCAGTCGGCGGATCGCGAGGCAGCAGTGCCCCGTTGGTTCGGCGACACGTAACTCGAGGCGAGAGGCCTTCGACGTGGCAGCACCGCAGAACTACCTCGCAGTCATCAAAGTCATCGGTGTCGGCGGCGGTGGTGTCAATGCCATCAACCGGATGATCGAGGTCGGTCTCAAGGGCGTCGAGTTCATCGCCATCAACACCGACGCGCAGGCGCTGTTGATGAGCGACGCCGACGTCAAGCTCGACGTCGGCCGCGAACTCACCCGCGGACTCGGCGCCGGAGCCAACCCGGCCGTGGGCCGCAAGGCCGCCGAGGACCACCGCGAGGAGATCGAGGAGGTCCTCAAGGGGGCCGACATGGTCTTCGTGACGGCCGGTGAAGGCGGCGGCACCGGCACCGGCGGCGCACCCGTCGTGGCCAACATCGCACGCACCCTGGGCGCCCTCACCATCGGCGTGGTCACGCGCCCGTTCACCTTCGAGGGACGGCGCCGCGCCAACCAGGCCGAGGACGGCATCGCCGAACTCCGCGAAGAGGTCGACACCCTCATCGTCATCCCCAACGACCGGCTGCTGTCCATCTCGGACCGCCAGGTCTCGGTCCTCGACGCCTTCAAGTCGGCCGACCAGGTCCTGCTCTCCGGTGTCCAGGGCATCACCGACCTCATCACCACGCCCGGTCTGATCAACCTCGACTTCGCCGACGTCAAGTCGGTCATGTCCGAGGCCGGTTCGGCGCTCATGGGCATCGGCTCGGCCCGCGGCGACGACCGCGCGGTGGCCGCCGCAGAGATGGCGATCTCCTCGCCGCTCCTGGAGGCGTCCATCGACGGCGCCCGCGGTGTGCTGCTCTCCATCTCCGGCGGCTCCGACCTCGGTCTGTTCGAGATCAACGAAGCGGCCCAGCTGGTCAGCGAGGCCGCCCACCCCGAGGCCAACATCATCTTCGGTGCGGTCATCGACGACGCCCTCGGCGACGAGGTCCGCGTCACCGTGATCGCCGCCGGCTTCGACGGGGGGCAGCCGCCGACCCGCCGGGAGACGGTCATGGGATCGTCCTCGACCCCGGCCCGCCGCGAGGAGCCCACTCCGGTACGGCAGACCGAGAGCCGCCCGTCCTTCGGCTCGCTCGGCAGCGTCACGCCGAAGGAGGACCCGGAGCCCGCGCCCGAGCCGGTCGCCGACCTCCCGGCCGCCCCGCCGGTCCCGCCGTCGCGGCACTACACCGACAGCGCGGCCGAGGAGCTGGACGTGCCGGACTTCCTGAAGTGACAGGACGGCGCGAGAGCGTGAGCGGCGCGCACTTCGCCTTCACCGACCGGTGGGGCGGGGTGAGCGCCGCTCCGTATGAGGAGCTCAACCTCGGCGGGGCGGTCGGCGACGACCCCGAGGCCGTGGGGACCAATCGCGAACTGGCCGCCAAGTCGCTCGGTCTCGATCCCGACCGGGTGGTCTGGATGAACCAGGTGCACGGAGCGGACGCCGTGGTGGTCTCCGCGCCGTGGGGCGAACGCCCGGTGCCTCGGGTCGACGCGGTCGTCACCGCCGAACGCGGTCTCGCCCTCGCCGTCCTCACCGCGGACTGCACCCCGGTGCTGCTCGCCGACCCGATCGCCGGGATCGCCGCGGCGGTTCACGCGGGCCGGCCCGGCATGGTCGCCGGAGTCGTCCCCGCCGCGCTACGCGCGATGACGGAACTCGGCGCCGATCCCGCACGGATCGTCGCCCGCACCGGACCCGCCGTCTGCGGCAAGTGCTACGAAGTGCCCGAGGAGATGCGCGCCGACGTCGCCGCCGTCGAACCCGCGGCGCACGCCGAGACGAGTTGGGGCACGCCCTCGGTCGACGTGACCGCCGGAGTGCACGCGCAACTCGACCGGCTCGGGGTGCGCGACCGGCAGCAGTCGCCGGTGTGCACGCTGGAGTCGGGCGACCACTTCTCGTATCGCCGCGATCGCACCACGGGGCGACTCGCGGGATATGTCTGGCTGGACTGATGGGGCATGACGGACCGTAAGGGCGAACTCGCCGCAAATCTGGCGAAGGTGGAGCAGCGCATCGCCGCCGCGTGTGCGGCCGCCGGGCGAGCGCGGGATGAAGTGACCCTCATCGTGGTCACCAAGACCTATCCCGCGAGCGATGTGCGGATGCTGTCTGAGCTCGGCGTGCGCCATGTCGCCGAGAACAAGGACCAGGACGCGGCGCCCAAGGCTGCCGAATGTTCGGATTTGCCGCTTACTTGGCATTTTGTGGGTCAGTTGCAGACCAACAAGGTGCGATCTGTGGTCGGTTACGCGGATCTCGTGCAGTCCGTCGATCGTTCCAAGCTGGTGACGGCTCTTTCGAAGGAGGCCGTGAAGGCCGGGCGCGAAGTGGGATGCCTCATCCAGGTCGCGCTCGACGCCGGGGCGAGCGAGCGAGGGGAGCGGGGCGGCGTGGCGCCAGGCGGAATCGCGGAGTTGGCCGATCTCGTGGCCGGGGCTCCGGGGTTGCGGCTCGACGGGCTGATGACCGTCGCTCCGCTCACCGGGGAGTACGCGGGACGCGAACAGGCGGCGTTCGAGCGGTTGATGGATTTGTCGACCGACCTGCGCAGAGTCCATCAGGCTGCGAACATGGTCTCGGCAGGGATGAGTGCGGACCTCGAACAGGCCGTGGCGGCAGGGGCGACACATGTGCGCGTCGGCACCGCGGTACTCGGAGTCCGCCCCAGGCTCGGGTAACGTCGCCAAGAAGTCGGACCACAGCAGAAAATATGGTCATTACCGCCGAAAGGCGGTCATAACGACCTCGTGGATCGCGGGCACTTGGCAGTCGTCAGCCGATCCACCACAGAGCGGAGGACTCAGAGAATGGCCGGCGCGATGCGCAAGATGGCGGTCTACCTCGGCCTCGTGGAGGACGATGGGTACGACGGCCGCGGTTTCGACCCCGACGACGACTTCGAACCGGAACTCGACCCGGAGCCCGAGCGGGACCGTCGACGGCATGAGCCGTCTCACCAGTCACATCAGGCACTTCAGCCCGAAAGGGATGAATCGGTCAGAGTCGTGCAGTCCTCGGTGCCGCGCGACTCGGTGCCCCGATCCACTTCGCTGGCCGCGGAATCGGTGCGTCCCGCGCGCATCGCGCCCGTGGCATCCATCACACAAGAACGTGCAAGCCTGGAGAAGAACGCACCGGTGATCATGCCCAAGGTCGTGTCGGAACGAGAGCCTTACCGGATCACCACGCTTCACCCCCGGACCTACAACGAGGCCCGTACCATCGGGGAACACTTCCGTGAGGGCACCCCGGTGATCATGAATCTGACTGAGATGGATGACACAGACGCCAAGCGACTTGTCGACTTTGCGGCCGGTTTGGTGTTTGGTCTTCACGGCAGCATCGAGCGGGTGACGCAGAAGGTGTTCCTGTTGTCGCCTGCTAACGTCGATGTCACGGCGGAGGACAAGGCCCGCATCGCAGAGGGCGGATTCTTCAACCAGAGCTGAGAAGCACAACCGGAACGAAGTACGGAACAGGGGAGAGGGAAAGACAGACCATGAGCGTGTTCGCGCAGGTGATCTACATCGCGCTGATGGTGTTCCTCATCGTGCTCATCTTCCGGTTGGTCATGGACTACGTCTTCCAGTTCGCCCGCTCGTGGCAACCCGGCAAGGCGATGGTGGTCGTTCTGGAGGCCACCTACACTGTCACCGATCCACCGTTGAAGCTTCTGCGGCGGTTCATCCCGCCGCTGCGTCTCGGGGGCGTGGCGCTCGACCTGTCCTTCTTCGTGCTGATGATCATCGTCTACATCCTCATCTCCATCACGGGAAACCTGGCGAGGTGACTGTGGACGATACGGTCTTGCCGACTGCCGATGACTACGTTGAGGTGAAGAGATGCCGTTGACCCCCGAGGACGTGCGGAACAAGCAGTTCACGACCGTCCGCCTCCGAGAAGGCTATGACGAGGACGAGGTCGATGCCTTCCTCGACGAGGTCGAAGCCGAACTGACGCGCCTGCTGCGCGAGAACGAGGACCTGCGCGCCAAGCTGGCCGCGGCTACGCGTGCTGCTGCCCAGAACCAGCAGAACATGCGCAAGCCCCCCGAGCAGCAGGACCAGCAGCAGGGTGGCATGCCCGGACAGGGAATGCCGCAGCAGGGCATGCGTGGGCCAGGTCCCGGCAATCCCGTGCCGGCCGGCATATCCGGTCCGCCGCAGCAGCAGATGGGTGGCCCCATGGGTGGCCCGCCCCAGCTGCCTAGCGGTGCCCCGCAGCTGCCCGCCGGTCCCGGCGGTGGCCAGGGCGGCCCGCAGGGTCAGATGGGCCAGGGGCAGATGGGCCAGGGCCCCATGGGTCAGGGACAGATGGGCCAGGGCCAGATGGGCCAGGGTCCGATGGGTCAGGGCCCCATGGGCGGTCAGCCGCCCATGCAGCAGCAGATGGGTGGCCCGATGGGCGGCCCCATGGGCGGTCCGATGGGCGGCCCCGGCCAGGGCCCCGGTGGCGACAGCGCCGCCCGTGTCCTCTCGCTGGCCCAGCAGACCGCCGACCAGGCGATCGCCGAGGCTCGTTCCGAGGCCAACAAGATCGTCGGCGAGGCCCGTTCGCGCGCCGAGGGTCTTGAGCGTGACGCCCGTGCCAAGGCGGACGCGCTGGAGCGGGACGCGCAGGAGAAGCACCGCGTCGCGATGGGCTCCCTCGAGTCCGCCCGCGCCACGCTGGAGCGCAAGGTCGAGGACCTGCGCGGCTTCGAGCGCGAGTACCGCACGCGTCTGAAGTCGTACCTCGAGTCGCAGCTGCGTCAGCTGGAGACCCAGGCCGACGACTCGCTGGCTCCGCCGCGTGCCCCGGCGACCGCGTCGCTGCCGCCGTCCCCGGCGCCTTCCATGGCTCCGGCCGGTGCGAGCGCGCCGTCGTACGGTGGCAACCAGGGCATGGGCGGCGGTCCTTCGCCGGCCGGCCCGTCCTACGGCGGCCAGCAGCAGATGTCGCCCGCGATGACCCAGCCGATGGCGCCGGTACGGCCGCAGGGTCCCGGTCCGATGGGACAGGCTCCCTCGCCGATGCGTGGCTTCCTCATCGACGAGGACGACAACTGACGGCCTCTAGTACGCCTTAGGCGTCGGCAGCGTTCAGGGCGAGGCCCCGGATTTCGATCCGGGGCCTCGCCCTTTTACGCGGGTTGATCACGGTGACGTGGATATGCGGAAGGCCCGGCCCCTCCTGGGGACCGGGCCTTCGCTCGCGCGGTTACGTCTTGCGCAGGCGGAACGTCAGGGACAGGCCCTCGTCGGTGAACGGGGTGCCGTAGGTGTCGTCCGCCTCACCCTGGGCGAAGTCCGTGGCGAGGACCTCGTCGGCGATCAGGGGCGTGTGCTCGGACAGGGCCGCGATCACGGCCGGGTCCGTGGCCGTCCAGCGGAGCGCGATGCGGTCGGCCACGTCGAGGCCGCTGTTCTTGCGGGCCTCCTGGATCAGCCGGATCGCGTCACGGGCCAGGCCCGCCTGGCGGAGTTCCTCCGTGATCTCCAGGTCCAGCGCCACCGTCGCACCGGAGTCGGACGCCACCGACCAGCCCTCCCGCGGGGTCTCCGTGATGATCACCTCATCGGGGGCGAGCGTGATCGTCTCGCCGTCGACCTCGACCGACGCCGTGCCCTCGCGCAGGGCGAGGGAGAGCGCGGCCGCGTCGGCGTTGGCGACGGCCTTGGCGACGTCCTGGACGCGCTTGCCGAAACGCTTGCCGAGGGCGCGGAAGTTGGCCTTGGCCGTGGTGTCGACCAGGCTGCCGCCGACCTCGCTGAGGGAGGCGAGCGCGCTCACGTTCAGCTCCTCGGTGATCTGCGCGTGCAGTTCAGGGTCGAGGGAGCCGAAGCCGGTCGCGGCGATGAGCGCGCGGGACAGCGGCTGACGGGTCTTCACACCCGACTCCGCGCGCGTGGCACGGCCCAGCTCGACGAGCCGGCGCACCAGGACCATCTGTTTCGACAGCTCCGGGTCGATGGCGGAGAGGTCCGCCTTTGGCCAGGAGGCCAGGTGCACGGACTCCGGGACGCCGGGGGTGACCGGCACGATGAGGTCCTGCCAGACCCGCTCGGTGATGAAGGGGGTCAGCGGGGCCATCAGCTTGGTGACCGTCTCGACGACCTCGTGCAGCGTGCGCAGCGCGGCCTTGTCGCCCTGCCAGAAGCGGCGCCGGGACCGGCGTACGTACCAGTTGGACAGGTCGTCGACGAACGCCGACAGGAGCTTGCCGGCGCGCTGGGTGTCGTACGACTCCAGGGACTGGGTCACCTGGTCGGTCAGCGCGTGCAGTTCGGACAGCAGCCAGCGGTCCAGGACCGGGCGGTCGGCCGGAGCCGGGTCCGCCTCGCTGGGCGCCCAGCCGGACGTGCGGGCGTACAGGGCCTGGAAGGCGACCGTGTTCCAGTACGTCAGGAGCGTCTTGCGGACGACCTCCTGGATCGTGCCGTGGCCCACGCGACGCGCCGCCCACGGGGAGCCGCCGGCCGCCATGAACCAGCGCACCGCGTCCGCGCCGTGCCGGTCCATCAGGGGGATCGGCTCGAGGGTGTTGCCCAGGTGCTTGGACATCTTGCGGCCGTCCTCGGCGAGGATGTGACCGAGACAGACGACGTTCTCGTACGACGACTTGTCGAAGACCAGGGTGCCGACGGCCATCAGCGTGTAGAACCAGCCTCGGGTCTGGTCGATGGCCTCGCTGATGAACTGCGCCGGGTAGCGGGACTCGAACAGCTCCTTGTTCTTGTACGGGTAGCCCCACTGCGCGAACGGCATCGAACCCGAGTCGTACCAGGCGTCGATGACCTCCGGCACGCGCGTGGCCGTCTTCTGGCACTGAGGGCACGCGAAGGTGACCTCGTCGATGAACGGGCGGTGCGGGTCAAGGCCGGAGTGGTCCGTGCCGGTCAGCTCGGTGAGCTCCGCGCGGGAGCCCACGACGGTGAGGTGGTCGTCCTCGCAGCGCCAGATCGGCAGCGGGGTGCCCCAGTAGCGGTTGCGGGACAGCGCCCAGTCGATGTTGTTGTCCAGCCAGTCGCCGTACCGGCCGTGCTTGACGGTGTCCGGGAACCAGTTGGTGTTCTCGTTCTCCTGGAGGAGGCGGTCCTTGACGGCCGTGGTGCGGATGTACCAGGACGGCTGCGCGTAGTAGAGGAGCGCGGTGTGGCAGCGCCAGCAGTGCGGGTAGCTGTGCTCGTACGGGACGTGCCGGAAGAGGAGGCCGCGCTGCTGGAGATCCTCGGTGAGCTTTTCGTCCGCCTTCTTGAAGAAGACGCCGCCGACCAGGGGGACGTCCTCCTCGAACGTGCCGTCCCGGCGGACCGGGTTCACGACGGGCAGGCCGTAGGCGCGGCAGACCTTGAGGTCGTCCTCACCGAACGCGGGGGACTGGTGGACCAGGCCCGTACCGTCCTCGGTCGTGACGTACTCGGCGTTGACCACGTAGTGGGCCGGCTCCGGGAACTCCACGAGCTCGAACGGACGTTGATAGGTCCAGCGCTCCATCTCGGTGCCCGTGAAGGTCTGGCCGGTGGTCTCCCAGCCCTCGCCGAGCGCCTTGGCGACGAGCGGTTCGGCGACGACGAGCTTCTCCTCGCCGTTGGTCGCGACGACGTAGGTGACCTCGGGATGCGCGGCCACGGCCGTGTTGGAGACCAGCGTCCAGGGGGTCGTCGTCCAGACCAGGAGCGCGGCCTCACCGGCGAGCGGACCGGAGGTGAGCGGGAAACGGACGTACACGGAAGGGTCGACGATCGTCTCGTAGCCCTGCGCCAGCTCGTGGTCCGACAGGCCCGTCTCGTCGCGGGGGCACCAGGGGGCCACGCGGTAGTCCTGGACCAGCAGGCCCTTGTTGAAGATCTCCTTCAGCGACCACCAGACGGACTCGATGTACTCCGGGTCCATGGTGCGGTAGGGGTCGTGGAGGTCGGTCCAGTAGCCCATGCGGGTCGTGAGCGCCTCGAAGGCGTCGGTGTGCCGGGTGACGGACTCGCGGCACTTGGCGTTGAACTCGGCGATGCCGTACGCCTCGATGTCCTTCTTGCCGGTGAAGCCGAGCTCCTTCTCGACCGCCAGCTCCACCGGCAGGCCGTGACAGTCCCAGCCGGCCTTGCGGGCCACGTGGTAGCCGCGCATGGTGCGGAAGCGGGGGAAGACGTCCTTGAAGACGCGCGCCTCGATGTGGTGGGCGCCGGGCATGCCGTTGGCGGTGGGCGGGCCCTCGTAGAACACCCACTCGGGGCGGCCCTCGGACTGCTCCAGGCTCTTGGCGAAGATCTTCTGTTCGCGCCAGAAGTCGAGCACCGCGTGCTCGAGCGCGGGCAGGTCGACCTGGGCGGGCACCTGGCGGTACGTCGGCGTTGTCATCAGCGAGCTTCCTCCGGCGGACTTGCTGCCTTCCGTCCGGAGGGACGAGAGCCGATGCGCCGGTTTCGGCGCGCTCCCGCGGTACCACCCTCCTTGGCCCGCCGACGCCTGGTGTGCGCCGGTGAGCCCCCTCATTGGGGTCGCGATGCCGGGTCTAACGGCCCCTGGAGGCTTTCTTCCGGCGGCTCCGGGGTGATCTTCACGTCGCGCTCGCCCCCGGGCTTCCACCGTCCCCGGGTCGCTCTGGGCTGCGTACGCCGCTACTCGTCCCCATCCACGCTTTTCGCTCCGCCCAGTGTACGGCGCCCCGGGGACAGCGGCCGACCGGTTTTCCGGAGCCGGATGCGGAGGCCGCCGTAGGGCTCGGAGTGACCCGAATGGAGCGGCACGACTGTTCGGATTCCGGGACGGACGGTCCGGCGGATTACCTGGCGGGGAGCTGGGCACAACGCATGCATGCTTCCCGCCTCGCGCGCGCGGGGCGGGCGAATCGGGCGGCGTGCCCCGTTGCCGCGGGACTCAAGTCGATTTATCGTCCCAGCACGATTCGCGAGCAAGATCACAATATGTGAAGGGGCCGCGGCATGGTGGCGAAGAAGACGGCCGTACAGCAGTCGGCGTCGGGCCGGTCCACCCATGCCCGTGCCTCCGGCGGCGAGGCCAAGGGTGCGGCTGCCAAGGCCGTGAAGGCGGTCGGAGCGGCGGCGAAGGGCGTCGCCAAGAAGGCTGCCGTCAAGAGCACGCGCGCGCGTGGCGAGACGGCCGTAGGGAAGAAGGCGGCGCCCCGGAAGGCGAGCGGCGCCAAGAAGGCCACGGCGGCTCCCGGCGGGCGGACAGCCGCGGTGGAGGTCTCGGCCGGGAGACCGGCGGCCGAGGCGCCTGTCGGCGAAGCGGCAGAGGCCACCAAGGGCGTCGGCAAGGCCTCGGTCACGAAGCAGGCCTCGGTCACGAAGAAGACTTCGGCGCCGAAGAAGACCGTGGCGCCGAAGAAGGCTGCGACCGCCAAGAAGGCGGCCACCAAAAAGGCTGCGGTTGCCGAGAAGGCCTCCGCCACGAAAAAGGCGGTCGCCAAGAAGGCAGTCACGAAGAAGGCAGCCACGAAGAAGGTGGTGACGAAGAAGACGGTCGCGAAGAAGACCGCAGTGAAGGACCCGGCCGCGACCAAGAGCGCGACCAAGGGCGCGACCGCGACGAAGGTCGCGGGGAAGGAGACGGCCGCGAAGGACAGCGTGGTCGAGGACAACGCCGCCACGGAGAAATCCGCAGCGAAGGGCCCGGCCGCGGCCAAGAGCGCGGCCAAGAGTGCGGCCAAGGGCGCGACCGCGACGAAGGTCGTGGGGAAGAAGGCGGCCGCGAAGGACAGCGTGGTCGAGGACAAGGCCGCCACGGAGGCCGGTGCCCCCCAGGGGGACGCCGGACAGGGCACCTCCGGGAAGAACACCCTCACCAAGAGGGCGGCCAGGAAGAGCACGGCCAAGAAGGCGGGCGCGGCCGAGGCCGCGAAGCAGACGGGAGCCACGACAGTGGTTGCGAAGAAGACTCCTGGAACGGCCACGGCGGCGAAGACCGCCCTACCCAACGCGCGTGTCTCCGCGGTGGAGCCCGGAGAGCTCGCGGTGCGCCCGGGTGAGGACCCGTGGACGCCCGAAGAGGTCGCCGAGGCGCGCGCGGAGCTCACGGCCGAGGCCCTGCGGCTGCGTACCGAGATCACCACCTCGGAGGAGTCCCTGGTGGGGCTCATGAGGGACTCCGGGGACGGCGCAGGCGACGACCAGGCCGACACCGGGACCAAGAACATCACGCGGGAGAGCGAGATGGCCCTGGCGGCCAACGCGCGCGAGATGCTCCTCCAGACCGAACGCGCCCTGGGGCGGCTCGACGCCGGCACCTACGGCCTGTGCGAGAACTGCGGCAACCCCATCGGCAAGGCGCGCATGCAGGCCTTCCCGCGCGCGACCCTGTGCGTGGAGTGCAAGCAGAAGCAGGAACGCCGGTACTGAGGGTCCTAGGAGGCGTGTCGTACCCTCGTCCTCAGTCAGGTATCTAGGTCGAGGGACTCACGTGACAGAGGCGGAGCGCATCATCGGTACCCCGGATACCCCGGAGGCGGCGGGGGCCGAACCGGAGCAGGACCAGACGGCGCGGCCCAGGGGCAGGCGCCGTATCGCCGTGCTGTTCACGGTGGCCGCATTCGCGTACGCCCTCGACCTGGTCAGCAAGATGATCGTGGTCGCCAAGCTGGAGCACCACGAGCCGATCGAGATCGTCGGGGACTGGCTGAGGTTCGAGGCGATCCGCAACGCGGGCGCGGCCTTCGGCTTCGGTGAGGCCTTCACCGTGATCTTCACGGTGATCGCGGCCGCCGTGATCGTGGTCATCGCCCGGCTCGCCCGCAAGCTCTACAGCCTGCCCTGGGCGATCGCGCTCGGTCTGCTGCTCGGCGGCGCGTTCGGCAACCTCACCGACCGGATCTTCCGCTCGCCGGGCGTGTTCGAGGGCGCGGTCGTCGACTTCATCGCGCCCAAGCACTTCGCCGTCTTCAACCTCGCCGACTCGGCGATCGTGTGCGGGGGCATCCTGATCGTGCTGTTGTCGTTCAAGGGACTCGACCCCGACGGCACGGTCCACAAGGACTGATCCACAGGCGCCGGTCGGGGCTGTCGGTGGTGTCCGGCATACTCGACGGGTGAGCACCGTTCCCGAGATCCGTACCCTGCCCGTGCCCGACGGCCTGGAGGGCGAGCGCGTCGACGCCGCCATCTCCCGCATGTTCGGCTTCTCCCGTACCAAGGCGGCCGAGATCGCCGCCGCGGGGAAGGTCACGGTCGACGGGTCGGTGGTCGGGAAGTCCGAGCGGGTGCACGGCGGGGCCTGGCTGGAGGTCGAGATGCCACAGGCGGCCGCGCCGGTGCAGATCGTCGCCGAGCCGGTCGAGGGCATGGAGATCGTCCATGACGACGACGACGTGGTCGTGATCGCCAAGCCGGTGGGTGTCGCCGCGCATCCCAGCCCCGGCTGGACCGGGACGACCGTGATCGGCGGGCTCGCCGCCGCCGGGTACCGCATCTCGACCTCCGGTGCCGCCGAGCGCCAGGGCATCGTGCACCGGCTCGACGTGGGTACCTCGGGGCTGATGGTCGTGGCCAAGTCGGAGCGGGCGTACACCTCGCTCAAGCGGCAGTTCAAGGAGCGCACGGTCGACAAGCGGTACCACACGCTCGTCCAGGGCCACCCGGACCCGACCAGCGGCACCATCGACGCACCCATCGGCCGCCACCCCCAGCACGACTACAAGTGGGCGGTCACGGCCGAGGGCAAGCCGTCCGTGACGCACTACGACCTCATCGAGGCGTTCCGTGCGGCCTCTCTGCTCGATGTGAAGCTGGAGACCGGGCGCACCCACCAGATCCGCGTCCACATGGCGGCCCACCGCCACCCCTGCGTCGGCGACCTGACGTACGGCGCCGACCCGACGCTCGCCAAGCGGCTGAGGCTGACCCGGCAGTGGCTGCACGCCGTGCGGCTCGGCTTCGAGCACCCCGGGGACGGCGAGTGGGTGGAGTTCGCGAGCGACTATCCGGAGGATCTGCAGCAGGCCCTGGACCTGGTCCGTGAGGAGACCTACGGGTGAGCACGCACGCGTACGTGGTGCGGGTCGCCGAGGACCCCGCCGACCGTGAGGCCTGCTTCACGGTGCGCAAGGAGGTCTTCGTCGGCGAGCAGGGCGTGCCGGAGGACCTCGAGTACGACGCCTACGACGCCGTAGCGGTGCATGTGCTGGCCGTGCGGGAGGACGGCGTGCCGCTCGGGACGGGGCGGCTGCTGTACGGCACGGCGGCGGCCGGGAAGACCGGCGGTGACCTGACCGTGGGGTCGCTGGGACGGCTCGCCGTGACACAGGCGGCGCGCGGACTCGGGGTGGGGGCGGCTCTTGTGCGGGCCGTCGAGGACGCGGCACGCGCGCGTGGGCTCGTGGCCGTGGATCTGCACGCGCAGACGCATGCGCTGGGGTTCTACGAGCGGCTCGGGTACAGGGCGTACGGGCCGGAGTTCCCGGACGCGGGGATACCGCATCGGGCCATGCGGCGGGTTCTCTGACGGTCGGATTTCCGATCTCGGGTTCGCGGGGATACCGCATCGGGCCATGCGGCGGGTTCTCTGACGGTCGGATTTCCGATCTCGGGTTCACGCCGACGGGAGAGGGCGAGCGGCGGTCGGGAAGGTCTGGGCGTGCAGCGGGCAGACTGAAGTGACCGTTGGTTTGTCGATCTGCCCGGAGTTCTGACCGTGGATCAGTTGGCCCTGTTGTTCGTGTTGCTGCTGGGGGCTCTGATCAGTGTCCCGGTGGGAGACCGGTTCGGGTTGCCGGCGCCGGTGCTGATGACGCTGCTCGGGATCGTGCTCGCGGTACTGGACTTCGTACCGAATGTCGATATTCCACCCGAGCTGATCCTGCCCATCCTGTTGCCGCCGTTGCTCTATGCGGCGGTGCGGCGGACGTCGTGGCGGCAGTTCGCGGCCAACAAACGGCCGATCTTCCTGCTCGCCGTCGCGCTCGTGTTCGTCACCACGCTGTGCGTCGCCGTCGTCGCCCAGGCGATCGTGCCGGGACTGCCGATCGCCGCAGCCCTCGCGCTCGGCGCGCTGGTCGCGCCGCCCGACCCGGTCGCCGCGACCGCCGTGGCCGGCCAACTCGGGCTGCCCCGGAGGCTGGTGTCCATCCTGGAGGGCGAGGGGCTCTTCAACGACGTGACGGCGATCGTGCTCTACCACGTGGCCGTCGCCGCGGCCGTCAGCGGCTCGTTCACGGCCGGGAAGGCCGTCTTCGAGCTGGTGCTCTCCGCGGTGGTCGCCGTCGTCGTGGGGCTCGCGCTGGGCTGGGGGGCCAACAAGCTGATGGATCTGCTGGGTGACGCCACTCTCCAGATCGGGCTGACGGTACTCGTGCCGTACGCCTCCTACGTGCTCGCCGAGGAGCTCCACGGCTCCGGGGTGCTCGCGGTGCTGACCACCGCCCTGTTCATCGCCGAGTACGCCACCGACGCCGACGACGTGATGACCCGGCTCGCCGGGCACACCTTCTGGGACATCGTCGACACGCTCGTGACCGGCGTGGCCTTCGGGCTCATCGGACTCGAACTGCACAACGCGATCAGGACCGCGTCCGGGCGCTGGGGCGAGATGCTCGGCTGGGCCGCCGCGATCGTTGCCGTGGTCGTGCTCGTACGGCTGCTGTGGCTGTTGCCGGCGACCTGGCTCACCAAACGCATGCACGCCAAGCGGGACATCGACGAGGAGATCCCGGTGGGATGGCGGGAGACCGTCGTCATGTGGTGGTCCGGGATGCGGGGCGTGGCGTCCGTGGCGCTGGCGCTGGCCATCCCGCTGGAGACCGACTCGGGGGCGCCCTTCCCCGACCGGGACGAAATCGTGTTCATCGCGTTCGGGGTGATCATGGCGACGCTCGTGCTGCAGGGGCTGACCCTGCCGTGGCTGGTGAAGCGGCTGGGGGTGCGGGCGGACAGCGAGAGGGAGATGGAATTCGAGAAGACCCTCGCGGTGCGGGCGGCGAAGGCGGCCAAGAAGCGGCTGCGGGAGATCGAGAACGTGGAGGAGCTGCCGGAGGAACTGTCGGAGCAGATGCTGCGGCGGGCGTTCGAGATCGGTGTGCGGATCTCTCCCGAGATGGGGGACGAGGAGCGGCGCGAGGCCCGGCGGCGGCTCAAGCGGGCGCGGCGCATCCACGGCGAGATGCTGAGCGCGGCGCGGCACGAGGTACTGGCGGCGCGCAGCGAGCCGGGCGCCGATCCGGAGATCGTGGACCGGGTGCTGCGGCATCTGGACGTTCGCAGTCTGCGGTGAAGGCGCGGAAAGGTGAAGGTGCGGAAACGGGGTGAGCTCGCCGACCGGGCCTTTGTAGGCTGCAGTCATGGCTCGCAACGTGGTGATCAGCGGTGGCGGTACGGGAATCGGGCGCGCGGCGGCGCAGGTGTTCGCCGCGGAAGGGGACCGGGTGCTGCTGCTCGGCCGGCGCGCCGAGGTGCTCGAGAAGGCCGGCGTGCCCGGCGCCCTGACGTACGCCGCCGATCTCGGAGACGTCGACGAGGTGCGCGGGGTCGTCGGGTTCGTGGCACGTGAACTCGGGACCGTGGACGTGCTGATCCACAGCGCCGGTGGCACCGGGCAGCTGGAGCCGCCCGTCGACAGCTCCGATCCGCTCGACGCCGTCGCGCACAACTGGACCGTGAACTTCCAGCTCAATCTGCTGACCGCGGCGCTGCTCACCGAGGGGCTGAAGGAGCGGCTCGCCTCGCCGGGTGGGCGGGTGCTGTTCGTGAGTTCCATCGCCGCGTACCGGGGGTCCGGGAGCGGGGCGTACGGGGCGGCGAAGGCCGGGTTGCATCCGTACGCCCATGATCTCGCGCGGGAGTTGGGGCCGCGGGGGATCACCGCAAACGTGGTCGCGCCGGGGTACATCGAGGACACGGAGTTCTTCGGCGGGGCGATCGATCCCGCTCGGCGCGAACGGCTCGTCAACGACACGTCGAACGGGCGGGCCGGGACGCCGGGGGACGTCGCCGCGACGCTTCATTGGCTGGCGTCCCCGGGGGCGGGGCATGTGACGTCGCAGGTCGTGCAGGTCAACGGTGGGGCTGAGCGAGGGCATTGACGGTGGGCGGGTGCGGGTCCGTCGTGGGTCGGGTGCAGCACCGGCGCCACGACGGACCGTCAGCCCCGCCCCGTCCGTGGGGTCTCGTGGGCTCGGCGGGTGACCGCGCCGTTGCCGTTGCCGTTGCTGTTGCCGTTGGACGAGGAGCCGCCGCGTGGCAGTACGACCGCGTCCGCCGTGTTGACGCGGGGGAGGGCGTACGGATGGTGTTCGGTCAGCCAGCGGAGCATCTGCTCGCGGACCGTGACCCGTACCGTCCAGATGTCGTCGGCGTCCTTGGCGGTCACCAGGGCCCGTACCTGCATGGTGTTCGGGGTGGTGTCGGTGACGTCGAGGCCGTAGGCGCGGCCGTCCCAGGCCGGGCACTCGCGCAGGATGTCCCGCAGCCGCTCGCGCATCAGCTCCACCGGAGCCGTGTGATCGACGTGCCAGAAGACGGTGCCGGTCATCTGCGGGGTGCCGCGGGACCAGTTCTCGAACGGCTTCGAGGTGAAGTACGACACCGGCATGGTGATCCGGCGCTCGTCCCAGGTCCGTACCGTCAGGAAGGTCAGCGTGATCTCCTCGACCGTGCCCCACTCGCCGTCCACCACCACGGTGTCGCCGATGCGCACCATGTCACCGAAGGCGATCTGCAGCCCGGCGAACATGTTGCTGAGCGTCGACTGGGCGGCGACACCGGCGACGATGCCGAGGATTCCGGCCGAGGCCAGCAGCGAGGCACCGGCCGCGCGCATCGCGGGGAACGTCAGCAGCATCGCGGCCACCGCCACCACCCCGACGGTCGCGGCGACCACCCGCATGATCAGCGTGACCTGGGTGCGCACCCGGCGGACCCGGGCGGCGTCGTGGTGGGCGCGCGCGTAACGGGTGTACGTCGTCTCCACTATCGCCGCGGCGATCCGGATCACCAGCCAGGCGGTCGCCCCGATCAGGACCAGCGTCAGTGTCTGCCCGATGCCGGCGCTGTGCCCCTCCAGCACCCTCGCCTCGTCGTACGCCCCTCTCAGCATCGCCGCGCACAGCACGAGCATGTAGGGGATGCGACCACGGCGCAGCAGACCCCACATCGGGGTCTCGCTGTGGCGTGCGTCGGCCTTGCGCAGCAGAAGGTCGGTGGCCCAGCCGATCACCAGGGTGAGCAGCACCGAGCCACCGACCACGATCAGTGGGCGGAGTACGTTCTCCATGACCCCGAACCTAACCGGACCCGGGCGGTCATGAACATGTGACTTCGGCCGCGAAGTGGGTACGGCCGCCCGCGCGCCCGCGAAACGGCACTGTCGGTGCAGGCTGGCACCATGGCCTCATGAACATCATGCTCTTTCACTCGACCTACGGCCTTCGGCCCGCCGTCCGTCAGGCCGCCGACCGGCTGCGGGAGGCCGGGCACGAGGTGTGGACGCCGGACCTCTTCGAGGGGCGCACGTTCGAGACGGTCGAGGAGGGCATGGCCTTCAACGCGGAGATCGGCAAGGACGAACTGCTCAAGCGGGCCGTGCTGGCCGCCGCGCCCTACTCCGAGCGCGGTCTCGTCTACTCCGGCTTCTCGCTCGGCGCCTCGATCGCGCAGACCCTCGCCCTCGGCGACGAGAAGGCCCGTGGACTGCTGCTCCTGCACGGCACGTCGGACATCGCGCCGAACGCGACCGCGGACGAGCTGCCGGTCCAGCTGCACGTGGCCGAGCCGGACCCCTTCGAGACCGACGACTGGCTGAGCGCCTGGTATCTGCAGATGGGCCGCACCGGCGCCGATGTCGAGATCTACCGATACGCCGGGGCCGGTCATCTCTACACCGACCCCGGCCTCCCGGACTACGACGAGGAGGCCGCCGAGGCCACCTGGCGGGTGGCCCTGGGCTTCCTCGAGACGCTCGAGACGCTCCAGACGTTTTAGACGGGGGTGTACGTCCGCTCGACCTTCTGTGTGCCGGTCCGCGTGCGGTACGAACGCGCCCAGGACGAGGTCGCGTTCGCCTTGGTCTTGTCGGACAGCACGTAGTAGTCCATCTGCGCCCGGTCGGCGGTGATGTCGAGGACGCCGTAGCCGTGGCGGTCGGTGTCGACCCAGTGGACGTGCCGGTTGGCGACCTGGATGACCGGCGCGGCGAGGGCGGTGACCGTGCCCTCGGGGACCTTGAGGAGGTCGTCGAGGTTGTCGGAGGTCACCGAGGTGACGACGAACTCCGTGGCGGCGGAGGCCGACAGCGGGTAGGTGCCGGCGTCCACCGGCACGTCGTTGGCCCACGCCATGTGGATGTCGCCGGTCAGGAAGACGGTGTTGCGGATGGCGTTGGAGCGCAGGTGGGCCAGCAGTTCGCGGCGGTCGTCCGTGTAGCCGTCCCACTGGTCGGTGTTGAGGGCGAGGCCCTCCTTGGGCAGGCCCAGCAGCTCGGCGAGCGGCTTCAGCAGATCGGCGGAGAGCGAGCCGATCGCGAACGGCGAGATCATCACTGAGTTACCGACCAGCCGCCAGGTCGTGTCGGAGGACTTCAGCCCCGCCTTGAGCCAGTCCAGCTGCGCGCGACCGGTGATCGTGCGGTCCGGGTCGTCCACCGAGCCGTTGCCCACGGCGACCTGCTGTGAGCGGAAGGACCGCAGGTCGAGCAGCGAGAGGTCGGCGAGCTTGCCGAACCGCAGCCGCCGGTAGGTGGTGCCCGCGATCGCCGGGCGGACCGGCATCCACTCGAAGTAGGCCTGCCTGGCGGCGGCCTGACGGGCCGACCAGGCGCCCTCCGCGCCCTCGGTGTGGTTCTCGGCACCGCCCGACCAGGCGTCGTTGGCGAACTCGTGGTCGTCCCAGATCGCGACCACCGGGGCGACCGCGTGCAGGGCCTTCAGGTCCGGGTCCGTCTTGTACTTGCCGTGCCGGATCCGGTAGTCGGCGAGGGTGAGGATCTCGTGGGCCGGCGCGTGCTGTCGTACGACGGTGTCGCGCGTGCCGTACTCGCCGGTGCCGTACTCGTAGATGTAGTCGCCCAGGTGCAGCCAGGCGTCCAGGTCGCCGCGGGCCGCGAGGTGGCGGTACGACGAGAAGTAGCCCGCCTCCCAGTTGGCGCAGGAGACCACGCCGAAGCGGAGGTTCGCGACGGCCGCGTCCGACGCCGGCGCGGTGCGGGTGCGCGCCGCCGGGGACTCGGTGCCGCCCGCCGAGAAGCGGAACCAGTAGTCGGTGGCGGGGGCGAGGCCGCGGACGTCCGCCTTGACGGTGTGGTCGGACGCGGCGGTCGCGGTGACGGACCCCTTGGCGACGACGGTCGTGAAGGCCTTGTCGCGGGCGACGACCCAGCCGACCTCGGTGTCCGGGCCGAGCCCGGAACCGGGCATGGCCTCGGCGGTCGGGGTCACCCGGGTCCACAGCAGGATGCCGTCCGGGAGCGGATCGCCGGAGGCGACGCCGTGCAGGAAGGCGGGGGCCTCGGCGGCTCGGGCCGGCAGGGCGGCGGCGAGCGGGGCGGCCAGGACAGCGGTGGCCGCCGCGGCCTTGACGACCGTACGGCGGCGCGGGGACAGGGAGTTGCTCTCGGCTGATCTCTGACTACTGGTCACGGCCGATCAGGTTACTGGCCGGTATGAACGAGAGCGGGCGAACTCGTGAAAGTTCGCCCGCTCTTTGCCTGAAGAGTGCGGGGGATCAGGCCTTCAGGGCCGCCTCGAGCGCGGTGTTGAAGTCGGCGACCGTCATCGGCGCGCTCTTGCCGTCGGAACCGGTCAGCGTCTTGCCGTCCATCTTCAGGGTCGGAGTGCCGGTCACGCCGTCCTTGTTGAACTTCTCGGACATGTCCAGGGCCCACTTGTCGTAGGTGCCGTTCTTCACGGCGTTCTGGAAGGTCTTGTTGTCCTTCAGCTCCGGGACGGTCTGCGCGATCTTGATGAGGTAGGCGTCGTCCTTGAACTTGTCGGGGCCGTCCTCGGCAGGGTGCCACTTCGTGGAGTACATCGCGGTCTTGTACTTCAGGAACGCCTCGGGGCTGACGTTCAGCGCCGCGCCGAGGGCGCTGAGGCCGTTCTTGGAGCCCTCGCCACCGAGGTTGCCGTCGAGGAAGCTGGCGCCGACGTACTGGATCTTGAACTTGCCGTCCTCGACGTCCTTGTCGACGGTCGAGCCGACGGTCTGCTCGAACTGGGCGCAGACGGGGCAGCGCGGGTCCTCGTACATGACCAAGGTCTTCTTGGCGGTGCTCTTGCCGATGACGACCGTCGTGCCGTTGGTGCCCGTGCTGTTGGCCGGCTTGACGAGCTTGTCGTTCTTGGCCTCTTCCCAGTAGCTGGGCTTGTTGTTCTGGACGACCGCGTAACCGATGCCGCCGGCTATCGCCAGGACGCCGACGACGGAACAGGCGACGATGACCTGCCGCTTGACCTTGTCGCGCTTGGCCTGGCGCTCGCGCTCCTGCCGCAGCCGCTCACGGGCGGCGGTCTTCGAGGCCTGGCTGTTCCGCTTGCTCATGGTGGTGTTCTCCATCAAGGGGACGCGCACACGTCGTGTGCGGGGGATACGTGGATCGGGACCGGTGGGGCTCAGGTGCTGTTCGGGTTCAGGCGACAGCGACCGAGCACGGCGGTCCACGCCGTCCCAGGGAGTGCACGAGGATCTCGTCGAGAGCGACGGCCGTACGGCGGCCGGGCCGCACCGGGCGGGCCGGCTCCGGCGCCGACCGCACGGTCAGCGCGGCGGCCACCAGGAGGAGCGGCCGGAAGGTCGTGGCGGCCACCGCCCGCAGCAGCTGGGCCAGGGCCCGCTCGCCGCGGCGCAGCCAGGCGGCCGCGAGAAGGCCGACACAGAGGTGCGCGCCCAGCAGCAGCCAGGCGGTCTGCGGGTCGGCGTGCGCGAGCAGGCCGCCGAGCCGGTCGGGGTCGCTCCCGGTCATCCGGGCCAGTGGCGAGCCCACGCTGGTGCCGTCGCCGCAGAACACGTCCCAGCCGACCGACCGCAGCGGGCCCGCCACCGGGCCGCCGGCGGCGCCGTAGCAGACGTGCTGGCCGGTGGTGAAGACGGTGTCGGCGGCCAGCTCCAGCGGGATCAGCACGGCGGCGATCCGCCCGAACCCGCGCTCCCGGCCGGCCAGCGCGTAGGCGAGCGCGAACACGGCGACGGCGACCGCCGCCACCGTGTTGAGCGGCAGGGGAGCCCGGGACAGCAGCACGTGCGACGCGGTGCTGAGCGTCACGACGAGTGCCGTGAACAGCGCCGCGCGGAGCGCTCGTAGCTGGGTCCCGGATATGTCCATAGCGTGGAGAGTGTGTCACGCGGGCCTGTAAGGGACCCCTAAAGGATCCCTGTGAGCGGCCCTATCGTTATGGGAAGCGCCATGAGCCCTGTCACAGACCCGGAATCCGGCCGTTGCGGAACAGGTCGACGAAGGTCTGGTGGTCGGCACGCGCGCGGGCGCCGTAGCTGTGCGCGAAGTCGACCAGGAGGCCCGCGAAGCCGTCCTCGTCGGCGGCGATCGCCGCGTCGATGGCCCGCTCCGTGGAGAAGGGCACCAGGGACTCCCCTGAGGTGTCGTCCGCCGCCGCGTGCATGGTGGCCGTGGCCCGGCCGAGGTCGGCGACGACCGCCGCGATCTCCTCCGGGTCGTCGATGTCGCCCCAGTCCAGGTCCACGGCGTACGGCGAGATCTCGGCGACCAGCTGGCCCGCGCCGCCCAGCTCGGTCCAGCCGAGCCACGGGTCGGCGTGCTGCTGCAGGGCGCGCTGGGAGATCACCGTGCGGTGGCCCTCGTGCTGGAAGTAGTCGCGGATCGCCGGATCGGTGATGTGGCGGGAGACGGCCGGGGTCTGGGCCTGCTTGATGTAGATCACGACGTCGTTCTCCAGGGCGTCGGTGTGCCCCTCGAGCAGGATGTTGTACGACGGCAGCCCGGCCGAGCCGATGCCGATGCCGCGGCGGCCGACGACGTCCTTGACGCGGTAGGAGTCCGGGCGGTCCAGGGAAGCCTCCGGGAGGGTCTCCAGATAGCCGTCGAAGGCCGCGAGCACCTTGTAGCGGGTGGCCGCGTCCAGCTCGATGGAGCCGCCGCCCGGCGCGAAGCGGCGCTCGAAGTCGCGGATCTCCGTCATCGACTCCAGGAGGCCGAAGCGGGTCAGGGAGCGGGCGTCGCGCAGCGCGTCCAGGAGGGGGCCCTGGGCGGTGTCCAGGGTGAAGGGCGGCACCTCGTCGCTCTTGGCGCCGGTGGCCAGGGCGTGGATCCGCTCGCGGTACGCGCCCGCGTACACCTCCACCAGCTCGGTGATCTGCTGGTCGCCGAGGGCCTTGGCGTACCCGATCAGCGCGACGGAGGCGGCGAAGCGCTTGAGGTCCCAGGTGAAGGGGCCGACGTAGGCCTCGTCGAAGTCGTTGACGTTGAAGATCAGCCGGCCGTTGGCGTCCAGGTAGGTGCCGAAGTTCTCCGCGTGCAGATCGCCGTGGATCCACACGCGCGAGGTGCGCTCGTCCAGATACGGGCCGCCCCGCTTCTCCGCGTCAAGATCGTGGTAGAAGAGGCACGCCGTGCCCCGGTAGAACGCGAACGCGGAGGCCGCCATCTTCCGGAACTTCACGCGGAACGCTGCCGGGTCGGCGGCCAGGAGCTCGCCGAAGGCGGTGTCGAAGACAGCGAGAATCTCCTCGCCGCGGTGCTCGTCGTTGAGCTGCGGAACCGACATCGCGGGGTGCCTCCTGGTGCATGTGTACGACAGCGTTTCTGTCGTCTCTCCAACGGGCGGGCCCGGGTGAAAGTGCCCGCGACCCTCCTTGTGAAGGTACGCGGGGCGACCCCCGGAGTGTCAGTGCCGAGGCATAGACTTCGACGCTGTCCCCCGAACTGTCCGTCCGCCTGTCGTCGAGTGTTTTCCATGGAGGCCACGCCGTGTCAAAGCCGCCGTTTACGCACCTGCACGTCCACACCCAGTACTCCCTGCTGGACGGTGCCGCGCGGCTCAAGGACATGTTCAATGCGTGCAACGAGATGGGCATGACCCATATCGCCATGTCCGACCACGGCAACCTGCACGGGGCGTACGACTTCTTCCACTCCGCGAAGAAGGCCGGGGTCACCCCGATCATCGGGATCGAGGCATATGTCGCACCCGAGTCCCGACGCAACAAGCGGAAGATCCAGTGGGGCCAGCCCCACCAGAAGCGGGACGACGTCTCGGGTTCGGGTGGTTACACCCACAAGACGATCTGGGCGGCGAACAGGACCGGCCTGCACAACCTCTTCAAGCTCTCCTCGGACGCGTACGCCGAGGGCTGGCTGCAGAAGTGGCCCCGCATGGACAAGGAGACCATCTCCCAGTGGTCCGAGGGGCTCATCGCCTCCACCGGCTGCCCCTCCGGCGAGCTCCAGACCCGGCTGCGCCTGGGCCAGTTCGACGAGGCGCTGAAGTCCGCCGCCGAGTACCAGGACATCTTCGGCAAGGACCGCTACTTCCTGGAACTGATGGACCACGGCATCGAGATCGAGCACCGGGTCCGCGACGGCCTCCTGGAGATCGGCAAGAAGCTCGGCATCCCCCCGCTGGTCACCAACGACTCGCACTACACGTACGCGCACGAGGCGACCGCCCACGACGCGCTGCTGTGCATCCAGACCGGCAAGAACCTCTCCGACCCGGACCGCTTCAAGTTCGACGGCACCGGCTACTACCTGAAGTCCACGGACGAGATGTACGCCGTCGACTCCTCGGACGCCTGGCAGGAAGGCTGCCGCAACACCCTCCTGGTGGCCGAACAGGTCGACACCGAGGGCATGTTCGAGGCCAAGAACCTCATGCCGAAGTTCGACATCCCCGAGGGCTACACCGAGGTCACCTGGTTCAAGGAGGAGGTCCGCCGCGGCATGGAGCGCCGCTTCCCGGGCGGCATCCCCGAGGACCGCCAGCGGCAGGCCGAGTACGAGATGGACGTCATCATCCAGATGGGGTTCCCGGGCTACTTCCTCGTGGTCGCCGACTTCATCATGTGGGCCAAGAACAACGGCATCGCGGTCGGCCCCGGCCGAGGCTCCGCGGCCGGCTCGATCGTCGCCTACGCCATGGGCATCACCGACCTCGACCCGATCCCGCACGGTCTGATCTTCGAGCGGTTCCTCAACCCCGAGCGCGTCTCCATGCCCGATGTCGACATCGACTTCGACGAGCGCAGGCGCGTCGAGGTGATCCGGTACGTGACCGAGAAGTACGGCGCCGACAAGGTCGCCATGATCGGCACGTACGGCAAGATCAAGGCGAAGAACGCCATCAAGGACTCCGCGCGCGTGCTGGGCTACCCGTACGCGATGGGCGACCGGCTCACCAAGGCGATGCCCGCCGACGTCCTCGGCAAGGGCATCGACCTGAACGGCATCACCGACCCCTCGCACCCGCGTTACAGCGAAGCGGGCGAGATCCGGGCGATGTACGAGAACGAACCGGACGTGAAGAAGGTCATCGACACCGCCAAGGGCGTCGAGGGCCTGGTCCGGCAGATGGGTGTGCACGCGGCCGGCGTGATCATGTCCAGCGAGCCCATCGTCGACCACGCCCCGATCTGGGTGCGCCACACCGACGGCGTGACCATCACGCAGTGGGACTACCCGCAGTGCGAGTCGCTCGGCCTGCTGAAGATGGACTTCCTCGGCCTGCGCAACCTCACGATCATGGACGACGCCATCAAGATGGTGAAGGCCAACAAGGGCATCGACCTGGAGATGCTCGCCCTGCCGCTGGACGACCCCAAGACCTTCGAACTGCTCTGCCGCGGTGACACCCTCGGTGTCTTCCAGTTCGACGGCGGCCCCATGCGCTCACTGCTCCGCCAGATGCAGCCCGACAACTTCGAGGACATCTCCGCCGTCTCGGCCCTCTACCGGCCGGGCCCGATGGGCATGAACTCCCACATCAACTACGCCGAGCGCAAGAACGGCCGCCAGGAGATCACGCCGATCCACAAGGAGCTGGAGGAGCCGCTCCAGGAGGTCCTCGCGGTCACCTACGGCCTGATCGTCTACCAGGAGCAGGTGCAGAAGGCCGCCCAGATCATCGCCGGTTACTCGCTCGGCGAGGCCGACATCCTGCGCCGCGTGATGGGCAAGAAGAAGCCCGACGAACTGGCGAAGAACTTCACCATCTTCCAGGCCGGCGCCAAGAAGAACGGCTACAGCGACGAGGCGATCCAGGCCCTGTGGGACGTCCTGGTCCCCTTCGCCGGCTACGCGTTCAACAAGGCGCACTCCGCCGCGTACGGACTGGTCTCCTACTGGACCGCGTACCTCAAGGCCAACTACCCGGCCGAGTACATGGCCGCGCTGCTCACCTCGGTGAAGGACGACAAGGACAAGTCGGCGGTCTACCTCAACGAGTGCCGTCGCATGCGCATCAAGGTCCTCCCGCCGAACGTCAACGAGTCGGAGCACAACTTCGCCGCCCAGGGCGACGACGTCATCCTCTTCGGGCTCGAAGCCGTGCGCAACGTCGGTACCAACGTGGTCGAGTCGATCATCCGCAGCCGCAAGGCCAAGGGGAAGTACGCCTCCTTCCCCGACTACCTCGACAAGGTCGAGGCGGTCGCCTGCAACAAGCGCACCACGGAGTCGCTGATCAAGGCGGGCGCGTTCGACACGATGGGGCACACCCGCAAGGGCCTCACCGCGCACTTCGACTCGATGATCGACAACGTGGTCGCGGTCAAGCGCAAGGAGGCCGAGGGGCAGTTCGACCTCTTCGGCGGGATGGGGGAGGAGGACACCAGCGAGCCCGGCTTCGGACTGGACGTGGAGTTCACCACCGAGGAGTGGGACAAGACCTACCTGCTCGCCCAGGAGCGGGAGATGCTCGGTCTGTACGTCTCCGACCACCCGCTCTTCGGGCTCGAGCACGTGCTGTCCGACAAGGCCGACGCGGGCATCGCCCAGCTCACCGGCGGTGAGCACGCCGACGGCGCGGTGGTCACCATCGGCGGCATCATCTCGGGTCTCCAGCGCAAGATGACCAAGCAGGGCAACGCCTGGGCGATCGCCACCGTCGAGGACCTCGCCGGCTCCATCGAGTGCATGTTCTTCCCGGCGACCTACCAACTGGTGTCGACGCAACTCGTCGAGGACGCCGTGGTGTTCGTCAAGGGCCGCCTCGACAAGCGCGAGGACGTGCCCCGGCTGGTCGCGATGGAGCTCCAGGTCCCCGACCTCTCCAACGCGGGCACCAACGCGCCCGTGATCCTCACCATCCCGGCGCTGAAGGTGACCCCGCCGATGGTCAGCAGGCTCGGCGAGATCCTCAGCCACCACAAGGGGGAGAGCGAGGTCCGCATCCGGCTCCAGGGCCCCAGCAAGACCACGGTCCTGCGGCTGGACCGGCACCGCGTGAAGCCGGACCCGGCGCTCTTCGGAGACCTGAAGGTGCTGCTCGGACCGTCCTGCCTGGCGGGCTGACCCACCGGGGCTCGGACCATGCAGAGGGGCGCACTCCTGACGGGGTGCGCCCCTCTGTGTACCTGGGTCTCAACAACCCTTTATGCAGCCGTCAGTTGTGGCCGAAGCTTTTCTGCCGCCCCTTGCGGGCCACGTCGCTGGGGGTCACCTGCGGGGCATGCTGCTCGGTCTGCGGCTCCATCGAGGAGTGCTGGGGCTCCTGCCCGGCACGCTCGGTCTGCGACGGCTTACGGTTCTGCTTCTTGTTCTTGGCCATGGTGATCTGCCTCCTGAGGGGGATCTAGGGGCCAGGGCCGGGACCAGATTCACATACGCTGACAGGAGGCGCATTTCGGATAATTACCGTGTGTGACAGGGAATGTCGCCGGGCGATGCCCCGAAACGCCACGCCGAAGATCGAGTTCGGGCCGTTAACCCTCGCGTGGTCGGGCAGACTCGAAGGAAGCCCGAAGCAAACCTCCCGGAAAGAGGGTGGATCGCGTGGACCGCTGCATCGTCCTGGTGGACGCCGGGTATCTGCTGGGGGCCGCCGCCAGTCTCCTTGCCGGGGAGCCCTCCCGTTCCCGTATCACCGTCGACCACGCCGCCCTGGTCCAGGGTCTGCGCGACCGGGCCGAGTCCGACACGGAACGGCCCCTGCTGCGCATCTACTGGTTCGACGGCGCCCCCGACCGCGTCCCGCAGCCCGAGCACCGCAGACTGCGCGTGATGCCCCGGGTCACCGTCCGGCTCGGCGCCCTGACCCGCAGCGACGGACGCTGGGCCCAGAAGGGCGTGGACGCCGCGATGCACGCCGAGCTCACCGAGCTGGCCCGCAACCGCGCCTGCTCCGACATCGTGCTCGTCACCGGCGACGGGGACCTGCTGCCGGGCATGATGGCCGCCAAGGAGCACGGGGTCGCCGTACACCTGTGGGCCGTGCAGGCCGCCGACGGGGACTACAACCAGTCGGAGGACCTGGTCGCCGAGGCGGACGAGCGGCGGGTGCTGGACCGTGCGTGGATCACCAAGGCCGTCCGCGCCAAGGAAGTCGGCGGGATCTGCGCACCGCCGCCGGTGCCGCGGCCCGAGATCGCCGCGATCCTCTCGGCGCCGCTGCCCGAGTCCGCGCCCGAGCGGACCGGGGAGGAGCGCGAGCACGCCACGGCCGCCCCTTCGGAGAACGGCACGCAGGAGCGGGTGGCGGCGCCGAAGGGGGTGCCGACGCCCAAGGATCTCGCCGCGCTGCGGGCGCCGGGAAGTACCCAGGCCGCACAGCACCCCGCGAGCGCGACCCTGCGGTGGTCCTCCGACAAAGGGTGGGTCGACCGGCCCGGTGGTGCCGCCGAGCCGCCCGAGGTCGCCTCCATGCCGACGCTCGCGCAGCTGACCACGGCGGAGCAGCGATGGGCCGACCGGGAGGAGGACATCACCACGGTGGGCGGTGATCCGTTCGAGGTCGGGCAGGTCTTCGCGCGGCGGTGGATGGAGCGGCTGGGGGACCAGACGCATCTGCAGCGGCTGTCCGGGATGTACCCGCGGGTGCCCCACCGGATCGACGGGGAGCTGCTCAGATACGCGGCGCGGTTCGGGCTGCTCGCGCACAAGGACGACCAGATCGACGAGCACGACCGTTATGCGATCCGGGCCGGGTTCTGGCGGGAGATCGACGTACGGACGGCGGCGGAGCACGCGCCCGCCGGGGAGTGAGACGGCGTATACACCGCCCCAAAGGGGAACAGGGCGCCCCGACCCCGTAGTCTCGTTCCTTGTGAGTACGCGCGCGGCACAGGCACTTCGGCACGGTGGTGATGTCGTGTGTGCGGTGCGCGGGCTGACCAAGACCTATCCCGCGGTGCGCGGGCGGCGCGGGGCACCGGGGACACCCGAGGTGCGGGCCACCGACGACGTGGGGCTGGACATCCGGCGGGGTGAGATCTTCGGGCTGCTCGGGCCGAACGGCGCCGGGAAGACCACGCTCGTACGGCAGCTGACCGGGCTGATGCGGCCCGACCGCGGCAGCGTCGAGATCCTCGGGCACGACATCGTGCGCCACCCGGACCGGGCCTCGCGGATCCTCGCCTACCTCGGCCAGGAGTCCACCGCCCTCGACGAACTGACCGTCTCGCTCGCCGCCGAGACCACCGGGCGGCTGCGCGGCCTGGAGGCCAGGAAGGCGCGGGCCGAGCGGGACGCCGTACTCGAGGAGCTGGGGCTCACCCCGATCGCCGGGCGGCCGCTGCGGCGACTGTCCGGCGGGCAGCGGCGGCTCGCGTGCTTCGCGTCGGCGCTCGTGGGAGAGCGGCCGCTGCTCGTGCTCGACGAGCCGACCACCGCGATGGACCCCGTGGCGCGGCGCGCGGTGTGGTCCGCCGTGGACCGGCGGCGGGCCGAGCGCGGCACGACCGTGCTGCTCGTCACCCACAACGTCATCGAGGCGGAGACGGTCCTGGACCGGGTCGCCGTCCTCGACCAGGGCCGGGTGATCGCCTGCGACACGCCCACCGGCCTCAAGGAACAGGTCGCGGGCGAGGTCCGCGTCGACCTCGTGTGGCGCGAGGCGGCCCCGCTGCACGTGCCCGAGGTCGCCGCGCTCCAGGACCGTGCCGTGGCCTCCGGGCGCCGCTGGACGCTGCGGCTCGCCCCCGACGAGGCCCGCGCGGTCGTGGCCACCGTCACCGGCGGGGCCGCGTTCGCCGCGCTGGACGACTTCACGCTCGCCACACCCAGCCTGGAGGACGTGTACCTCGCGCTGGGCGGGGCCGCGCGGCAGGGGCTGGTGAAGGCGTGAGCACGTTGAGTACGCGGAGGGCGGTATCCGTACGTCACGGGGCGACCGCCGGAGCGAAGAGGAGCAGAGCCACGTGAGTGTCGTACCCGCCGAGGTTCTGCCGGGCGGCGCGATGGCCGTCGAGGAGACGGGCCGGGCCGCGGCCGCCGAACTCGGGCCGCGCGCGCGGCTGTGGCCGTCGCTCGCGGCCGTCTACCGGGCGCAGCTGTCCCGCGCGCGGGTCGCACGCATCCCGCTGCTGTTCGTGGCGACCTTCCAGTCGATCGGCATCATGGTCCTGATGCGCGGGGTCGTGGACGGCGGGGGCGAGGCCCGGTCCGTGGTCGCCGGGGCGTCCGTGCTGGTCGTCGCCTTTGTCGCGCTCAACCTGCTCGCGCAGTACTTCGGGCAGCTGCGGGCGAGCGGCGGGCTCGATCACTACGCCACCCTGCCGGTGCCGCCGGCCGCCGTGGTGCTCGGCGCCGCGGGGGCGTACGCCTCCTTCACCGTGCCCGGAACCGTGGTGACCGCCGTGTTCGGGTGCGTGCTGTTCGGGCTTCCGCTGGCCCATCTGTGGGTGCTCGTGGCGGTGATTCCGCTGGCCGGTGCGGCCCTGGCGGGGCTGGGCGCCGCGCTCGGACTGCTCGCGCCCCGGCCGGAACTGGCCACCTTGCTGGGACAGCTCGGCATGTCCGCCGCGCTGCTGCTCGGGGTGCTGCCCGCGGAACGGATGCCCGAGGCGGTGCGGTTCACGCGGGACCTGTTGCCTTCGACCTACGGCGTCGAGGCGTTCGCACGTACCTTCGGGCCGCATCCCGACTGGGCCTTCGTGCTCGGTGACCTCGCCGTGTGCGGGTGCGTGGGCGTGGTCTCCCTGGCCGTCGCCACCTGGGCCTATCGCCGGGCGGCCGTCCGGTGACGCGCCGCACAGGCGGGCCTGGCACGATGTCAGGGTGACCGCACCGTTGACTCCTCCTCCGCCGCCCCACGAACCGTCCTCGCACAATCCGTGGCAGGCCCCCGCTGCCCGGTACCCGGCTCCCGCCGAAGCCCGGTACGGACAGGACGGGCCCGGCATGAAGACCGAGCTGCTGGAGGCCGTGGTCGTCACGGTCGCCGTGGCGGTCGTCGGAGCGCTGCTCGGGGTGCTGTGGTGGTGGCTGGCCCCGCATGTGCCGCTGGTCGGGGACGTGGACGAACAGGGCAGCTGGGTCGTCTATCTCAAGGACAGCGAGGGGGAGCAGGCAGTGGGGGTGGACGGAACGTTCACCCTGCTGGCGCTGGCCTTCGGCTTCGTGAGCGCGCTCGCGGTGTTCCTCTGGCGGCGGCGGGGCGGGGTGCCGTTGGTGGTGGGGCTGGCCGTCGGAGGGCTGCTGGGGTCCTTTCTCGCGTGGCGGGTGGGGATGTGGCTCGGCCCGACCTCGGATGTGCTCGCCCATGCGAAGGCCGTGGGCAAGGGCGTCACGTTCTCCGCACCGCTGAAGCTGGGGGCGAAGGGGGCGCTGCTGGCCTGGTCGCTGGCCGGCCTTGTCGTGCATCTGGGACTGACGGCGTTGTTCGGACCCCGGGATCCTGAGCCCATATATGGGGAGCCGGTCCCCAAGGACGGGTACGGAGCGCCTGCGCAGTAGGGGAAATCCCCTTCGACCCCTTCGACCCCGTCGCGGCCCTACGCCGGCCGCCTGCCGTGGTTCGAGCGGCCCTTCTTCATGCGCCATTTGCGTTTCCGCGTTTTCTTCGACATGCCCCTTCTGCTTAACCGAGGAAAGGGGGTCCGTCGAGGGGTCACGCGCGGGCGATGGGCGCCAGGACGGCTTTCGTGAGGTGGGCCAGGTCGGTCGGCGCCAGTTCCACCTCGAGGCCCCGGCGGCCGGCCGAGACGCAGATCGTGTCGTGGGTGGAGGCAGAGGCGTCGAGGACCGTGGGAAGCCTCTTGCGCTGGCCCAGGGGAGAGATGCCGCCGCGGACGTAGCCCGTGGTGCGTTCGGCGAGGGCCGGGTCCGCCATCGCCGCCCGTTTGCCGCCCGCCGCCGTCGCCAGGGCCTTCAGGTCCAGTGAGCCCGCCACCGGGACCACCGCCACCGTGAGGGCCCCGTCCACGTCCGCCACCAGCGTCTTGAAGACGCGGTCGGGGGAGACGCCCATCGCCTCGGCCGCCTCCTCGCCGTAGGAGGGGTGGGAGGGGTCGTGGTCGTAGGCGTGCACGGTGAAGGGCACGCCCGCCGCGGTCAGGGCCACCGTCGCGGGGGTGCCTCCCGGCTGCTGTTGCTTCTTCTGCTTCTTCGGCATCTGGCGGTTCCCGGCCTCAGTTCAGACTCGTCGGGCCGAGCGTCAGTTCCGACGCCGGCAACGACGGAAGATTACGGATGATCGCCGTCTCGGCGCGCAGGAGTTTCAGTTCGTCCCGGAGACGGGACGCGGTGTCGGGGGCCTGGAGCAGGCGCTGCTTCGTGGGGGTGTCCAGCATCATCGCCGCCGCCACCAGGTACGACACCACGGACGGTTCGTCCGGGAGGTCCGTGCCGGACGACAGGGTGCGTTCCCTGGCTCCCGCCAGGCGCTTCTGGTACTGGAGGAACGACCGGAGGACGCCTTCCGCCAAGGGACCGGACTCCTCGCCCGCCTCCTCCGGCAGCTCCTCCAGTTCGGCCGTCAGATACGGGCCCGACGCGTCGACGGACAGCAGGCGGACCCGGGTCGTGCCCGTCGCCAGGACCTCGAACGTGCCGTCCGCCCGCTCCCGTACCGTCGCCGCGTCCGCCACGCAGCCCACCGCGTGGAACGCCTTGACCGGGTCGTCGCCGAAGCCGGCCGCGGGGCCGCGCTCTGGCACGGCCGTCTGGTCCGGCAGGCCGGGTGCGACGGGCGCCACCTCGTGGCCGTCGCGGATCGCCACGACGGCGAAGCGGCGCGGTTCCTCCTCGGGCGTCTTCATCAGTTCGCGCATCATGGCGCGATAGCGCTCCTCGAAGACGTTGAGAGGAAGCACGAGCCCCGGGAACAGTACCGAGTTCAGGGGGAAGAGCGGGAGCCGCACGGTGGTCACGGCGCCAAAGCCTAATGGCCTCCGGAGCGGACACGTCCCCCGTGCTCACTCCGTGGATGGATCAGGGCGTGCCGCCGGACCTCCTCGCGGACCTCCAGGAAGCGGCCCAGCGGGTCCTCGGACTCCCGGCCCCACGGGAACGAGGTCGCGTACGGGCCGATCATGCGCAGCTGCTCCAGCGCGTCCGTCCAGCGGCCGAGGCACACCAGGACGTACACCAGCTTGTTGCGGACCTCGGCCGGCCAGAGGTCGGCCGCCGCGAACGTGGCGGACAGCTCGATCGCCCCGTCCGCCGCCGCGTCCAGCCGCTCGCGCGGCACCACGGTGCCACCGCCCTCGGTCAGACAGGCGAGGGCCGCCCGCGCGGGCAGCGCCTGGATGAGAGAGCCGGGCGGGGCGTCCTGCGCGGCCCGGTCGGCGAAGTCGAAACACTCGCGGTACGAGCCGCGCCAGGAGGTCGCCAGATAGCGCAGAGCGGCGACATGGCAGCCGTAGTGGAGCGGGGCGCGCCGGAGGGCCGCCTCCCACAACTCCCCGAAGTAGGTGTGTCCCGCCTGCGAGCCGCGCGCGTGGTCCAGCGCGATACGCCACGGCACCGGGTCACGGTCGTCGCCGCGCGCCGCGGCCGTGATCAGCGGGCTCACCTCGCGCAGCAGCTCCGCCCGGGCCGGTGAGTCCCAGACGCGGTCCACCGCGAGCTGGGCGGCAAGGAGCAGCTGGTCCGGGTCGTACGGGGCCTCGGCACGCCAGGCGTCGTACCACTCGGGGCGCGAGCGGGCGAAGGCGGAGAGCCGCCGGACGTACCGGTCGCGCAGCTCCCAGGCGGCGCTCACGCGGGTCGCGGCGAGCAGCTCGGCCGCGCGCCCGTATCCGCCCTGCCCGGCCTCGACCAGCGCGGGACCGAGCCGGTCGTCGGGCGCGTCGAGCAGCACCTCGTCGTCGGCGGGCAGTCCGCCGGTGAGGTGGTATGGGGGGATCCGTGACGCGCGAATGAAGGGGGGCAGCAGAGCCATGGTGTCGACCATTGAAAGTCCGCGGCTCAGGGTTGCGCCAGTGCGCACGTGCAACTCGTGGAAAGTTGTACGACGGACGGTCAAGGCGCGGTAAAGACGTGACCGTCGTTCACCTTCCCCACCACGGACCTCCCTAATTCCGCCGCAACAGCCTCGTGGCCCCCGCCGCCACGGTGGTCGCCAGGATCCAGCCGAGGAGGACCATCGCGGCCGCCAGCCATTGCCAGCCGCCCCGCAGCTGCCAGAAACCGACCTGTCCCAGGTCGATCACCGGGAGCAGGAGGTCGAGGGCGAAGAGGGCGGGATTCCAGACCGGATGGTCGCCGCCCTTGAGCGGCGGATGGCTCGCGTGTGCGAACGCCACGGAACCCGCCGCCCACAGCACAGCCATCCATACGGCGGCCCGGCCCGGCCGGTACCCGTAGGCGACCGTCCAGTCCTGCACGTACCCCCACAGCTTGGCGGCCAGCGGCAGGCTCTCGCGACGCCGGCGTTGCTTGGCGAGCAGCACCTCGCGCGCGTCCTCGTCCTCGCCGCCGGCCCGCAGCACGGCCGCGAGCCGCTCGTACGGCTCCGGGTTGTACTCCGCGGTTGCGGCCGCCACCCACTCCAGCCGCTCGGCCAGCGGGAACGGGCCGTGCGGTACGAGGTTCTCGTAGACGAAGCCGCCCATGTGGAGGTTGCCCGGCCCCGGCCAGGCGCTCGCCCGGTCCACGAGGTTGCCGACCCGCGCTCCCGAGAGGACCACCTTGCCGCGCTGCGGTCTCTCACCCAGGAAGCGCAGCTCCGGGGCCTGGACCCGGCGCAGCGACAGCTCCTGCTCCTCCGTGAAGGTGAAACGGGCCCGCTCCAGGTCGACCGCGTCCCCGAACCGCCCGTCGTCAAGGCGTACGCCGCCCAGGCACTCGAAGCGCTGGATCCGCGTCCCGCGCGCGGGGGTCGCCCCGCTCAGCATGGAGGCGCCGACGCCCGCCGGGGTCAGGTACAGCGTGCGCTCGACGGTCAGCTGGGGGGCGTTCAGCGCGAGCCGGGTGTACGGGTTGTTCAGCCGGGCGCCCCGCAGGCTCAGCGAGACGCCGACGGTGGCGCTGCGCAGGCTCAGCTCGCCGTGCGACTCCAGGAGTTCGGCCTGCAGGTCCTGGCCCACGGTCATGCCGTCGGCAGCGATCGAACGGCCGCTGCGGTCGCGGTAGACGATCGCCTGGTTCATCAGCAGATCCGTGCCGATGTGCGCGTCGGTCAGCCGTACGCCGTTGTGGAAACGGCAGCGCGGCAGATGCAGATCGCCCTCCGTGTGCACCCTGGCGGCCTCCAGGCGCGGCACCGAGCAGTCCACGAACCGCGCGGTGGTGAAGCGGGCCTCCGGCAGCAGGATCTCCCGCTCGAAGCGGCAGCCCTTCATCTCCAGGTACGGCACGACCGTGCCGCCCGCGAGGTCCAGGGTGCCGCTGATCTGCACGCCGGTGAGCTTCAGGGACGAGACCCGGCCGGCGAGCGCGGGCGGACCGTCCAGGAGCAGCCAGCACACGATACGCGCGCGTACCGTCCGCTCAGGACCCCAGGGGTGCCCGCCGTGCGGATCGTCGACGACGGTGTCGCCGCTGCTCAGGTCGTACACGGTGCCGTTGCGGAAGGCCTGCCACATCCCGGCCTCGGCGGCGGTCAGATCGTCCGGCAGGTCTCCGTCCCGGATCCCGGCCCCCTCGGTCACGGTTCTTCCAGCCCCTCGGTCACTTGTGGATTCGTACAGCCGTTCATGCCCGCTGAGTAACCCCCTGAACGCTAGACGTGAAGGCGATCTTCCAGGTTGCGTATCAGCCATTGGAATGCGTGAACGGGCCCTGACGAGGGTCTGAGAGAATTAGGAACGTGATCTCCCGAATCGATCTGCGCGGCGACGCCCTCCCCGAGGGCCCCGCCCTGCGCGACCTGCTGCCCCGAGCCGACTTCGACGTCTCGGCCGCCCTGGAGAAGGTGCGTCCGATCTGCGAGGCCGTGCATCATCGGGGCGACGCGGCGCTGATCGACTTCGCGGAGAAGTTCGACGGGGTGAGGCTCGACCAGGTGCGGGTGCCCGCGAAGGCCCTTGCGCGCGCGTTGCAGGAGCTCGACCCCGCCGTGCGCGCGGCCCTGGAGGAGTCCATCCGCCGCGCCCGTCTCGTCCACCGCGAGCAGCGCCGTACGAACCGCACCACCCAGGTCGTGCCCGGCGGTTCCGTCACCGAGAAGTGGGTGCCGGTCGACCGGGTCGGGCTGTACGCGCCCGGTGGCCGGTCGGTCTACCCGTCCTCCGTGATCATGAACGTGGTGCCCGCGCAGGAGGCCGGCGTGGAGTCCATCGCGCTCGCCTCCCCGGCGCAGTCGGAGTTCGACGGACTGCCGCACCCGACGATCCTCGCCGCCTGCGCGCTGCTCGGGATCGACGAGGTGTACGCGGCGGGCGGCGCCACCGCCGTCGCGATGTTCGCGTACGGCACCGAGTCCTGCCCGCCCGCCAACATGGTCACCGGCCCCGGCAACATCTGGGTCGCCGCGGCCAAGCGCTACTTCACGGGCAAGATCGGCATCGACGCCGAGGCCGGACCGACCGAGATCGCGGTGCTGGCGGACTCCTCCGCCGATCCGGTGCACGTGGCCTCGGACCTCATCAGCCAGGCCGAGCACGACCCGCTGGCCGCCGCCGTCCTGGTCACCGACTCCGTCGAGCTCGCGGACGCGGTCGAGAAGGAGCTGGAGCCGCAGGTCGCGGCCACCAGGCACATCGAGGACCGGATCGTGCCCGCCCTGAAGGGCAGGCAGTCCGCGATCGTCCTCGTCGACGGCATCGACGAGGGACTCAGGGTCGTCGACGCGTACGGCGCCGAGCACCTGGAGATCCAGACGGCCGACGCCGCCGCGGTCGCCGACCGGGTGCGCAACGCGGGCGCGATCTTCATCGGCCCCTGGGCCCCCGTGTCGCTCGGCGACTACGCCGCCGGGTCCAACCACGTCCTGCCCACCGGCGGCTGCGCCTGCCACTCCTCGGGCCTGTCCGTCCAGTCCTTCCTGCGCGGCATCCACATCGTCGACTACACGAAGGACGCGCTCGCGGACGTGGCGCACCACGTGGTGACGCTGGCGGAGGCGGAGGACCTGCCGGCCCACGGGGCGGCGATCAAGGCACGGTTCGACTGGAAGGTTCCCGAGAGCAAGTGACCGGCATCGACGATCTTCCCGTACGGGACGAGCTGCGCGGCAAGTCCCCCTACGGCGCGCCCCAGTTGGACGTCCCCGTACGGCTGAACACCAACGAGAACCCCTACCCGCTGCCCGAGCCGCTGGTCGAGCGGATCACCGAGCGAGTGCGCGAGGCGGCCCGGAGTCTCAACCGGTACCCGGACCGGGACGCCGTCGAGCTGCGCACGCAACTCGCCAAGTACCTGTCGGACACGGCCGGTCACGAGGTCGGCCTGGCCAACGTGTGGGCCGCGAACGGCTCCAACGAGGTCATCCAGCAGCTGCTGCAGACCTTCGGCGGACCGGGCCGTACGGCGATCGGCTTCGAGCCGTCGTACTCGATGCACGGCCTCATCGCGCGCGGCACCGGCACCGGTTGGATCTCCGGTCCGCGCAACGAGGACTTCACCATCGACCTGGCGGCGGCGGAGCAGGCGATCGCCGAGAACCGGCCGGACGTCGTCTTCGTCACCACCCCCAACAACCCCACCGGCACCGCGGTTCCGGCCGAGACGGTCCTCGCGCTGTTCGAGGCCGCGCAGGCCGCCAAGCCCTCGCTGGTCGTGGTGGACGAGGCGTACATCGAGTTCAGCCACGGCGCCTCACTGCTGCCGCTGATCGAAGGCCGGCCGAATCTCGTCGTCTCCCGGACAATGTCGAAGGCCTTCGGCGCGGCCGGCCTGCGCCTCGGCTACCTCGCCGCGCACCCGGCCGTCGTCGACGCCGTCCAGCTCGTACGGCTGCCGTACCACCTGTCGGCCGTCACCCAGGCGACCGCGCTGGCCGCCCTGGAGCACACCGACACGCTGCTGAAGTACGTCGAGCAGCTGAAGTCGGAGCGGGACCGGCTGGTCTCCGAACTGCTGGCGATCGGCTACGAGGTGACCGCCTCGGACGCCAACTTCGTACAGTTCGGGCGGTTCGACGACGCCCATGTGGTGTGGCAGCAGATCCTCGACCGGGGCGTCCTGGTCCGCGACAACGGCGTACCGGGCTGGCTGCGGGTCACCGCCGGAACCCCCGAAGAGAACGACGCGTTCCTCGACGCGGTCCGTGAGTTGAAGAAGGAGAGCGCATGAGCCGCGTAGGACGTGTGGAACGAGTGACCAAGGAGACCTCGGTCCTGGTCGAGATCGATCTCGACGGGTCCGGGAAGGTCGACGTGTCGACGGGCGTCGGCTTCTACGACCACATGCTCGACCAGCTCGGCCGGCACGGTCTGTTCGACCTCACCGTGAAGACCGAGGGCGACCTGCACATCGACTCCCACCACACCATCGAGGACTCCGCCCTCGCGCTGGGTGCCGCCTTCAAGCAGGCGCTCGGCGACAAGGTGGGCATCTACCGCTTCGGCAACTGCACGGTCCCGCTGGACGAGTCCCTCGCCCAGGTCACCGTCGACCTCTCCGGCCGCCCCTACCTGGTGCACACCGAGCCCGAGAACATGGCGCCGATGATCGGCGCGTACGACACCACGATGACCCGGCACATCCTGGAGTCCTTCGTCGCCCAGGCCCAGATCGCGCTGCACGTGCACGTGCCCTACGGGCGCAACGCCCACCACATCGTGGAGTGCCAGTTCAAGGCGCTGGCCCGGGCCCTCAGGTACGCGAGCGAGCGCGACCCGCGCGCGGCCGGCATCCTCCCCTCCACGAAGGGCGCGCTGTAAGCCATGACCGGACTCTCGACCCTCCTGATCGTCGTCGGCCTCTTCCTGGCCGGCGGCATCTACTCCTTCGTCAAGCAGCAGATGCCGAAGAGCCTCATCGTGCTGCTCTCCATCGGCGCCGCGATGTGTCTGGTCTCCGGCGTCCTGAGGCTGGAGGTGTGGAATTGAGCGCATCCAAGCGAGTGGTCGTCTTCGACTACGGCTTCGGCAACGTGAGGTCCGCCGAGCGCGCCCTCGCGCGCGCGGGAGCCGACGTCGAGATAACGCGTGACTACGACAGGGCCATGAACGCCGACGGTCTGCTGGTGCCGGGCGTCGGTGCCTTCGCCGCGTGCATGAAGGGCCTGCACGAGGCCCGCGGCGACTGGATCATCGACCGTCGGCTGTCCGGCGGGCGCCCGGTCATGGGCATCTGCGTCGGCATGCAGATCCTCTTCGCGCGCGGCATCGAGCACGGGGTGCAGACCGAGGGCCTCGACGAGTGGCCCGGCTCGGTCGAGCCGCTGAAGGCCGACATCGTGCCCCACATGGGCTGGAACACCGTCGAGGCGGCGGCCGGCTCCCAGCTGTTCGCAGGCCTGGACGCCGACGCCCGCTTCTACTTCGTGCACTCCTACGCCGTCCACGACTGGTCCCTGGAGACGCACAACGCGGCGATGACGGCTCCCAAGGTCACCTGGTCGACGCACGGCAAGCCCTTCGTGGCCGCCGTGGAGAACGGCGCGCTGTGGGCCACGCAGTTCCACCCCGAGAAGTCCGGCGACGCCGGTGCCCAGCTCCTCACCAACTGGATCGGAACACTGTGAGCAAGCTCGAACTCCTTCCCGCCGTCGACGTCCGGGACGGCCAGGCCGTCCGGCTCGTCCACGGCGAGTCCGGCACGGAGACCTCGTACGGCTCCCCGCTGGAGGCCGCGCTGTCCTGGCAGCGGTCGGGCGCCGAGTGGCTGCACCTGGTCGACCTGGACGCGGCGTTCGGCACCGGCGACAACCGTGAGCTGGTCCGGCAGGTCACCGAGGCGATGGACATCAAGGTGGAGCTGTCCGGTGGCATCCGGGACGACGCCTCGCTGGCGGCCGCCCTCGCCACCGGCTGCACCCGGGTGAATCTCGGCACGGCCGCCCTGGAGAGCCCGGAGTGGGTCGCCAAGGTCATCGCCGAGCACGGCGACAGGATCGCGGTGGGTCTGGACGTTCGCGGTACGACCCTGAAGGGCCGCGGCTGGACCCGCGACGGCGGCGACCTCTACGAGACGCTGGAGCGGCTCGACTCCGAGGGCTGCGCCCGGTATGTCGTCACCGACATCGCCAAGGACGGCACGCTCCAGGGCCCGAATCTGGAGCTGCTGCGCAATGTGTGCGCGGCGACCGACCGCCCGGTGGTGGCCTCCGGTGGCGTGTCCTCGCTGGACGACCTGCGGGCCATCGCCGAACTGGTGCCCCTCGGTGTCGAGGGCTCCATCGTCGGGAAGGCCCTGTACGCGAAGGCGTTCACCCTGGAAGAGGCCTTGGAGGCGGTGGCCAAGTGAGCGACGTACGACGTGTCACGACCGGTGGGCCCTGGGAGGAGAGCTTCGGGTACTCCCGCGCGGTGGAACTGCCGAACGGCCTGGTGCTGGTCTCCGGCTGCACCTCGGTGGTGGACGGCGAGATCGTCGCGGGCGACCCGTACGAACAGACGGTCAACGCCTTCGACGTCGCCTTCGCGGCGCTGGGTCAGCTGGGGCTCGGCCGCGACGACGTCGTGCGGACGCGCATGTACATCACCCACGCCCGGGACGTGGAGGAGGTCGGACGGGCTCACAAGGAGCTGTTCGACGCCGTCCGGCCCGCCGCGTCCATGATCATCGTCTCCGGCTTCGTGGACCCGAGTCTGGTCGTCGAGGTCGAGGTGGAGGCGTTCCGAGGAGTGTCCTCATGACGTTGGCCGTACGAGTCATCCCCTGCCTGGACGTGGACAACGGCCGGGTCGTCAAGGGCGTCAACTTCCAGAACCTGCGGGACGCGGGCGACCCCGTCGAGATGGCCAAGGTGTACGACGCCGAGGGCGCCGACGAGCTGACGTTCCTGGACATCACCGCCTCGTCGGGCAACCGTGAGACGACGTACGACGTGGTGCGCCGCACCGCCGAGCAGGTGTTCATCCCCCTCACGGTCGGCGGCGGTGTCCGCACGGCAGAGGATGTGGACAAGCTGCTGCGGGCGGGGGCGGACAAGGTCGGGGTGAACACCGCGGCCATCGAGCGCCCCGAGCTGATCAAGGAGATCGCCGAGCGGTTCGGCCGGCAGGTGCTGGTGCTGTCGGTGGACGCGCGACGCACCGCTGAGGGGACCTTCGAGGTCACCACCCACGGCGGTCGTCGCGGTACCGGCATCGACGCCGTGGAGTGGGCGCACCGGGCGGCCGAGCTGGGCGCCGGCGAGATCCTGCTCAACTCGATGGACGCGGACGGCACCAAGGACGGCTACGACCTGGAGATGATCGAGGCCGTCCGCAAGCACGTGACGGTGCCGCTGATCGCCTCCGGCGGCGCGGGCAAACTCGACCACTTCCCGCCGGCGATCGGGGCGGGCGCGGACGCGGTGCTGGCGGCCTCGGTGTTCCACTTCGGTGAGCTGCGGATCGGCGAGGTGAAGGAGAGGCTACGGGGGGCGGGGCACCCGGTGCGCTGACGCCTCTGCGGCTGAGCCCCGGTCGGCGACACGGCCGGGGCTTTCCCCTGGGCGGACCCGCCTGTCCGGGCGGCCGCCGCCATCGGGGCCCGGGGCACGGGACCGGTCTTCGTGGTCAGCGCGGCGGTGTGCTGGCTCGGCCGGGTGGTCGCGCCGTGCGCCCGGAACCTGGGCCGCGCCGCGCTCCCGACGCGACCTCAGATCCCGAGCTCCTTCGCCTCGTGCAGCTTGGCGATCGCCTCCTTGTCGCCGTCCAGCTCCACCTTGGCCGCGCTCTGCCGGCCGTACAGGAACAGCAGCAGCTCCGACGGCTCACCGGTCACCGTGACGACCGGTGTGCCGCGGTGGGCGACCGCCGTCTGGCCGTCCGGGCGGCGCAGCACCAGGCCGGTGGGGACGCCGCGGCCCATCAGCCGCGCGGTGCGCTCCAGACGGGACCACAGGGCGTCCTGGAAGACGGAGTCCAGCTCGCGCGGCGTCCAGTCGGGGCGGGCCCGGCGGACGTCCTCGGTGTGGACGTAGAACTCGACCGTGTTCGACAGCTCCTCGACCTGCTTGAGCTGGAACGGCGAGAAGCGCGGCGGGCCGGTGCGGATCAGCTGGATCAGCTCTTCGTAGGGCTTCTCGGAGAACTCGGCCATCACCCGGTCCAGGCGCGACGCGAGCTGCTTGATCAGCAGGCCGCCGGCGGCGTCGGGACGGCGCTCGCGCACCACCACGTGCGCCGCGAGATCGCGGGTGAGCCAGCCCTCGCAGAGAGTGGGGGCGTCCGGACCCTCGGCCTCCAACAGGTCGGCGAGGAGAAGTCGTTCACGCTTGGCGAAAGTCGACATGCAGTCAGCCTACGGCCGCCTGGCGGGTCCGCACAGTGGACACCACACCGGGCTTGTCAGTGGCGCGCGGCACAATGGCCCCATGACCAGCACGCCCCAGCCCAGCACCCTTGCCCCGGAGATCGCCGCGCGTCTCAAGCGCAGCGCCGACGGGCTCGTCCCCGCCATCGCCCAGCAGTACGACACCGGTGAGGTGCTCATGCTCGGCTGGATGGACGACGAGGCGCTGCACCGCACGCTGACCACCGGCCGCTGCACCTACTGGTCGCGCAGCCGCCGGGAGTACTGGGTCAAGGGCGACACCTCCGGCCACTTCCAGTGGGTCAAGTCCGTCGCCCTGGACTGCGACGCCGACACCGTGCTGGTCAAGGTCGACCAGGTCGGCGCCGCCTGCCACACCGGCGCGCGCACCTGCTTCGACGCGGACGTGCTCCTCAAGGACGGCGCTGATTCCGCTGCCGCCGCCTCGGATCAGTAAGGTCAGCCGCCATGGACCTCGAGACCTTCCGCAAGCTGGCCACCGACCGCCGTGTCATCCCCGTCACGCGCAAGCTCCTGGCCGACGGCGACACCCCGGTCGCCCTCTACCGCAAGCTCGCCGCCGAGCGCCCCGGCACCTTCCTGCTGGAATCCGCGGAGAACGGCCGCTCGTGGTCCCGTTACTCCTTCGTGGGCGTGCGCTCGGCCGCGACCCTGACGGCACGCGACGGCCAGGCCCACTGGCTCGGCACCCCGCCGGTCGGCGTCCCCGTCGACGGCGACCCGCTCGCCGCCCTGCGCGCCACCATCGAGGCCCTGCACACCCCGCACCAGGAGGGCCTGCCGCCCTTCACCGGCGGCATGGTCGGCTACCTCGGCTACGACATCGTCCGCCGCCTGGAGAAGATCGGCCCCGGCGAGCGCGACGACCTGAAACTCCCCGAGCTGACCATGCTCCTGACCAGCGACCTCGCCGTCATGGACCACTGGGAGGGCTCGGTCCTGCTGATCGCCAACGCGATCAACCACAACGACCTCGACACCGGCGTGGACGAGGCCTACGCGGACGCGGTGGCCCGCCTGGACGCCATGGAGGCGGACCTGTCCCGCGCGGTGGCCCAGCCCCCGGCGGTCCTGCCGCCCTCCGAGCTGCCCGAGTACACCGCGCTCTGGGGCGGCCCCGACTTCCAGGAGGCAGTCGAGGACATCAAGGAGCGCATCCGGGCCGGGGAGGCCTTCCAGGTCGTCCCCTCCCAGCGTTTCGAGACGCCGTGCACGGCAAGCGCGTTGGACGTCTACCGCGTCCTGAGGGCCACCAACCCGTCCCCGTACATGTACCTGTTCCGCTTCGACGGCTTCGACGTCGTGGGCTCGTCCCCCGAGGCCCTGGTCAAGGTCGAGGACGGGCACGCCATGGTCCACCCCATCGCCGGCACCCGGTGGCGCGGGGCGACCCCGCAGGAGGACCAGGCACTCGCCGACGAGCTGCTCGCCGACCCGAAGGAGCGCGCCGAGCACCTGATGCTGGTGGACCTCGGCCGCAACGACCTGGGGCGCGTCTGCGAGCCGGGCTCCGTGGAGGTCGTCGACTTCATGTCCGTCGAGCGGTACTCCCACGTGATGCACATCGTCTCGACGGTCACCGGCAAGGTCGCGCCCGGCCGCACCGCCTTCGACGTCCTCACCGCCTGCTTCCCCGCGGGCACCCTCTCCGGCGCCCCCAAGCCCCGCGCGATGCAGATCATCGACGAACTGGAGCCGTCCCGGCGCGGGTTGTACGGCGGCTGCGTCGGCTACCTCGACTTCGCGGGCGACTCCGACACCGCGATCGCGATCCGTACGGCCCTCCTCCGCGACGGCACGGCCTACGTCCAGGCCGGCGCCGGCATCGTCGCCGACTCCGACCCGGTCGCCGAGGACACGGAGTGCCGCAACAAGGCGGCGGCGGTCCTGCGGGCGGTCCACACGGCGAACCGGCTCGGCAAGTAGGGGCCTTCGGCGCCGAATGGGGCGCTTCTCACGGAACCCCGGGTCACCGTTCGCCCGGGGTTCGGGTGATAGTGGGGTACGTGACTGCTGTACCGCACCCCCGTTCCGAAGCCGACGGACCCGCCAGGGCCGGACGTCTGAGTCTCGCCGTCGCTCTGCTGTGCGGCGCGCTCGGCGCCGCCGTGGCGCTGCTGGCCACCCGTCAGCGGTGGTCCGAGGGCACCGCGACCGTGGCAGGCGGCGCCTTTCCCCTGACCGCCAAGGGCAGTGACGTCACCGGCGTCCCGGCCGCCCTGGCCATAGTGGGCCTCGCCGCCCTCGTCGCCGTCTTCGCCGTCCGCAAGGCCGGGCGCCTCCTGGTCGCCGCGCTGCTCGCGCTCTCCGGCGCGGGCATCGTCGCCGCGGCGCTGGTCGGGGCGAGCGATTCGTCCGCGCTGGACGAGCAGGCGGCCCAGGCCTCCGGCGACACCTCGGCGACGGTCGCCTCCCTTTCGCACACCGCCTGGCCGTACGTCGCCGTGGTCGGGGGTGCGCTGATCCTGCTCGCCGGGTTGCTCGCGCTGCGCTACGGGCGGTCGTGGCCCGCGATGTCCGGGCGGTACGAGCGGGACGGGGCGCCTCGGGTACGTCGTAAGCCCGCGGTCGTGGATCCCGACCGGCCCGAGGACATCTGGAAGGCCCTCGACCGGGGAGAGGATCCGACGGGGGCATAGCGGTCGCCCGCAAAGCGCGACCCCGGATCACCTTGTGCCCCCGCGTGCGGGACAATGACTTCGAGCGTCCGGCTCAGACACGTACTTCAGCACCTAGGAGCAAGCAATGGCGGGCAGCAGCCACGGTCACACCCCGGCCGCCTGGACCGGTGTCACTATCGCCTTCATCGGTTTCTGCGTCGCGGGCGCCTTCATGGTGATGGCCCAGCCGGCGGGCTTCTGGGCCGGTATGGCGATCGTGGTCGTCGGTGGTGTCGTCGGCTGGATCATGAGCGCGATGGGGATGGGCATGCCCAAGGACGCCCACAAGCCGCTCGCCACCTCGCAGCAGCGTGAGACGGCCGAGGCCAAGAGCTGACACGCACGGAGCCTCGTTGAGGGGCGGCCCGGCGGAAGCGCCGGGGCCGCCCCTCACGCGTGCGTGCGGCCCGCACAGGGCACAATGCGAAGCGTGAACGCCGACACCCAGCGCGTACCCCGACTCACCGGGCTCGCCGTCCCGGGCGGAATCCTCGCGGCCGTCGCCGGGGCCTTCGCGTACGTGGGAACCGTGGACCCCAACCAGCCCGGCCACTACCCCGTCTGCCCGCTGTACCAGATCACCGGCCTGTACTGCCCCGGCTGCGGCGGTCTGCGCAGCGCGCACGCGTTCATCCACGGCGACTTCCTGGCCGCCCTCCAGGACAACGCGATGGCCGTGGTGGGCTATCTGGGCTTCGCCGTGCTGTGGACCGTCTGGGTGGTCCGCGCGGCGCGCGGCCGACCACTGCGGCTCGCGCTCGGGCCGGTGCACCTGTGGACACTGGGGACATTGCTGCTGGTCTTCACGGTTGTCCGGAACCTGCCGTTCGGTGGCTGGCTTCATCCTTGATCAACTGGCGAAGGTCCAGGTAGTGGGACCGGCGTCAACCTGATGCGAGGCCTACGCCCTCCTGCGGATACCATCGCAGTGACCACTTGTTTTCATCAGTCGCCGGAACTGCCGACCGTCTGGAAGGGGGCCGCTCGCGTGAGTGTGCTCGACGAGATCATCGACGGAGTCCGTGCCGACCTCGCGGAACGGCAGGCGCGCGTCAGCCTCGACGAGCTCAAGGAGCGCGCGGCGAAGGCTCCCGCGGCCAAGGACGGCGTGGCCGCCCTGCGCGGCGACGGCGTCAAGGTCATCTGCGAGGTCAAGCGCTCCAGCCCCTCCAAGGGCGCGCTGGCCGCGATCGCCGACCCGGCCGGCCTGGCCGCGGACTACGAGGCGGGCGGCGCGGCCGTCATCTCCGTCCTGACCGAACAGCGCCGCTTCGGCGGCTCGCTGGCCGACCTGGAGGCCGTCCGCGCGCGCGTGGACATCCCGGTCCTGCGCAAGGACTTCATCGTCACGTCGTACCAGCTCTGGGAGGCCCGGGCCTACGGCGCCGACCTCGTGCTGCTCATCGTCGCGGCCCTGGAGCAGCCCGCCCTGGAGTCCCTCATCGAGCGCGCCGAGTCCATCGGGCTCACCCCGCTCGTCGAGGTCCACGACGAGGACGAGGTCGAGCGCGCGGTGGACGCCGGCGCGAAGATCATCGGCGTCAACGCGCGTAACCTCAAGACCCTCGAGGTCGATCGCGGCACCTTCGAGCGCGTCGCCCCCGAGATCCCCGCCCACCTCGTCAAGATCGCCGAGTCCGGCGTCCGCGGCCCCCACGACCTGATCGCCTACGCCAACGCCGGCGCCGACGCGGTCCTGGTCGGCGAGTCCCTGGTGACGGGCAAGGATCCGAAGACAGCGGTGTCGGACCTGGTGGCGGCAGGCGAACACCCGGCACTGCGACACGGCCGCGGCTGATCATTCGCTAAGCTTCCCGCGATGACTCTCACGACGACAACCACGGACAGGTACGCCCGCCTCGCGCGCGGCTGCCGCCCCCGTGGTTGCCGCGCGCCCGCACGCAGGGTGCACGGTCGTCGGGTCCGGTATGTGATCGGTGACGAACCCGGCCAGGTGAACGGCCGTCGATGGCAGCGCGCCCTATAGGGGCGCGGGGCAGTTCTGAATATGCGGCTCCGCCGCGTGCGCGCGACAAGCCACAGACGACCTTTCGTCGTCGGACAAACCCCGCCCCCACGGCGAATAGTGTCTTTTCAACGCACTCACCGTGAGGTATTGCCATGCCCAGCGAGTTCTTCATCCCCGACCCCGAGGGTCAGATCCCCAGCCCCGAAGGCTACTTCGGAGCGTTCGGCGGCAAGTTCATCCCGGAGGCCCTCGTCGCCGCCGTGGACGAGGTAGCCGTCGAGTACGACAAGGCCAAGCACGACCCCGAGTTCGCCCGTGAGCTCGACGACCTGCTGGTCCACTACACCGGCCGCCCGAGTTCGCTCACCGAGGTCCCCCGTTTCGCCGCGGAGGCGGGAGGCGCCCGGATCTTCCTGAAGCGGGAAGACCTCAACCACACCGGCTCCCACAAGATCAACAACGTTCTCGGCCAGGCCCTCCTCACCAGGCGCATGGGCAAGACCCGAGTGATCGCGGAGACGGGCGCAGGTCAGCACGGCGTCGCCACGGCCACCGCCTGCGCGCTGTTCGGTCTCGAGTGCACGATCTACATGGGCGAGATCGACACCCGGCGCCAGGCCCTGAACGTGGCCCGGATGCGCATGCTCGGCGCCGAGGTCATCGCCGTGAAGTCCGGTAGCCGCACGCTCAAGGACGCGATCAACGAGGCCTTCCGCGACTGGGTCGCCAACGTCGACCACACGCACTACCTGTTCGGCACGGTCGCCGGACCGCACCCCTTCCCGGCCATGGTCCGCGACTTCCACCGCGTGATCGGCGTCGAGGCCCGCCGCCAGCTCCTGGAGCGCGCCGGCCGTCTCCCCGACGCGGCCATCGCCTGCGTCGGCGGCGGTTCGAACGCCATCGGCCTGTTCCACGCCTTCATCCCGGACACCGGCGTACGCCTCATCGGCTGCGAGCCCGCCGGGCACGGTGTGGAGACCGGCGAACACGCGGCGACCCTCACCGCGGGCGAGCCCGGCATCCTGCACGGCTCCCGTTCCTACGTCCTCCAGGACGAGGAGGGCCAGATCACCGAGCCGTACTCCATCTCGGCCGGTCTGGACTACCCGGGCATCGGCCCCGAGCACTCCTACCTCAAGGACAGCGGCCGCGGCGAGTACCGCGCGGTCACCGACGACGCGGCGATGCAGGCCCTGCGGCTGCTCTCGCGCACCGAGGGCATCATCCCGGCCATCGAGAGCGCCCACGCGCTGGCCGGTGCCCTGGAGGTCGGCAAGGAGCTCGGCAAGGACGGACTGATCGTCGTCAACCTGTCCGGCCGCGGCGACAAGGACATGGACACCGCCGCGCGCTACTTCGACCTGTACGACACCGACGCCCAGGTCGCCGCCGACCAGGACGCCGACACCGCCGAGATCGAGGGGGACGCCAAGTGAGCGGGAACATTCAGCTGCTGTCCGACACCCTCGCCGGTGCCAGGGCCGAGGGGCGCGCCGCGCTCATCGCCTACCTGCCGGCCGGCTTCCCGACCGTGGACGGCGGGATCGAGGCGATCAAGGCCGCGTTCGACGGCGGTGCCGATGTCGTCGAGGTGGGGCTGCCGCACAGCGACCCCGTCCTCGACGGCCCCGTCATCCAGACCGCCGACGACATCGCCCTGCGCGGCGGCGTCAAGATCGCGGACGTCATGCGGACGGTCAAGGAGACCTACGAGGCCACCGGGAAGCCGGTGCTCGTGATGACGTACTGGAACCCCATCGACCGCTACGGCGTGGAGCGCTTCACGGCCGAGCTCGCCGAGGCGGGCGGCGCGGGCTGCATCCTGCCCGACCTGCCGGTGCAGGAGTCGGCGCTGTGGAGGGAGCACGCCGAGAAGCACGCGCTCGCCACGGTCTTCGTGGTCGCGCCCAGCAGCAAGGACGCGCGGCTCGCCGAGATCACCGCGGCCGGCAGCGGATTCGTCTACGCCGCCTCGCTGATGGGTGTCACGGGCACCCGTGAGTCGGTCGGGGCGCAGGCCCAGGACCTGGTCGAGCGGACCCGGGTCGCCGGTGCCGGTGCCGACCTGCCGGTCTGTGTCGGGCTGGGCGTCTCCAACGCCGCGCAGGCCGCCGAGGTGGCCGGCTTCGCCGACGGCGTGATCGTCGGCTCGGCCTTCGTGAAGCGGATGCTCGACGCGCCGGACGACAAGGCCGGGGTGGAGGGCGTCCGCGCACTCGCGGGCGAGCTGGCGAGGGGCGTGCGCCGACAGGCGTGACCCGGCCGCGGCCCGTCATGGCGCAGTGAGATTTTCGGTCACTCGAAGGGGTGGTCCTGGGGCCGGGGAGGCGCGGTGCGCCTCCCCGGTTCGTTCTGCGGGTGTGAGCGAGAAGAACCGTGAGGGAAAGCGCACCGCCCGGGAGCGGCTGGCGGAGGAGCGCGCGAAGCAGAAGACCGCGGACAAACGGCGCCGGGTGCTGATCGTGGGCGCGAGCGTGGTGTGCGTCCTGGGTCTCGCGGCGGTGATCGGCGTCATCGCGGCGAATTCCGGCAAGGACAAGGCCTCGGGCCCGGTCGTGGCGCCCTCGGGGGCCAACGGCCAGGACAGCCTCGCCGTGCCGGTCGGCAAGGAGGGCGCCAGGTCGACCCTCGTCGTCTGGGAGGACTTCCGCTGCCCGGCCTGCAAGGCCTTCGAGGCGGCGTACCGCCCGACGATCCACGAGCTCACCGGGTCTGGCAAGCTCAAGGTCGAGTACCACCTGGCGACGATCATCGACGGCAACATGGGCGGCACCGGCTCCCGCAACGCGGCCAATGCCGCGGCCTGCGCCCAGGACGCCGGGAAGTTCCCGGCGTACCACGACGTGCTCTACGAGAACCAGCCCGAGGAGACCAGCGACGACTACGCGGAGAACGGGAAACTCCTCGAACTGGCGAAGAAGGTCGACGGCCTCGACACCCCCGCCTTCCGAACCTGTGTCGAGAAGGGCACCCACAACACCTGGGTGGACAAGTCCGCGGCCGCCTTCCGCAACGGCGGGTTCTCCGGCACGCCGACCGTGCTGCTCGACGGCAAGAACATCTACCAGGACCGGACGATGACGCCGGCGAAGCTGAAGCAGCAGGTGGAGGCCGCCAACAAGGGGTAATGGCGGGTAAGTCGGCGGGCGGGTTCTCTCACCCGCCTGTTATGGACCCGTTGCCGGGCCGCCTGCCGTGGGCCCGGCCCGGCAGGGTAGCGTCGACCCTGCCATGGAACTTGCCTACATTCCCAGCCCGTCGCGCGGGGTGATTCACCTCGGTCCCATCCCGCTGCGTGGCTATGCGTTCTGCATCATCATCGGTGTCTTCGTTGCCGTCTGGCTCGGCAACAAGCGCTGGATCGCCCGCGGCGGGCGGGTCGGCACGGTGGCCGACATCGCGGTCTGGGCCGTGCCGTTCGGACTGCTCGGCGGCCGCCTCTACCACGTGATCACGGATTACGAGCTGTACTTCAGCGAGGGCCGTGACTGGGTGGACGCCTTCAAGATCTGGGAGGGCGGCCTCGGCATCTGGGGTGCGATCGCGCTCGGCGCGGTCGGCGCGTGGATCGGCTGCCGGCGCCGGGGCATCCCGCTGCCCGCCTGGGCCGACGCCCTCGCCCCCGGTATCGCCCTCGCACAGGCGATCGGCCGCTGGGGCAACTGGTTCAACCAGGAGCTGTACGGCAAGCCGACCGACCTGCCGTGGGCCCTGCACATCACGTCCTCCACGGACGGCCGGGTGCCGGGCTACTACCACCCGACGTTCCTGTACGAGTCGCTGTGGTGCATCGGCGTCGCGCTCCTCGTCATCTGGGCCGACCGCCGCTTCACGCTGGGACACGGACGGGCCTTCGCGCTGTACGTCGCCGCGTACTGCACGGGGCGCGGCTGGATCGAGTACATGCGCATCGACGACGCCCACCACATCCTCGGGGTCCGGCTCAACGTCTGGACCGCGATCGTCGTGTTCGTGCTCGCGGTGACGTACTTCGTGCTGTCGGCGAAGAAGCGGCCCGGCCGCGAGGAAGTGGTCGAGCCGGGTGCCGACGCCGCCGACGGTGAGCCCGAAGAGGCTGAGAAGGCCGACGGTGTCGAGAAGGCCGAGACCGACTCCGCCAAGCCCGAGGCCGAGGCCGATTCCCGTGAGGTGACCGACGAGGCCGAGTCGGCGAAGAAGACCTGACGGTCGGTTGTACGTCGACGAGGGCGCCCCGAGTGGTCGGGGCGCCCTCGTCGTGTGTCAGCGTCGGTGGGCGAGGGAGAGCGTGCGGTGGGCCTGGGTCACCACCGCCGCGTCGATGAAGGTGCCGTTCGGGAGGGCCTGGGCCCCCCGGTCGGCCTCCGCCGCCTTGAGGACCGTCTCCGCCTGCTCGATCTCCTCCGCTGTGGGGAGATAGACGCGCTCGATCACCGGGAGCTGGCGGGGGTGGACGGCTGCCCGGCCCAGGAAGCCCAGGGCGCGGCCGTGGGCGCAGGACGCTTCGAGTCCCTCCAGGTCCCGGGTGTCGGGGTGGACCGACTGGGGTGGGGGCGGCAGGGACGCCGCTCTGGCCGCCACGATCACGCGTGAGCGGGACCAGTCCAGGCCCCCGTCGTGTCGTACGCCGAGGTCGGCTCGCAGGTCTGCCTCACCGAGGGCGATGCCGCGCAGGCCCGGGTGGGCGGTGGCGATGGCATAGGCGCGCTCGATGCCCAGGGCCGACTCCAGGAGGGCGTACAGCGGTGGGGCGCCGCCTTCGGCCCAGCCTGTCGTCCGTGCGACGTGGGTGATCTGGTCGGGGGCGGTGACCTTGGGCAGGCGCAGGCCGGAGATGCCCGGGAGGGCGGCGATCGCTGCCAGGTCCGCTGCCGCCAGGGGGTCGTCCGGGGCGTTCACCCGGACGTGCACCGGGATGGGTTGCGGCTCGGTGAGACGTTCGGCCGTCGCCTCGCGGGCGTACCGCTTGCGGTCGGGGGCCACCGCGTCCTCCAGGTCGACGACCACGACGTCGGCGCCGGAGACGAGAGCCTTGGTGACGGTCTCCGGGCGGTCGCCGGGGACGTAGAGCCAGGTGAGCGGGTACGGCCTCACAGCGCGCCCTCCGTGCGCAGGGCCGTCAACTCCGCCTCGGTCAGGCCCAGTTCCGTCAGGACCTCGTCCGTGTCCGCGCCGTGCGGGCGGCCCGCCCAGCGGATCGTGCCCGGGGTCGAGGAGAGCCGGAAGAGGACGTTCTGCATGCGCAGGGGGCCGAGCTCGGGGTCGTCGACCGTGGTGACGGTGTCCAGGGCCTGGTACTGCGGATCGGCCATCACATCCCGGATGTCCTGGATCGGGGCGACCGCGGCCTCCGCCTTCTCGAAGGCCGCGAGGACGTCGGCGCGGGTGCGTTCGGCGATCCAGGAGCCGACCGCACGGTCGAGGACGTCGGCGTGGGCGGCCCGCTGGGCGCCGGTCGCGAACCAGGGCTCGTCGATCAGCTCCGGGCGGCCCACCAGGTGCATCACACGCTCCGCGATCGACTGGGCCGAGGTGGAGACGGCGACCCAGGTGCCGTCCGCCGTGCGGTAGGTGTTGCGCGGGGCGTTGTTGGCGGAGCGGTTGCCGGTGCGTTCCTGGACCAGGCCGAGCTGGTCGTACCAGGTCGGCTGCGGGCCCAGGACCGTCAGGATCGGCTCGATGATCGCCATGTCGACTACCTGGCCCTCGCCGGTGCGGTCGCGGGCCGCGAGCGCCGTCATCACCGCGTACGCCGTGGCCAGGCCCGCGATGGAGTCGGCCAGTCCGAAGGGCGGCAGGACCGGGGGCGCGTCCGGTTCGCCGGTGATCGCCGCGAAGCCGCTCATCGCCTCGGCGAGGGTGCCGAAGCCGGGGCGGTGGGCGTACGGCCCGAACTGGCCGAAGCCGGTGACCCGGGTGAGGACCAGGCGGGGGTTGACGGCGGAGAGCTCAGGCCAGCCGAGGTCCCATTTCTCCAGGGTGCCTGGGCGGAAGTTCTCGATGACCACGTCCGCCGTTGCGGCCAGGCGGAGGAAGGTGGCGCGGCCGCCCCGCTTCGAGAGGTCGATCGTGATCGTGCGCTTGTTGCGGCCCAGGACCTTCCACCACAGGCCGATGCCGTCCTTCGAGGGCCCGTGGCCACGGGAGGGGTCCGGCTTCGTCGGGTGCTCGACCTTGACGACCTCCGCGCCGAAGTCGCCGAGCATCGTGGCCGCGATCGGGCCCGCGAACAGGGTGGCCAGGTCGAGGACGCGGAGGCCGGTGAGGGGTGCGTGCGTCATGACGTGTACCCGGCCTCGATCTCGGATCGGTAGGGCATGGACGCCGAGGCGCCTTCCCGCTGGACGGAGAGCGCGGCCGCCGTGGCCGCCCAGGCCATCGCCTCGCGGATCGGCCGCTCCTCGCCGAGGGCGACGGCGAGGGCACCCACGTAGGTGTCGCCGGCGCCCGTGGAGTCCACCGCGGTGACGTGCGGGGCGGGGACGGCGAGGGGTTCGGCGTCCCGGGTCAGATACACGCTGCCCGCCGCGCCCAGGGTGATCACCACGCGCGGGACCCGGTCGAGGAGGGCGGCGCCCGCGGCGAACGGGTCGCTGCGGCCGGTGAGGGTGGCCGCCTCGTGCTCGTTGGGGACCAACAGGTCGGTGGCGGCGAGGAGTTCGGGTGGGAGGGGCTGGGCGGGGGCGGGTGTGAGGATCGTGCGGACGCCGTGGGCCCGGGCCGTCTGCGCGCCGGCGAGGACCGCGGCCAGGGGGATCTCCAGCTGGAGGAGCAGGGCGTCGGCGGAGGCGATCAGGCCCTCGTCGCCGGGGACGAGGTGGTCGACGGTGCCGTTCGCGCCGGGGATGACGACGATCGCGTTGCCGCCCGCGTCGTCCACGACGATGTGCGCGGTGCCGGAGGGGCCCTCGACGGTGCGCAGGTGGTCGGTGGTCACGCCGGAGTGCTCCAGGGTGGAGCGCAGCCGGGCGCCGAAGCCGTCGTTGCCGACCGCGCCGATCATCGAGACGGTGGCGCCGGCGCGGGCCGCTGCGATCGCCTGGTTGGCGCCCTTGCCGCCGGGGATCGTACGGAACTCTCTGCCGGTGACGGTCTCTCCTCGCCGGGGTGCCTTGTCGACGTAGGTGACCAGGTCCATGTTCGTGCTGCCGAGCACGGCGATGTGGGTCATGGGCGAGCAGCCTCCCGGTGGGTGAGGTGGGCCAGGGTGTCGAAGCCGGTGCCGTTGAAGTCGGCGACGGAGGTGGCCAGACGGTTCTTGAGGGGGGTGGTCCAGCGGTCGGGGAGGTGGGCGGGGTTACCGGCCAGGAGTCCGGCGATGCTGCCGGTGGTGGCGCCGTTGGAGTCGGTGTCCCAGCCGCCGCTGACCGCTCTGCAGATCGAGCCGGTGAAGTCGCCGTTCGCGTGGGTGAGGGCGGCGGCGATCAGCGCGGTGTTGGGGATCGAGTGGACCCAGTGGTGGGTTGCGGCGTGGATGGCGTGGAGTTCGTCCACGACGTGGTCGAAGTCGTCGTGCCGCTCGGCCAGTTGGACGGCGTGGGTGATCGCCTTCGCCAGCCGGGAGTGCGGGGGGATCACGGTGAGGCCGGCGCGCAGGCAGGTGTGCATGTCGGGGGTCGTCGTCGCCCGGGCGATCACCGCTGCGATGAACATGGCCGCGTAGACGCCGTTCGCCGTGTGGGTGAGGGTGGCGTCCCGGTGGGCCTGTTCGGCCGCGGCGGCCGGGTCACCGGGGTTGGTCCAGCCGTGCACGTCCGCGCGGATGAGGGCGCCGATCCATTCGCGGAAGGGGTTGCGGTGGCGGGCCGTTCTCGGGGGTTCCAGGCCCTGGAGGAGGTTGCGGTAGGCGAGGCGTTCGGCGGTGAAGGTGCGGCCGGCGGGGAGCTCGGCCAGCCAGAGTCCGGCGACGTCCGTGGTGGTGAAGCGTCTGCCGTGGCGTTGCAGCAACAGGAGGTTCAGAAGGGGGTAGTTGAGGTCGTCGTCCTCGGGCATGCCGTCGATGTTCTCGGCGAGGGAGGTGGTGGCCGAGCGGCGGTTCCAGGGATGGGCGGCGAGGAGGTCCGCCGGGACACCCTTGGCCGTGAAGTAGGTGTCGAGGGGCCAGTTACCGGTCGATCGGGCGAGTTGGCGGATGGCTTCCAGGGGGAGCTTCTCCACCGGTTTGCCCAGGAGGCAGCCAACCGCCCGGCCCAGCCAGGCCGCTTCCAGACCGGCCCGTGTGGGGGGTGCCGCGGGGGTGGGCGACGGCCACTCCCTGCAGCGGGCCTTGATCGCCGTGAGGTCGGTGGGTTCGTGGTCCGCCAACGCGCTGGGCAGATCCGCCAGTTCGTCCAGCAGGTCTTCCGCCAGTTGCCGCAGGTACCTGGACGCGGGCTCCGCGGAGGCGCCCGCCCGGGTCGGCGCCCCCTTGCCGCCCGCCGCTCTCCATCTCGCCGCGATCGCCGACGGCTCCCGGCCGTCCTGGGCCGCCTGGCGGAGTTCGTGGCCGATGAGGTCCTCGGGCTGGACCCAGGTCAGTCGGAGCATCTCGGGCCTCCGAGTTCCGCGAAGGCCGCCTCGTGGGTCCTGCGGTGGGTCACGTCCCTGTCGAAGATCTCCCGGGTCACGGCCGTCAGCGTTGTTGCCGGTTCCCACAGGTCCAGGCGGCTCGCTTCCGAGACCGTCTTGGACCAGTCGTCCGGAACCGGGGAGCCCAGGGCCCCGGCGAGGGCGCCGGCCATCGTGGCGATCGAGTCGCAGTCCCTGCCGTAGTTCACCGCGCCGAGGACCGCTCGGCGGTAGTCGCCCGCGGCCACGAGCACCATGGCGAGGGCGATGGGGAGTTCCTCGATCGTGTGGAGGCGGGAGGGGCGGCGGGCGCCGAGGGAGGGGGTGCGGTAGTCGGGGCCGACCGTGTCGTAGGGCGCGACCGCCTTCCGCAGCGGGAGCAGTGCCGACTCGAAGTCCGTGTGCTGGGTGGCCACTTCGCAGACCTGCTCGATCGCGGTACGGGTGCCGTCCTTCGCCACGGAGAGGCAGGTCGTCACCACCGAGTCCGGTGTCGCGCCCGGTGCCGCCGCCGCCGCGACGGCCGCCGCGAAGACTCCCGCCGCCTCTCGGCCGTACGACGACTGGTGGGCGCCCGCGATGTCCAGGGCCTCGGTGTAGGCGGCCTGCGGGTTGGCCGCGTTGACCAGGCCGACAGGTGCCATGTACATCGCCGCGCCGCAGTTGACGATGTTGCCGACGCCTGCCTCGCGGGGGTCGACATGGCCGTAGTGGAGACGGGCGACCAGCCATTTCTCGGCGAGGAAGATCCGCTGGAGGGGGAGGGCCGTTGCCTCCAGTTCCGGGATCCAGCGCGGGTTCGTCATCAGGTCGGGGACCAGGTGGTCGGCGATCGCGTAGGCGTCGAGGTGGTCGCGGACCCGGTCGTAGACCCTGATCAGGGCGTGGGTCATCAAGGTGTCGTCGGTGACGTGGCCGTCGCCCTTGTGGTACGGCGCGATGGGGCGGGCGGTGCGCCAGGCGTCGCCGTTCCAGGGACCGACGATGCCGTGGACGCGACCGGCGTGACGTTCGAGGATCTGCTCGGGGGAGTAGCCCTCGACGGGACCGCCGAGGGCGTCGCCCACCGCCGCGCCCACGAGGGCTCCGGTGATCCGGTCCTCGAGGCTGATTTCTGAGTTTTTGGGCGTCATGCCCGGAATCATCCTCCTGGGAGGGGCGGTTGTGCGGCTACCAGGAGTTCGGCGAGTTCTACGAGGTCCGTGCCGGTGAGGCGGGGGAGGGCGCAGCCGGAGAGTGTCCGGCAGGTGTTCCGCCAGGTGTCGGGGATCGCGCCGGCGCCGCCCAGCGCCCCGGTGAGCGCGCCCACCAGGGCGGGGGCCGAGTCGGCGACCCGGGAGAGACAGGCCGCGGCGGGGATCGCCTCGGCGATACGGCCCTGTGCGGCACTGGCCAGGGCCAGGGCCACGGGGACGGTTTCGGCGGCCGCGATGCCGTAGCTGTAGACGTGGTCGACGATCTCGTGTTCCAGGGCGGGGATCAGGGCGAAGGCGGTGTCCGCGGACCGGGCGAGGTGCAGGGCGTGGCGGGCGTTGCGGCCGATCTCCGTCTCCTCGGGGAGTTCGGTGAGGGCGGCTGTCACGCAGGCCTCGAGGGGGGTGCCCGTCAGGGCCAGGGAGACGGCCGCGGCCATCGCCCGTGCTCCGTGGACGCCGTCTCCGTCCTGGGTGTAGCGGGCGTCGAACTCGGCCAGGTCCGCGGCGAGTCGGGGGTCGCCGGGGTGGGCGACGGCGAGGACACAGGCTCTGATACAGGCCGCGTCGTCGAAGTAGTGCGGGTTGTCGTGGCCGGTGGCGGGTGGACGCAGTCCGGTGGCGAGGTTGCCGAGCCCCGCTCTGACGGAGATACGGGCGCGGAGGGGGAGGACGGCGGACTCGATCTCGGGGGCGCGGTGCGCCGCGGCGGCCACTTCGGCGGCGAGGGCGTTCCAGGTGAGGTCGATGGCGGCTCTCGTACGGCGATCTCTGGTCAGGTCGCCGTGGGCGGTGCCGTCGCCTGCCCTGAGGAGGGCTTCCGCGGTGAAGGCCGCCCATTCGGCGTCGTCGGAGGGGCCGAGGCGGAGGGGTTCGGGGGGTTGGTTGAGGGCGATGGGGACGGGGAGGGTGGTGGTGGCGTTCTGTTCGGCGAAGGTGTCGAGTTCGCGGGTGAGGCGGCGGGTCCAGTCGGGCATGCGGGCGGCTCTGTGGCGGGCGGCTGGCCAGCCGGCGGCGTCGCCTGCGGCGAGGCCGAGGAGGAGTCCCTGGACTCTTTGTCCGGCCTCGGCTTCGCGGGTCGCCTGCGGCAGCTGCGGTGCGTGGGTGGCCTCGGCTTCGCGGGTCGCCTGCGGCAGCTGTGGTGCGTGGGTGGCCTCGGCTTCGCCTTCGGCCTTTTTGTCGTTCCCACCCGCACCGCCCGTGCGGCTTTCGTGGTCGGGTGCGGGTGGCCCCTGTGGGGCGAACTCGCCGTCGGCGTCCGCGGGTTGGAGCGGCTTCGCCGGGGGCGCGGGTTCGGCGGGGCCGGTGGTGGTCGGCGGGGCCGTGGTGCTGGGGGCGGTCGGCGCGGTCGTGGGGCTGCAGGCGGTTGGCCGGGTGGTGGTTTCCGAGGCGGTCGGGAGGGTTGTGGTGTCGGAGGTGGTCGGGCGGGCTGTCGAAGTGGGGGCGGTTCGTGTGGGAGTGGGCCCCGGGGCCTCCGCCCAGGGTTCCGGCGGCCTCAATGGTCCGCTCCTGCGTTGACGTCCGCCGCCAGGGTGAAGGTGTCCGGGTCCGGAGGTGGCCATGGGGGCCGGGTGAGGCCGGTCGTGGCCCACTTCTTGTCCTCGCCCGGTACCAGCAACTCCGCCACGTCCAGTACGTGATGGCCTGCCATGGAGGGAAGGCAGCTGCCGCTCGCCGGGCCGATCGCCGAGGCCCAGTCCGCCGGGATCGCCGACGCTCCCCTCGTCGCTCCCGCCAGGGCCCCCGCCACCGCCGCCGTCGTGTCCGCGTCCCTCCCCATGTTCACCGCCGTCAGGACCGCCTCGCGGAAGTCGCCGTCGGCCGCCGCGTACGCGCCGAAGGCCAGGGCCACCGCCTCCGGGGCCAGGTCGGTCCACGGGTAGCCGCCGATCACCACCGCGGAGCGGACTGCCCTTTCGCCCCGGTGCGCCACGGCCACGGCCCGGCGCAGGGACCGGGCCGTCCAGCTGTCGTCCGGGATCACCGCCAGCGCGGTCGCGACGACCACGACGGTGGGGGCGCCCGTCATCGCCGCCGCGACTCCCGCCGCCACCGCCTGGCCGCCGTAGATGCCCTCGCCGTCGTGGCTCACCGAGCCGTCGATCGCCACCAGGCGGGCCGCCTCCGCGGGGCGGCCCGCCGCGAAGACGCCGAAGGGGGCCGCCCGCATGGCCAGGCCGTCACTCCAGGCGTGGCGGTGCTGCGCCGAGATGGGGGCCGCCAGGCCACGGCGCAGGTTCTCCAGCGTGCCGCGCTCGCTGAAGCCCGCACCCCGGAACGGGCCCTCGTCGCGGTCCGCGATCCACTCGTGCCAGGCCGCCTCCACGTGGGAGGGGGTGAGGGCCGAGCCATGGCGGGCCAGCAGCAGGCCGGAGAAGATCGCGTACTGGGTGTCGTCCGTGCCGGCCGGCTCGTCCAGCACATAGCCCTCGATACGGCCCCAGCGGGCGCGGATCTCCGACGGCTTCATGTTCTCGGCGGGGGCTCCCAGGGCGTCCCCGACCGCCAGGCCGAGCAGGGCGCCGCGGGCCCGCTCGCGGAGTTCCGTGGCGTCCTCGGGCGCGGGGACCGAGGGAATGCAGGCGATCGATGCCATACGCGGCCTCTCCCGGAGGGGGTTCCACATGGGGCGCGGAACCCTTTGCGCATGTGTCCCACCATCGGCGGTTGACCTGAGCCTCCGAAGCCCCAGCATCACCCGGTCGACATCTGAGCGGTGAACCGATCGTCTGCGCATTCGAAGGCAAAGCCGCTGGTTAGCCCAGCCTTTCCTTGCTGGCGGGCGGGAATGGGCCGTCGTACTGTGAGCGTTGTTAAGAATTAGAACGTGTCCAAAGTTAGCTTTGGCTTAGCTTCCCTGGGGGACCGGAATGGCCATCATCGACATCGAGGCGCCACTGCACGAGGCGCACCGGGACAACCACACGCACCGGGACGTGAACGGCGGCTGGCTCAGGCCCGCCGTTTTCGGTGCCATGGACGGACTGGTCTCCAACCTCGCGCTGATGACCGGTGTCGCCGGCGGGGCCGTCGGCCAGCACACCATCGTGCTGACCGGACTCGCGGGACTCGCGGCCGGCGCCTTCTCCATGGCTGCCGGTGAGTACACCTCCGTCGCCTCCCAGCGCGAGCTCGTCGAGGCCGAGCTGGACGTGGAGCGCCGGGAGTTGCGGAAGCACCCCCAGGACGAGGAGGCCGAACTCGCCGCCCTGTACGAGGGGCGGGGCGTCGAGCCCGAGCTGGCGCGCGAGGTGGCCCGGCAGTTGTCGAGGGATCCCGAGCAGGCTCTGGAGATCCATGCCCGTGAGGAGCTGGGGATCGACCCGGGTGACCTGCCCTCGCCGCTCGTCGCCGCCGTGTCCAGCTTCGGGTCCTTCGCCCTGGGTGCCCTGCTGCCCGTCCTGCCGTATCTGCTCGGGGCGACCACCCTGTGGCCCGCCCTGCTGCTCGCTCTGGTCGGGCTGTTCGGTTGCGGCGCCGTCGTGGCCAGGGTGACCGCGCGGACCTGGTGGTACAGCGGACTCCGGCAGCTCGCTCTGGGGGGCGCGGCGGCCGGTGTGACGTACGCCCTGGGCAGTTTGTTCGGAACGGCCGTAGGATAGATCGGCTGCTACTTATGCGAGGGACCGCATAAGTAGCCGTTACTCGCTGGTTTCGAATGCTTAACCACTGGGCATGAGCCGTAAGCGCTGCGGGCAATGATGCTTGCGGCGCACTCGCGGGGTCGGCGACGACGCCTTCGCCGCCCCTGGGCCGACGGACGACGATCTGACCGATCGGTCCGGCTCGGTCCCCACATACTTCAAGCCACGTGTGCGACACCCCCCTCGCATGCCGTGGCGTCCGCATGTTGGAACGGAGTATCCGGTTCCCGAGATCCGCTCCATCATGTAACCTGCACGAAATTTTGCACTTACGCAGAGGGCCAACGTCGTCCCTCGGCAAGCTGAATATGCCAATTGACGACGACGGGAGAGCCGATGCGTACGCCGCGCCAGCCGTCCCAGCACTCCACGAGTGGCCAGAAGTGGTCGTTCATGGATGCTCGCCCTGCTGCGCAGGGTATGTACGACCCCCGCAACGAGCGCGACGCCTGTGGCGTCGGCTTCGTGGCCACCCTCACCGGCGAGGCGAGCCATGCGCTGGTCGAGCAGGCGCTCACCGTTCTGCGCAACCTGGAGCACCGCGGTGCCACCGGCGCCGAGCCCGACTCGGGTGACGGCGCGGGCATCCTGTCCCAGGTTCCGGACGCCTTCTTCCGCGAGGTGGCCGGCTTCGAGCTGCCCGCGGCCGGTGCGTACGCCGTCGGTACCGCCTTCCTGCCGGAGGACGGCGTCGAGGACGCCGTCTCGCGCATCGAGACGATCGCCGCCGAAGAGGGCCTCACCGTCCTCGGCTGGCGCGAGGTCCCGGTCGCCCCCGAGCTGCTCGGCGCCACCGCCCGCTCGACGATGCCGGCGTTCCACCAGATCTTCGTCGCCGACGGCTCGGCCGTCCCCGCCACGGACATCGACCTCGACCGCAAGGCCTTCGTGCTGCGCAAGCGCGCCGAGCGCGAGGTCGACGTCTACTTCCCCTCGCTGTCCGCGCGGACCATCGTCTACAAGGGCATGCTGACCACCGGCCAGCTGGAGCCCTTCTTCCCGGACCTGTCCGACCGCCGCTTCGCCTCCGCGATCGCGCTCGTGCACTCCCGGTTCTCCACGAACACCTTCCCGTCCTGGCCGCTCGCGCACCCGTACCGCTTCGTCGCGCACAACGGTGAGATCAACACCGTCAAGGGCAACCGCAACTGGATGGCGGCCCGCGAGTCCCAGCTGGTCTCGGACCTGTTCGGCAACGACGACAAGACCCTCGAGCGCGTCTTCCCGATCTGTACGCCGGACGCCTCCGACTCGGCGTCCTTCGACGAGGTCCTCGAACTCCTGCACCTGGGCGGCCGTTCGCTGCCGCACTCCGTGCTCATGATGATCCCGGAGGCGTGGGAGAACCACGACTCCATGGAGTCGGCCCGCCGCGCCTTCTACCAGTTCCACTCCAACCTGATGGAGCCCTGGGACGGCCCGGCCTGTGTCACCTTCACCGACGGCAAGCAGGTCGGCGCGGTCCTCGACCGCAACGGCCTTCGACCCGGCCGCTACTGGGTCACCGACGACGGCCTCGTCGTCCTCGGCTCCGAGGTCGGCGTCCTCGACATCGACCCCGCCAAGGTCGTCCGCAAGGGCCGCCTGCAGCCCGGCCGGATGTTCCTCGTCGACACCGTCGAGCACCGCATCATCGAGGACGACGAGATCAAGGCCGGCCTGGCCACCGAGCAGCCGTACGCGGAGTGGCTGGAGGCCGGCGAGATCGAGCTCGGCGACCTGCCCGAGCGCGAGCACATCGTGCACACCCACGCCTCGGTCACCCGCCGCCAGCAGACCTTCGGCTACACCGAGGAAGAGCTGCGCGTCCTCCTCGCGCCGATGGCCAAGGCCGGTGCCGAGCCCATCGGTTCGATGGGTACGGACTCGCCGATCGCCGCGCTGAGCGAGCGACCGCGTCTGCTCTTCGACTACTTCACCCAGCTGTTCGCGCAGGTCACCAACCCGCCGCTGGACGCGATCCGCGAGGAGCTCGTCACCTCGCTGCGCTCGGCCCTCGGCCCGCAGGGCAACCTGCTCGACCCGAGCGCCGCCTCCTGCCGTTCCGTCGTGCTGCCCTTCCCGGTGATCGACAACGACGAGCTCGCCAAGCTCATCCACATCAACGCCGACGGCGACATGCCCGGCTTCAAGGCCGCGACCCTCTCCGGCCTGTACCGGGTCTCCGGCGGCGGCGACTCCCTCGCCGCGCGCATCGAGGAGATCTGCACCGAGGCGGACGCCGCCATCGACAACGGCGCCCGGCTGATCGTCCTCTCCGACCGCCACTCGGACGCCGAGCACGCGCCGATCCCGTCGCTGCTGCTCACCGCGGCCGTCCACCACCACCTCATCCGCACCAAGCAGCGCACCCAGGTGGGCCTGCTGGTCGAGGCCGGTGACGTCCGCGAGGTCCACCACGTCGCCCTGCTGATCGGCTTCGGCGCCGCGGCCGTGAACCCGTACCTCGCCATGGAGTCCGTCGAGGACCTCCTGCGCGCGGGCACCTTCCTGAACGGCCTGGAGCCCGAGCAGGCCATCCGCAACCTGATCTACGCCCTGGGCAAGGGCGTCCTCAAGGTCATGTCGAAGATGGGCATCTCGACCGTCGCCTCCTACCGGGGCGCCCAGGTCTTCGAGGCCGTCGGTCTCGAAGAGAGCTTCGTGCAGAAGTACTTCAGCGGTACGGCGTCCAAGATCGGCGGCGTCGGCATCGACGTCATCGCCAAGGAGGTCGCCGCCCGGCACGCCAAGGCGTACCCCGCCTCCGGCATCGCGCCCGCGCACCGCGCCCTCGAGATAGGCGGCGAGTACCAGTGGCGCCGCGAGGGCGAGCCGCACCTGTTCGACCCGGAGACGGTCTTCCGCCTCCAGCACTCGACGCGCGCGAACCGCTACGACATCTTCAAGAAGTACACGGACCGTGTGAACGAGCAGTCCGAGCGCCTGATGACGCTGCGCGGCCTGTTCGGCTTCAAGTCGGACCGTCAGCCGATCTCCGTCGACGAGGTCGAGCCGGTCTCCGAGATCGTCAAGCGTTTCTCCACCGGCGCCATGTCGTACGGCTCCATCTCCAAGGAGGCGCACGAGACCCTCGCCATCGCCATGAACCAGCTGGGCGGCAAGTCCAACACCGGTGAGGGCGGCGAGGACGCGGACCGGCTGTACGACCCGGCGCGGCGTTCGTCGATCAAGCAGGTCGCCTCCGGCCGCTTCGGCGTGACCTCCGAGTACCTGGTCAACGCGGACGACATCCAGATCAAGATGGCCCAGGGCGCCAAGCCCGGCGAGGGCGGCCAGCTGCCCGGCCACAAGGTCTACCCGTGGGTCGCCAGGACCCGGCACAGCACCCCGGGCGTGGGCCTGATCTCCCCGCCGCCGCACCACGACATCTACTCCATCGAGGACCTGGCCCAGCTGATCCACGACCTGAAGAACGCGAACCCGCAGGCGCGGATTCACGTGAAGCTGGTCTCCGAGGTCGGCGTCGGCACGGTCGCGGCGGGTGTGTCCAAGGCGCACGCGGACGTCGTCCTGATCTCCGGTCACGACGGTGGTACCGGTGCCTCCCCGCTGACCTCCCTCAAGCACGCGGGCGGTCCCTGGGAGCTCGGTCTCGCCGAGACCCAGCAGACCCTGCTGCTCAACGGCCTGCGCGACCGGATCGTCGTCCAGACCGACGGTCAGCTCAAGACCGGCCGTGACGTGGTCATCGCCGCGCTGCTCGGCGCCGAGGAGTTCGGTTTCGCGACCGCGCCGCTCGTCGTGTCGGGCTGCGTCATGATGCGCGTCTGCCACCTGGACACCTGCCCGGTCGGCATCGCCACCCAGAACCCGGTGCTCCGCGACCGGTTCACCGGCAAGGCCGAGTACGTCGTGAACTTCTTCAGGTTCATCGCCGAAGAGGTCCGCGAGCTCCTCGCCGAGCTGGGTTTCCGCTCCATCGAGGAGGCCGTCGGTCACGCGGAGGCGCTCGACGTCGAGCGGGCCGTCAACCACTGGAAGGCGCAGGGCCTGGACCTGTCCCCGCTCTTCTACGTGCCCGAGCTGCCCGACGGTGCCGCGCTGCACCAGGTCATCGAGCAGGACCACGGCCTGGAGAAGGCGCTCGACAACGAGCTCATCAAGCTCGCCGCCGACGCCCTGGCCGCCGACTCGGCGACCGACGCCCAGCCGGTGCGCGCCCAGGTCGCCATCCGCAACATCAACCGCACGGTCGGCACCATGCTCGGCCACGAGGTGACGAAGAAGTTCGGCGGCGCGGGCCTGCCCGACGACACCATCGACATCACCTTCACGGGCTCCGCCGGCCAGTCCTTCGGCGCCTTCCTCCCGCGCGGTGTCACGCTGCGCCTGGAGGGCGACGCCAACGACTACGTCGGCAAGGGCCTCTCCGGTGGCCGGGTGATCGTGCGCCCGGACCGGGGTGCCGACCACCTCGCCGAGTTCTCGACGATCGCCGGCAACACCATCGCCTACGGCGCGACCGGTGGCGAGCTGTTCCTGCGCGGTCGTTCAGGCGAGCGGTTCTGCGTCCGCAACTCCGGTGCGCTGGTCGTCTCGGAGGGCGTGGGCGACCACGGCTGCGAGTACATGACCGGCGGTCACGCGGTGGTCCTCGGCGAGACCGGCCGCAACTTCGCGGCCGGCATGTCCGGCGGTATCGCCTACGTGATCGACCTCGACCCCGACAACGTCAACGTCGGCAACGCGGGCGCCGTCGAAGCGCTCGACGACGCCGACAAGCAGTGGCTGCACGACGTGGTGCGCCGCCACCAGGAGGAGACCGCCTCCACGGTCGCCGAGAAGCTGCTCGCCGACTGGGACACCGCGGTCGAACGCTTCAGCAAGATCATCCCCAGCACGTACAAGGCAGTGCTCGCCGCCAAGGACGCCGCCGAGCAGGCGGGACTCTCCGAGTCCGAGATCACCGAGAAGATGATGGAGGCGGCGATCAATGGCTGACCCGAAGGGCTTCCTGAACCACGGCCGTGAGGTCGCCAAGTCCCGCCCGGTCGACGTACGTCTGAAGGACTGGAACGAGGTCTACGTCCCCGGCTCCCTGCTGCCGATCATCAGCAAGCAGGCCAGCCGCTGCATGGACTGCGGCATCCCGTTCTGTCACAACGGCTGTCCGCTCGGGAACCTCATCCCCGAGTGGAACGACTTCGCCTACCGCGAGGACTGGTCCGCCGCCTCCGAGCGGCTGCACGCGACCAACAACTTCCCGGAGTTCACCGGTCGCCTGTGCCCCGCTCCCTGCGAGTCGGCGTGTGTGCTCGGCATCAACCAGCCGCCGGTCACCATCAAGAACGTCGAGGTCTCGATCATCGACAAGGCGTGGGACAGCGGTGACGTCGAGCCGCAGGCCCCCGAGCGCCTGTCCGGCAAGACCGTCGCGGTCATCGGGTCGGGACCCGCCGGTCTCGCCGCCGCGCAGCAGCTCACCCGGGCCGGTCACACCGTCGCCGTCTACGAGCGCGCGGACCGCATCGGAGGCCTTCTCCGGTACGGCATCCCCGAGTTCAAGATGGAGAAGCGGCACATCAACCGCCGTATCGAGCAGATGCGCGCGGAGGGCACCCGCTTCCGTACCGGCATCGAGATCGGCCGCGACCTCAGGGCGACCGACCTGAAGAAGCGCTACGACGCGATCGTCATCGCCGCCGGCGCCACGACCGCCCGTGACCTGCCGGTCCCCGGCCGCGAGCTCAAGGGCATCCACCAGGCCATGGAGTACCTGCCGCTGGCCAACAAGGTGCAGGAGGGCGACTACGTGGCGCCCCCCATCACGGCCGAGGGCAAGCACGTCATCGTCATCGGCGGCGGCGACACCGGCGCCGACTGCGTGGGCACCGCCCACCGCCAGGGCGCGGCCTCGGTCACCCAGCTGGAGATCATGCCGAGGCCCGGCGAGGACCGTGCCCCGCACCAGCCGTGGCCGACCTTCCCGATGCTCTACAAGGTCACGTCCGCGCACGAGGAGGGCGGCGAGCGGGTCTACTCCGTCTCGACGACCCACTTCGAGGGCGACGAGGACGGCAACGTCCAGTGGCTGCACCTCACCGAGGTCGAGTTCATCGACGGCAAGCTGACCCCGAAGCCGGGCACGGAGCGCAAGATCCCCGCCCAGCTGGTCACGCTGGCCATGGGTTTCACGGGCACGGACCGCGAGAACGGTCTCGTGGACCAGTTCGGCCTGGAGCTCGACGAGCGCGGCAACATCGCCCGCGACGACGACTTCCAGACCAACGTGCCGGGCGTCTTCGTCGCCGGTGACGCGGGCCGCGGCCAGTCGCTCATCGTGTGGGCGATCGCGGAGGGCCGCTCGGCCGCCCGCGGCTGCGACCGCTTCCTGACCGGTGCGAGTGAACTGCCCGCGCCGATCCGGCCGACGGACCGCTCCCTGATGGTCTGACGGTCGGTCAAGAAACGTCCCGTACAACGGCGTACGGAACGCTGACGGTGTCCGCCCTCCCAGTCCCCGACCGGACGAGGGGCGGGCACCGTCGCATGTTCTCCTACGGCACCCGGAACGTCTCCCCGTACACCTGCCACTCCAGCGGCGTCCTCAGGTCCAGGTTCCCGTCGTCAAGGAAGCGTCGTTGCGCGGTGTCGACGCGGGTGGTGTCGATGTCCGCGTCGCGGGTGCGCATGGCGTCCTCGCGGAGGTCGAGGAAGGTGTCGAGGTAGGCCTTCTCCGAGCCGCCCTCGGTCGGGCTGTCGGACTTCTGGACGGCGCGTTCGCGCAGGCCGTAGAAGCTGGTGGGGTCGGTGCCGGGGCCGTGGAAGACCATGGCGTCGTAGTAGACGAACTGGCCGAGGGCGCCGAGGCCGTCGAGCTTGGCGAGGCGCACCGCTGGGTCGAAGTAGACGCGGTCACGTGCCGTGTCCTGGGCCTTCTGGAAGGCCGGGACCCGCGCTTCCGCCTTCCAGGCGGCCGTGAAGCCCGGGTCCAGGCCCTCGTGGGAGTCCGTGCCGTCGACCGCGCGCAGCGCGGGGAGGTACCTCGCGAGACCGTTGCCGGGGTGGGCCTTCGTGTAGCCCTCGACGAGGGCGAGCAGGTCGCTGGTGCCGGTGCAGAAGCCGATGATGCCGGCCGTGTAGCCCTGGCCGTCGCCGATGTCCTCGATGTAGGCGTAGGCGCTGCGCCAGTCGAGGGTGGAGTTCTCGGCGCTGGCCACGAGCTGCTGGGCGAGCTCCTTCTCGGCGGGCGCGGCCAGGCCCGGCGGCAGGTCGGCGATGACCGCCTTGTCCTCCGCGCTCCTCGCCCCCTCTGACCGCTCGGCCCAGGCCTTGGCACCCTGGGCGCCCTCGGCGTCCTGGGCCGCCTGCGAACGGTAGGCCGAGGAGAGGTCCGGGCCGGCCCCTCCCGCGCCGGGGTCCTCGGGCGCGAGGAGGTAGACCGACGCCGTGGCGACCACGGGGACGGCCGCGAGGAGCAGCAGGCGGGCGCCTTTCACTGCGCTCCCGTCAGTTCGGCGACCTTGGCCCAGGCAGACACCAGGAGCACCACCAGCAGTACGGCACATGCTCCAGCCTGCACCAGGGCGCGACGGCTGTCCCGGGGCGCGTAGGCGTAGGCGAGGGTGACGACGGCTCCGGCGAGCAGGCCGCCGAGGTGGCCCTGCCAGGAGGTCAGTCCCGCGGAGATCACCAGCCACAGCAGCAGGCCCGCCATGAAGCGGTTCACCTGGGCCATGTCGGCGCCGAGGCGGCGGGCCATCACGTAGTACGCGGCGCCGAGCCCGAAGATCGCACCGGAGGCGCCGAGCGTGGCCTCGGTGGGCGCGACCAGCAGGACGAGGACCGAGCCGCCGAGCGCGGACAGCAGATAGAGGACGACGTACCTCAGACGGCCGAGCTGGACCTCCACCACCCGGCCGATGTTCCACAGCGACACCATGTTCATCACGATGTGCAGGATCCCGAACGTGCCCCCGGTGGGCGGCAGATGGAGGAACGCGCCGGTCAGCAGCCGGTACCACTCGCCGTCGACGACACCCTCGACGTGGAAGTCGGCGGGATAGATGGCCTGCCACGCGTAGTGGCCGCCGTCCGGGCCGCGCAGGCCGATGCCCAGCATCTCGAACCGGTCCACGATCGCCGGGCGCACGAGCTCGCCGACATAGGCGAGCACGTTGAGGCCGATCAGGACGTACGTCACCAGGGGGACGGCCGTGATCCGCCCGCCGAACGCGGTCCGGGCCTGCCGTATCGACCGTGCCCCCTCCCGCACGCACTCCGGGCACTGGTGGCCGACCGCCGCCTCCCGCATGCAGTCCGGGCAGATGTAGCGCTCGCAGCGGGTGCAGCGGACGTGGGACTCCACCTTGGGATGGCGATAGCAGGTGGTGACGGCGGACTCGGGTTCCACGGCCGGCTCTCCTCGGTGTGACAGGGGTGATCTTGAGCCGGTGGGGTCGGCGGCGAACAAAATAGCGAACGCCGGTGCGGTAGCAGAGCGGCGGGGCCGGATTCAGGAGGCTGCCCGCCCCGTTGGCATCATCCACGCGTCGTGCCACCCTGAAGTTGATCCGACGGGGAGGCGACGACTCATGGACGGCGCACGATCGGTGAACCAGGGCACGCGTGGCGGAGCGGCCGGAAAGGGCGAGAAGCTCGCCGACTGGGCCGACGGACGGCTGGGCCTGTACGCGCTGGCCAAGGCCAACATGCGCAAGGTCTTTCCGGACCACTGGTCGTTCATGCTGGGCGAGATCTGTCTCTACAGCTTCCTCATCCTGATCCTCACGGGCGTCTATCTCACCCTGTTCTTCGAGCCCAGCGGGGTCGAGGTCGTCTACCACGGCTCCTACGAGCCCCTCAACGGCGTGGTGATGACCAGGGCCTACGAGTCCACGCTCGACATCAGTTTCGATGTGCGCGGCGGACTGCTGATCCGGCAGATCCACCACTGGGCGGCGCTGGTCTTCGTCACCGGCATGCTCGTGCACATGATGCGGGTGTTCTTCACCGGCGCCTTCCGCAAGCCGCGCGAGCTCAACTGGGTGTTCGGCTGGACCCTGCTGTTCCTCGGCATCATCACCGGTCTGACCGGCTACTCCCTCCCCGACGACCTGCTCTCCGGCACCGGCATCCGGTTCGCCGACGGGGCGATCCTGTCCGTCCCGATCGTCGGGACGTATCTGTCGTTCTTCCTGTTCGGCGGGGAGTTCCCGGGGCACGACATCATCCCCAGGCTCTTCCCGATCCATGTGCTGGTGCTGCCCGGGATCATGCTCGGCCTGGTGGTCGCCCATCTGATCCTGGTCTTCTACCACAAGCACACCCAGTACCCGGGGCCCGGCCGCGACAACAAGTCCGTGGTCGGCATGCCCTTCCTGCCGGTCTACATGGCCAAGGCGGGCGGCTTCTTCTTCCTGACCTTCGGCGTGCTGGCGCTCATGGGCGGCCTCGCCCAGATCAACCCCGTGTGGGCGTTCGGACCGTACAGCCCGCACCTGGTGACCACCGGCGCCCAGCCCGACTGGTACCTGGGCTTCTCCGAGGGCCTGATCCGGGTGATGCCGGGATGGGAGATCAACTTCTGGGGCCACACCCTGGAGCCCGGTGTCTTCATCCCCTTCTCCCTCTTCCCGCTGATCCTGCTCGCGCTCGGGGTCTATCCCTTCGTCGAGGCGTGGATCACCGGCGACAAACGCGAGCACCACATCCTGGACCGGCCGCGCAACGTGCCCGTCCGCACGGGTCTTGGGGTCGCCTGGCTGAGCCTGTACGTGGTGCTGCTGATCGGCGGCGGCAACGACATCGTGGCCACGCATCTGCATCTGTCGATCAACGCGATCACCTGGTTCGTGCGGGTGTCCGTGTTCGTGGTGCCGGTGCTCGCCTTCGTCGTCACCAAGCGGGTCTGTCTCGGGCTGCAGCGCCGGGACCGTGAGAAAGTGCTGCACGGCCGCGAGACCGGCACGATACGGCGGCTCCCGCACGGCGAGTACGTCGAGGTCCACGAACCCCTCGCGCAGGAGGCGCTGCACACCCTCACGCAGCACGAGCAGGAACGGCCGTACGAGATCGGGCCGCTCGTGGACGCGAACGGGGTGCGGCGGCCGGTCAGGCGTTCCCAGCGGGTGCGGGCCGGGCTCGCGCGGGCGATGTTCGGGCCCGACACGCGGATCGAGAAGCCGACGGTGGAGGAGTACCGGGAGCTCACCAGCGGCGACCACCACTGAGGACGGTGTCGCGGCACTCGTCGGGGCTGCCCCAGGCGGTGCGCAGGGCGCGGGCCTTGGTGAGCCACAGGGACAGGTCGTACTCCGCCGTGTACCCGATCGCGCCGTGGAGCTGGAGCGCGGTGCGGGCGGTGGCGTACGCGGCCTCGCACGCGGTGACCTTGGCGGCGGCGACGTCTTCCGCGGTCATCGTCAGGGCGGCGCCGAGGACGAGGGGGCGGGCGAACTCCAACGCGATCCTGGCGTCGGCGAGTTGGTGTTTGACGGCCTGGAACGAGCCGATGGGGACGCCGAACTGGATGCGCCGCTTGACGTGGGCGACGGTTCTGTCGAGCAGTGCGAGACCGACGCCCAGGGCTTGGGCGGCGGTGGTGAGGCGGGCGATGAGGAGGGCGGGGGTCAGGGGTGGGTCGGTGGCGAGGAGTGCGCCGCCGGGGAGGGTCGGGAAGAGGCGGCGGGCGGGGTCGAGGGACGCGGCCGGAGGGCCGGGTGGGGGGGAGAGGCGGAGCTCGGTGGGGGCGGGCGTGGGGCTGGAATCGCCCCCGCCGCGGGCTGAGAGTGCCAACCGTACGTTCGCCATGTCCGCGTCCAGCGTGTACGTCCCCATCGCCACGGTCGCCGCGGACTCACCCGAGGCCAGAGCGGGCAGCAGCCGCTTCGCCGGGCCCGTGTCGTCCAGTGAGGCGAGCAGTGTCGCCGCCGTGACCGTCTCCACCAACGGGCCGGGTACCGCATGCCGCCCCAACTCCACGAAAGCCACAGCGAGTTCCACGGGACGCGGGCCCAGTCCCTCGTACGCCTCCGGTACCGCCAGCGCGAACACCCCCGCCTCGGCGATACGGCGCCACAGCGCGCGCCCGCTCGCGTGGTCCCCGCGGCTCCAGTCCCGTACCACCGACGGGGTGTCCGCGGCCGTCAGCATCGCGTTCAGGGAGGCGGCGAACTCCCGCTGCTCGGCGTCGAGAAGGAAGCGCATCACCGGCGTCCCTTCGGCAGGCCCAGCAGGCGCTCGGCGATGATGTCCCGCTGGATCTCGTTCGTGCCCGCGTAAATGGGGCCGGCCAGCGCGAAGACGTACCGCTCGGACCAGTCGGTGTCCGCCAACTCGCCCTCCTCGCCGAGCAGATCGAGGGCCGTCTCGGTGAGGGCGATGTCGTACTCGGACCAGAAGACCTTGTTCAGGCTGGACTCGGGGCCCAGCGTCTCGCCCTCCAGGAAGCGGGAGGCGGCCGCGTAGGTGAAGAGCTGGTAGGCGCGGGCGCCGATCAGGGAGTCCGCGACACGGGTCCGAGCCGCATGGGGGCTGCCCTGCGCCTGCCACCTCGCGAACAGCCGGTCGGCGGCCGCCAGGAAACGGCCCGGTGAGCGCAGCATCAGGCCCCGTTCGTTGCCCGCCGTGGACATCGCGATCCGCCAGCCCCGGCCGGGCTCGCCGATGACGTCCTCGTCCGGCACGAACACCTCGTCCAGGAAGAGCTCGGCGAAGGCCGGTTTCCCGTCGAGGCGGCGGATCGGACGGACGGTGACCCCGGGGGCGCGCAGGTCGAACATCAGGTAGGTCAGGCCCTGGTGGGGTTTCGGGGCGTCGGGGTCGGTGCGGAAGAGTCCGAAGGCGCGGTCCGCGAAGGCGGCCCGGGAGGACCAGGTCTTCTGACCGCTGAGCAGCCAGCCGCCGTCCGTGCGCACCCCCTTCGCCCTCAGCGAGGCCAGATCCGAGCCCGCCTCCGGCTCCGACCAGGCCTGCGCCCACACCGTCGCCCCGGTGGCCATGGACGGCAGGACACGGTCCCGCTGCTCCTGTGTGCCGTGGTCGAAGAGGGTCGGGGCGAGGAGGCTGATGCCGTTCTGGTTGACGCGTCCGGGGGCCCCGGCCGCGTAGTACTCCTCCTCGAAGACCAGCCAGCGGACGATCCCCGCGTCCCGGCCGCCGTACGCCGTCGGCCAGTTGACCACCGACCAGCGGTCCGCGGCGAGTTCCGCCTCCCACGCGCGATGGGCCGCGAAGCCCTCCTCGGTCTCCAGGGAGGGCAGCGGGGAGGCGGGCACATGCGCGTGCAGCCATGAGCGGGCCTCGGCGCGGAAGGCCTCGTCGGCCGGAGAGTGCGTGAGGTCCACGGTCGCCATCCTTCCCTAACAAGTGTTTGGTAGGTTAGCGTGGCGCTATGACAGGCGTCGAGAGTCCGGTGTACGAACCGGGGCACGGGCTGCTGAAGGGACGCACCGCCGTCATCACCGCCGCCGCCGGCGCGGGCATCGGCGGGGCGACCGCGCGCCGCTTCCTGGAGGAGGGCGCGCGCGTCCTGATCAGCGACGCGCACGCGAGGCGGTTGAAGGAGCACGAGGCCGAGCTGGGGCGGGAGTTCCCGGGAGCGGTGACCGCCGTACCCTGTGACGTCACCGACGAGGCACAGGTGCGCGCGTTGTTCGACGCGGCCGTGGAAGAGCACGGTCGGCTGGACGTCGTCGTCAACAACGCGGGCCTCGGCGGCACTTCCTCACTCGCCGACATGACCGACGAGCAGTGGACCCGCGTCCTGGACGTCACGTTGAACGGCACATTCCGGTGCACCAGAGCTGCCCTACGGCTGATGCGCGACGCACGCGCGGGCGTGATCGTCAACAACGCCTCCGTCGTCGGCTGGCGCGCCCAGGCCGGGCAGGCGCACTACGCCGCCGCGAAGGCCGGCGTGATGGCGCTGACCCGCTGCGCGGCGCTGGAGGCCGCCGAGTACGGCGTACGCGTCAACGCGGTCTCCCCGAGCCTCGCCATGCATCCGCACCTGGTGAAGGTGACCTCGGCGGAGCTGCTGGAGGAACTGACCGCGCGGGAGGCCTTCGGGCGGTACGCCGAGCCCTGGGAGGTGGCCAACGTGATCGTGTTCCTGGCGTCCGGATACTCCTCGTACATGACGGGCGAGGTCGTCGCCGTCAGCAGCCAGCACGCCTAGGACAATGGACGATGTGCCGACCAAGAAGAAGCCCCAGGTGAGCGCCGCCGCCCCGGCCCGCCGCCGCGAACTCCTCGACACCGCCGCCGAGGTCTTCGCCGAGCAGGGCTACAACGCCACGACCGTACGCAAGATCGCGGACCACGCGGGCATGCTCGCGGGCAGCCTCTACTACCACTTCGACTCCAAGGAATCGATGCTGGAGGAGATCCTGCGGACCTTCCTCGACGAGCTCTGGGGCGGCTACGACGCCGTCCTGGGCGCCGAACTCGGCCCGCGCGAGACGCTGGAGGCCCTGGTCACCGAGTCGTTCCGGGAGATCGACCGGCACCGCGCGGCCGTCGCGATCTACCAGAAGGAGAGCAAGCAGCTGGTGGCGCAGGAGCGGTTCGCGTTCCTCGCCGAGTCGCAGCGCAGGTTCGAGAAGGCCTGGCTGTCCACGCTGGAGCGCGGGGTCGCGGCCGAGGTGTTCCGGGCCGACCTCGACGTACGGCTGACCTACCGGTTCGTGCGCGACACCGTGTGGGTCGCCGCGTCCTGGTACCGGCCCGGCGGACAGCACAGTCCGGAGGAGATCGCCCGGCAGTACCTGTCGATGGTGCTGGACGGGATCGCCGTACGTACGTAACTCACTGGGGAGTTGCCATGGCCGAGGCCTACATCGTCGAAGCGGTCCGTACGCCCGTCGGGCGGCGCGGGGGAGGACTGAGCGCCGTCCACCCGGCCGATCTGGGTGCGCGGGTGCTGGTCGCGCTGGTGGAGCGGGCGGGGGTCGATCCGGCCGCCGTGGAGGACGTCGTCTTCGGCTGCCTGGACGCGGTCGGGCCGCAGGCCGGGGACATCGCGCGGACCGCGTGGCTCGCTGCCGGGCTGCCGGAGGAGGTGCCAGGGGTGACCGTGGACCGGCAGTGCGGGTCCTCGCAGCAGGCCGTGCACTTCGCCGCGCAGGGCGTGCTGTCCGGGACGCAGGACCTGGTGGTGGCCGGCGGGGTGCAGAACATGTCGATGATCCCGATCGCCTTCGCGACCCGGCAGGCCGCCGAGCCGCTCGGGCTGACCCAGGGGCCCTTCGCGGGCAGCGAGGGGTGGCGGGCGCGGTACGGGGACCGGGCGGTGAACCAGTTCGTCGGCGCCGAGATGATCGCCGGGAAGTGGGGGATCAGCCGCGAGGACCAGGAAGAGTTCGCGCTCCGGTCCCACCGGCGGGCCCTGCGGGCCATCGACGAGGGGCGATTCGAGCGCGAGACGGTGGCCTACGGCGAGGTCGCGGTCGACGAGGGCCCGCGCCGGGACACCTCGCTGGAGAAAATGGCCGGCCTGAAGCCGGTGATCGAGGGCGGCACCATCACCGCGGCCTGCTCCTCGCAGGTCTCCGACGGGGCGGCGGCCATGCTGCTGGCCTCGGAGCGGGCGGTGCGCGAACACGGCCTCACGCCACGCGCGCGCGTGCACCACCTCTCCGTGCGCGGCGAGGACCCCATCCGTATGCTCACCGCCCCCATACCGGCCACCGCCCACGCCCTGAAGAAGACCGGCCTCACCATCGACGACATCGACCTCGTCGAGATCAACGAGGCCTTCGCCCCGGTCGTCCTGGCCTGGCTGAAGGAGACGGGCGCGGACCCGCAGAAGGTCAACGTCAACGGCGGCGCGATCGCCCTCGGGCACCCCCTGGGGGCGACGGGAGTGAAGCTGATGACGACCCTGCTGCACGAACTGGAGCGCACCGGCGGCCGGTTCGGCCTCCAGACCATGTGTGAGGGCGGGGGGCAGGCGAACGTGACGATCATCGAGAGGCTGTGACGACGGCAGGCCACCCGCTTCGGCGGACGGAGTCCGGCGCAGGCTCCAGAAGCCCGTGAGGCCCCCGGGGGCCGAGCGGTGCGAGGGGGCCGTCGGGGATGGTGCCGATGTGCGAGGGCGGGGGGCAGGCGAACGTGACGATCATCGAACGTCTTTGAGGCCCTCCAGGATCTCCTCCGCCTCCTTCATGATCCGCTCCACCAGCTCCGTGCACGACGGCAGGTCGTCGATCACCCCGGCGACCTGCCCGGAGGCCATGACGCCGAGGTCCGTACGGCCGTCCACCATCGCGGACCTCAGCAGCATGGGGGTGTTGGCAGCGAGCAGGACCTGGCTCCACGTGAGGTCCTTGCCGTGGCGCATCGCGAGGCCGTCGTGGAGCAGTTGCCGCCAGGTCAGGCCGGACAGCCCGCGGAAGGCGGCGGCGTGCCGGGCCGCGCGCAGCAGGGTGCGAGCACGGCCCGTGTTCTCCAGGGACTCCACCAGGTCCGTGCGGAGCATGCGGTGCGGGAGGCCGTCGACCGCACGGGTCACCGTCACGTCCTTGACCGTCGCCGCCAGATAGCGCGCCTTCACCGCGTCCGGCACCGTCGAGTCCGAGGTGAGCAGGAAACGGGTGCCCATGGCGACGCCCGCCGCCCCGTACGCCAGCGCCGCGACCAGACCCCGCCCGTCGAAGAAGCCCCCCGCCGCCACGACGGGGATGTCCACCGCGTCCACCACCTGCGGCAGCAGGACCGTCGTCGCCACCTCCCCGGTGTGCCCACCGCCCTCGCCGCCCTGCACGATCACCGCGTCCGCGCCCCAGGCCGCGACCTTCTCGGCATGCCGCCGGGCCCCGACGGACGGGACGACGACCACCCCCGCCTCCTTGAGCGCGCCGATCAGCTCGGCGGAGGGCGCGAGGGCGAAGGACGCCACCCGCACCCCTTCCTCGACGATCACGCGCACCCGGTCGCCGGCATCCGCCGCGTCGGCCCGCAGATTGACCCCGAAGGGGGCGTCCGTACGGGACTTCACCTCCCGCACGGCGTCCCGGAGTTGGTCGATGGTCATGGTCGCGGAGGCCAGGATGCCCAGCGCGCCCGCGTTCGCCGTCGCGGAGACCAGGCGCGGCCCCGCCACCCACCCCATCCCGGTCTGCACGATCGGATGGCGGACCCCGACCAGCCGGGTGAGCGCGGTCTCCATCAGGCGCCGACCTCCCTGGACCGGGTGTCCTGCGGATCGATCACCTCACGGATCAACCGCAGCTCCCGCGCGGTCGGTTCGCGCGTGTACGGCACCTCGTCCGGGACCACCAGCTCGAACCCGGTGGCCTCCCGCACCTGTGCCACCGTGACCCCCGGATGCACCGACGCCAGCCGCATCGAGTGGTCCGGCGTCGCGAAGTCGAAGACGCCCAGGTCGGAGACGACCCGGGGGATACGGTGATGGCGGGCGCCGTCCGCGTGGTCGTACCCCACCCCGCACACCATGTCGACCTTCTCGACGAAGACCCGCCGGGAGTGTTTCGGCACCCAGTAACTGGTCGGGTTGTTGAGGGTGTTGACCGGTGCTCCCCGCACCCCGAGCAACTGCCGCTTCGGCCGTGCCCAGTCGCCGATGCACGAGATGTTCTGGTTGCCGTACCGGTCGATCTGGCTCGCGCCCATCATCACGTGCCGTCGGCCGCCGGTGACCAGGGCCAGGTGCTGCCGGTAGGGCAGCCAGCCCTCGGGCGTGCCGTCCGGGCGGACCAGCAGGGCCTCGCCGTCGGTCAGCAGCAGGTCGGGGGAGAAGGTGAGGCGGGCGAGCCGGGCACCGACCGAGGGGATCAGGCCCATGGGGCTCGCCAGGATCTCGCCCGCGTCCCGCCAGGCCTCGGCGCAGGCGATCACGCAGTACTCACTCCGGGTCGCGGTCATGAAGTCCTCCCCCGAGATACCGTGCGGCGAACTCGGGCCAGGGCGTGGTCGCGTACTCCCGCTGTACGGCCTCGTCCCGGCCGTAGTCGGGAACGCAGGAGGTGAAGTGGGCGCCACCCGGAGCCTCGACCACACCGGTGACCGTGTGCCGTTTGAGCAGCAGCGACTGGGGCGGCGCCTCCTTCGTCAACTCCGCGGTGTCCACGATCCGTTCGCAGGAGACATACGCGGTGTCGGCCGCCTCGCAGAACAGGTCGTCGAAGTACGGGTCGGGTCCGAGGTACTGGCCGTTGCCCAGCCGGTCGGCGCGGTTCACGTGCACCAGGGCGGCATCCATGCCGAGCGCGGGCATGGCCACGAACGTCTCCTGGTCGTCGTACGGCGACGTCACCGTCCGCAGACCCGGATTGACCCGCATGACGTCCGAACCGATGCCGGCCCGCACCGGCAGGAACGGCAGCCGGTTCGCGGCCGCGTGCAGGCCCCACATGAACATCGCCTCGTCGATCTCCATGAGCTCGAAGGCACCGGCCTCACGGGCCGCCCGGTAGTGCGGTTCCAGGGGGATCGAGTCGAGGGTGACGAAGGCGGTGACGAGCTTGCGGATGCGTCCGGCGGCGGCGAGCATGCCGACGTCCGGGCCACCGTACGAGACGATCGTGAGGTCGGTGACCGTGGATCGCAGCAACGCTCTGACCAGGGCCATCGGCTTACGGCGCGAGCCCCAGCCGCCGATGCCGAGCGTCATGCCGCTGTGCAGCCGGGAGACGACCTCGTCGGCCGTCATGGTCTTGTCGCTCACTCGGCCTCCCTGCCGAACCTGTCACGGACCCGGTCCGCGACCCCGCTGACGCTCGCCTCGTAGGTGAAGCCCTGCTCGTAGCGGTAGCTGCGGCGGACGTCGACCGGGTCGATGCCGTTGATGGCGGCCTTGGCGAGGCGCAGCAGTTCCCCGTCCTTGGCGGCGATCTCGCGGGCCGACTCCAGGGCCGTGGCGGCGAGTTCCTCCCTCGGCACGACCTTCCACACCGCGCCGTGCCGGTGCAGTTCGGCGGCGGTGACCGTGCGGGAGGTGAAGTACAGGGCGCGCATGAGGTGCTGGGGAACCAGGCGGGCCAGGTGCGTGGCCGCGCCGAGCGCCCCGCGGTCCAGTTCGGGCAGGCCGAACGTGGCGTCCTCGCTCGCCACGATCACATCCGCGTTGCCCACCAGGCCGATGCCTCCGCCCAGGCAGAACCCCTGCACGGCCGCCACTACGGGCACCTCGCAGTCGTACACCGCCGAAAAGGCCTCGAAGCACCCGCGGTTGGCACCGACGAGGGCGGCCGAGCCGCGCGTCTGGATCTCCTTGATGTCCACGCCCGCGTTGAAGCCGCGCCCCTCGGCCGCCAGGACCACACACCTGACCGCCGGATCCCGGCCCGCCGCGCGCACGGCGTCGGCCAGGGCGAACCAGCCGTCCGCCGGAAGGGCGTTCACCGGCGGGAAGTCGACCCCGACCAGGACGATCCCCTTTTCCGGGGACGAGGTGGAGACACCCATGGCCGCATCAGCTACCTTTCCACCAAACGTTTGTTAGGTGAAGGGTAGCGGTGAATGGAGCTGAACGGGAGGGTCGTGGCCGTCACCGGCGGGACGCGTGGAGTCGGCGCCGGGATCGCCCGCTCCTTCGCGGAAGCGGGCGCCGAGGTCGTCGTCTGTGCGCGCAGACCGCCCGAAGTCCCGCTGCCGAAGACGCGGTTCGCGAGCTTGGACGTCCGGGACGCGGACGCCGTACGGGAGTTCTTCGCCGAACTGCCGCGCCTGGACGTACTCGTCAACAACGCGGGCGGCGCGCCCTACAGCCTGCTCGCCGACGCCGGCCCCGAACGGCACCTCCGGGTCCTGGAGTTGAACCTCCTCGCCCCGCTGACGGTGTCGCTGGCCGCGTACGAACACCTGAAACGGACCCGCGGCTCGATCGTCATGATCGGGAGCGTCAGCGGCGGTCGGCCCTCGCCCGGCACGGCCGCGTACGGGGCGGCCAAGGCGGGCCTGGAGAACCTCGCCCGCTCGATGGCCGTGGAATGGGCGCCGGACGTGCGCGTCAACACCCTGGTCGTCGGCATGGTCCGCACCGAGCGGTCGCATCTGCACTACGGCGACGAGGACGGCATCGCCGCCGTCTCCCGCACGGTCCCGCTCGGGCGCCTCGCCGAGCCGTCGGACGTCGGGGCGGCGGCCGTGTTCCTCGCCTCGGACGCCGCCGCGTACATCAGCGGGGCCGCACTGCTGGTGCACGGCGGCGGGGAACGGCCCGCCTTCCTCGACGCCGCCAACGCCTCAACTACTCACAAGGAGACGTGAGATGACCGGAATCTGCGACGGCCGGGTCGTCGTCGTCACCGGCGCGGGCCGCGGTCTCGGCCGCGCTCACGCCCTCGCCTTCGCCGCCGAGGGAGCACGGCTCGTCGTCAACGACCTCGGCGTCGGCCTCGACGGAACCCCGGGCCCCGACAGCCCGGCCTCTCTCGTGGCCGAGGAGATCCGCGCGGCGGGCGGCGAGGCGGTCGCCCACGGCGGCGACATCGCCACGGCCGACGGTGCCGCGTCCCTCGTCCGGGCGGCCCTGGAGACGTACGGCCGCCTCGACACCCTCGTCAACAACGCCGGCTTCCTGCGCGACCGGATGCTGGTGAACCTCGACGAGGACGACTGGGACGCGGTGACGCGGGTCCACCTGAAGGGCCACTTCCTGCCGCTGAAGCACGCGGCGGCACACTGGCGGACGGAGGCGAAAGCCGGACGCACGCCGACCGCCCGCATCATCAACACCAGCAGCGGAGCAGGCCTGCTGGGCTCGGTCGGACAGGGCAACTACAGCGCCGCGAAGGCCGGAATCGTCGGCCTCACCCTGGTCGCCGCGGCCGAGCTCGCCCGCTACGGCGTCCAGGTCAACGCGATCGCCCCCGCCGCCCGGACGAGGATGACGGAGCAGACGTTCGCCGACACGATGACCGCCCCGACCGACGGCTTCGACGCGATGGCCCCGGAGAACGTGTCCCCCCTGGTGGTCTGGTTGGGCTCCGAAGCGAGCGCGGGAGTGACGGGCCGGGTCTTCGAGGCGGAGGGCGGCCGGATCACGGTGATGGAGGGCTGGCGGCCCGGCCCGACGGCCGACAGGGGCGCTAGGTGGACGCCGGCGGAGGCAGGAGAGACGGCACGGAAGCTGTTGGAGGATGCCGGAACACCCAGGCCGGTGTACGGCACGTGAGTGCATCCCCATGCATCCCTACGTGTCGCACTCCAGAACCGTCCGGCACAGAGCACACCGCGCCCGCACTCGTCCCCGCACCGGCACCCGAATCCGCTGATGACAGGTAGGACACGGGAACGACACCCGCAGACGCCCGGGGCCGTCCGGCGTGAAGGTGTAGGGGACCCCCGGCTGAGGGCCGGGCGCGTGGCGCCGGTCCCGTGCGTAGCGGCGCCGGCCCGCCCAGCCCGCCGAGGTGAGGGGCGGTTGCTCGGAGTCCTGGCGGGCCTGCGCCATCCCCTTCACATACGCCGTGTACGCCTGTGCGCTGGTGAACCACACCGAGGGATCCTCCCCGAACACCAGCGACCGCTTCGCCAGTACGTACCCGAACTCCTCCGGCGTGAGATACCCCAGCTTCTGCGACGACGCCGCGTCCTCCCGGTACGCGTCCAGCAGGAGCCACCCGGCCCCCAGATACGTCGCCGCCGTGTCCGTGAGGATCTCGTTCTCCCGCACCCCCGGGAAGGAGAGGTCCAGCCGGTGCAGATACACGTGCATGACCTCGTGGGCCAGCGCCGCGCCGATGTCCCGCCGATGCGTGCGGAAACGGTCGTTCAGCTCGACGAAGTACTCGGGGCCCGCGGTGAGTTCGACGTTCGCCGCGTGGGTCATCTCCCGGAAGCTGACCACGAGCCGGGCGTCCGGCAGCCGGTAGTGCCGCACCAGCTCCCGGGCCACCCGCTGCGCGCCGAGATAGAGATCGTCGGTGTCGCAGAACGCCACGTCCACCGGCGCCACACTCGTCGCGAACGTCTGGACGGTGTCGTAGGAGAGCCGTTTGTAGAGCGCGTTGATCGAGGCCCGCACCGTCTCCAGGTGCGGGTAGCCGTGCTGGACCGGTCCGTCGTTCGTCACGCCCGTACCCCCAAGACGCCCTGAACCCGATTCCACTCTACGAGGTCGTGAGCGGATTCTCGTGGGCCGGACCGGGCGCACGGAGCCGGAGCACGCTCCCGCTCGCCGGTGCCTCCTCCAGCTCCAGCACCCACACGTCGTTGCCGCCCTCCCGCAGCACGGGACCGGGCACGTACAGCGCCCGCTGCGGGCCCGCCGACCAGTACCGGCCGAGGTTGAAACCGTTGACCCACACGAACCCCCGGGTCCAGCCCGGCAGCTCCAGCACCGCGTCCCCGGCGCCCCGCACGGACACCGCACCCCGGTACAGCCCCGGCGAGCCGTCCCCGGGGACCGCCCCGAAGCCGATCCCCGTCACCGAGTCCAGCGCGTCGAGCCGCAGCCCCCGCGCCCGCACCCCGTGCAGGAACTGCCGCTCGTGCAGCAGCCCCCCGGTGATCCCCTTGGCCTCCCCGCTCCGGGGCCCGTAGTTGACCCGCCCCAGCGACTCCACCCACAGCTCCACGCGCGCGTGCCCCGCGACCGGCTCCTTGAGCTCGACGTCCTCCTCGGTGAGCACCCCGGCCCGCTCCCCGTCGACGTACACCACCGCGAGATCCCTGAGCCCCCGCGCGGTCAGCGGATACGGCTGCCGCGGTCCCGGCACGGTCACCTCGTACCGCACGAGCCCCCGGTCGACGTCCAGCTCCTCGAAGGAAGGCGGGACGGGGCCCTCGTGGGGCGGCCCGCCGCGCTCCTCCAGTACGGCGGACAGGGACGCCCACTCGGACAGGTCCATGTCGGCGTCCGCCTCCAGCACCGCGGGCGCGGGCGGCAGGTCGGCCACCGGACCGTACTCGGCCAGCACCTCACGGAAACGCCAGAACTTCTCCGTCGGCCTGCCGTACTCGTCGATCGGCGCGTCGTAGTCGTACGACGTCACGTCCGGCTCCAGCGGACCGTCGTGCAGCGCACCCCCGCCCCGGTTGGCGCCCGCCCAGCCGGCGAAGTTCGTGCCCCCGTGCGCCATGTAGAGGTTCACCGACGCGCCGCACTCCAGGATCTCCCGCAGCGCCGCGGCCGCGTCTTCGGCGTCCCGTACGACGTGCTCGCCGCCCCAGTGCTCGAACCAGCCGCACCAGAACTCCATGCACATCAGCGGGCCGTCCGGGCGGTACCGGCGCAGCGTCTCGAAGGCCGTCCGCGCGTCGGAGCCGAAGTTGACCGTGGCGAGGACACCGGGAACCGAGCCGCCGGTGAGCATGTGGTCCTCAGGGCCGTCCGAGGTGAACAGCGGCACCGTGACGCCCTCCGCGCGCAGCAGCTCGGTCAGCCGCAGCAGATACGCGGCGTCCGAGCCGTAGCTGCCGTACTCGTTCTCCGCCTGCACCATGATCACCGGCCCGCCGCGGTCGATCTGCCGCTCCACGACCTGCGGCAGCAGCCGCCGGAACCAGCGCTCCACCTGCCCCAGGTACACCGCGTCGCTCGTGCGCGCGTGACCCTTCAGCCAGTGCGGCAGACCGCCGTTCTCCCACTCCGCGCAGATATAGGGACCCGGGCGGACGATCGCCCACAGCCCCGCCTCCCGGGCCGCGTCCAGGAACCGGCCCAGCGCCTCCACGTCCCGGAACCCGCCCGGGTGCGGCTCGTGCAGGTTCCACGGCACGTACGTCTCCACGCAGTTGAGGCCCATCGCCCGCAGCATCGCCAGCCGGTGCCCCCACTGGGCCTCGTGCACACGGAAGTAGTGCAGCGCGCCGGACAGCAGCCGCACCGGCCGTCCGTCCAGCAGGAAATCGGTTTCACCCACCGTGAACTCGCTCATAGGCTCCACCCTCACCACTGGCGGCGGCCAGGTCCATGGACAAAGATCGTCGCTGCTTGGACCGAAGCGCAGGCTAGGAAGCACGGGCAAGGAGCGCGATGTACCACACGTGGATGCGGTTCTTCAGCCCCAGCCCCGTCCACCACCGCCTGGGCATGGTCTGCCTCGGAGTCGGACTCCAGTACGGCCCGCTGCCCACCGTCGGTCCCCGCACCCTCGACAGCCACGTCGCCGTCGTCATCAGCACCGGCACCGGGTGGTACGAGACCCCCGACGGCCGCCGTACGACGGTCACCGCGCCCTCCCTGCTGTGGCTCACCCCCGGCATCCCCCACCACTACGCGCCCGACCCGGGGGCAGGCTGGGACGAGGGGTTCGTCGGCTTCACCGGGCCCGCCACCGCCACGTACACCGAACTCGGCTACATCGAACCCGACCGCCCCGTCGTGCCCCTGTCCGACGCCACAGGCCCCCGCGCGGTGATCGCCCGCATCGCACGCGCCGCCCGCCGCGACAACCCCCTCCTGGAAGTGGAGACCGGCGCCGCCGTCCACGAACTCCTCGTCGCCCTGCGCCGCGCCCGCGCCGACCTCGCCCCCGACGGCGACCCCGTCCTCAAGGCCCTCGCCCGCGACGCCTTCAAACCCATGTCGGTCGCCGACCACGCCACCCGGCACGGCATGACCCTCGCCGAACTGCGCACCGCCGTCCGCCGCGGCGCCGGCTGCAGCCCCAAGGACTACCTCCTCGGCATCCGCCTGGGCCGCGCCAAGGAACTCCTCGCCGCCACCGAACTCCCCGTCGCCTCGATCGCCCGCCGCGTCGGCTACGACGACCCCGCCTACTTCTCCCGCCTGTTCACCCGCCGCGTCGGCATGGCCCCGGTCCGCTTCCGCGCCCAGGAGAGCCGGACGGTCCCCGGCGGCTGGAGCAACCAGGTACCGGATCCGGACGACCCGCCGAGGATCTGACCGGCCGTGCCGCCGGGGAGGCCGGTCCGCCGGGAATCTGCGGCCCTGGACGGGCCGGCCCGCGGAGGTCTGCTCGGCTGCCGGTTGGGTTGGTCCGCTGGGGAGGCGGTCGCCCGCGCTGCCGGTGGGGCGGTCTGGCTGGGACGTGACCGGCCGCGGTGCCGGTCGGGCCGGTCCCGCCGGGGGTGTGACCGGCGGTGTTGCCGGTCGGGTTGGTGCGCTGAGGGTCTGATCGCCCGCGCTGTCGGTCGGGCCGGTGCGCCGGGGAGGGGCCGGCGGTGTTGCCGGTTGGGCCGGCCCGCTGAGGGGCTGATCGCCCGCGCTGCCGGTTGCGCCGGTCTGGAGGGGATGAGACCACCCACGCGCCCGGTTCCGCCGGTCCGCCGGGGGCCTGACCAACCACGCCCCCGGTCGGGTTGGTCCGCCGGGGATCTGATCGCCCGCGCTGCCGCGCGGTCGGTCCGGTTCGCCCACCGGTGCTCCGGGTCGGCCGATCCACCGAGGGCCTGACCGCCCACGCTGCCGTTCGGGCCGGTTCGCCCACTCGTGCTGGGGGTCGGGCCGGTCCGCCCACTCGTGCTGGGGGTCGGGCCGGTCCGCCCACCGGTGCTGTGGGTCGGCCGATCCGCCGGGATCTGGTCGCCCGCGCTGTCGGTCGGGCGGTCGGGCCACCGGTGCTCCGGGTCGGCCGATCCACCGAGGACCGGACCGCCCCCGCTGCCGCGCGGCCGGTCCGCCCACCCGTGCTCCGGGTCGGCCGAACCACCGAGGGCCTGACCACCCCGCTGCCGTTCGGCCGGTCCGCCTGCGATTCGCCGGTCCCGCGCCCGTAGGGTTGTCGCTCATGACCACCAGCAACACCGGATCCGGTGACGTCGACCCCGCCGTCCGCGAGGAGCTCGCCCGTCTGCGGGACAGCATCGACAACATCGACGCGGCCGTCGTCCACATGCTCGCCGAGCGCTTCAAGGCCACCCAGCAGGTCGGCCACCTCAAGGCCCGCCACCAGCTGCCGCCCGCCGACCCGGCCCGCGAGGCGCGCCAGATCGAGCGGCTGCGCACCCTCGCCGAGAACGCCAAACTCGACCCGGCCTTCGCTGAGAAGTTCCTGAATTTCATCATCGCCGAGGTGATCAGACACCACGAGCGCATCGCCGAGGACACCGTGAACGGCTCCACCCCCCTGGCCAATTGACCTCGGCTGACGCCCCGGGGAGGTGACACGGCGCCCCGCACGCGGCATGCTGCGCTGTGCACTCCTTGTCAGCCCGCGAGCACTCCGCGTCAGGACACGGGCGTAGGCTGGCTGTCCGCGAGGGAGGGACGTCGGGCCATGCCTTCGGATGCCAAGATCCTCATCGTCGACGACCACGAGGACACCCTCTACGCCCTGGAGAGTGCCCTCGCCCCGCTGGGCTACCGGCTCGTCCGCGCCACCAGCGGGGACGAGGCCCTCAAGCAGGTACTCCGGGGCCAGGTCGGCCTCCTGCTCCTCGACGTGCGGATGCCCGGCGTCAGCGGCCTGGACGTGGTCCGCTACATGCGGCGCCTGGAGCAGACCCAGCACATCCCCGTCATCCTGCTCACCGGCTTCGGCGCCGACCACGAACTGACCTCCACCGCCTTCGCCCTCGGCGTCGCCGACCTCGTGATGAAACCCATCGACCCCTGGGCCCTGCGCACCAAGGTCCGCTACCTCTTCGACGCCCACCGCCGCCACCTCGCCCTCGAACACGAGGTGCGGGAGTTACGCGCTCTCGTCAAGGACCACGGCGAGCACGCCGAGGAGAACGCCGCCCGCAGGCCCCTGCCCCACCCGGACGCCCGCGTACCGGTGCAGCGCGCACAAGGGGCGCACACCGGGGAGCTCGAACAGGACCGGACATAAGGCATGTACCGATCCGCCTCTGTGAGTTACCCCTGCCATCAGGCAGCATGTCCTGCATGTCCGTACTGACGCGCGACGAAGCGCAGACCCGTGCCAAGCTCCTCGACGTTCACCGTTACACCATCGCGCTCGACCTCACCACCGGCGACGAGACCTTCGAGTCCCAGACCGTCGTCCGGTTCACGGCGCGCGCCGAAGCGGACACCTTCGTCGAGCTCAAGCCGGCCGAACTGCGGGAGGCCACCCTCGATGGCCGCCCCCTCGACCCGGAAACCCTCGAGGACAACCGGCTGCCCCTCAAGGCCCTGACCGCCGGCGAGCACGAACTGCGCATCGACGCCGTCATGCGGTACTCCCGCACCGGCGAGGGCATGCACCGCTTCACCGACCCCACCGACGGCGAGACCTACGTCTACACCCAGCTGTTCATGGACGACGTCCAGCGCGTCTTCGCCGCCTTCGACCAACCCGACCTCAAGGCCGTCTTCGACCTGTCCGTGAAGGCCCCCGAGGACTGGACCGTCCTCGCCAACGGCATCACCACCGACCTCGGCGAGGGCCTCTGGCAGGCCACCCCCACCCCCCTGATCTCCACCTACCTCGTCGCCGTCGCCGCCGGCCCCTGGCACTCCGTACGCACCGAACACCGCGGCCTGCCCTTCGGCATCCACTGCCGCCGTTCCCTCGCCCCCCACCTCGACACGGACACCGACGAACTCTTCGAGATCACCCGGCAGTGCTACGACCGCTACCACGAGAAGTTCGAGGAGCCCTACCCCTTCGACTCCTACGACCAGGCGTTCGTCCCCGAGTTCAACGCCGGCGCCATGGAGAACCCCGGCCTCGTCACCTTCCGCGACGAGTTCGTCTACCGCTCCGCCGTCACCGACACCGAACGCCAGACCCGCGCCATGGTCATCGCCCACGAGATGGCTCACATGTGGTTCGGCGACCTCGTCACCCTGCGCTGGTGGGACGACATCTGGCTGAACGAGTCCTTCGCCGAGTACATGGGCTACCAGACCCTCACCGAAGCCACCCGCTTCACCGACACCTGGGTCGACTTCGGCGTCATGCGCAAGGGCTGGGGCTACGACGCCGACCAGCGCCCCTCCACCCACCCCGTCGCCCCCGACGAAGTCGACGACACCGCCTCCGCCCTCCTCAACTTCGACGGCATCTCCTACGCCAAGGGCGCCTCCGCACTCCGTCAACTGGTGACCTGGCTCGGCGAGAAGGACTTCCTCGCCGGCATCAACACCCACTTCGCCCGCCACAAGTTCGCCAACGCCACCCTCGCCGACTTCATCGACTCCCTCGCCTCCGCCACCGAACGCGACGTCCACGCCTGGGCCGACGCCTGGCTGCGCACCACCGGCGTCGACACACTCCGGCCGACCGTCACCCGCGCCGAGGAAGGCACCTACACCCTCCACGTCGAGCACAAGGGCAGCCGCCCCCACCGCATCGCCGTCGGCCTCTACGACCAGGACGTCGCCGACGAGGGCCGCCACCTCGTCCTGCGCGAACGCCTCGACCTCGACGTCCCCCAGACCGATGCCCAGGACCCACTGCCCATCGGCAAACGCCCCGCCCTCCTCCTCCTCAACGACGGCGACCTCACCTACGCCAAGGTCCGCTTCGACAACGACTCCTTCAAAGCAGTCACCCAGAGCCTCTCCGGCCTGCCCTCCCCGCTGACCCGCGCGGTCGTCTGGAACGCCCTGCGCGACGCGGTCCGCGACGGCGAACTCCCGCCCACCGCCTACCTGGAGGCAGCCCGCGCCCACCTCCCGCACGAGACCGACCTCGCCCTCGTCCAGGGCGTCCTCGCCTTCGCCTCCACCCACGTCGCCGACCGCTACGTCACCCCCGAACAGCGCCCCGCCGCCCTCGCCACCCTCTCCTCCCTGTGCCGCGACCTCATCCGCCGCACCGAGGACGGCGACAACCCCGGCCTGCGCCTGATCGCCGTCCGCCACTGCATCAACGTCACCTCCCAGCCCGACACCATCGCCGCCTGGCTCGCCGACGGCACCGTCCCCGGCGGCCCCGAACTCGACCCCGAACTGCGCTGGCGCGTCCTCGCCCGCCTCGCCGTCCTCGGCGCCACCGACGAGACCGCCATCGCCGCCGAACTGGCACGCGACCCCTCCGCCACCGGCCAGGAAGGCGCCGCCCGCTGCCGCGCCGCCCTCCCCACCGAGGACGCCAAAGCACAGGCCTGGGAGGCGATGTTCACCCACGACGACCTCTCCAACTACCTGTTCACCGCCACCGCCCAAGGCTTCTGGCAACCCGAACAGACCGAACTCGTACGGCAGTACGTGCCCCGCTACTACCAGGACGCCGTCGCCCTCGCCGCCCGCCGGGGCCCCGCGATCGCCGACGCCGCCGGCCGCTGGGCCTTCCCCGACTACGCCATCGACGAGGACAACCAGGCCCTCGGCCAGGCCTGCCTGCGCGACGCCGACCCCATCCCCGCCCTGCGCCGCAAACTGACCGACCAACTCGACGACCTGGCACGCGCCTTGCGGGTGAGGCAGGCGTAGAGCGGATTTTCCCCGTACGGGAGTACCCCCTTTCGGGTCAGGATCGTTGAACTCTCCGGGCGCGCCCAAGCAACCGCGTCCAAGCTGGAAGCCCCCAGCGCCCCCGGAGGTCGACGATGAACACGCCGCCCCTGGCCTCGGGCCCCGAAGGCCCCGACGCACTGCGCCCGCTGCTCGACACGGTCCTGGAAGCGCTGGGGGAGGGAGCACGGGCGCGCGGAGGCCCACTCCCGGCGGGCGGCCCGACCGAGGTGGCAGCACGCGTACGGGCCGCCCTGGGAGACGTACTCCCGGCCGAGGGCGACCCGGAGGCCCTACGGCACCTGGTGCGCGCCTTGGCGGAAGGCGCGGCGGACCCGGCGGACCCGCTCTGCGCGGCCCACCTGCACTGCCCGCCCCTTGCTGTCGCCACCGCCGCAGACCTGGCCGCCTCAGCTCTGAATCCATCTCTCGACTCCTGGGACCAGGCTCCGGCGGGGTCAGAGCTGGAGGCACTGGTGACGCGGCGCCTTGCGAGTGAGGTGTACGGCAACCCACCCAGGGGCGCGGGGAACTGCGCGACCAGCCCCCACCGGCTCGATGCTTTGGTGACTACCGGTGGAACCGAATCCAACCAACTCGCCCTCCTCCTGGCCCGAGAGGCCCTGGGCCCGGGCGTTCGACTGGTCTGCGGCGAAAACGCCCACCACTCTCTCCCAAGTGCCGCCTGGCTCCTGGGCATGCCCGCCCCGTTCATCGTCCCCACCCCCGACGGCACCCTCGATCCCGCAGCCCTCGACACGACCCTGCATGGACCGTTGGTCATCGCCGCGACAGCGGGAACCACCGACGCCGGTCTGATCGACCCGCTGCCCGAGATCGCCGACTGGTGCGCGCAGCGCGGCGCACGGCTCCACGTTGACGCTGCCTACGGCGGCGGTCTCCTCTTCAGCACCCGGCACCGAGACAAGCTCACCGGCATCGAAACCGCCGACACAGTAACCCTCGACCTGCACAAACTCGGCTGGCAGCCAGTCGCCGCAGGACTCCTCGCCGTCCGCAACGCCAACGATCTCACCGCCCTCCACCAGCACGCCGACTACCTCAACGCCGACGACGACACCGAAGCCGGCCTCCCCGACCTCCTCGGCCGCTCCCTGCGCACCACTCGCCGCCCCGACATCCTCAAGATCGCCGTCACCCTGAAAACCCTGGGACGCACAGGACTCGGCGCACTGGTCGACCAAGTCTGCGCGCGGGCCCGGGAGTTCGCGCAGCTCGTCCACGACCACCCCGGCTTCGAACTCCACCAACCCCCCACCATCAGCACGGTCCTGTTCCGCCCCGCAGGCGCCACCGACGACGCCGTAGCCGCCGTACGCCGAAAACTCCTCACCGACGGCCACGCCGTCCTCGGCCGAGCCCGCGCAGCGAACCGGCTCTGGCTCAAGGTCACCCTCCTCAACCCCACCACCCGGCCGACCGACCTCGCCGGACTCCTGAAACTCGTGGAAGGAACCACCCCCCGATGAACCCCCACCCCCCACACCACGAGCCCGACGCACCCCGCGACCTCGTCGGCATCGGCATCGGACCCTTCAACCTCTCCCTCGCCGCCCTCGCCCAACCCCTCACCACACTCGACACCGTCTTCTACGAACAACGCCCCGCCTTCGGCTGGCACCCCGGACTGCTCATCGACGGCGCCACCATCCAAGTCCCCTTCCTCGCCGACCTGGTGACCCTCGCCGACCCCGCCAGCCACTGGACCTTCCTCAACTACCTCAAGACCCGCGAGCGCCTCTTCCCCTTCTACTTCGCCGAACGCTTCCACATCCAGCGCGCCGAATACGACGCCTACTGCCGCTGGGTCGCCGAGAACCTCCCCGGCCTCCACTTCCACCACCAGGTCGACGCCGTCCGCTTCAACCCCGAACGCGACGTCTTCGAAGTCGACTTCACCCAGCTCGACACCGACGGCGAAGCCGAAGCACTGGGACGGACCTACACGAAGAACATCGTCCTCGGCATCGGCACCGAACCCTACGTACCCGAACCCCTCAAACCCCTCGTCGAAGCCCCCGGCGTGCCCGTCATCCACGCCACCGACTACCTCACCCACCGGCAGACCCTCCTCGCCGCCGACCACATCACCGTCGTCGGCTCTGGACAGTCCGGCGCCGAGATCTTCCTCGACCTGCTCCGCAACCGCCCCACCGGCCATGAAGGACTCCACTGGCTCGGCCGCACCGAAGCCTTCGCCCCCATGGAGTACTCAAAACTCGGCCTCGAACACTTCACCCCCGACTACACCCGCTACTTCCACGCCCTCCCGGAAAGCGTCCGCGACCGACTCGGCACCACCCAGTGGCAGCTCCACCGCGGCATCGACACCGACACCATCGCCGCCATCCACGACGAGCTCTACCGCCGCACCCTGCACGGCGGCTGGCCCGACGCCGTCCTCACCCCCGGCGTCCGCGTCCGCACCGCCGGCAGAATCGCCACCACAAAGCTCGAACTCCACCTCGAACACATCCAGCAGGGCACCCGCTCCCGCCTCACCACCGACGCCGTCGTCCTCGCCACCGGCCACCGCGAACGCCCCCTCGACCGCATCCTCGCCGGACTCGACCCCTACCTGCGCCGCGACAGCCGCGAACGCCCCCGCGTCGACGAACACTTCCGCCTCGTCCTCGACCCGTCCATCACCGGCGCCGACTGCCACGTCTACGTCCAGAACGCCGAACGCCACACCCACGGCGTCGGCACCCCCGACCTCGGACTCGCCGCCTGGCGCAGCGCCACCATCCTCAACACCATCACCGGCAAGGACGCCTACCCCCTCCCCAACCGCACCGCCTTCACCACCTTTGGCCTCGAAGACCGGCTCCCCCAGATCCCACCCGCCCGCACAGCCCCCGTCCTCACCCCCCTCGTCGAAGGACGGTAAAGAACCGGCGGCGGCGGAAGAACCCGGACACCGACCCGGTTGGCTCCCACATGACGACCACCTGGACCGCCGCCCACCGCGCCGCCGCCATCAACCCCCGCGAAAACCTCGCCCTCTTCGACTCCCGCGGCTTCACCGACCAGACCGTCCGCCAGTCCCTGCGCCTCGCCGGCGGCGGCGAGGCCGTCCGCATCCACCTCACCAACCGCTACGGCACCACACCCCTGGAGATCGGCGGCGCCCACCTCGCCCTGCGCACCAAAGGCAGCGGCATCGACCCCGGCAGCGACACCCCCCTCCGCTTCTCCGGCACCCCCACCGTCACCATCCCCGCCGGCCAGGAGACGACCAGCGACCCCGTCGAACTCCCCGTGAGCGCCGGCGAGGAACTCACCCTCAGCCTCTACCTGCCCGGCGACACCGGACCGACCACCTTCACCGCCATGCCCTACGACACCGGACACGCCGTCCCCGGCAACCAACTGTCCGCCCCCACACTCGAAGACCCCGAGGAGTTCGCCACCGGCCACCTCCTCGCCGGCGCAGACGTCCTCGCCCCGGTCGGCACCCGCATCGCCGTCGCCTTCGGAGACTCCTGGATCGAAGGCGCCGCCACCACCCCCGGCACCGACAACAGCTTCCCCGGACAGCTCAACCGCCGCCTGAAACACGGCTGGATCGTCAACGCGGGCACCTCCGGCAACCGGCTCCTCACCGACGAGATCGGCGAACACCTCCTCGCCCGCATCGACCACGACGTCCTCGCCGTCCCCGGCGTCAGCCACGTCATCATCCACATCGGGCTCAACGACCTCGGCCTGCCCGGCCACTTCGCCCACCCAGAACCCGCAGAAGGCCCCACCGCAGCCGAGTTCAAAGCCGGCCTCACCACCCTCGCCGACCGCCTCCACACCGCCGGACTCACCGCCATCGGCTCCACGATCGGCCCCTACAAGGGCACCGTCCACGACGGCTACGACACCCCGCGCGGCCAAGCCGTACGCGCCGAGGTCAACGCCTGGCTCCTCGGCGACGACCACCCCTTCGACGGAATCGTCGACGTGGCCGCCGCCGTCGCCGACCCTGACCAACCCGACCGGATCCGCGCCGAGTTCAACGCCGGCGACGGCCTCCACGTCAACGACGCCGGCGCGAAAGCCATCGCCGACGCCGTGGACGTAACCCTGCTGGACCTCCAGCCGGACCTTTAGAACACAGGCGTCCCGTCGCGCGTGAGCCTCCAGTCCACCGACGCGAAGTCCTTCGGATCCAGCACACCCTTCGCGGTCACCCACTCCGCGATCCGCGTCCGGATCTCCGTCGACTCCGACCACACCTCGGTGGCCGAGGCCACGTGCGGGAAGGCGCCGCCACCGTTCGCCCGGTAGTTGTTCACCGCGAACACGAACTTCTCAGCGTCGTCCAGCGCGGCACCGTTGTACGTCAGGTTCTTGATCCGCGAACCGGCCGCCTGCGCGATGTCGATGTCGTACGACAGCCCCGACACGTAGTCGTAGTTGTAGTCCGGACGGTTGTTCGCGTTCGTCAGCTTCTCCACGTCGACCACCGCACCCGCCGCCGTCTGCACGAAATACTCCGCCGAGTACTCCAGGTACGCCCGCAGCTGCGCACCCGTCAGCAGCTTCGCCACCAGCGTGTTGTCGTACACGTACAGGCTCGACAGATCCCGGATCGTCACGTTGCCCGCCGGGATCTCCGAGGTCCGCGAGAACGGCGACGCCTGCGCGATCACCGGCAGCGAGGCGTACTCCGTTCCCACCAACGCCGCCCGGACCACGTCCTCCTGGACCTTCGTGATCAGGTCGATGATCGGAGCGTCCTTGTAACGCGCCTCGACCGTCGTCAGCGTCTGCGTCGCCGTACCGACGACCTGGTTGACGTACTTCACGACCACGTCATGATCGGCCTTCAACAGCTTGGAGATCTTCGGATCGTCCGCCACCGAGTTCGAGTTCAGCACCTTGGACGACACCGACTCGACCGCCCAACGGCCCTTCGCGAAAACCAGCTCGATGTCGAACAGCGACAACCGCTCCGCATACGCCAACGGCTCCGACAACACGACCGTCTTCCCGGACTTCGCGTTGGTGACCTTCAGCTCCGGAATCTCCACATGCGCATGCCCCACCAGAATCGCGTCGATCCCCGGCACCTGCTGCGCCACCAGCGCCGCCGAATTCTCCACATACGGCAACTGGTCACCGTACGAAGAAGTACCCGAAGAGCCCGAGTGCGCCGACACGACGACCACATCCGCACCCATCGACCGCAGCTTCGGCACCCACTTCGCCGCCTGCTCCTCAAGCCCCGGGAACGTCAACTTCCCCTGCACATAGGCCTTGTCCCAGATCGCGATACCCGGATTGGTCAGACCCAGCACCGCGACCTTCACCGGCGGCGCGCCCTTCACATGGAACTTCTTGATGAAGTACGGCGGGAAAGCGGGCTTCTGCGTCTTAGCGTCCAGCGCGTTCGCACCCAGCAGCGGGAAGTCGCACTGCTCCTCGAACTTCCGCAGCGTCTCGATGCCGTAATTGAACTCGTGATTGCCCAGCGCCACGGCGTCGTACCCGATGGCGTTCATGGCCGCGGCCATCGGGTGGACGGGACCGCCCTTGGCCGTGATCGGGTCGACCTTCGCGTAGTAGTACGTCAGCGGCGTCCCCTGGATCGTGTCGCCCGCGTCGAGCAGCAGCGTGTTGCAGCGGCCCTTCTCCGCACGCACCTGGTTCACCAGCGTCGAGATCCGGGACAGACCCTGCGCGTTGCCCGCCGAGTCCTTGTACTCCGCGTCCTTGAAGTAGTCCCAGTTGAAGACATGACCGTGCAGATCGGTCGTGCCCATCACCGTCAGGGAGTACCGCTTCTCGTGTCCCCTCTTCGCCTCCGCGGCCTCAGCCGCCGGAGCGCCCACGGCACCCGCCAGCGCGACACCCGCACCGGTCACGGCGGACTTCTTCAGGAACTTCCTGCGGTTCAAGGGCATGTCTTGATCTCCTCGGGGAACGGTCAACAACGCGCGTAGATTCTGACCCGGTCATGCCCAACGGCAACAGGCCCCGCAGGTTTCGATCTGATGACCCCACCCGTGAAAACTGACAGAGTGGGGCGTTATGGCCACCGACTCCGTCCCCTACGGCACCCCCGACGCCCCCCGCATCGCCGTCCGCGGCGAAGCCCACCTCGAAGTCGACCCCGAGATCGCCCGCATCGGCGTCACCGTCGCCGCCCGCGGCAAAGACCGCCGCACCGCCCTCGACGACCTCACCCGCCGCAACGCGACCGTCCTTGACCTGCTCAAGTCCTACGGAGACGCCGTCGAACGCCTGGAAACCGGCTCCTTCTCGGTCACCCCGGAATTGAAAGAACACAGCCGCGGCGAACGCGTCCACGCCCACCACGGCCGCGTCCACATCACCGCGGAACTGACCGACTTCACCGCACTGGGTGAACTCACCACCAGACTGGCCGACCAGGAGTTGACGACGGTCGACGGCCCCTGGTGGGCCCTGCGCCGCGACTCACCCGCCTACCGGGAAGCCCGGCAACAGGCGGTACGGGAAGCGGTCCAGCGGGCGAGGGAATACGCGGAAGCGCTGGGCACATCACTGGCCGCCCTCGTCGAACTCGCCGACATCGGCGCCGAAGACCCCGAACCCCGCTTCGTCGGCAAGGCCAGCCGCGCACGCTCCATCGCCTACGAAGCCGCAGCGGACACCTCAGCCGCCCCCCTCGACCTCGAACCCCAACGCCAACACGTCCACGCCCAGGTCAACGCACGCTTCACCATGGCACCACCGAGACTGTGAGCGGCCGATGGAATTTGCACACGGAATGCTCATCAGAGCGGAGCGGCGCACACTTCAACGCTTGTCAACAGCCCTTCACCCAAAGGTTGTTGAGTGGACATGCCTCCCCAATTCCCTACCCGCCGGTAAGGTCTAGGCTCGAAACATGCGCCGAGCAAAGATCGTCTGCACCCTGGGCCCCGCCACCCACTCGTACGACCAGATCAAAGCCCTGGTCGACGCCGGAATGGACGTAGCCCGCTTCAACCTCAGCCACGGCAACTACGCCGAGCACGAGGAGCGCTACCACCACGTCCGCAAGGCCGCCGACGAAACCGGCCGCAGCGTAGGCCTCCTCGCCGACCTTCAAGGCCCGAAGATCCGACTCGGCCACTTCACCGAAGGACCCGTACTCCTTGAACGCGGCGACACCTTCACCATCACGGTGGAGGAGGGCGCGGAAGGAGACCAGCGGTCCTGCGGGACGACGTACGCCGGACTCGCCGAGGATGTCACCGTGGGTGAGCGCATCCTCGTCGACGACGGCAAGGTCTGCCTCGAGGTCACGTCAGTGGACGGCCCCCGCGTCCACACCAGGGTCGTCGAGGGCGGCATGGTCTCCGACCACAAGGGCCTCAACCTCCCCGGCGTGGCGGTCTCGGTCCCGGCGCTCTCGAAGAAGGACGAGGAAGACCTCCGCTGGGCCCTGCGCACGGGCTTCGACGTGATCGCCCTGTCCTTCGTGCGCTCGGGCCGCGACATCAAGGCCGTCCACCGGATCATGGACGAGTCCGGGCGCCGGCTGCCGGTGATCGCCAAAGTGGAGAAGCCGCAGGCGGTCGAGGCGATCGACGACATCGTCGCGGCCTTCGACGGGATCATGGTGGCCCGGGGCGACCTCGGCGTGGAGATGCCGCTGGAGCAGGTGCCGCTCGTCCAGAAGCGCGCGATCAAACTGGCCAAGCGGAACGCCAAGCCGGTGATCGTGGCGACGCAAATGCTGGACTCGATGATCGAGAACTCCCGTCCGACGCGTGCGGAGGCCTCTGACGTGGCCAACGCGGTGATCGACGGCACGGACGCGGTGATGCTGTCGGGCGAGACGAGCGTCGGCAAGTACGCGGTCGAGACGGTTCGGACGATGGCGAAGATCGTCGAGGCGGCGGAGGAGGACATCCTCGCGAAGGGGCTGCCGCCGCTGACGGAACGCAACAAGCCCCGTACGCAAGGGGGCGCTGTCGCCCGGGCGGCGGCGGAGATGGGCGACTTCCTGGGCGCGAAGTTCCTGGTCGCGTTCACGCAGAGCGGGGACACGGTTCGGCGGCTGTCGCGCTACCGCTCCCCGATCCCGCTGCTGGCCTTCACCCCGGAGCCGGCGACTCGGTCGCAGCTGAGTCTGACCTGGGGTGTGGAGACGTTCCTCGGCCCGCATGTCGATTCCACGGACGCGATGGTGGACCAGGTGGACGAGCTGCTGCTGCGGTACGGGCGGTGCGAGAAGGGCGACGTGGTCGTGATCACGGCCGGTTCGCCGCCCGGGGTGTCCGGGTCGACGAACCTGGTCCGGGTGCATCACATCGGCGAGGACGACAGTCCCAAGTAGTCGGGGTCAGTGTTTGGGGCCTACGTGGGTGTCCATGAGGGCGACTGAGGATTTGCGGGCGATCGAGATGTTGAAAGGGTCGCTGCCGCGAGCGAGGGTGGTCCACTCGACACCGACCGTGTCGAGGGTGTCGGTGAAGAGCCGCCGGATGTCGTCGGACTTGTTGGAGAAGAAGTACCGGGGGTATTCGTAGCGCTTGCGTTCACCGGCCACCAGGCGAGTGGTCCAGTTGGTGATGCGGCATCCATCGGAGTGGATGAGGCCACGGATGAACTCCCAGGGGTGGGCGTCGACGATGGCCTGCTGCCAAGGGGCCAGGATGATCGCACGCTCGTGCTTCTTGCCGGGGCCGTGCTGGGGGAACAGACACCACAGGTGCATGGAGGACAGCTTCATCTCGCGACACCCCTTGCGGCGGACGCGGCAGACCGAGTTCTGAGGGAACACCGACCGCATCGCCTTCTCGCACTCGTCCATGAGCCCCGGATACGTCTCGTCGCAGGTGATGGACAGGCTGGGCGAGCGCATCGCGCGGTTCTGAACGATGTAGCCATCGCCCAGATACAAGCCGAGCAAGTAAGCGTATGCCCCTGAGTCCAGTGTGAGATCGCAACGGGGGCAGGGTGGAGGCATGCGCCCTGGGCACTCGCCGCGTTTCGCGCGGTCCAAGTGCTTCCAGTGGCCGATCGTGCCCGCCGGGACGTTAAGTTTCCTGGCGACGTCCGCATTCCTCGCGCCGTCACGCAGCAAGGTGAGCGCCTTCTGTCGAACCTCAGTGCCGTGAAAGTTCATACGGATACTCTGAGTGAGTGATCGTGACGGTGCGCAGCAAAAAGCGGATGTTCACGAGAACGTGGACATCCGCTTCAGTGTCAGAGTGCCGGGTGCGGGATTCGAACCCGCACGCCCTTTCAGGCAATCGCTTTTGAGGCGATCATGTCTGCCCTTCCATCAACCCGGCTGGCCAACCCAGAGGAGTGTACCGGGTGACCTTACCTAGTCGCAGCTAGGTAGGCTGCTGAGGAGCAGTACCCGCCCCTGAACGAGGAGCCCCCGTGACCGCCCCCGAGTCGCCCCAGCCCGTAGACGCGCCCGACGACGACAAGTCGCACGTGCCTCCGCTGACGACCCGTGTCGTCATTGCCGAGGACGAGGCCCTGATCCGGCTCGATCTCAAAGAGATGCTGGAGGAAGAGGGCTACAGCGTCGTCGGCGAGGCCGGTGACGGTGAGCAGGCCGTCGAGCTCGCCCGTGAGCACAAGCCGGACCTCGTCATCCTCGATGTGAAGATGCCGAAGCTGGACGGGATCTCCGCGGCCGAGAAGATCGCCGAGGAGCGGATCGCCCCGGTGCTGATGCTCACCGCCTTCTCGCAGCGGGACCTGGTGGAGCGGGCCCGTGACGCCGGTGCCATGGCCTACCTGGTGAAGCCCTTCAGTAAGAGTGATGTCGTGCCGGCGATCGAGATGGCTGTTTCTCGGTTCACGGAGCTTCGGGAGCTGGAGAACGAGGTCGCGGACCTGACCCTGCGCCTGGAGACCCGCAAGCTTGTGGACCGGGCGAAGTCGATTCTGCAGACGTCGTACGGGCTGACGGAGCCTGCCGCGTTCCGGTGGATTCAGAAGACGTCGATGGATCGGCGTATGTCGATGCAGCAGGTCGCGGAGGCCGTGATTCAGGACGCGGACGAGAAGAAGGCGAACAAGGGCTGAGCCCCGGCGGCCGCACAAAGACAAGGGCCCGAGTCCCCAGCAGGGGGCGCGGGCCCTTGTCGTATGGCCGAAAGATCAGTCTTCGCCGAGGTACGCCTTGCGGACCGACTCGTCGTGGAGAAGGTCCTGTCCGGTGCCGGACAGGACGATGCTGCCGACTTCCATGACGTGTCCCTGGTCGGCGAGGGAGAGCGCCGCCTGGGCGTTCTGTTCGACGAGGAGGATCGTCATGCCTTGGGACTTCAGTTCGACGATGGTCGACATGATCTTCTGCATCATGATCGGCGAGAGGCCCATGGAGGGTTCGTCGAGCATGAGGAGCTTGGGCTGGGACATGAGCGCGCGGCCCATGGCCAGCATCTGCTGCTCGCCGCCGGACAGGGTGCCTGCCGCCTGGTTGCGGCGTTCGCCGAGGATGGGGAAGAGCTCGTAGGCGCGCTGTACGTCCTTCTCGATGCCCTCCTTGTCCTTCCTGAGGAATGCTCCGAGCTGGAGGTTCTCGAAGATCGTCAGGCGGGGGAAGATGTGTCGGCCTTCGGGGGAGTGGGCGAGTCCGAAGGAGACGATCTTGTGGGCGGGGACGCTGCTGAGGGGCTTGCCGTCGAAGAGGATTTTGCCGGCCGTGGGCTTCAGCAGTCCCGAGAGTGTGCGCAGCGTGGTGGTCTTGCCGGCGCCGTTGGTGCCGATGAGGGTGACGACCTGGCCGGCTTCGACGCTGAAGGAGATGCCTTTGACGGCTTCGATCTTGCCGTAGGAGACCCGGAGGTCCTCGACTTCGAGGAGTGCGGTCACTGGGCTTCTCCCTTGGTGCTGGTGGTGCTCTGCGCTTCCGTCGCGCCGGGGTCGCCGTCGAAGGGTTCGCCGAGGTAGGCGGCGATGACGCGTTCGTCGGCCTGGACGACGTCGGAGGTGCCTTCGACGAGTTTTTCGCCCTGGACGAGGACGGCGACGCGGTCGGAGAGGTTGAAGACGAAGCGCATGTCGTGCTCGATGAGCAGGACGGCCACGCCCTGGTCGCGGATGGCGAAGACCAACTCTTCGGTGGCGCGCGTCTCTTGGGGGTTCATGCCGGCTGTGGGTTCGTCCAACAGCAGCAATCCCGGCTCGGAGGCGAGGGCGCGGGCGATCTCGAGCTTGCGTTGTTCGCCGTAGGGGAGGTTGCGGGCGAGGTGGTCGCGTTTGGCTTCCAGGCCGATGAACTCGAGGAGTTCCATGGCGCGTTCCTCGCTGGCCTTCTCGGCTTTCTTGAAGCCGGGGCCGCGGAGCAGTGCCGACCAGAGGCCTTCCTTCGTTCGCGTGTGGCGGCCGACGAGGACGTTCTCGAGGACTGTCATGTTGGCGAAGAGGCGGATGTTCTGGAAGGTGCGGGCGATGCCGGCCTGGGTTACGAGGTGGGGCTTGGGCGGGAGGATGGTGCCTTTGTAGGAGACCGTGCCTTCCGTGGGGACGTACAGGCCGGTGAGGCAGTTGAAGAAGGTGGTCTTGCCGGCGCCGTTGGGGCCGATCAGGCCGACGATCTCGCCCGCGTTGACGGTGAAGTCGACCGAGCGCACCGCGGTCAGGCCGCCGAAGCGCATGGTGACGTTGCGGGCTTCGAGTACAGGTGTCGTCATGGTGCTCACGCCCCCGCCTTGGTGACGGCGGCCGGTTCGCCGGACAGCGTCGTTGTTTCTGGTACGTCGAGTTGGCCGGTCTCGTGGAATTCGAGTTGGTTGCGGCGGTTGGCGATGATGCCTTCGGGGCGGAAGCGCATCAGCAGGATGAGGGCGATGCCGAAGGCGAGGAGTGACTTGTCCTGGAGGAAGACGAGTTTCTCCGGGAGGAGGTACAGGAGTGCCGCGCCGAGGATGGGTCCTGCGACCGTGCCCATGCCGCCGAGGACGACCGCGGCGAGCAGGAAGGCGGAGTTGGGGGGCGTCGAACCCGCGAACTGGTACGGCGTCGGGACGACGCTGTAGGTGACGTGGGCGCTGACGGTGCCGGCGAGGCCGGCGAGGGTGGCGCCGAGGGCGAAGGCGATGAGTTTGACGCGGAAGCCGTTGATGCCCATGGCGGTGGCGGCGGTTTCGTCTTCGCGGATGGCGATCCAGGAGCGGCCGATGCGGGAGTCGGCGGCGCGGGTGTAGACCAGGACCACGAGGGCCATGATCAGCACCATGAGGAGGTAGTAGTTGGCGAAGCGGCCGAGGGTGAAGCCGCCGATGTCGTGGGCTTGGCCGAGGTTGAACCCGAGGAGGTTGAGGTCGGGGATGGCCGGGATGCCGTTGGGTCCGTTGGTGAGGTCGGGGCCGGACTGGCCGTCCATGTTGTTGACGGAGATGCGGAAGATCTCTCCGAATCCGAGGGTGACGATGGCGAGGTAGTCGCCGCGCAGTCGGAGGGTGGGGGCGCCGATGAGGACGCCGAAGACGAGGGATGCGGCGGCGCCGGTGAGGGCGGCGGCCCAGAAGGGGAAGTGGACGCCGGAGAAGCGGGAGAACTCGGAGCCGGAGACGAGGGCGGCGGTGTAGGCGCCGACGCCGAGGAAGGCGACGTATCCGAGGTCGAGGAGGCCCGCGAGGCCGACGACGATGTTGAGGCCCAGGGCGACGGTCCCGAAGATCAGGATGTTGACGCCGATGTTGGCGTAGTGGTCGTTGGTCTGGGTGAAGGGGAACGCGATGGCCGCGGCGAAGCCCATGGCGAGGGTGAAGCTGCGGTTGCGGGCGACGATGCGGGAGAAGCGGTCGTTGAGGCCGGCGGTGTGCAGGGCCCAGACGGCGAAGACGACGACGATGAGGAATCCGACGAAGAGTTCGCCGTATTCGGTGTCGATGCCGTAGGTGAAGACGGCCAGGCCGACGATGGTGACGAGGGTGATGATCGCGCGCTCGACCCAGGGGCTGAGGGGCTGGGCGGGGGGGATGCCGTCGGGCTTGGCGAGGTACGCCTTGAGGTTCTCCTTGGCGCTCGCGGTGCGGGGCTCGGGGAGGGCGAAGGCGCCGATGACGGGCAGGAGGGAGGCGATGGCCGCGACCCAGCCGCCTGGTTCGAGGTTGGCGAGTCCGCCGAGTTCGGCGGCGATCGAGACGACCGTGTACCAGGTGACGCCGAAGCCGCCGAGGGCGGTGAGCGCCAGGGGTGCGTTGTTGCGGGCGGGTATGAGGCCGCGCAGGGGTCGGATGTCGTATGCCGCGAGGGCGAACACCGTGATGAGGAGGCCGGCGATGAAGGTCAGCCACTGGAGGCCGCCGGGGTAGCCGGTGATGGTGAGGTCGCCGGGGAACTCGCTGGTCCAGGTCCAGGCGAGGAAGGCGGAGGCGGCGGTGGCGATGCCTCCGGCGAGGAGGAGTGCGCGGGCCGCGGGGAGGGGGAGCGGGATGAGGCCGCGTGTGGTGGTGTCGGTCATCGTGATCACGCCCTGTCCGCTACGCGTTCGCCGAGGAGGCCTTGTGGCCTGACGAGGAGGACGATGATGAGCAGGCAGAAGGCCCAGACGTCCTTCCAGGAGCCGCCGCCGAAGAGGTGCATGCCGGGGATGTCGTCGATGTAGGCGGAGGCGAGGGTTTCGGCGACGCCGAGGACGAGTCCGCCGAGCATGGCGCCGTAGATGTTGCCGATGCCGCCGAGGACGGCTGCGGTGAAGGCCTTGAGGCCCATTAGGAAGCCCATGCGGTAGTCGATGCTGCCGTATTTGAGGCCGTAGGCGACGGCGGCGACGGCGGCGAAGAATCCGCCGATGGCGAAGGCGATGACGATGATGCGGTTGGTGTCGATGCCCATGAGCTGTGCGGTGTCCGGGTCCTGGGCGGTGGCCTGCATGGCGCGGCCGGTGCGGGACTTGCGGACGAAGAAGGCGAGGGCGGACATGCAGACGATGGCGGCGACCACGAGGAAGATGTCGGCGTCCTTGATGGTGACGGAGCCTATGTCGTGGGTGGCGTCGAGGCCGGGGAAGGCGACGGCGCGGTCGGCGCGGGGGTAGAAGTTGCGGACGACTTCCTGGAGGGCCAGGGAGAGACCGATCGCGGTGATGAGCGGTGCGAGCCGTGGGGCTCCGCGCAGGGGCCGGTAGGCGAACCGTTCCGCTCCGACGGCGATGAGGATGGCGACTATTCCGCCGCCTATCAGCATCAGGGGGACGGCGAGGGCCATAGAGGTGCCGTCGGGCAAGAGGTAGAAGTAGACCGTGAAGGCGCCGAAGGCGCCGGTCATGAAGATCTCGCCGTGCGCGAAGTTGATGAGCTGGACGATGCCGTACACCATCGTGTAGCCGATGGCGATCAGCCCGTACATCGAGCCCAGAAGCAGCCCGTTGGCCAGCTGCTGCGGCAGGGTGTTCACCGCGTGGCCTCCATTGTCGCTGGTGGTCGTGTGCACATATCGCGTGCTGGGGTGGGGTGTGGCGAGGGCCGCGCGGTCGGGGTCCCCTCCCGCGCGGCCCGTGGTGGTGTTGCTGTGTGCTGCTGGGCCTGGCCTAGCCGAGGTCGGCGGTGCCGGTCTTCACAGCCTTCCACGCACCCTTGGTGACCTGGTAGACGGTCAGCTGCTTGTTGGTGGTGTCGCCGTACTGGTCGAAGGCGACCTTGCCGGAGATGCCTTCGAAGTCGGACTTCTGGACGGCGTCGACGACGGAGGAGCGCAGGGCGTTGATGTCGCTGGGGACCTTGCCGCTGTTGGCGTCGACGGCGGCCTTCACGGCCTTGATGATGGCGGTGGTGGCGTCGTAGGAGTACGCGCCGTAGGCGCCGTAGTCACCCTTGTAGCCCTTGGACTTGTACGTCTCGATGAACGTCTTGGCGGCGGGCAGGGTGTCGGCGGGGACGCCGACGGCGGTGGCGAGGTCGCCCTCGGAGGCGGTGCCCGCGGTCTCGATGTAGGTGGAGGCGAACATGCCGTCACCGCCGAAGAGCGGGATCTTGACTCCGCCGCCCTTGAGCTGCTTGGTGATCAGGGAGGACTCGTCGTACTGGCCGCCGTAGTAGAGCAGGTCGGCGCCGGAGTTCTTGACCTTGGTGACGAGGGACCCGAAGTCCTTGTCGCCGGTGTTGACGTGGTCGGTGCCGGCGACGGTGCCGCCGAGCTTCTTGAACTGCTCGTTGAAGATCTTCGCGAGGCCGGCGCCGTAGGTCTGCTTGTCGTCGACGACGAAGACCTTCTTCTTCTTGAGGCCGTTGTACGCGTAGTCGGCGGCGAAGCTGCCCTGGAGCTCGTCGGTGGTGGCGGTGCGGAAGTACGTCTTGTACGGCCGCTTCTTGTCCGTCTGCCAGTTCTTGCCCTGGGTCAGCTCGGGGTTGGTGTTCGAGGGGGAGATCTGGACCATGTTGGCCGAGGCGAACACCTGCTGCATGGTCTGGGCGACGCCGGAGTTCAGCGGGCCGACGGCGCCGACGGCGGTCTTGTCGCCCGTGATGGTGGTGGCGTTGGACTGGCCGGTGGCGGGCTGCGCCTTGTCGTCGTAGGCCTTCAGTTTGAAGGTGACGCCGGGGACGAGTTTGTTCTTGTTGGCGTCGTCGACGGCGATCTGGGCGCCGTACTGGATGCCGAGACCCGTGGTGGAGTTCTCGCCGGAGAGCGGGGCGTCCACGCCGATCGTCAGGGTGGTGCCACCTCCGCCTTCACTGTCGCCGCCACTGTCGTCTCGGGAGCCGCAGGCGGTGAGCGTCAGAGCTCCGGTCGCGAAGACGGAGGTCAGTATCACCATGGAACGTCGCACAATCAGTCCTTTCCGCAGGCACACGCGCCCTCGTGGGTGCGGCCTTGTGCCGCGCTGGTACCGAACTCCCGATGGAGCGGTGACTGGCCGTGACTCTAAGCCCGGTTTGCAGGCAGGGGCATCGCTGTGCGCTGGCTTGTGACTTTCTTGTTATGACGGGGTGGATGGCGCGCTTCCACGGTGGGGGCTCTCAGCCGGTTTGGCGGAATTTCCCCTCAGTCCGCATTTTGAGAACCTGCACTTCCGGTTGGCCGTCCGGCCTGTGATGCCGTGGTAGTGGCGCAGGCGCCTCGAAGGAGCTCGAAAAGGTCGTGGGAGTAGGCCTGGCCGAAGATGAAACTGTGATGCTGTATTGCGCGCGTGTTACGGAGCGTTACGTCAAGAAATGGTAGGTCGGCATTCAGCGGGAGACCCGAACAGTCGGAAACCGATATCTCCACGGTGATCCTGCGGGTGGTGCCGGCGTGCACGGTGAAGGTCTTGGGCAGGGCGTGGGCGGTGAGGCCGGTGAAGGCGGCGCCGGTGACCTGGAGGGTGACGGGGGGTCCGCTGCGGATGTCGACGGCGAAGCGGAAGCGGCCGCTGGTGGGGTGGGTGCCGGTGGTTTCGGGGAGTCCGGCGGGTCCGAGGTATCGCCAGGCGGTGACGTTGGCGGGCCAGGGGACGGGGGTGTCCGGGACTTCGGTGCGGTGTTCGTCGGCCAGGACGCGGGGGAGGAGGATGCCGGCCGTAAGGAGGGTGAGCGCGGCCGTCCCCACAGCTGTTCTGCGGGCCCTGGGCGACAGCTTCTCCCACCGCGCTGCCCAACGGTCGGTCAGGCGTGCCTCGTCGGCGCCGATGATGTCAGGATTCTCTCCCGTCTCCGGTGAGTTGACGGGCTCGACGGGGCCGATACCGGTCATGGGAGAACGGTAGGGGTGCCGGGGGCCCGTGCCCAGTCGGTGTGCGCTTCAGGGCCTGTCCTGCGGATCGTGCCGACGCCGCGGGGTCTGGCACGCACTCCCCCGGAGGGGCTGCCCCCGGCCGTGCGAACAACCCCGCGGGTCAATACGCCTAGCGGCCGGGGGCGTCCCGGAGGAGGCAGGTGAGTCGGGCGGTGCAGACGCGTTGGCCGTCCTCGTCGCTGATGACGATCTCGTAGGTCGCGGTGGAGCGTCCCCGGTGCACTGGTGTGGCGACTCCGGTGACCAGCCCGGAGCGGGCTCCGCGGTGGTGTGTGCAGTTCAGGTCCACTCCGACCGCGATCTTCGAGCTTCCGGCGTGCAGCATGGAGCCGACGGAGCCCAGGGTTTCGGCGAGGACGGCCGAGGCGCCTCCGTGCAGCAGGCCGTACGGCTGGGTGTTGCCCTCGACGGGCATGGTGCCGACGACCCGTTCCGCCGAGGCCTCGACGATCTGCACGCCCATGCGGGTGCCCAGGTGGCCGGCCGAGAACATGGCGACGAGGTCGACGCCGAGCGCCGCGTACTCGTCGATGACCTCTTGGGGAAACGTGGCGTGCTGCTGCTCACCCATGGGGCGGGCTCCGTTCGTCCTGGTCGCTACGACTGCCTGCGCTGAGCAAACGCTCAGTCGGTTGCCGATTGTTCCAGACGTACGACGACGGACTTGCTGGCCGGGGTGTTGCTGGTGTCGGCGGTGGCGTCCAGCGGCACCAGGACGTTGGTCTCGGGGTAGTAGGCGGCCGCGCAGCCCCGGGCGGTCGGGTAGTGCACGACCCGGAACCCGGGTGCCCGCCGCTCCACGCCGTCCTTCCACTCGCTGACGAGGTCGACGTAGGAGCCGTCGGCGAGCCGGAGCCGGTCGGCGTCCTCGGGGTTGACCAGGACGACCCGGCGGCCGTTCTTGATGCCCCGGTAGCGGTCGTCGAGGCCGTAGATCGTGGTGTTGTACTGGTCGTGCGAGCGGAGCGTCTGCAGCAGCAGCCGTCCCTCGGGCAGTTCGGGGTACTCGACGGGGGCGGCGGTGAAGTTGGCCTTGCCGGTGGCGGTGGGGAAGCGGCGCTCGTCGCGCGGGGCGTGCGGGAGGGTGAAGCCGCCGGGGTGGGACACGCGCGTGTTGAAGTCCTCGAAGCCGGGGATCACTCGGGCGATGCGGTCGCGGATGGTGGCGTAGTCCTTCTCGAACTCCTCCCACGGCACCCGGCTCTTCTCGCCGAGCACGCGGCGGGCCAGCCGGCACACGATGGCGGGCTCGGACAGCAGCTGTCGGCTCGCGGGCTCCAGGCGGCCGCGGGAGGCGTGCACCATGCCCATGGAGTCCTCGACGGTCACGAACTGCTCGCCGCTGCCCTGGAGGTCGCGCTCGGTGCGGCCGAGGGTGGGCAGGATCAGGGCACGCGCGCCCGTGACCGCGTGCGAGCGGTTGAGCTTGGTCGACACGTGCACGGTCAGCCGGGCACGCCGCATGGCGGCTTCGGTGACGTCGGTGTCGGGGGAGGCGGAGACGAAGTTGCCGCCCATGGCGAAGAAGACCTTGGCCTCGCCGTCGCGCAGGGCGCGGATGGCGCGGACGACGTCGAAGCCGTGCTCGCGCGGCGGGGCGAAGCCGAACTCCTTCTCCAGGGCGTCCAGGAAGGCGGGCGCGGGGCGCTCGAAGATGCCCATGGTGCGGTCGCCCTGGACGTTGGAGTGGCCGCGGACCGGGCAGACGCCGGCGCCGGGGCGGCCGATGTTGCCGCGCAGGAGGAGGAAGTTGACGACCTCGCGGATGGTCGGCACGGAGTGCTTGTGCTGGGTGAGGCCCATGGCCCAGCAGACGATGGTCCGTTCGGAGGCGAGGACCATGGAGAGGGTTTCCTCGATCTCCTTGCGGGACAGACCGGTCGCGGTGAGCGTGTCGTCCCAGTCGGCGGCGCGGGCGGCCTCGGCGAACTCCTCGTAGCCGTGGGTGTGTTCGCGGACGAAGGCCTCGTCGACGGCGCCTTCGGTCTCGAGGATCAGCTTGTTGAGGAGGCGGAAGAGGGCCTGGTCGCCGCCGATGCGGATCTGCAGGAACAGGTCGGTGAGGGCGGCGCCCTTGAGCATGCCCTGGGGGGTCTGCGGGTTCTTGAAGCGCTCCAGGCCGGCCTCGGGCAGCGGGTTGACGCTGATGATCCTCGCGCCGTTCGCCTTGGCCTTCTCCAGGGCGGAGAGCATGCGGGGGTGGTTGGTCCCGGGGTTCTGGCCGGCGACGATGATCAGGTCGGCCTGGTAGAGGTCCTCGAGCAGGACGCTGCCCTTGCCGATGCCGATGGTCTCGCTGAGCGCCGAACCGGACGACTCGTGGCACATGTTGGAGCAGTCCGGCAGGTTGTTCGTGCCGAGCTCGCGGGCGAAGAGCTGGTAGAGGAACGCGGCCTCGTTGCTGGTGCGGCCCGAGGTGTAGAAGACGGACTCGTCGGGGGAGTCGAGGGCGGCGATCTCCTCGGCGATGATGTCGAAGGCGCGCTCCCACGTCACCGGTTCGTAGTGGGTGCCGCCCTCGGGGACGTACATGGGGTGGGTGAGCCGCCCCTGCTGGCCCAGCCAGTAGCCGCTCCTGGTCGCGAGGTCGGCGACGGGGTGCGCGGCGAAGAACTCCGGGGTGATCCGGCGCAGGGTGGCTTCCTCGGCGACCGCCTTCGCGCCGTTCTCGCAGAATTCCGCCGCGTGCCGGTGGTCGGGCTCGGGCCAGGCGCAGCCGGGGCAGTCGAAGCCGTCCTTCTGGTTGACGCGCAGCAGGGTCAGGGCGGTGCGCTTCACGCCCATCTGCTGCTGGGCGATCCGCAGGGTGTGGCCGATGGCCGGGAGGCCGGCCGCCGCGTGCTTCGGTTCGGTGACCTGAGGAGCGTCCTGAACCGGATCACCCTTGGGCGGCTTCGTGGCCATCGGACTCTCTCCTTCGCACACACATGTGAGGTACGTCTCCGATCCTCGCACGCGCCGGTGACAACGGTGTTTGCCGGGCCTGCGGGAAGCGGCGGCGGGGCTTGCCCCTTCCGCGCCGTCGGCGGCGGGCGGGTCGGACTGTCAGTGGGGCGTGGCAGGATCGGGGGCGTGGCAGAGACAGCAGCGAAGAAGACCGACACCAGCCCCGGCGGCAGCCGCCCGCGTCTGATGCTCATGGACGGGCACTCGCTGGCCTATCGCGCGTTCTTCGCGCTGCCCGCGGAGAACTTCACCACCGCGACCGGCCAGCCGACGAACGCGATCTACGGCTTCGCGTCGATGCTGGCCAACACCCTGCGCGACGAGGCCCCCACCCACTTCGCGGTGGCCTTCGACGTGTCCCGCAAGACGTGGCGGTCCGAGGAGTTCACGGAGTACAAGGCCAACCGCTCCAAGACCCCGGACGAGTTCAAGGGCCAGGTCGAGCTGATCGGCGAGCTCCTCGACGCGATGCACGTCTCGCGCTTCGCGATCGACGGCTTCGAGGCCGACGACGTCATCGCCACGCTCGCCACACAGGCCGAGGCCGAGGGCTTCGATGTGCTGATCGTCACCGGCGACCGCGACTCCTTCCAGCTGGTCAGCGAGCGCACCACCGTGCTGTACCCGACGAAGGGCGTCTCGGAGCTGACCCGGTTCACTCCGGAGAAGGTCTTCGAGAAGTACGGCTTGACGCCCGCCCAGTACCCCGACTTCGCGGCCCTGCGCGGCGACCCGTCCGACAACCTCCCCGGCATTCCCGGCGTCGGCGAGAAGACCGCGGCGAAGTGGATCAACCAGTTCGGTTCGTTCGCGGAGCTGGTCGAGCGGGTCGAGGAGGTCAAGGGCAAGGCCGGACAGAACCTCCGCGACCACCTGGAGGCCGTCAAGCTCAACCGCCGCCTCACCGAGATGGTGCGCACGGTGGAGCTGCCGAAGGCGGTCACCGACCTGGAGCGCGCTCCGTACGACCGCAAGACCCTCGCGATGATCCTCGACACCCTGGAGATCAGGAACCCCTCCCTGCGGGAGCGGCTCCTGGCCGTCGACCCGGGCGCCGAGGAGGCCGAGGGCACCCCGGTCGTCGCGCCCGGTGTGGAAGTGGACGGCAAGGTGCTCGGCACCGGCGATCTGGCGGGCTGGCTCGCCGAGCACGGCGCACAGCCCCTGGGTCTGGCCACCGTCGACACCTGGGCCCTCGGCACCGGCTCGGTCGCCGAGGTCGCGCTCGCCGCGTCCGGCGGTGCGGCCGCCTGGTTCGACCCGTCCCAGCTGGACGAGGCCGACGAGCGGGCCTGGGTCGCCTGGCTCGCCGACGCCGACCGGCCCAAGGTCCTGCACAACGCCAAGGGCGCCATGCGGGTCTTCGCCGAGCACGACTGGAGCATCGCCGGTGTCGGCATGGACACCGCGCTCGCCGCGTACCTGGTCAAGCCGGGGCGCCGGTCCTTCGACCTGGACGCGCTGTCCCTTGAGTACCTGGGCCGGGAGCTGGCCCCCGCGGCGACGGCCGACGGACAGCTCGCCTTCGGCACGGACGACGGTGCCGAGGCCGAGGCGCTGATGATCCAGGCCCGGGCCGTCCTCGATCTGGGCACGGCCTTCGAAAGCCGCCTGGCGGAGGTCGGGGCCGCGGATCTGCTGCGGGACATGGAGCTGCCCACCTCCGCCCTGCTGGCCCGTATGGAGCGGCACGGCATCGCGGCCGACCGGGCCCACCTCGAGGCCATGGAGCAGATGTTCGCGGGCGCGGTCCAGCAGGCCGTGAAGGAGGCGCACGCGGCGGCCGGGCACGAGTTCAACCTCGGCTCGCCCAAGCAGCTCCAGGAAGTCCTCTTCGGTGAGCTGGGCCTGCCGAAGACGAAGAAGACGAAGACCGGCTACACGACGGACGCGGACGCGCTGGCCTGGCTGGCGACCCAGACGGACAACGAACTGCCGGTGATCATGCTCCGGCACCGTGAGCAGGCCAAGCTCCGGGTGACCGTCGAGGGGCTGATCAAGACGATCGCCGCGGACGGGCGTATCCATACGTCGTTCAACCAGACGGTCGCGGCGACGGGCCGTCTGTCGTCGACGGATCCGAACCTCCAGAACATTCCGGTCCGCACCGACGAGGGGCGGGCGATCCGGCGGGGGTTCGTAGTGGGGGACGGCTTCGAGTCCCTCATGACCGCGGACTACAGCCAGATCGAGCTGCGGGTGATGGCCCACCTCTCCGAGGACGAGGGGCTCATCGAGGCGTTCACGTCTGGGGAGGACCTGCACACGACCGCCGCCTCGCAGGTGTTCGCCGTGGAGCCCGGTGGGGTCGACGCGGAGATGCGGCGGAAGATCAAGGCGATGTCGTACGGGCTGGCGTACGGGCTGTCCGCGTTCGGGCTCTCGCAGCAGCTGAACATCGACGCGGGGGAGGCGCGGGCCCTGATGGACGCGTACTTCGAGCGGTTCGGCGGGGTGCGGGACTATCTGCGGCGGGCGGTCGACGAGGCCCGGGCGACGGGGTACACGGCGACGCTGTTCGGGCGCCGGCGGTATCTGCCCGACCTCAACAGCGACAACCGTCAGCGGCGTGAGGCGGCCGAGCGGATGGCTCTCAACGCGCCGATCCAGGGGACCGCGGCGGACATCGTCAAGATCGCGATGCTCAAGGTGGACGGTGCGCTGCGGGATGCGGGTCTGGAGTCCCGGATGCTGCTCCAGGTTCACGACGAAATCGTGCTGGAGATCGCGCCGGGGGAGCGGGAGGCGGCGGAGTCGATCGTCCGCCGGGAGATGTCCGACGCGGTGCGTCTGAATGTGCCGCTGGGGGTTTCGGTGGGGGATGGGGCGGACTGGGAGTCTGCCGCGCACTAGCCTCCGGCGGTTTGACGGTTGAGTGCGGGTGGGGTGGGGGCGGGCGTTTTTTGCGCAGTTCCCCGCGCCCCTCTGTGCCTGCGGCGGCCCGTTTCGGTCCGGTGGGGGCGGGTGTGATGTGGGTCGGGGCCGGGGGGGGGGGGGGGGGGGGGGGGGGGGGGGGGGGGGGGGGGGGGGGGGGGGGGGGGGGGGGGGGGGGGGGGGGGGGGGGGG